>NZ_JBXUNM010000011.1:0-127822 GCF_057197005.1 Pantoea sp. SYBGC1
CGCCGATGGTAGTGTGGGGCCTCCCCATGCGAGAGTAGGGAACTGCCAGGCATCCATCCAGTAAGAGAGCCCTGAACACGCGTTCAGGGCTTTTTTACGTCCGCAGAAAAGTCAGAAGTGCGTAAAAGTTAACCTTTCTTCAGCCAGCTGACGATAAAGTCTGCGATCCGGTCAGGCTGATTGATATCCAGCAGCGGCAGATCCAGCGCCAGTGCTTCATCGCTGGCTACGGCAATAACATATTCATCCAGCAACTCTTCTGCCCCACCTTTTACACCACGCCGCCACAGTGCAATTTTTGTCACTTTCTCATCCCTGAATCCTTCAACCAGTATCAGATCCAGCGCTGCGCTATTCATCTGTGCTGCCAGATGTTGCAGAGAGGCGGGTTCATCAGGCGTCTCACACATCAGTGCCCAGCGCCGCTCGCTGGCAACCATCACCTGATCGGCGCCCGCTTTACGTAAAACGTAGCTGTCCTTGCCTGGCGTATCGATCTCCAGCTGATGATGAGAATGTTTGATCAAACCGGTCCGGACACCGCGCTGTTTTAACAGCGGTATCAGCGATTTAAGCAGCGTGGTCTTGCCGGTACCGCTCCACGCGGCAATGGCGAGTAAAGGTACGTCCATTATTCTCCCTGCTCCTGTGCCAGATCGTCTGCTGTATTAATATTGCGAAATACCCTCTCATCTTCCTCAAACAGCACGGCGTGACCGCCGCTGGCACGCAAAAACTGCATCAGACGCCGTTCGCCGCGTGCGAGATACGTGGCGAGTTCATCAGCCAGTGCCCGGTTAAGCAGAGCCAGCACCGGATGATCGCGCATGGCTGACCTGACCCAGACCGCCGGCGCCTCTGCGCGCTGTTGCCACAGCCGCAGAACAAAATCCTGAGGGATGTAGGGTGTATCACAGGCGCAGAAAACGACCCACTCACTCTGGCTATGGCGTAATCCGCTCAGCATACCTGCCAGCGGTCCGGGCCAGTCAGGCAATGTGTCGGTTATCACCTTACAGCCGCTTAACTGATATTGATCAAGGTGCCGGTTAGCGCTGATCAGCACACTATCTACCTGTGGCTGCAGTCGCTGCAGAACATGCTGATAAAGAGGCTGATTGTGCAGCTGCATCAGCCCCTTATCACGGCCTCCCATACGACTACCCTGGCCGCCTGCCAGAATAACGCCGGTAAATACGGGCATGGTTGTCTCCTTTAATGAACCCGTGCAGTGTAAGCAGTGTGATGAGGGATCCGCTATGAAAAACCATCGTCTTAACGAACTGATTGCGCTTCTGCAGCCTGCCTGGCAGCAGGAGCCAGAATGTCACCTGCTGGGCTTTTTACACAAGCTCGCGCAGGAGGCGGGCTTTCATGGCCCGTTAAGTGAATTACGCGACGACATATTGATTTACCATCTCAAAATGCGTGATGCCGACAGCACGACAGAAATACCCGGTATCAGAAAAGATTACGAAGCAGACTTTAAAACGGCACTGTTACGCGCACGCGGTGTGATCAAGGCTGACGAGTAGTGCTATCCTTGCGCATCTACTGCAAAGGTAACATACAGGGCCGAAAATGAACGACGCTGCCTTTAATTTTCATACGCTGGATCCGGATGCCATCCTCGATGCTTTATGGGATACCGGGCTGCGGGTGGAGTCAGGCTTAACGGCGCTGAACAGCTACGAAAACCGCGTTTATCAGTTCAGCGATGATGAAAACCGGCGCTACGTCGCTAAGTTCTATCGTCCTCAGCGCTGGAGCCGGGAACAGATCCTTGAAGAGCATGCGCTGTCGCTGGATCTATTGAATGACGACGTGCCGGTAGCGGCACCGCTTACGCTACAGGGCAGCACGCTTAACCAGCATGCCGGATTTATGTTTGCCGTGTTTCCCAGCGTGGGTGGTCGTCAGTATGAAACGGATAACGAAGAACAGATGGAGTGGACAGGACGCTTCCTCGGCCGCATGCATCAGACCGGCTGCCGTAAATCTTTTGTCCGGCGTCCGGCGCTGGGTCTTGAGGAGTATATCCGGCAGCCACAGCAGACGCTGGCGCACAGCGAGCTGGTACCGGCAAGGCTTAAAGAGAGCTTACTGAAGGCGCTGGACAGCCTTTTTATCACGCTGCAGCAGAGCTGGCATACAAAATGGCAGCCGCTGCGCCTGCACGGCGACTGTCATCCGGGCAATATTCTGTGGCGCGACGGTCCGATGTTTGTTGATCTGGATGACGCGCGCACCGGTCCGGCCGTGCAGGATCTCTGGATGCTGATAAACGGCGACCGGCAGGAGCAGCGCATTCAGTGGGATATCCTGATAGAGGCGTATAACGAGTTCGGTGATTTCGATTTACATGAATTGACACTGATTGAGTCTTTACGCGCCATGCGCATGGTTTATTATCTGGCCTGGGTCGTACGCCGCTGGCAGGATCCCGCTTTTCCGCGTGCGTTTCCCTGGATGACTGACGAGGATTTCTGGCGCCGGCAGATTGCCCTCCTGATTGAGCAGGAGCGACTGTTGCACGAACCCCCATTACGGCTTGGTCCGCAATTTTAATAACGTACTCAGGAGATAGGTTAACAATGAAAAAAATCTGGCTTGCGCTGGCGGGAATGCTGCTGGCATTTAGCGTATCAGCGGCGCAGTTCACCGACGGTAAACAGTATGTCACGCTGCAGAAACCGGTGGCAGGTGAACCGCAGGTCATGGAGTTCTTCTCATTTTTCTGCCCGCACTGCTATCAGTTTGAACGTGTTTACCACGTCAGCGACGCGGTGAAGAAGAACCTGCCGGCTGAGACTAAAGTGACAAAATATCACGTCGATTTTCTCGGCGGTGATTTAGGCCCGGTGGTCACGCATGCCTGGGCAGTGGCCATGGCGCTGGGCGTGGAAAGCAAAGTTACCGCACCGATTTTTGATGGCATTCAGAAAACGCAAACCATCACCGATCCGGCCAGCCTGAAAGAAACCTTTATTAAAGCAGCAGGGATCTCAGCTGGCGATTATGACGCTGCCTGGAACAGCTTTGCGGTGAAAGCGCTGGTTGCGCAGCAGCAGAAAGCGGCTTCTGATGTCAATCTGCAGGGCGTTCCGGCTATTTTCGTCAACGGCAAATATATGGTCAATAACGGCGGGCTCGACACCAGCTCTATGGAGAATTTTGTCGCCGATTATGCCAACGTGGTTAAGTTCCTGGCTGAAAAGCAGTAACGCGACACCCTTAAACGCTGGCAACGCCAGCGTTTTTTATTTCTTCATCCTCATTTATTCTTTTTCCTGCCTGCACTCTGTAGTGATATCCACATGGACGATCGCGTTTTCAAAACCGCGTTCTGCGTCACGGCAACTTATTAACCTGTTGTAAATAAATAGTTATTATCTGCTTATTATTTTTCTCATGCTAAAAAAATAGTGCCTTATGAAATTTGCGCACAAAGTTATCCACAGAAAGATCGTTGCGATCCGCGTTTGATAACCGTGAAAAAAAGCGCCTCTCTCCCGTGTTCATTCAACATTTTTCTCAGGTTGTGGCATCCTTATAAGCCTGAATCTCGCAACGAAGAAACCTTAACACTATGGCGAAAATCGCAGAAAATCCCCTGATTCTGGTAGACGGATCCTCTTATCTCTACCGTGCATATCATGCCTTTCCGCCACTGACCAACAGCGCGGGCGAACCGACCGGCGCGATGTATGGTGTGCTCAACATGCTAAAAAGCCTGTTGATGCAGTATCAGCCCAGCCATGTGGCTGTGGTCTTCGATGCGAAAGGAAAAACCTTCCGCGACGAACTGTTTGAACACTACAAATCTCATCGTCCGCCGATGCCTGACGATCTGCGTGCGCAGATAGCACCGCTGCATGAGATGGTAAAAGCGATGGGGCTGCCGCTGCTGGCCGTATCGGGCGTGGAGGCAGACGATGTTATCGGTACGCTGGCACTGGAAGCGGGCAAACAGGGGCGCAGCGTGCTGATCAGTACCGGTGATAAAGATATGGCGCAGCTGGTCACGCCAGATATCACGCTGATCAATACCATGAGCAATACCGTACTGGGACCGGAAGAGGTTGAAGAGAAATATGGCGTGCCGCCGGCGCTGATTATCGATTTTCTGGCGATGATGGGCGACAGCTCTGATAACATCCCCGGCGTACCCGGCGTGGGAGAGAAGACCGCGCAGGCGCTGCTGCAGGGGCTGGGCGGCATGCACGCCATTTATGACAATCTCGACAAGGTAGCCGATCTGTCATTCCGCGGCGCGAAAACCATGGCGGCCAAACTTGAACAGAACCGCGATGTGGCCTTTCTCTCTTACCAGCTGGCGACCATTAAAACCGATGTGCCGCTGGAGGTCAGTTACGATCAACTGACGGTGAACCAGCCTGACGTTGAGACGCTGCAGACGCTGTTTGCCCGCTTTGAGTTCCGGCGCTGGCAGGCCGATCTGCAGGAAGGTAAGTGGCTGCAGGGCAAAAAGAGTAATGTGCAGGCGCAGAGCGCTCTGGCTGATGAGCCTGAGGCTGCGGAAGCTACCAGCGTGCTCTCTGCGGACGGGTATGTCACTATTCTTGATGAGGCAACCTTTAGCGCCTGGCTCGATAAGCTGAAGCAGGCTGAGGTGTTTGCCTTTGATCTCGAAACCGATTCACTCGATACGCTCAGCGCCACCATTGTCGGTATCGCGTTTGCTGTCGCCCCAGGGGAGGCTGCCTACCTGCCGGTTGCGCATGACTATCTGGACGCACCCGATCAGCTCGATCGCACTGACGTGCTGGCGAAGTTAAAGCCGCTGCTGGAGGATGAACGCGCGGCGAAAGTGGGACAGAACCTGAAATACGATCGCGGCGTGCTGAAAAATTACGGTATTGAGCTGCGCGGCATCCGCTTTGACACCATGCTGGAGTCCTACTGCCTGAACAGCGTTGGCGGCAAGCATGATATGGATAGCCTCTCTGCGCGCTGGCTGAATCACAAGACGGTCACGTTCGCTGAGATCGCCGGCAAAGGTAAAAATCAGCTCACGTTTAACCAAATTGCGCTGGAGCAGGCGGCACACTATGCGGCAGAAGATGCCGATGTGACGCTGCAGCTGCATCAGCAGATGTGGCCAAAACTGGAGCAGGAAGCGGGCCCGAAACAGGTCTTTACCGATATCGAAATGCCTCTGGTTACGGTGATTTCGCGCATTGAGCGTAACGGCGTGCTTATCGATCAGAACATCCTCGCCAGACATTCGCAGGAGCTGACGACCCGCCTCTCTGAGCTGGAACTGAAGGCGCATGAACTGGCGGGAGAGCCGTTTAACCTCTCTTCCACCAAACAGCTGCAGACCATCCTGTTTGAAAAGCAGGGCATCAAGCCCACGAAAAAGACACCGGGCGGTGCGCCCTCAACCAGTGAAGAGGTGCTGGCCGAGCTGGCGCTTGATTATCCGCTGCCAAAAGTCATTCTGGAACATCGCGGGCTGTCGAAGCTGAAATCTACCTATACCGATAAACTGCCGCAGATGATCAATCCGGTCTCAGGACGCGTTCACACCTCTTATCATCAGGCGGTCACGGCGACCGGCCGGCTCTCCTCAACCGATCCGAACCTGCAGAACATTCCGGTTCGCAACGAAGAAGGGCGCCGGATCCGGCAGGCCTTTATCGCCGGTACAGATAAACGCATTGTTGCTGCGGACTATTCTCAGATTGAGCTGCGCATCATGGCGCATCTGTCACAGGATAAAGGTCTGCTGGAGGCCTTTGCGCAGGGGGAAGATATTCACCGCGCCACGGCAGCGGAAGTATTTGGTTCCCCGCTGGAAAAGGTCTCAGCTGAGCAGCGCCGCAGCGCCAAAGCGATTAACTTTGGCCTGATTTACGGCATGAGTGCGTTTGGCCTCTCGCGTCAGCTGAACATCGGTGCCGGTGAAGCGAAGAAATATATGGATCTCTACTTTGAACGCTATCCGGGCGTACTGCGCTACATGGAAAAGACCCGCGATCAGGCGGCGTCTAAAGGTTATGTAGAGACGCTGGACGGGCGTCGTCTGTGGCTGCCGGATATCAAATCCAGCAACGCTATCCGCCGCAAAGCCGCTGAGCGGGCGGCCATTAATGCGCCGATGCAGGGAACTGCAGCGGATATCATCAAGCGGGCGATGATTGCCGTGGATGGCTGGCTGCAGCAGCAGAACAGTGATGATGTGAAGATGATCATGCAGGTACACGATGAACTGGTATTTGAGATCCACAAAGACACGGTAGAGAGCGCCAGCGAGAAAATCCGTCAGCTGATGGAGAGCAGTATGTCGCTGGATGTACCGTTGCTGGTGGAAGTGGGTGTCGGTGATAACTGGGATCAGGCGCACTGATCTAACTCGCTGCCTGTTAAACATTTTTCTGGAAATTAAACTACAGCCGCTGTGCGAAAGTGTGACGGAGCTGGTAAAAATTATGTCAAAAGCTGAAATTGGATCACAAAAAATCCTTTGTCGGCCAGAAAAAATCAGGTAAAGTTCGTCGCGTAGGGTACAGAGGTAAGATGTTCTATCTTTCAGACCTTTTACTTCACGTAATCGGATTTGGCTGAATATTTAGCCGCCCCAGTCAGTTATGACTGGGGCGTTTTTTATTGGGCTTTTTTCACCCGGCAACGCTGCCGTTACTCAGCCGGCTGGTTATCTGCGTCGCCTTCACGGGCCGGCTCAAGTTCGCTGAACCAGGTATCCAGTTTCTGGCGCACCTTGTCCACGCCCAGCTTTTTCAGCGAAGAGAACATCTCAACCTGCACGTCGCCCATAAAGCCCAGCGCGGCTTCGCGCACCATGTTGAGCTGCGCTTTACGTGCACCAGAGGCGAGTTTGTCCGCTTTGGTCAGCAGCACCAGTACCGGAATATTGCTGCTTACGGCCCACTCAATCATCTGCTGATCGAGATCTTTAAGCGGATGGCGAATATCCATCAGCACCACCAGCCCTTTCAGCGCCTGCCGCTTCTGCAGATACTCTGCCAGCGCACGCTGCCATTTACGTTTCATCTCCTCAGGCACTTCGGCATAGCCGTAGCCGGGCAGATCCACCAGACGTTTGCCTTCAACCACTTCAAACAGGTTGATAAGCTGGGTGCGCCCTGGTGTTTTACTGGTGCGCGCCAGACTTTTCTGGTTGGTCAGGGTATTAAGCGCACTGGATTTGCCTGCATTTGAGCGCCCGGCAAAGGCTACTTCAATACCCGTGTCGGCCGGCAGATGACGGATATCTGGCGCACTGAGCATGAAGTGGGTGATGTGATAATTCAAAGCAGACAAAATAGACTCCAGCTGATAGATACGGACTAATGGCGCTGATTATACCTGTTATGGCGCAAAAGTACCCGACAGCCGTAGCCCTGACAAATCGTGTAAGAGATCGCCGATTTCTGCTGCCAGTTTTAGCTTAAATATAAAAAGTTCAATATTTTTTTATCGCTAAAATACAGATGGTTGCGCATGATTTTACTCATTTCTCTCTAAAAAAGAGCGAGATCTTACTTGTTGATTTGGCACTTTCGTCTACATTTGGTGTCAGTGCAAGGCAGCACCCATCAGGATGATGCGCTCAGGAGTGTCCGGAAGACCAGGAGCATGGCAGGAGTACGATTCAGGCAGGAATCGGGAATGGACAGGGATTACTCGCAGGAGCGATATGGCGACGGAGCGACCGGGACGTTGAGAGCCGTAAAGGATTTATTCAGAGTTTCCTTCGTACGAAGGTGCGAAATAAGGCGATAGCAAAAGCTATCGCCTTTTTTCTTTGTCTGCTTTCTGCTAGATTTCGCCGCAATTCTATACTGAACTCACCAGGCATCACTGAGACCGGACATCATGAAGCAACCTGCACCCGCCCAGCGTGGCAAACCCGCTGCTAAAGCCAAACGTAAATCGCGTGAAGAGCTGAATCAGGAAGCGCGCGATCGTAAACGCGATAAAAAGCACAGCGGCCATAAATCGGGCAGCCGCACCAGCCCGACGGCGCAGAGCAGCGGCAGCGCACAGACTAAAAAAAGCAGCGATGCCCGCGTTGGCAGCAAAAAACCGGTGGCGCTGGTGGCTGACGGCAAAACGCAGCCCGTGAAAAAAGCGGCACCTCAGCCCAAAGTGAAAGCGCAGAAAGTACGCCTGACGCCTGAAGAGGAGCTGGCGAAGCTGGAGAACGACGAACGTCTCGACACGCTGCTCGATCGCCTGGAAAAAGGCGAGACGCTGAGCGGTGAAGACCAGGCGTGGCTGGATGAGACGCTGGACCGCATCGATGAGCTGATGGAAACGCTGGGGATCGCGCTGGATGATGACGCCGAAGATGAGCAAGCTGAAGAAGATATGATGCGCCTGCTGAAAGGGCAGTAATTCCGTTACCGGACGGCATGCACCGTATCGCATGCCGTGCTGAACAGGTATTCGACAATGTTTTGGCCTGGATCAATTTTAGCGCTGCTGCTCACATGTTATATCCTCTGGTTATTGTTTAAACTACGCCGCCTGTCGCGCCTGAAGTCGCGTTTACGGCGGCGTTCTCTTCACCGCTTCACTGACCCTTCTGCGCGACCTTTCCGGACCACACGCCACCGAAAGAGGTAAGCATGACCGCGCAGCAGATAGAATGGGATCAGCAGCTGGTTGAGAAATACAGCGGCTCAGGCCCGCGTTATACCTCCTATCCCACCGCGCCGGAATTCAGCGAAACTTTTCGCGCCGCAGATTTTGAGCAGGCTGCTGCCCGTTATCCTCACCGGCCGCTCTCTCTTTACGTGCATATCCCGTTCTGCCACAAACTGTGTTACTTCTGCGGCTGCAATAAACTAGTAACGCGCCAGCGGCACAAAGCTGACCGCTATCTGAATGCGCTGGCGCAGGAGATTGCCTGTCGTGCTCCGCTGTTTGCCGGTCGCCGGGTGACGCAACTGCACTGGGGCGGCGGCACGCCAACCTTTCTTGACGAAGCGCAGATAAGCCGGCTGATGGCGCTGCTGCGGCATCACTTCGCAATAACGGATGATGCTGAAATATCGATCGAAATCGATCCGCGTGAGATCGCGCCGGCCACGATCGATCATCTGCGGGCGGAAGGATTCAACCGTCTGAGCATCGGGATCCAGGATTTTGACCGGGCGGTACAGGCGCGCATTAACCGGATACAGGATGAAGCGGCGATTGGTGCGCTGGTAGAGCGCGCGCGTGAACAGGGTTTTCGTTCGGTCAGTTTCGATCTGATCTACGGTCTGCCGCTGCAGAGTGCGGAACGGTTTGCGCTGACGCTGCAGCGGGTGATCGCGCTCGCTCCCGACCGTCTGAGCCTGTTCAGCTATGCGCATATGCCGGCGCTGTTTGCGGCACAGCGCAAAATCAAAGCAGCAGACCTGCCCGACGGCGCGCAAAAGCTGCTGATCCTGCAGCAGAGCATTGCAACACTGACCGCCGCAGGTTACCGGTTTATCGGGATGGATCACTTCGCCCGGCCGGATGATGACCTGGCGATCGCGCAGCGCAGCGGCCTGCTGCACCGCAATTTTCAGGGCTACACCACGCAGGGTGAGAGCGATCTGCTGGGGCTGGGCGTCTCTGCCATCAGCATGCTGGGCGACAGCTATGCGCAGAACCGGAAAGCGCTGAATGAGTGGTACGCCGGGGTGGAGCAGCAGGGCAGCGCGCTGTGGCGCGGATTAACGCTGACGAAGGACGATCGTCTGCGGCGTGAGGTGATTAAACAGCTTATCTGCAATTTCACGCTCGATTTTGCCGCCGTGGAGGCGCAGTGGCCGATTGTGTTTGAGGACTATTTTGCCGACGATCTGGCGCAGCTGGCTCCGCTGGTGGCGGAGGGACTGGTTTGCTGTGAGAGGCGGCGTCTGACGGTGACCGGACGCGGCCGTCTGCTGATCCGCTCTGTCTGCATGTGTTTCGACCGCTACCTGCGGCAGAAAAGCCGCCAGCAGCACTATTCCCGAATCATCTGAATAACAAAGGGAGCATAGGCTCCCTTGCTATTAACTGAACAGGCTCGCCGTAATGGCGCATACCACAGCAGCCAGCGCAGTCTGCGGCGAATGGGCTACCGCGCTGCCAATGGCTGCCAGATTATGCGCGATTGTCAGCATGACAGATTGCAGCATGATACTTCTCTCCCGATTACCGCGGATATCATACTCACCGGTAACGGTCTGTACAGCCTGTGCGTGCAAAAAATCAGCAGAAACGCCGCTGATTGCGCAGCGTTACTCCATGCCCAGCTCTTTGAGTTTGCGCGTCAGCGTGTTGCGTCCCCAGCCGAGCAGGCGTGCCGCTTCCTGTTTATGCCCCTGAGTATGACGCAGCGCCGTGGTCAGCAGCGTACGCTCCATCTCCGGCTGCGCTTCAGATAACAGGTTCTGATGACCGGAACGCAGCGCGCGATCGGCCCACTGCGCCAGCAGCGTGGCCCAGCTGTCCGGCAGCGACTGCACCGGGCTGTCAGGCGTGGCGGATTCAAATAGCTCCGGCGGCAGATCCTGAATCAGCACTTCCTGACCGGCGGCCATCACCGTCAGCCAGCGGCAGGTGTTCTCCAGCTGGCGCACGTTGCCCGACCAGTGCAGGCGGGTCAGCGCCGTTTCCGTTTCCGGATGCAGGATTTTGGCCTCCACGCCCAGCTCGCGTGCGGCGACCTGCAGGAAGTAGCGTGCCAGACGCGGAATATCTTCGCGGCGCTCACGCAGCGGCGGAAGATGTACGCGAATGACGTTAAGGCGGTGGAACAGATCCTCACGGAATTTGCCTTCCTGCACGCGCAGCTCAAGGTTCTGATGCGTGGCGGCAATAATGCGCACGTCCACTTTTACCGGTGCGTAGCCGCCCACGCGATAGAACTGACCGTCTGCCAGCACGCGCAGCAGACGCGTCTGTACATCCAGCGGCATATCGCCAATCTCATCAAGAAACAGCGTGCCGCCATCAGCCTGTTCAAAGCGCCCCTGGCGGATCTGATTGGCGCCGGTAAACGCGCCTTTTTCATGCCCGAACAGCTCAGATTCAATCAGGTCTTTCGGGATCGCCGCCATATTCAGCGCAATAAAAGGCGCCTTGGCGCGCGGGCTGTGGCGGTGCAGCGCATGCGCGACCAGCTCTTTACCGGTTCCCGACTCACCGTTGATCAGCACGCTGATGGAGGAGCGTGACAGACGGCCAATAATACGGAACACATCCTGCATCGCCGGCGCTTCGCCAATGATGTCGGTTGTCGGGCCGCTGACGGGCTGATTGCGCGGCTGCTGCTGCTCCTGATAGTGGCTGATAGCGCGCTCGACCAGCGCGACCGCCTCATCAATATCAAACGGCTTGGGCAGATAATCAAACGCGCCCTGCTGATAGGCGCTGACGGCGGCATCAAGATCGGAGTGCGCCGTCATAATGATGACCGGCAGCATCGGGTGACGCTGCTTGATCTGCTTCAGTAGCGCCAGGCCATCCATGCCCGGCATGCGAATATCTGACAATAATACGTCCGGGGTTTTGCTGGCGAGTGCATCCAGCACCTCACTGGCGCTGTCAAACGTCGCGCAGCTTAAACCGGCTCCAGTGAGCGCGCGTTCAAGCACCCAGCGGATGGAGCTATCGTCATCGACGATCCAGACTATCCCTCGTTGCATAGAAACCTCACTGGCGAATGGGCAGGTAGACCGAAAACTCGGTGTGACCTGGCCAACTGTTAAATTCAATTTTTCCGGAGTGCTGATCGATCAGGCTGCGGGCGATAGAGAGTCCGAGACCGGTACCCCCTTCGCGTCCGCTGACCATGGGATAGAACAGCGTATCCTGCAGTTGTGCCGGAATGCCCGGCCCGTTATCTTCCACATCAATACGCGCCACCAGCCGGTAGCGCGTGCCGTGCAGCGTCAGCTGAAAAGCGGTGCGTGTACGCAGCACGATGGTCCCGCCCTCTGCGCCGAGCGCCTGCAGCGCATTGCGTACGACGTTAAGCAGCACCTGTTCAATCTGGTCAGGATCGTGCGGCAGCTCCGGCAGGCTGGGATCGTAGTCGCGTACCAGCGTTATATTGTCCGGCAGCTCCATCGAGACCAGCTTGACCACGCGCTCCGCCACCTGATGAATGCTCTGCGTAACGTGCAGCCCTGGCTGCTGCGGGCCCAGCAGACGATCGACCAGATTGCGCAGCCGGTCTGCCTGCTCAATGATAACGTTGGTGTATTCATTCAGTGACGGGTCAGGTAGCGCGCGCGACAGCAGCTGTGCCGCGCCGCGCAGGCCGCCAAGCGGGTTTTTAATCTCATGCGCCAGGCCGCGCACTAAATCGCGTGCGGCAACCTGCTGAGCATGCTGGATCTGCTCCTGGCTGAGCCGGCGCTGATTGTCCATCGGCGCCATCTCCAGCAGGATCAGGCCGTCCGGCAGACGCTGCGCGGTCAGCGACATGATGTGCGCGCGTCCGTCGACCACCAGCGTGACTTCGCTGTCGGTAAAGCCCTGGCCTGCGGCCAGGCTCTCGCGCATCACGTCAATATTCAGCGAAAAGTAGCCGGTCAGCTCCGGCAGCGGCGTACCGAACAGCTTGCGCGAACTCTGCGCCAGCAGTTGCTGCGCAGCCGGATTGGCATAGTGGATCACCAGCCCGTCATCGACCAGCAGAATACTGTTTATCAGGGAGTTGAGAATCTGCCCCGCGTCGGGCAGTGAGCCAGCAACCATACCACGATCCTCTGCACCAAATGGGTGCACTATAGCGTTTTGGGATGGAAAACTCCCCGATAACGGCAATTTTGCGGTGAAAAAAACCCATCCGGAGATGGGCTAAAGTTTCCACGGCAACAAAAAAACGTTGTCCTCTTTTGCCCGGCATGGCGGACAAAAGAGGTGAATGGCCATTTAAACGCTGTAGTAGAGTTCAAATTCAACCGGGTGTGGCGTCATGCGAACGCGATCAACATCTGGCTTGCGCAGTTCGATATAAGCATCGATAGCGTCATCAGTGAATACGCCGCCGCGGGTCAGGAACTCGCGATCTTCATTCAGCGCGTTCAGTGCCTCTTCCAGAGAACCAGCTACTTTCGGGATCTCCGCTTCTTCTTCTGGCGGCAGATCGTAGAGGTTTTTGTCCATCGCATCGCCAGGATGGATTTTGTTGATGATGCCGTCGAGACCAGCCATTAGCAGCGCAGTAAACGCCAGGTATGGGTTAGCCGCTGGATCCGGGAAGCGCGCTTCAATACGGCGGGCTTTCGGGCTGGCAACAACCGGAATACGGATAGAGGCTGAGCGGTTACGCGCGGAATAAGCGAGCATAACCGGCGCTTCGTAACCCGGCACCAGACGCTTGTAGGAGTTGGTGGTTGGGTTAGCCAGGGCGTTAATCGCTTTAGCGTGCTTAATCACACCGCCGATGTAGAACAGCGCGGTTTCAGAGAGGCCGCCGTACTTATCGCCAGAGAACAGGTTTACGCCACCTTTAGAGAGCGACATATGGCAGTGCATACCGGAGCCATTATCACCAAACATCGGTTTTGGCATAAAGGTTGCGGTCTTGCCGTAAGCGTGCGCAACGTTGTGCACGACATACTTATAGATCTGAATTTCGTCCGCTTTTTTGGTCATGGTGTTGAAGCGGGTTGCCACTTCGTTCTGACCAGCCGTAGCCACTTCGTGGTGGTGTGCTTCTACGACCAGACCCATCTGCTCCATGGTCAGACACATGGCAGAACGGATATCCTGAGAGGAGTCAACCGGTGGTACCGGGAAGTAGCCGCCTTTCAGACCCGGACGGTGGCCTTTGTTGCCGCCTTCGTACGCTTTGCCGGTGTTCCAGCACGCTTCGATATCATCGATAGCAACGTGTGAACCTGAAGTCGATGAACCGAAACGGATATCGTCAAACAGGAAGAACTCTGGCTCAGGTCCGAACAGCACGGTGTCAGCAATACCGGAAGCGCGCAGGTACTCTTCAGCGCGCTTGGCGATGGAGCGCGGATCGCGATCGTAACCCTGCAGCGTGCCTGGTTCGAGGATGTCACACCGGATGATGAGGGTCGGATCTTCGAAGAACGGGTCCATTACCGCAGTGGTGGCATCCGGCATCAGCACCATGTCTGATTCGTTAATGCCTTTCCAGCCACCGATGGATGAACCATCGAACATTTTGCCTTCTTCAAAGAAGTCTGCGTTAACCTGATGAGCAGGAATGGTGACGTGCTGTTCTTTACCTTTGGTATCGGTAAAACGCAGATCGACGAACTTAACTTCATGCTCGTTCATCATCGAGAGAACGTGTTCAGCGGACATACTCAACTCTCCTGGAAATGGTCATCTGTTGTCGTGGTGAGAGAACTCAAAATGCCTGGAATGTGTCACGACTACTGACCACCCCTGACTAAGATCCCGGCAAGCTATTCAGCCATCAGGCCACTGTCGTTTGCACTTAAAAAAGATAAAGCGAATTCTGTGCCAACTTTTTTTTAGCGCGATAAATGGCGCTGTGCGGCGCGCTGCATTGCATCAGCAGCTGCACCAGAACAGACGCATTGCTTTATTATGGTGCAAAACGGTGCGCTGGTGGCACTAAAATGGTGCATAAAGCCAGCAGAGTGCAGATATTTGCACCGCTAATGGTGCTAAAAACCAGCAGCGCGAGAATATTGTCGGGAAAACTGTGATCATGTTCAGTATTCCGCTTAATCCGTGTACAATACCGCGTTATTTCTATAATGCCTGAGGCAAAGCTGTGATCGAAAATTTGCGTAACATCGCCATCATCGCGCACGTTGACCATGGAAAAACCACCCTGGTCGACAAACTGCTGCAACAGTCTGGTACTTTTGACGCTCGTACCGAAGCGACTGAACGTGTGATGGATTCCAATGATTTGGAAAAAGAGCGTGGAATTACCATCCTCGCAAAAAACACCGCCATCAAATGGAACGACTACCGTATCAACATCGTTGATACCCCGGGACACGCCGACTTCGGTGGTGAAGTAGAGCGCGTCATGTCCATGGTGGATTCGGTGCTGCTGGTTGTTGATGCGATGGATGGCCCTATGCCGCAAACCCGCTTCGTAACCAAGAAAGCCTTTGCTCACGGTCTGAAACCCATTGTTGTTATCAATAAAATTGACCGTCCAGGCGCGCGTCCTGACTGGGTTGTAGACCAGGTATTTGACCTGTTCGTTAACCTCGACGCAACTGACGAGCAGCTGGACTTCCCTATCATTTACGCGTCAGCGCTGAATGGTATTGCAGGTCTGGACCACACCGATATGGCTGAGGATATGACTCCGCTGTATCAGGCCATCGTTGATCGCGTTTCTCCGCCGCAGGTTGAAGCTGATGCGCCGCTGCAGATGCAGATCTCTCAGCTGGACTACAACAACTATTTGGGCGTTATCGGTATCGGCCGCATCAAGCGCGGTAAAATCAAGCCGAACCAGCAGGTTACTGTGATTGACAGCGAAGGCAAAACCCGCAACGCGAAAGTGGGTAAAGTGCTGACGCATCTGGGTCTGGAGCGTATTGACAGCGATCTGGCAGAAGCGGGCGACATCATTGCCGTTACTGGTCTGGGTGAGCTGAACATCTCCGATACCATCTGCGACACGCAGAATGTAGAGGCGCTGCCGGCGCTGAGCGTGGATGAGCCTACCGTGACCATGTTCTTTAACGTCAATACCTCACCGTTCTGCGGTAAAGAAGGTAAATACGTTACTTCACGTCAGATCCTGGATCGCCTGAACAAAGAGCTGGTACACAACGTTGCACTGCGCGTTGAAGAGACCGAAGACGCTGATGCGTTCCGCGTATCAGGTCGTGGTGAGCTGCACCTTTCTGTTCTGATCGAAAACATGCGTCGTGAAGGCTTTGAGCTGGCGGTATCCCGTCCGAAAGTTATCTTCCGTGAGCATGAAGGCCGCAAGCAGGAGCCGTTTGAGAACGTTACCCTCGATATCGAAGAGACCCACCAGGGCTCAGTGATGCAGGCGATGGGTGAGCGTAAAGGCGACATGAAAAACATGGATCCGGATGGCAAAGGCCGCGTACGTCTCGACTACGTGATCCCAAGCCGTGGTCTGATCGGCTTCCGTAACGAATTCATGACCATGACCTCCGGTACCGGTCTGCTCTACTCGACTTTCAGCCACTACGACGACGTGCGTCCGGGCGAAGTTGGTCAGCGTCAGAACGGCGTTCTGATCTCTAACGGTCAGGGTAAAGCCGTTGCGTTTGCTCTGTTTGGTCTGCAGGATCGCGGTAAGCTGTTCCTGGGTCACGGTGCAGAGGTTTATGAAGGCCAGATCATCGGTATTCACAGCCGTTCTAACGACCTGACGGTAAACTGCCTGACCGGTAAGAAACTGACCAACATGCGTGCGTCAGGTACCGATGAGGCAACGACGCTGGTTCCGCCACAGAAAATGACGCTGGAGCAGGCGATCGAGTTCATCGATGATGATGAACTGGTTGAAGTCACGCCACAGTCAGTCCGTATCCGTAAACGTCACCTGACCGAGAACGATCGCAAACGCGCGTCTCGCGGCGGTAAAGAGTAAACGATACGTTCTGTTATCAGGCCCCGCACTGCGGGGCTTTTTTGTTTCTGTTGCCCGCCTTTTTCCCCGAATGCTCCCTGTTCAGCTACGCTTTTTGCCGCTAGAGTGAATGATCCCGGAAGCACAGAGGAGAGGCGTCATGCTGTACATCTTTGATTTGGGTAACGTGATTGTTGATATCGACTTCAATCGCGTACTGGGCGTCTGGAGTGATTTAGGCCGCGTGCCGCTGGCCACGCTGCAGAGTCGCTTCAGCATGGATGAAGCGTTTGAACAACATGAACGGGGTGAAATCAGCGACCCGGAATTTGCTGAACGCCTTTGCGAGCAGCTCGACATTGCCCTGAGCTATGAGCAGTTCACCGCCGGCTGGCAGGCCGTGTTTGTCGGCGTTCGCCCGGAGACGCTGGCGATCATGAACCAGCTTCGCGCCCGCGGCGAGCGCGTGGTGATCCTTTCCAACACCAACCAGCTGCATTTCGAATTCTGGCCGACGCACTATCCGGAAGTGCAGCAGGCTGCCGATCGCGTCTATATGTCGCAGGACCTCGGCATGCGTAAACCGGAAGCGCGGATTTTCAGCCATGTGCTGGCGCAGGAGGGTTACACGGCGGATCAGGCCCTCTTCTTTGATGACAATCAGGCGAATATCGATGCGGCGCGCGCGCTGGGAATCGAAAGCGTGCTGGTGGAGGATCACAAAACCCTGCCGGACTGGTTCGCAGCGCGTGGGTAAATGTGATGGCTGACACTCTGCGCCATCGGGCGCATGCATTTTTTTTGTGGCTGAAGCTGCTGTGGCGGCGCATCGACGAAGATAACATGACCACGCAGGCGGGTAATCTTGCCTACGTCTCCCTGCTGGCGCTGGTGCCGCTGGTGGCGGTGATCTTCGCGCTGTTTGCCGCGTTTCCGGTTTTTTCCGACATCAGCGTACAGCTCAAGAATTTTATCTTTACCAACTTTATGCCGGCAGCCGGCGACGTGATCCAGCGCTACCTTGACCAGTTTGTCGCGAACGTAAATAAAATGACGGCGGTGGGCGCGGTAGGGCTGATTGTCACAGCGCTGCTGCTGATGCACTCCGTTGACAGCGCGCTGAACGCCATCTGGCGCAGCAATTCGCCGCGTCCGATGATCTATTCATTTGCCGTTTACTGGATGATCCTGACGCTCGGTCCGCTGCTGGCTGGCGCCAGCCTGGCGATCAGCTCCTATCTGCTGTCGCTGCGCTGGGTCAATGTCACTGGCGTTACCAGCCTGATCGATCAGGCGCTGCGCATCTTCCCGCTGGTGCTCTCCATTCTGGCGTTCTGGCTGCTTTACAGCGTGGTGCCAACGCGGCGCGTGCCGGGGCGCGATGCGCTTACCGGGGCGGTAGTGGCAGGCCTGCTGTTTGAGCTGGGCAAAAAAGGCTTTGCGCTCTATGTTACGATGTTTCCTTCGTATCAGTTAATTTACGGCGTACTGGCCGTTATCCCGATCCTGTTTCTGTGGGTCTACTGGACGTGGTGTATTGTTTTGCTGGGAGCGGAAGTCACCGTCACCCTGAATGACTATCGCCAGCTAAAGCAGCAGGAACATGAATCATCCCGTGAGGAAACATGATTGCATTAATTCAGCGCGTCAGTGCCGTCAGCGTGGCGGTCGACAACCAGATCATTGGTGAGATTGGCGCCGGGCTGCTGGTGCTGCTGGGCGTGGAAAAAGAGGATGACGATCAAAAAGCCCGGCGGCTCTGCGATAAAGTGCTCGGCTACCGTGTTTTCGGTGACGAGAATGACAAAATGAATCTGAATGTGCACCAGGCTGGCGGCAGCGTGCTGGTGGTTTCGCAGTTTACGCTGGCGGCAGATACCCGTAAGGGCATGCGTCCCTCATTTTCCGGTGGTGCCGCCCCGGCGGAAGCGGAACGGCTCTATAACGTCTTCAGCGACTGCTGCCGGGCCAGCGGTATCACAACCGCCAGCGGTCGCTTTGCGGCCGATATGCAGGTTTCACTGGTTAACGACGGTCCGGTCACTTTCTGGTTGCAGGTGTGAGATCGGCAGCCGGGCGGCAGGCGATCGGCCACGCTGGCTCCGAACGGGAGAATCATTTTATGTATCATCTTCGAGTGCCTCAGACGGCCGAAGAGCTGGACATGTATTACCAGTTCCGCTGGGAAATGCTGCGCAAGCCGCTGCGCCAGCCGCAGGGTTCAGAACGGGATGCCTGGGACGCGCTGGCGCACCATCAGATGGTGGTGGATGAGCAGGGCAAGCCAGTTGCCGCAGGCCGCCTCTATATTAATGCAGAGAATGAAGCCGCTATTCGCTTTCTGGCTGTGCATCCGTCGGTGCAGGGCAAGGGGCTTGGGACGCTGGTGGCGATGACGCTGGAGTCCGTCGCGCGACAGGAAGGTGCCAAGCGCGTAACCTGCAGCGCGCGCGAAGACGCCGTGGAGTTTTTTGCCAAGCTGGGTTTTATCAACCAGGGTGAAATCACCGCGCCGCAGACCACGCCGGTGCGCCATTTTCTGATGATCAAACCGGTGGTGACGCTGGATGATATTCTGCATCGCGCCGACTGGTGCGGCCAGCTCCAGCAGGCGTGGTATGAGCATATTCCGCTGAGTGAGAAGATGGGCGTGCGCATCCTGCAATATACCGGGCAGAAATTTGTTACCACCATGCCGGAAACCGGCAACCAAAACCCGCACCATACGCTGTTTGCCGGCAGTCTCTTTTCACTGGCCACGCTGACCGGCTGGGGGCTGATCTGGCTGCTGCTGCGCGAACGTCATCTGGGCGGGACGATTATTCTGGCGGATGCGCATATCCGCTACAGCAAACCGATCAGCGGACGGCCCGGCGCCACCGCCGATCTCGGCTCGCTGAGCGGCGATCTCGACCGCCTCGCACGCGGGCGCAAGGCGCGCGTGCAGCTGGAGGTTGAGCTGTACGGTAATGAGGAGCCGGGTGCAGTATTTGAGGGTGTCTATATCGTGCTGCCTGCGGACCAGCATGGTCCGCTCGAAGCGGGTGGCTCCGGCGCGCTGATAAACTGAGGCTGGCGCAGCCGATCGCGCAGTAACAACGCGATCGGCCTGCCGTTCTTACTCTGTCTGCCCGTTACGCATGCTCTGCTGCAGCGAGCCGGCGTCGGTGGTAACGGAAAGGTCTGCCGTAATGCCCGGACGCAGTGGTGTACCGGCGCGCAGTGACCCCTTAAGCTGCAGCTGCAGATTACTGTCGCCGCTCTGCGTCAGCGCTGGCCAGCCCCAGTTTTCCAGCACGTTGACCGGCACCGCCTGGCCCTTCAGGCTCAGCGTCAGCGGACGTTCGGCGCTCTGGCCTACCGTTGCCGTCGCCTCCAGCAGTCCATTGCCGTTAAAGGCGCTCATTTCTGTTATCTGGATTTGCTGCTCATCTGCCGTCAGCGCTATCGAGGGATGACGCAGATCGGTACGGTTAAAGGTCGCTTCTGCCGCGTTAAGACTCGCTTTGCCCGACCAGATCCCCCACTGATGTGCGCGCGCCAGCAGCAGATTGTCCGCAGAGCCGTCCAGCGCCGTCATCTGGAAAGGAAACGCCGGGTTGATATCGATGATCAGGTTACGATTGGCGGTGGCGTGCTTCACCAGCACGCTGTCAAGCCAGGCGGGCAGGGTAGCCTGCCAGCGCTCGCGCCAGTTCTGCGGCAGCGTATACTCCAGTCCGGCCACGGCCAGATCGTCCAGCGTCAGCTGCCGGTTGCTGCGCGTCCAGCTGCCGCTGGCGCGCAGGATACCGTTAACCCAGCGGGAGCTGAACTGCGTAAGTCTGACGCCTTCAGGCGAGAACTCTGCGTTAACGATAGGATCATCCAGCGTCAGGCTGCCATTAATAAAGTTGCCGGCATTCATCGCCAGGTAGCCTTCGTTACTCTGCCAGTCGCCGTTACGCAGGGTAATGTCCCGCAGCGTAAGATCGAGATCGGTGACCGCCCAGTCCGGTCCCTGCAGCCGGGCGTCGGTGACATCCAGACGGTTAATCGTGACCGCAGGAGCGGTCAGCAGCGGGCGCAGGAAATC
The DNA here is from genome assembly GCF_057197005.1 of Pantoea sp. SYBGC1. Taxonomy (NCBI): domain Bacteria; kingdom Pseudomonadati; phylum Pseudomonadota; class Gammaproteobacteria; order Enterobacterales; family Erwiniaceae; genus Pantoea; species Pantoea sp. SYBGC1. The sequence continues at coordinate 20,619 of NZ_JBXUNM010000011.1, forward strand.
ATGCAGCGACTGGCTGGTCTGCAGACGGACATCATTCAGGCGCAGCTGATCAATGCTCCAGTTGCCCTGGTCGTCACGCTCCGCCCGACCAGTTACCGATCCCCGGGCGATATCCGCACCTATCGTGGTCAGCTGCAGACGGCGATGCGCCACGTTGCCCTGCAGCAGGACGTTATCACCAGCCAGACCGTTCAGCGTCAGCTGCGCAGCGCTTATCTGAAACTGCGCGTCACTGCCCAGCATATCGGCAGGCACAGGCTTCCATGGAACGATACCGCCATTGACGCCGCGGGCAGAGAGCGGCAGCGTCGTGCGCGGGCTTTCGAGACGCACATTTCGCAGCTGCAGGCGGTTGGCCTGAACGGGTAGCATGGTGGATGGCGTCTGATTGGCGAGATTGATCTCCCCTTCATGAATTTCAATACTGTCAAAATGAAGCCAGTCGCTGAACTGCACCATCGCCAGGCCAAGATCGATGCGTTTAGCCACGACAACCGCAGGCTGGCCATCGTGACCAAAACTGAAATTATCCAGCACGATATGTGAAGGGGAAGAGAAGTTGTGCTCAATTTTACTGACGGAGAGATGCCACGCAGTTTTATCACTTACCCAGCGGCTAAACCAGCCGGCGCCCCACTGTGTCTGCACCAGTACATAACCGATCACCAGCAGCAGCAGAATCAGCAGTAATAGAGTAAGGAAAAACTTGCCCAGGAATTTCATTGCATTCATCCATCGCGATCGTTGTCCGGTCAGTGGTTGTTATGCCTGAATTACTGTTACAGCTCAACCGTCTGGCGAAAAATGCGGATAAATAGCAGGCAGGCGGACGCCTGCCTGCTGCGCTATTTTTCCTGCGGGAAAATAAGATTAAGCACGATCGCGGTAATACCGCCGGCAGCAATACCGGAAGAGAGCAGCGTTTTCAGCCATTCTGGCGCAAACTGCAGGATCAGCGGCTGCTGAGAGACACCGAGTCCGACCGCCAGCGATAGCGCAATAATCATGATAGCGCGGCGATTAAGCGGCTCGCGGGAGACAATGCGCACGCCGGAAGCGGCGATGGTGCCGAACATTACGATAGTGGCACCGCCCAGCACCGGTTCCGGAATATGCTGAACAAAGCCGCTGACCGCCGGAAACAGCCCGAGAACCACCAGCATCAGCGCCACCACAAAGCCTACATAGCGGCTGGCCACGCCGGTCAGCTGGATCACACCGTTGTTCTGACCAAAACAGGAGTTGGGAAAGGTGTTAAACAGGGCAGAGACGCAGGAGTTCAGGCCGTTTGCCAGCACGCCTCCTTTCAGACGCTTCATATAGAGCGGGCCGCTGACCGGCTGTTCTGAAACGTCAGAGGTGGCGGTGATATCACCGATGGTCTCCAGCGAAGTAACCATAAAGACCAGCATCAGCGGGATCAGCAGATTCCAGTCAAAACCCAGCCCGTAATAGAGCGGTGAAGGCACAGCCAGCAGCGGCTGCTCTACCGGTGCCGCGCTCTCCGGCAGCATATCCAGTCCCCACGCCAGTGCATAACCCACCGCCATCGCGATCACCAGCGATGCCACACGCAGATAGGGATTGCGCTGACGGTTAAGCAGAATAATCACCAGCAGCACGGCACCTGCCAGCAGCAGATTTTCAGGCGCGCCAAAGCTGTGATCGTTCATAGCAGCAAAGCCGCCGCCAATTGAGGTCAGCCCGACCTGAATCAGCGAGAGACCGATAATCATCACCACGATGCCCGACACCAGCGGCGTAATAATCCGGCGTGCAAGATGCAGCACGCGCGACAGCAGCATTTCGGTACAGGAGGCGACCATCAGCGTGCCAAACAGCGCTGCCATCATGGTGGGCACATCCGCGCCACCATTCTTCAGCGCCATACCGCCCATAATCAGCGGCGTGACAAAGTTAAAGCTGGTGCCCTGAATCGACAGCAGCCCTGAGCCCACCGGTCCCCAGGTTTTAATCTGCAGCAGCGACGCCACGCCGGAGGCAAACAGCGACATACTGATGATGTGCTGCGTATCCTGTGCCGGCAGCCCCAGCGCCTGGCAGATCAGCAGCGCCGGGGTGATCACGGCGACAAACATCGCCAGCAGGTGCTGACAGGCGGCAAATAGCGTCTGCGGCAGCGGCGGGCGATCCTCAAGACGATAAATCAGTTCGCTTTTTGTCGTGGCAGACGCACTGGCGGGCGAAAGGGGTTCGGCACGATTAACAGACATGACAGGCTCTCAGTAACAGCAAAGTGGCGATTTTAAACGGTTGCCCGCTGAAAGCAATCGTTTGCATCGCTGCGGCTGATGACCGGCTGGACAATTTTTCAGCGGGCGAGCAGGGCGCGCCTGGAACCGGCCTCTAGGCGTGGCTGTAGCGTTCAGTTTCCGGCAGCCAGCGCTCAATCAGCGCCTGTGCCTGTTCGGGGTAATATTGATGGATATGACGCGCTACGTGCTGCACTTCGGGGATCATGGCCTGATCGCGCAGCAGGTCAGCGACCCTGAATTCAGCGTTGCCGGTCTGCCGCGTGCCCAGCAGCTCGCCGGGACCGCGAATTTCCAGATCGTGCTGCGCAATCACAAAGCCGTCGTTGCTGTCGCGCAGTACCTGCAGGCGACGCTGAGCCGTTTTGCTCAGCGGGGCTTTATAAAGCAGCACGCAGTGTGAGGCGACAGCGCCGCGTCCGACGCGCCCGCGCAGCTGATGCAGCTGTGCCAGGCCAAGCCGTTCCGGGTTTTCGATGATCATCAGGCTGGCGTTAGGGACATCCACGCCCACCTCAATAACGGTAGTGGCGATAAGCAGCTGGATCTCGTTCGCTTTGAACGCGGCCATTACCGCCTGCTTCTCAGCAGGCTTCATACGACCGTGCACCAGGCCGGTACGCAGATCGGGTAGTGCCACGCTCAGCTCCTGCCAGGTCGCTTCCGCGGCCTGCGCTTCCAGCACGTCCGATTCATCAATCAGGGTGCAGACCCAGTAGGCCTGACGTCCCTCCAGACAGGCGCTTTTTACGCGTTCAATAATCTCGCTGCGGCGCGTGTCCGGAATGGCAACCGTTGTGACCGGCGTGCGGCCCGGCGGCAGCTCATCAATAGTCGAGGTGTCGAGATCGGCGTAGGCGGTCATCGCCAGTGTGCGCGGAATGGGTGTCGCGGTCATAATGAGCTGATGCGGATGAAAACCCTGCTCTTCGCCTTTTTCCCACAGCGCCAGCCGCTGATGCACACCAAAGCGGTGCTGCTCATCAATAATCACCAGCGCCATGCCGCTAAACTTCACCTGCTCCTGAAACAGCGCGTGCGTGCCCACCACCATCGCCACCTGACCGCTGGCGATCGCCGCCTGCTGCGCTTCGCGCGCTTTGCCTTTCTGCTTGCCGGCGAGCCAGCCAATCTCGATGCCGAGCGGCGCAAACCACTGACGGAAATTTGCAGCGTGCTGCTCGGCCAGCAGTTCAGTCGGTGCCATCAGCGCCACCTGTTTGCCGTGGGCAATGACGTTAAGCGCTGCCAGAGCCGCCACCAGCGTTTTACCGGAGCCAACATCGCCCTGTACCAGGCGCAGCATCGGATAGTCATTAGCCAGATCGCGCTCAATCTCCTTTACCACGCGCTGCTGTGCGCCGGTCGGAGAGAAAGGCAGCGCGGCCAGCAGCTTGTCCACCAGCGTATGGCAGGGTGGCAGCGGCAGCGCATGATGACGCTGTGCGCCCGCGCGCACGGCCAGCATGCTGAGATTATGCGCCAGCAGCTCTTCAAGAATTAATCGTTTCTGTGCCGGATGGCGGCCGGTTTCCAGCTCGCTGAGCCGGAGATCGGGCGGCGGCCGGTGCAGCGTGCGCAGCGCATCAGGCAGGCTGATCAGCCCGCCGCTCAGCTCTGACGGCAGCAGCTCAGCGATGGCACAGCTCTCCAGGAGAGTCAGCGCCTGGTCGGTAAGATTGCGCAGCGTGGCCTGACGTATTCCTTCCGTGGTGGGATAGACCGGCGTCAGGGTTTCCTGCAGCTCAACGCCGCCCTGCTCACCCTGAACGCGGTATTCAGGATGGATAATTTCGGCGCCGCGCTGTCCGCGCTTGATTTCACCATAAGCGGTGACGCGGCGGCCGGGCGCCAGGCTGTTTTTCATGCCGGCGGTAAAGTTAAAAAAGCGCAGAGTGGCAATCCCGCTGCCGTCGCCAATCTGGCATACCAGCATGCGGCGGCGACCAAAGGTGACTTCGCTGTTCAGCACCTCGCCTTCGATGGTGGCCCAGATACCAGGCAGCAGATCGTTAATTTTGTAGAGCTGGGTGCGATCTTCGTAGCGCAGGGGCAGATGCAGCAGCAGATCCTGGATAGTAAACAGGCCGAGTCTGGCCAGCTTAGCGGCCTGGCTGGCGCCGACGCCGGTCAGGGTACTGAGCGGTATGGCATCCAGCAGCCGGCCTTTCATTTCCGACCCGTGGCTTGCATGGCGGACCACCAGCTGGCATCAGCATCGATACCGCCCTGCATGTTGATCTGCGGATAGGGCAGGCCTTTCTGCTTCGCCACGCGGGCGAGAACCGGATAGCCGCCTTCAAACAGCAGACGCTGCTGCTCTTCTTCATCCAGCAGGCTGTGCTTACGCTGATACATGCCGGCATTCTGTCGCTGGCGCTGCGCTTCATACAGAATCAGCGCCGAGGCCACAGAGACATTTAGCGACTGCACCATACCTACCATCGGAATAATAATATCCTGGTCAGCCAGCGCCAGCGCGTCGGCGGTGATGCCGGTTTTTTCCTGACCCATCAGAATGCAGGTCGGGCGGGTGTAATCGATAGCGCGAAAGTCGACCGCCTTGTCTGAAAGGTGGGTGGCGAGCACCTGCATGCCGCGATCTTTCAGATGGCGTACCGCTTCCGTAATATGCGTATGGGTTTTAACTTTTACCCAGCTGTTGCTGCCTGCGGAGGCCGAAACCATCGTGCGCATCCGCACGCTGGGCCAGACGGCGTGAACCTCATGAATGCCCACTGCGTCTGCCGTGCGGATCACCGCAGAGACATTGTGCGGCTTGTGCACCTGCTCCATGCAGACGGTGAGATCGTGCTGACGCAGCGCCAGCATTTCCTGAATTCGGGCAAAACGTTGAGCATTCATGCATTAATTACGGTTACGGTGGACTTTAATCACATCTGGCATCACGCGAATTTTGCGCATGATGTTTGCCAGATGGACGCGGTCGTTAGCAGTCAGACGGATAAAGGCGCTGTAGACGCGGCCATCGCGCTCTTCGGTATTCAGGCTCTGAATATTCGATCCCGCCGTGTTAATGGCGGCGGTCAGGTTCGCCAGCGCACCCTGGTGGTTAAACATATCCACCTTAATCTCCGCCACGAATTCCTGATCGGTTACCTTATCCCACTCTACCGCCATAAACTTCTCGGGCTCTTTCTGGTAGCCACGGATATTACGGCACGATTCATGGTGCACGACCAGACCCTTACCAGGGCTGACGTGTGCGACAATCGGGTCGCCGGGAATAGGACGGCAGCACTTGGCGAAAGTGATCAGTACGCCATCCGCGCCTTTGATCGGCAGTTTTTTGCTGCGCTTGCTGCTCTGCGCCGCATCCGCAGCGGACTGCAGCAGGTTTTTCGCCACGACCACGCTCATGGCGTTGCCCAGACCAATTTCAGCCAGCAGATCGTCCATGCTGGCGAGCTTCATACGCTCCAGCTCCAGCTGCACGTTTTCTGCCGGTATCTCAGCCAGCTTTTTACTGCCGCCCAGCGCATGGCTCAGCAGACGACGCCCGAGGTTAACGGAATCTTCACGCTTGAGGTTTTTCAGCAGCTGACGGATCTTGGCGCGCGCTTTTGAGCTGACCACAAAGTTGAGCCAGGCAGCGTTCGGGCGTGCGCCAGGCGCGGTGATAATCTCGATTGTCTGTCCGCTGGTGAGCGGCTGTGACAGCGGATAGGGCTGACGATCGACGCGTGCACCCACGCAGGCGTGGCCAATGTCGGTATGTACCGCGTAGGCGAAATCGACCGGCGTCGCACCCGCAGGCAGCTCAACGATGCGGCCTTCCGGCGTAAATACGTAGATTTCATCCGGGAACAGATCGGATTTAACACTTTCGATAAATTCAAACGAGCTGCCGGCGCTTTGCTGCAGCTCCAGCAGGCTCTGCAGCCATCGCTGAGCGCGGATTTGTGCGGTCGTGCCGCTTTCGCCCGCTTCTTTATAGGCCCAGTGGGCTGCCACCCCCATCTCTGCCATCTGATCCATATCTTCGGTACGGATCTGCACTTCAACCGGCACGCCGTGCGGGCCAATCATGGACGTGTGCAGGGATTGATAGCCGTTGGCTTTGGGGATAGCGATATAATCTTTGACGCGGCCGGGACGCGGTTTATACAGGCTGTGCATCTGACCCAGCACGCGATAGCAGGTATCGAGATCTTTCACCACCACGCGGAATGCGTAGATATCCATGATCGAGTGAAAACGCTGCTCTTTGAGGTGCATTTTGCGGTAGATCGAGTAAAGATGCTTTTCACGTCCGCTGACGCGGCAGGGAATGCCCGCCTCCAGCAGACGCCCGTCAATTTCTGACAGGATCTTCTGAATCATCTCTTTACGATTACCGCGCGCCGCTTTTACCACCTCTTTGATCACCCGAAAACGATTAGGGTAGAGCGCTTCAAATCCCAGCTCTTCCAGCTCTGTTTTCAGATGATGAATACCAAGACGGTGCGCCAGCGGGCTGTAAATCTCCAGCGTCTCCAGCGCAATGCGGCGTTTTTTATCCGGACGCAGGGCGCCCAGCGTGCGCATATTATGCGTACGGTCAGCCAGCTTGATCAGAATGACGCGGATATCCTGCACCATCGCCATGATCATTTTGCGGAAGTTTTCAGCCTGCGCTTCTTTCTTGTCGCGGAACTTCAGCTTGTCGAGCTTGGATACGCCTTCCACCAGTTCAGCCACGCTCTTGCCAAACAGCTGTTCCATGTCCTGGTAGGTGGCAGGTGTATCTTCGATCACATCATGAAGCAGCGCGGCCATCAGCGTTTCATGGTCGAGTTTCATCTCGGCCAGAATGCAGGCCACGGCAACAGGATGAGTGATGTAGGGCTCACCGCTGGAGCGAGTCTGTCCCTCGTGAGCATCACGTGCGACAAGGTAGGCTTGCTTGAGGCGCTTGATTTGCTCCTCAGGCAAGTATTTTTCAATCAGCTGATTGAGGCTTTCAAACAGATACAAGGTTGACCTGCAGAGTGCGGTTAACGACGACCTTCAGCGATAGCGGTAACGGCTTGCAACTCAGCGGCTTCCTGCTCTTGCTGTTCCTGACGATCACGCACATCCAGAATCTGGTTGGTGATCAGGCCTTCTTCGATTTCGCGCAGGGCGATAACGGTGGCTTTATCGTTCTCTTCCGGAACCAGCGGGTCTTTGCCGCCTACCTGCATCTGACGTGCACGACGTGCAGCGACCAACACCAGGTCAAAACGGTTACCAATTTTCTCTACTGCGTCCTGAACGGTTACGCGTGCCATAGGTGTGCTACTCCACAGATGATGAAGAAATGACTGGGCATAATACTGAAACTGAATTCAGACTGCCAATAGTTTGCTGATTAAAGCATCATGACGCGCTTTCTGGCGTCCCATACGCAGACGTTCTGCGCGAATAATGGTTTTCAGATCGGACAGCGCCAGATCGAAATCATCATTAACAATCAGGTAATCGTATTCAGCATAGTGGCTCATTTCCGCCACGGCCTGCGCCATGCGGCGGGCGATAACCGCTTCGCTATCCTGACCACGGCCGCGCAGACGGCGATCCAGCTCTTCGGTTGACGGCGGCAGGACAAAAATACTGCGTGCTGCAGGCATTCTGCTGCGGATCTGCTGCGCACCCTGCCAGTCGATATCCAGAAAGACATCCACGCCGGTGGCCAGAACCTGCTCAATCGCGGCACGGGACGTACCGTAATAGTTGCCAAACACTTCGGCATGCTCGAGGAACGCATCCTCAGCAATCATGCTTTTAAATTCAGTTTTGGAAACAAAAAAGTAGTGCTCACCATGCGCTTCGCCAGGCCGCATGTCGCGGGTGGTGTGCGATACCGACACCTGCGTGTCGTAGAGCGGTTGTGTCTTTAACAGCGCCTGAATCAGGCTGGATTTACCCGCGCCGCTGGGGGCGGAAACAATATAAAGCGTGCCTTGAGCCATGGTTATCTTGAATTGAGTAAAGAGCGGAGTCGATTTCCTGCACAGTATACACGGGTTGGGGCCGCCACGCAGCGTTTGCCGCGCAGGTAAGGCAATTCTTTTCTGCGAACAGGCGCAAACTACGCGGTAACAGAGAGTAAAACGTCAGATTTGCGCGCGAGCGCGATTCCATACTCTGCGCAGGCTACTGGCTATGACCTCCGCCGCACGCTTCAATCAGCAAAAAGGAGAGCGGCAATGAAACGATGGCTGTGGTTAGGTCTCTGCCTGCTGAATGCAGAAAGCCGGGGAAAAGCGCTGTGCCCCGTCTGGTCGCCGGTGCGGGCGCAGCAGGAGATAACGCGCCTGCAGGAGCAGCTGCGTCACTGGGACAACGTTTACTACCAGCAGGGGGCGTCGCCGGTCAGCGATGATGACTATGACAGTCTGCTTTCCCGGCTGCAGCAGTGGCAGCGCTGCTTTGCACCCGGCGAACCGGTACATGAAACCGCGCTGCCGGCAAGCCGTGGCGCGCCACATCCGGTTGCGCATACCGGGGTGCGCAAGCTGCGCGACAGGCTGGCGGTCGCTTACTGGATGCAGCATAAATCCGCGCTCTGGGTCCAGCCTAAGGTCGATGGCGTGGCCGTCACGCTGGTCTATCGTCACGGCAGGCTGACGTCGCTTATCAGCCGTGGCGATGGCGTGCGCGGTGAGGAGTGGCGCGACAAAGCCGCGCATATTCCGGCTATTCCGCAGCGGATTGAGACCTCGCTGGCGGAGGTTGTCCTGCAGGGAGAGCTGTTTCTGCAGATGACCGATCACCAGCAGGCGCGCGATGGCGGAGCCAGTTCGCGGGCGCAGATAGCCGGCGCGATGATGCGGCGCGAAATCGGTCCGCTGCTGAAACGCACCGGGCTGTTTATCTGGGCGTGGCCGGACGGCCCCCCGGAGATGACGGAAAAACTTACGCAGTTGTCGCGCTGGGGCTTTGATCTTGCCCGGCAGTGGAGCCAGCCGGTCAGCGATGAAGAAGAGGTTGCCGCGTGGCGCGAACGCTGGTTTCGCGCCGCGCTGCCGTTTGCCACCGATGGCGTGGTGATCCACGCTACGCCTTCTGCTGCCGGCAGAGACTGGCAGCCAGGGCAGGGAAGCTGGTCCGCCGCATGGAAATATCAGCCTGCCGAAGTCAGCAGCGAAGTGCGTGCCGTTACGTTTTCCGTTGGCCGCACCGGAAAAGTTGCGGTGGTGCTGAACCTGCAGCCGGTGCAGGCAGAGGATAAAACCATCCGGCGTATCAGCATCGGCTCTGTTGCACGCTGGCGCGCGCTGGATGTGATAGCCGGCGATCAGGTCACGCTGACGCTGGCCGGGCTGGGGATCCCGCGTCTGGAGCGGGTGATCTGGCGGGTAGCAGAACGCCACTATCCGGAACCGCCCGCCAGTGATGATTTTCACGCCACCAGCTGTCTGCATATTACGCCTGCCTGTCGTGCGCAGTTTCTTTCCCGCCTGAGCGGGCTGAGCCAGAAAACCGTACTCGATATTACCGGTATGCAGCGCAGCAGCTGGCAGCGCCTGGTACAGCACGGTGCGCTGACGCATCTGTTTTCATGGCTGACGCTGACGCCAGAGCAGATTGCTGCAGCAGAGGGCATATCGCCGGCACGGGCGCAGCGTATCTGGCTCAGTTTCAGGCTGACGCGTCAGCAGCCGCTGCGTCGCTGGATCGCGGCGCTGGGTCTGCCGCTGCCGCGTCAGGCACTTGCATCCCTGCCGGATACGCAGTGGGAGGCGCTGCTGGCGCGCACCGGGGCGGACTGGCAGCAGCTGCCGGGGGTTGGCGACGTGCTGGCGCAACGGCTGGTCACCATGCTGCAGACGCCTCAGCTGCGTGAGCTGATCGCGTTTCTGCAGCAGCAGGGCATTCCGGCTGCTCCCTCAGTGTTCAGGATGGGGATAGTTGAAGACCGGCAGGCCGAGACGGAAACGCAGGGCGAGCAGGCGGGCAGTAAAACCGAACAGCAGGGTGATAATGACTACCGCTTCATGCGCCAGCGAGGTTTTCAGCAGCAGGATATAGATCCAGCCAGATGCGAAGGCGATACCGGCATACAGCTCTTTCTGGAACACCAGCGGAATGCGGTTGCAGAACATATCGCGCAGCACGCCGCCAAATACGCCGGTGATGACCGCAGCAATTGCGGCGATGATCGCCGCGTGGCCGGAATCCAGCGCGACCTGCGCACCAATAATGGAGAACACTACCAGGCCCAGCGCATCAAGTACCAGAAACACTTTGCGCAGGTGATTCATCAGCGGTGCAGCAAAAGTGGTGACCACGGCTGCCGCCGCAACAATCATGATGTATTCCGGATGCTTCACCCAGCCGAGCGGGTAGTGGCCCAGCAGAATGTCGCGCACCGAGCCGCCTCCGATTGCGGTGACAGAGGCGATAATAATAACGCCAAACAGATCCATTTTGCGTCGGCCTGCAGCCAGCGCGCCGGTCATCGCTTCAGCGGTGATGCCGATAAGGTAGAGAACAGTTAATAGCATGGGGGGCTCCAGCAGTCTGGCCGGCAAGGCTAAAGCCTCCGCGACACAGAGACTACTGAGATTTTTTCAACTGAACAGCGTCAGATTAGAATAGGTAATGTGATGATTAGGAAAAGTCAGGCGGGAAAGGGGAGAAGCAAAATACGTCAATATTTATGATAAAAAAATATGATGCGGGGAGGCCTGTTTTCAGACGAGAATCGATTAAATTATCTGCAGCGCAGAAAAGAAAAAAGCGTGCTGTTAACCAGCACGCGAACGCATCGGACAGATGCCCAGAGCCCACCATACAGACTTGTTGTTATTATCCGTTTCTTGCTCGCACGCTGGCGAATTCTTTCAGGCTAAAACGGTACGCAGGCTGGAACCAGGCGCGGCCGTAGTAGCAACAGAGCAGCATTCTGACGGAGACCAGCGCAAGGTATCCCCAGACCGCGCATAGTGCTGACGGCATCAGCCACACCGTAAAGAGTGTTGCCGCCAGGCCCGCTGCTACCGAGGTGATCTCGATAAAAGCGATACGCGTAAACTGCTTTTCCCGCTGCAGGATAGCCCGGTAGTGCTGCCCCTGCGGGATAATAATAAATATTACCGACATCATCTCCAGCATAACCGCAAGCTGCGGCTGCTGTGCTATAGCACTATAAATGTCACTACCAATAAACAATGCTGCAAAAATAAATAAGCCGGTAAAAATACTTCCCCAGTAAAGAACGGACATTTCGCTATTATTAAAGCTTATTTTGCGAATAATTTTATTATTAAAGCCGCGATCGGCAAGTGTATCGATAACCAGCAGAGCCAGTATGGCGATAACCAGCAGGTTTAATTCATTCGCCTGCAAGGTCTGCGCCAGCAGCGTCAATTGTAAAACGCCAATGCCAATAATTTTTGCTGAAGAGAGAAGCGACCATTTGGCGCTGGACAGCTCTCTTTCACGTATCGCCACAGTATGCTCATTATGGTACATGTACCATTACAGTTAAGGAGTTGTACAGAGCAGAAGCGGCATGCCCTGCACCTTAGTGCAGCACATCCTGACGCAATCCTGAGATACCTTTCAGGTTTTGCCATTTATAAATACACTGCAGCAAATGGTGTTCTGAAAATAGCGCAATACCGCAGGCGTTTATTATTTCTTTTGTCTGCACGGTATCTCCTCCGGTACGGAGGAAATCCGTGAGATCGTTATAAAATCCTTTTATATTATTATAATCCCCGGCCAGCATCCTTCTGGCAATCTCAACAAATTCTTTTTCTGACAACAAAGGATAAGTTGAGCGATCCATGTTTTTCCCTGTTTTTATTATTAAGTCTTGCTGTGTGTGAATACGTTATACAGTTTTTTATTTAATTTAACACCATGAGAAAATTCCTATAAACAAACTTTAGAAATTAATGGTTTCAGACTATGCATTAAAATAGTTAAGCAGTGATGTTTCTGACTAATTAATCTTTTCAGGAAATTGTCTTATTTCTCTCAGCGCCTGACCTCTGAATGACATAAATATCCCTTTATATCAATGCCTTTACAAGATTGCGTCATGCCGTCAGCCAGGAATTTTCCTGTTAACAACGCTTTAGCCTGGCTGGGGGTACGGTGCTGAAATCAGGGAAAAAACCACGAAACAGTTAAGGAGTACTGCGCAAAAAAAATGCAATTTTTTTTGTAATTGCGCCCAGCGATGGCTGGGAAATCAGGATTTATGTAAGCGTTTGATTCTAGTGAGTTAAAAGATAAAGTAATCTTTCCATGTCGGCGCGCAGGGCCGCCACTTCCTGCACGAAGTGCGCATCGGAAGTAAAAGGCTGACAGTAGAGCACGGCCACAAGTTCAGCCCCCTGGCCATTAGCAATCACGCGCATCGGCATGTAGCGCTCTTTACCGCTGCCGTTATCTGTCCAGTAGTCCATAACGCCAAACGGATTATGCGGCGTAAAACGCAGTTTCAGCGAATTCTCTCCGCGCCTTGCCCGCCAGTATTGTCCCTCCTGCACCAGCGTTGCGCCGTTCAGATCGCTTACCCATTTTGCAAAACAGGTGGGTTGCCAGATGGTTTCATACAGATCCAGCCAGTTACGCGGCACGGTAAGCGTGAGAGTCTGTGAGGGCAGCATAATGCCTCCTGAGGCAGTGTCATTCATAATGAACTTACCCTATCGGAAGCTGACCGGGCTGCCTATGACGCAACGGAAAAAGTGTGGTGCAGCAGAGGTTTTTTGCGCTATTGCCGGCAAAGCCGCGCTGCCGGCAGGAGGATGACTGTTACGTGAGGGGGCAGGGCAGCCGGCAGCGGATGCTGCCAGCGGGTGTAGCCTGATTACCGGAGCGGCAGTGCGCACGAAAGAGAAAATGCATGCGGACCGCTATTGCGCAGATCAGACGTAAAGAGAGGCTTCACCTGGCGGACGCGTTTTGAAACGGCGATGCAGCCACAGGTACTGCTCCGGCGCGCGCAGGATCTCTTTTTCAATCACTCTGTTCATATAGGCAGCGGCAGCGGCTTCATCTTCATGCGGATAGCCTTCCAGTTCCGGCTGAATAATGAGCTGGTAACCGGTTTTATCCGGATTGCGGATCAGGACAATCGTCAGCATTGCGGGCCGCGCAAGACGCGACAGCACAAAGGTGCCATTCGTGGTTGCCGCTTTCTCTACCGCAAACAGCGGTGCAAATACGCTGCCTTTCGGACCGTAATCCTGATCGGGTGCAAACCAGACGGCTTCGCCCTGCTTCAGCGCCTGCACCATGCCGCGCAGATCGCGACGGTCAATCATCGCTTTATTGGAACGCATACGACCTTTGGTCTGCGCCCACTCCATCGCCTGATTGTTATGCGGACGATACATGGCCATCATTGGCTGACAGAGACCGGTAATACGGCCGCCCAGCTCCAGCGACATAAAGTGCACGCCGATAACCATCACGCCGCGCTGCTGATTCTGCGCATTCTGCAGGTTAGCAATACCGCTGACATCAAACAGACGACGAACCCGCGCATCTGACCAGAACCATGCAATACCGGTTTCTGCCAGCGCCATGCCGAGCGACTCAAAGTTGCCGGCAATCATGACCTCTTTCTCTTCTTCATTAATATGCGGGAAGCAGAGTTCAATATTGCGACGGGTGATGCGTTCGCGCCGCTTGAGGAAGTGGCGCGAGAGCTTGCCCGCGGTTGCCCCGAGGCGGATCAGAACGGGATAGGGAAGCTGCACCAGCAGCCAGAGCACGGCCAGACCGAACCAGGTAAACCAGTAACGGGGATGCAGCAGTGTGGAGCGAAACTGTCCGGTTTTCTTCATAGCACCTTCATAGGTAGAGTAAATGTAACGCGCTAAGAAGTCGGTCCATGGTTCCTGGTGCGGTACAACTGTAGTAATTACGACCGGCACTTTAGCAAATAGTGCCTTAGGAATTCTGCTAACTTTAGTGTCTTTAGGATTGATGGAATTTATGGAACCCGGGACATTACCGGCTGCAGGAAGGATGATTTTTCTATTAAGTCAGCAAAATCAATCAGATAAAGCAGAAGGATTAACGCTGAAGATACCGCAGATATGTCAGGACAGGTCAGCAGCAGACACAGCTGTACATCATTGAACGCACAATGCTTACATTGCAAAACCAAAAAAATAGTCTACCTGAAGAATTGCTGCCTGAACCCGCTGCTGCGGGCTCAGGCAGAGATGCCGCTAAGGCTGGCAGATGGAACGTTATTCGATGTTCTGAATCTGATTATTGAGTATCACCCATGTAGTACTGATATGACTGGTTTTAGTTTTTTGTCAATTTTGATGAGGTACACCCTTGTGTACATGCTAAAAACAGATGCCCTATGAGTTTGATGATAATCTGATCTTCCTTGTTGGTACGCACGAATAATGCGTACCGCTTCCTGCTTATGCATACAAATGGCACATGATTGTCGAACAAACTTAAAACGATTCATTCTGCCAACGTGTGATTTACATCAGTATAAACTCGTCAAGCGCCGCCATTGACTCCCTTCGTTCAGCAAGGAGCGCGATCTTGTTCGACTCTGAAAGGCGTGAACCGGGCGTTGGCGAAGCAGAGGCTGTATCCTCGAACCAGCGATTAAAAAGAACACTGCGAATGAATTCTGGGGCCTGTGTCTTCTGTACCTGGGCCATCTTGATATGCGTAGCAATAACTGGATTGACCTTAGAATATGTAAAGCGTGAAGAGGGATGGTTTACCACAGCCACCGGCACGCTACCAGCAAGCGACCTAACCCGATTGCCGTTACGTAGGCTGAAGCAAATAATCAAATCCGGAGCCAACACCGCCAGGACATCGGTAAATGCTTTCTCACTACGTTGCCAAGCGCCTGCCGGTGGCGCAGCGCGGCTGCCCTGTAGGAATTCCTGCAGAAAGTTGTAATAAGCAACACTGTTCCAGAACTCCCTTCTTTGTGTATCGGAGAAGCGCTGTCTGACGTTCTGAACAGCAGACATTATTAAGGTGAAATGCTTATGTCTTGGAAGCTTACCGGTTGCCCGAGGGTGTCTCTCGCCCAAAGCAAGCGCTTTAACAATTTCGGGAGTGACTGTTGGACGTTCATGCTGCTTACCGGCATAGTGTGACTCGCACACCAAAAGTATGCGTAACCCGCAAAATCCTCTCTCATAGTTGAGGCCGACCCAAGGTGCAAAGCGGACGTTACTTTTATTCATTGTCATCCTTAGTTATTGCCTACTCACACCATCACTGATGCCTCTAAGATATCAGAATTATTCATCCTTTTTGAACCGGTATCCGATTGTGCGTAATACGCTTAATGATTAAGCGGGCTGGCTGTCCGCTTATGGCACAAAGCGGTAACACGATGTTTACTGTTTGACATGCCTGAAAAGCAATACTTGATATAAAAATGTTGATTTATGATTAGTACAGATGACTGATCCAGATGTTTTGATATGTCTTATAGATAATGAAAGATCTGGATCAGCAAATGGGAAAGCGCATGATAAGTCCTAGGCCTCGCTCGCGTTATATATAGGCAAAAACATGTCGTTCAGTTGGTTCAGTTGGTTAAATTCGTAAAAGTGGTTGTTTTGTAAGGTTTATTTTGAAAAAGTGAACCAACACTGCCCCCAATTGAACCAACAACAATGCTAGGTGAACCAACAAAAGCGAGTGTCTTACATTGTCTTACGATGGTAAAATCTCTACTTCTTTCCTGATGACGGTGGCCTATGAGCAAATCCCTCTCTGTGACATTCCGAGTGCCTGCTGAGTTAAGCGAGACCTTTACCGATGCTGTTAGCGCTGCTGGTGGCGATAAAACTGCATGGCTTGTCGATGCCATCCGACAGAAACTGAATCAGCCAGATAGTAATCCTGACGCTCGGATGATGGTGCTGTTGGAACGGATGGAGATTGCGGCAGCGACTTTGATTGGCGGTAAGCGTGGTATTCCTCCTCTGCCATACGATGAGCCAGCAGTAATTTGCATCGTTGAAGAGGCTATCGCTCAGGGATTTGATAATGGGCGCATCATTGCCGAGCGGCTCAATGAGGCTGGCTATCAGACTAAGTCAGGAAAGGCGTGGGACAAGGACATTTACAGTGCTTGGAAGAGAAGAGACTTAAAGCGTTCGTGATCTCAATCTCCCAGGTCGAAATCATCTAACCACTCAGCTTCTCTCGCTGTGCGTGCGATGAATATGCCGATTATAGCCTTGTTCGGTAAGTGTTGTTGGATGGTGCTCTTCATGGCTTTGTAATGACTCCCAGCAGTAAGGACATCATCAAATATAACAATGTTATTCCTAATGCCAACGGCCGCTGCTGGGTTGAAAATGTAGTTCTGTGCTATCTGTTCAGGAGTCGGCCTGTTATCTGCTGAATGAGATGCGAGCATAGAAACCCTTTGGGTTATCAGCTCTCTAAAGTCGGTATTTGGTTTGGTCTGTTGGCAAAGCCTAAGCACATCAATAAGACGTCCGTCATAGGCAGGATCCGAAGGGCACTTAGAAGGCGGAACCGGTACAAACGTTAATACATCCGTATCCGTAATCGAATTTACAAGTCCTGCTATGCGCCTAACTGCTGCTTCTTTGTAAGCCCATTCTGCACGTCCTCTTTTATCGACCCCTTTTTTAAAATTATGGATCAAGCTATTGGTGTCACTGAACGAATAACCTTGGCGGGCAGTATATTCCCCAAAGAACAAGCAGCGGTCATCTTCAACTAAGTGATAGTGCTGACCGCGTGTAAGCTCATCAATAACAGTTAAACGCATGAAAGATCCAAGTTGTTACGAATGTCATCGTAATCTCTAACCCTTATAGCCCCCTGAGCTTCATACTTGGCAGGCCATGAGATAGAGGGATTCTGAAAGCACGATTCCAAAATAAATAGCTTTCTACCCTGAGCCAAGGCGGCTCTTGCTTGTGTGAGAGTGCCGGACGTATCTGAGGCCTCAACGATGATTGTTGCTTTCGTTAAAGCAGACATTGTTACATTGCGCTCGGGGAAGAAGATTCGATTACTGCGATAATCTTGATCCAAATAGCGCTGGAATGGCACTTGGCTGATAAGCAGGTAGTTCTCTCTAATCGTCTTCTGCAAATCAACGTTCTGTTTTGGATAGTTATGTGATAGCGGAGTGCCTATGACAGCGATGGTTTTGCCACCCATTTCCAGCGCGGTCTGGTGGGCGCAGGTATCAACACCTTCGGCTAAGCCAGACACTATCGTTAATCCATCACTGACTAGGCACTTAACCAGCTTACGTGTTCTTCGGGCACCTTCTTCGGAGACTTTGCGCGAACCAACTACCGCCACGGAAGGAGTATTCACTAAGTCCCACCAGCCTTGGTAGTAGAGAACCTCAATGGGGTGGCGAGCGTCACGTAGCTTTTTCGGGTATTCTCCTGCGCCATGCACACGCACGCCAAAATCCTCGACATTGTATTTGTCGAGAATGCTCTTCAGCTTCGATTTGAAGGTATCGATCGTGCTATCGGGAACCAGTTCGGAAGGTAAGACATTACCGCGAGCATGACGAAACTTATCGGCAATCGTTTTAAATGTTGCGCCTTGTTCCGTCCACAAGGCCTCGTAAGCAGCCATCTCCCGGAAGGGAGATACAGCACGCTCAAATGAGTTTTGTGATTCGAAATCAAGTAATGACATAGTTTTCTGACTATCCAGTGAGTGACTTAAAAGTAGCTTCTTGCACTCTACAGTAGGTAGTTAGGTCGTGGCTACTGTATGTGTGATCAGTATAATTATTTATATTATAACAATGACGCCGTCAATACGCGCACATTTTAAGCTAATGCCAGAGGCTTTCAGGCTTCTGCCAGCAGAACTCAGCCGCGGTCATCCGTGGCTGATGGCGCTCTTCAGCCTAGGGGGCTGGCGTCATATTGTAAGGGACCGTATAGAGGGTATGCCTGTCTAGCGACTAGCCGTTATGACGGGCAATCTGTAGCAGCCTCATCTCAATCGTCAGTCGGTCAATCATCACACTCTGCCTGTTTACAATGAACGTTCAGGCAATCTTTATGCTAAATGCGGTTTGTGGCTTCAATCTGCAAGTCTCCATTGCGGTCAGCTTTGAGTTCGGCGATTCTGTTCTGCACGTTAACATTTGCATACATACAGACGCTCAACTTTGTCCTGATGCCGCTTAAATAGCGTACAAATCGATGAAGTGCTCGCGACAGAAAATTTCTTGTTTGTCGGTGAGTGCCATTGGCTTTTTAAGGAATATATGGACCATTTAGAAGAAGAACTCAAAAAGCCACACAATGGGAAACTTAGGGCATACGTGGCCGGGATATTCGACATTGACCGGAATAAGAGGTGGGTTGATTGCTCACACTCTATAGCAGTCCAGAACTTCTGGTCTGTGCCTACGCTTCAGTACCTTGGAACATTAGATTCTCGCTTAATCCCTGATGATGCCGAAGTAGTTAGAACTGGATTTCCCAAAAACCCTACTAGTGATTTAAGCGATCACATAACAGCATCATACCTCTGGGTTTTAGGGATGTATGAATTAGTGCGCACTCTTGATCAATTTGCTAGGCCAGCGAATTCACCATTAAATGGTGTGTATCAGGATATAAATTCATATAAGAGGAAAATAAACCGATTAAGAATACCTTTAGCAAAAATGGAAGCCGCAAGCAGTAATCCAGATGATAACCCCATAGCTCATCCTGGGATTCATCAAGATCATGGCATGGCTTGGCATTTAGGTAAGGAGGATTGGATAACTCGAAGGGAGCTATCTGATGAAGCACTGGAGTTATTTGAACGAATCCACTCTTCAGTAAAGCCGTCCTGAAAACGCATAATTTTGATGCGTGCTTGTGAAATTATAAAAATTTCTTAGTGCACATTTAGGCGATTACACTACCTTAAGCCCGTCATCCGGCGCGAGGCATATCTAAGCGCCATAGCAAGCCCTATAAAAAACCGCCCGAGGGCGGTTAGTAGAAATTGGCTTTCACTTGAATTTCACAAGCTCTTCAGCAGGTAATCCTGAAGCCACGGCTGACCAATGAGTTTTTGCTCCAATCTAACGTTCTTTCCATAAAATTTTTAGTCATATAGGCTCCTTTTGCGTAGAGATAGGTTGAGGTGAAACTGATTAGTTCAGCTATTGCGAAATTTAACAAGAAGACAAGTGCGCCACCACTTGTACCAACAACAATGAAGGTTAATACCAATCTCAAAAGACAGCCGCCGCTTATTTCTAATGGTTTTATACATCAGAACTTGCTGAAGGGAAACATCTGTTCCATCATCGTGCGCACTCGCAAATGCGCCCTGTGTGATGATCACGCGGCTTTTTTTCGTTGCCAGCGTCGATAGCCTTCGAGCTGGCGGGCTTTCCCTTCTGCCGTTAGTGCGCCGGTACTGTGGCCGCCGTGATATTTGCATCGCCCGCTGGTGCTAATGTCGGTACGCTTGCACGGCGTTCCCGCTCTGGTTTTAGCAGCGCATGGGATGTGACGTAATTCATCCGGCATCGGCTCATTTATCGGCTTTAATTCGTGTCGGTACCCTGACGCCTGCCAACGGTCAAATCGCTCTCTGCTGCGCTGATGGTAGGCTTTCAGCTGCTTGAGTAGTACTGCTCTGTTGTCCATCTAACTCACCTCGAAGTTAACTTTTGTCAGGTATCCATGGGGTAGGGCAGACAATGCGAACTAGAGCTGCGAACCTCAGCGCGAACTCAGGCGATATCACGAGCCAGTTTCTCAGCTATGGCCTGACGCACGAACTCTGCCCGGTTCCCATAGCAGGGATGGCTGTAGTCGCCGCCACGGCGTTTAATCATGCTATCCACCTTATCCACTAGCTCATTCTCTACGGTATCTGATGGGGAAATCAGTTAGTGTTGAAGTTTTTAAGCACTTTGAAGGTTATTGACTGGTTATTGGCATCCATAATTTCAACAATAGCCCCTTTGTAGCGAATAGTTTTGGACTCAGCTAAATCGTATTCAACCTCATTAGAAAAGGCTGCTCTGGCTAAGCCCCCTTGAAACTCTCTATAACCGATATTGATTTTTTGGCCCACCTTGCCGTTGTAGATAAGCGTCTGCTGGAAGGAAGATTCCCGCTCGGTGTTAATTTTTTTCTTGCTGTAAGCAACATTGGAAGAGCACTTAGTACCTCCATAAATGGAAACTACACACACATCTTTGCCTGATTTAGACACCTGAATGCTTTGCGGAGGATCATTAACCATTACCCAGAAAGGCACCGGTGTTCCTGTCGTTCTCTCAGTCGAAAGAAAGTATTCTGATTTGGCGTCATCACCTGTTTTTACATAGTCTCCAGCTGGGACGGTATAAGTTCCCAATGAACCGATCTCGGTTGGTGAATCAAAATGCAGAACCTCCATGCTGGCATCCACACCTTGTTTAATCATGTCCTCACCGACATACGTAGTTGTTACGGTATTCAGCTGGGGGATGCTGAAAGATTTTACTTGTGGAACGTAATTGTGAGCAGGAGTGGTACACCCAGCCAGAAGCATAGAACCAAAAGCCAGTACAATAATTTTTTTCATTTTCATTTCCTTTAATTGCAATCGGAAACATCCTATCAATGAGCTTCAGCATTGTAATCATTTGATTGTTTCTCATTCAGCCAAGCAAGCTAACTTTCCTTTTGCTTTAAGCCGGAAAGCCTCGCCGCCGGGTTTAGCTAATCCCATGCGCCGTTGTGTATCAGCGGCGGCTCTGGTGACATCGCCAAAGGTATCCACCAACACAGCGGGACGCACTCGCTTTGCCAGGCATTCATTGCGCCGGTTCCTGATCCACTCTCTGCCAGCTTATGAGTCGCAATTGTCGAACACCTCCAGCCAGCGAGAGGTAGCTCTTCTGTACAGCCCTCTTAATTCCAGCTCCTCCGCCATTTGATCATTTATCATGCTAAGCCTTTAGTAGCGATTTAATGATTTGGCTGACTGAGTAAACAATGAGAAATTCCGCCGCTATCAAGACATAGAAAACGTATGCTCTTCTCGCCCATTTTGAATTAAAGAACGCTGTAGCATGATGATCAACCCTGCTAACAATCCATGTTCCTACACAACATAGCGTCGGCGCTATGAATACAGTTCCTGTCCACGTAATAGCATCTAAACCATGCTTTGATATATACGCTAACGGAAGTGCAAATATTAAAGTTAATGCCGTATTTCCCAGCAATATATCTTTAATCGTATTCTCAACAAGCTTTTGTGCGTCTTCGTTCATTAGATCTATTCCTCAAAGTCATAATCCATTGTAAACGTTGGTTCAAAATGGCTGTTTGTTGGTTCAGTGTTGTTTCAACTTTTAAATTAAAATCCTTAAAAATCAATACTGATAGAGAGTTGAACCAACTGAACTAACTGAACCAACACTAAAATTCTCACATGCTAGGCTTATTCTTCCTGAGCCTCATCCTCTGGCCGGTACTGGATTACATAGACGTTGTACTGACGTTTATTAATCCGCGGAGACTTACGCTGGAATCCTCTGCCGCTGGTCGGCGGTGTCAGCATGCCGCTCTCTGCCAGCACCCGGGCGAACTGCTTCGGGTTAAAACCGCTGGCGATCTCCTGCTCAAACGCTGCCGGGAAGGTGTAAAAGACGATTGGGTCATCTTCATGGTTGCCGCTAGCGCGATAGCCTGCCAGCTCACGAATAGGCAGCGATTGAGGGTCATACGGGAATGGAGCGAACCGGCTGAAACCATTGGCATTCAGGAACGCTTCGCACTGCGCAATGATTTGCTGGTGCTCTTTGTTACCGGTGCCAAATTCTCTCACCCATGCGTTATAGCTGTGCTGAACGGCATCGCGGCAGGTTTGCTCATCCCATCCGGTGATAACCCGGCCCAGCAGCAGCGCAGCCTCGAGAATGGCAAAGCGTGCGCCTACGCGATGAACTTGCTCGCCGTATTCTGCCGGTATCAGACCGCGCCAGCGGGCCTCTGCCTCCCTGACAGCCTCAGTGGCCTGTTGCTGATCGCCGGCTAACCATTTAATCCACTCCCGACCTGCTGCGCCGTGGTGATTCTGCCAGGCATCCTTCAGGGCGTCGGCGTGCTGTTTGCCGTTCTCATGCTGGTGGAATCTCACAGCCTTACTAAGTGGTATGTTCAGGAGCCTGACCAGCTGGCCCGCCTTGGCCTTGCGCCCGGCCATTGCGATAAACGTTTCTAAATCCATTTCGCCGGTGCTGATTGCCACGGTGCGCCAGCGCTTTAGGTCACGATTGCCACCTTCTTTGGCTCCCTGCAGTTTTCCCACGCCGTTAAAGAGCGCATAGGCTGACTGCGAGACGCTAACTGGATCAGCGCCTTGCCCCACCTCATCTAGTGGCATCAGCGCATCGTTGTGGGCGGCAGCTTCGTTAGCCAGCCCTAATGCGGTTCCGTACCACGTCAGGCGCAACTGGTCAGGATTACCGTAAAGGCTGCTGGCAATGTTCGCGGTTGTGGTCTTGCCGGCGCTTGATTGCTCATAGAAGTGAATGCCAAAGCCATCAGTGCCAGCCAGGCCAATCAGAGGGGCAGCCAGCGCAGCAGCTATACCTGTCATCATTGAGTAGTTTCCGGCTACCAGCGCTCCAACATTGTTACGCCAGCTCTCGGCGTTTCCCCTGCAGGTGTAACCGGCAGCGGTTGAACTGCGGCCGTTAAACAGCACCGGCTTGTCAGGTGTGCCGATGATCTCCCCGTCTGGCATGATATACGCGCCGCATTGCCATCCTGTAGCGTGCGCCACTCTCCATACCTCTCGTGAGCCGTTCCGCTGTAACCAGTCGGCCAGAATCGCTCTCAGGCCGCTTTTGGTTGTGACGTTCACGCCACCAGCTTTGAGCGTTCGCCATCCTTCACGCTCGCCAATGTCGGCCAACGGGATCGCCTGCGTGGTCTCGCTATCTGAACCCCATGCCTGCCAGCGTAGGATCAGAAACTGGTCTTTATCGTCCCGGCCGGTGCCGATAACCTGCAGGGGCGAACACAGCCAGCTTTCACGGTTGATGATTTCACCGGTCTGCTTATCGGTGTTTGGCTCAACCCAGTAAACGCCATCCTGACGGCTTTCAATTCGTGGCTTTAGCGCATCGCGGTCAGGCGCTGCTGCTTTGCCACCCTCAATCACTGCCAGTTGAGCGCCCATGCTTTCTCTCTGCGGTTGGTACAATGATTCGTTAAATGCTGCTGTGGTGCTCTTAAGGCCATTCTGCTGGCGGTAATCATCCCAGTCGGCCTTAAAGCTGGTGGGCGGTAAGGAAACCGATCCATGGATTGCCTCAGCAGCTTTATCAGCGAATATTTTCCCGCTGTTCACTTTTGGTTTGCCGCAGTCATCAAGCTCGCCAGGCTCATGCCAGTCGTTATCGCCGACAATGACGATTGCGGCGTTCGGGTACCGCTGGCGCATAGCTTTCGCAACGGGTGGCAGATTGCCGGCATCAAGCGCCACGACAGCGAGCGCACCGGGACGTATCAGGTGAGCTGTGAGCGTGGTGGCAAGCCCTTCACCGATGATGATTTCAGACACTTCTTGGAGCTGGTTAACAAGGTGCCATGTTCCGCGCTTGGCTGAGCCGTAGAGCACTTTCTTTTCACCTTGTGGCGTGATGGTCTGCGCTGCGGCCACATCGCCAGACTCATCTACCAGCGGAAGAAGAATTGATCCATCGGGCAGGCAAGGCAGAGTGAAGCTGTCGAGCCCTTTGGCAATCAGATATTCGCTTTCGCCTGGCGTGGATTGCTCTGCGAGCATCCGGTATTGGCTCACAAAATTATCTCGCCGCTGTTCTGCTTCTGCTGCTTCTTTCTGCTGGCGCTCCTGTTCATGCTGGTGACGCTGTTCATCAAGCTGTTGTCGTCTTTGGCTGACTGCTTTCTGGTCAATTTCAGTCACCCGGTAATCAATACCTAGCACATCAGCCGCCATACGGGCGGCCTCTGTTGTACCGCACTGATTAACCTTCTGGATCAGGTCTAAACCATCACCCGCGCCGCACTGGTTGCAGAAAAAACTACCGCGCCCTTTGTCATCGAAGCGGAAGCGATCTTTACCGCCACACGCGGGGCATGGAGCGTGCTGGCGGGGTGAGCGCGGCACGTCAATCCCCAGCTGGCTCAGCACCATCGGCCACCGGTTAGCTGCGGCGGTTGTTGTCTCCCGGATAAGGTCGTAATTACGCATGGAAACTCACCTCCCCTTTAGAAAGAGAGGCGCTCATGTCATTAATCATGCTCTGCCAGATGCTTTCCCCTCGCTCGCTCAGTCCGCTGCTCTCTATGCAGAGGGTCAACAGATCGACAGCCAGTACTTCGCAGTGTGGATACTCCTGTTTCAATGCCTCCAGCAGATAACTGTCCACCAGCAACCTGATGCCTGCTGATCCATCCACAATGGCAACCTCAATCCTCTGCCCGCTGATTTCCATCGGGAACCAGTCGCTCCCATTCTGCTGTCTCACATGGTTATAAATTGCTGCCGAATACTGGTTAGCCAGCGCATTAAGTCGGCAGTTTTTGGCAATTAGCGTCATGGTCTCCCCCTTAATGCGCTGTCGGTACGGCAGGAATGCCTTCAGTATTGAGAAGCTCGATAAAGCCATCATGAAGCATGGCCATGCTGTCTCGCCCCCACGCGGAGAGAGTCATGCCACCATCTGCAGATGGTTCCAGCATTGACGGATAAAGCATGAGCGCTTTCTGGTAGAGGGCATCATGTGTGTAATCTTTCAGCATCAGCTCTTCAACGTTGAGCGCCAGTGAAAATCGCTCTGTTGCCGGGTAAACCACAATGCCGCTGTGCTCACCCACGTAACGCACCGCATGGGTCTCTGCGCGCGCCAGATTGATGTAGTGGTGCTGCTTAGCGCCCAGCGCTTTAAGGCCGTCGCGGCTTCCATGGTAGCAGGGCAGATATTCACGGCGGATCGGCTCAGCAGCGCGGCGGTGTGCGAACGCCTTGGTTACCTCCAGCTTGAGGCGCTTCATTCCGGCAGCATCTCGGCCACGAACAATACGGCAGAGATAATCGAACTGGTGCTCATTGAGCAGTACATATTTCAGTGTCGTTGCTCCGGTAGTGTGGGCGCACGTCTCCGTTTGAAACGGAAGCGTGCCTAGCTCGCGCAGCTCTGCTTTATGGTTCTGGATAAGGGCATAGAGGTTTTTATGCTTAATTCTGACACGCTGCGCGAATAGCCGGGAATCAACGCGAGATTCCTGTTTGTGCTGCGTCAAAATAAGCTCCTGGCTGTTTTCAGGGTGAGTGATGCTCCGGCCATTACTAGCCGCAATTTTCTGGTTCATGTTCAGGCTCCGTTAAGCTGCGCTGAATGCGTCCGGATAAAGCAATAAGATGGCGTTGGCTTCGTGATCCGTTAGCCCTATATAGCCACCAACAGAGGCGCTGTATTTCATCAGGCGGATAACACACAGAACGTCAGCCCTGCAGGTGAAGCGATAACGGAAGTGGCTTCCGATCCCATCCGGGTTTTTCTCGTCAATGCGTTCCAGACGAATATCTAGCTGGCGCTCTAATTCACTGGCGTAATTACGTCCAGAAGACAGGCGGCAATGCCTAAGAAGTTCATTCTCAGTAAATCCACTAGCCCCGCTACGGAGCATGAAGACACGAGCTCGGTGCTTCTTAGGCGCTGGCTTAATAGCTATAGCAGTCGTAATATCAGAGGCGTCAGCTCCCTGATTGGCCGCCTGTAATGGGCGGTTTTTCATTTCCATTACGCCACCTCGCGCCGTTCTGCCAGCCAGCGATTTACCTCGGCAGCGTTAAATGCCGTGCTTTTCTCGCCCAATTTAACCGGCGATGGAAGTCGCTTATCTCGAACCCAGCGATCAATGGTTGCTACATGGACGCCCAGCGCTTGAGCCAGGCGGAAGCGGCGGATATAGCCGCTGGTGGGTAATGATGTTTCTTGAAGTGTTGTCATGTTGCCCGTAACCCCTTGATGGTGGTTTATGCGTCGTTACAGGCTCATAATTGCTAATGGTCTCAGAGAAAGCATCGCAGCGAAAAATGGGTTTTCGGTGCGAACTTAACTTTCTGTTTTAAATGATTTATTTGAAGCGGAAAAATAATCATCAAGCGTTCTCGCGCTAATGCGTTGGTCATTATCGAGAATCTCTGCCTTCAATGCGTCTTGTGTCCAGCGCTTTGATGTTGTCTGAGCTTTTTTCAGGGAGTTGAGAATTGAGCCGATGACTAAAAGGCTTTCATCAAGTGTTAAAGGCTGATCGCTGGTTTGCTGAATGTTCCTCTCAAATATCTCAATGCTCTCTCGCCTGAAAACGAACTCGACGTCGCCCAGACCATCGTCAGGGTAAAAGAAAGAGCTGTATTTTCCACTGCTGTAGTCAACAAATTGCTGCCTTTCAGGATCAAACTCCTGAATTTGCCCATCGTTATTTGTCTTGAATTTGAATTTATTGAATGGAGCCATAATATTAACCATAGCCCCTTCAATCATTAGAAAAGCACCTTCCATATCAAAGAGCTTTCGAGGATTTCTTTTCTGCTCAATGTCCAGCAGGTGCATGACGTCAAGTGCTTCTGCGCCCACCATTGGTAAATCATAGATACCATGGCGAATCTTGAACACGCTACTGACTCTTTCAATATCTTCAAACTCATAATCAAGCTGTTGGTTAGACATGAATATCTCACCATCAAGCATCGTGACCATGGCACCACTATCGTTAGTGCTGATGATCGATTTAGTCATCTGTTTTCTCTTGGTGGTTTTCACAAGCTCGGCAAAAACAACATGTCGGCTCTCACTCAGAAGCGCAGAGATTATCAAATGTCCGTCTAAAGCTAATTGTAAGCAGTCAGCAATTGTTATCTTTTCTTCCATTGTTAGAGATAACCTCTGAGCTGTTTCTTCCAGCGTCAGCCAGTTTTTAAGACGGAATAACTTATTCATAGCGTTACCTTTTACGCTTTACCTTAAAGAGGGATTGAGCCAGGTGGCAAGGTAGGCCGCTTTTCACCCCGTCGGGCTAGGCTCAATCTCATCTGTTACTTAGCCTTTCTCAAAGGCGTCACGTTGTATTGCTCTCCACGCTCCAGCGCTACCAGCAGGTCGGCCCACTGGCTAAGCGCAGCCTTCCTTTCATCGAAATACTGATGCCGGTTATAGATACTCTCGACACCTTTAATACGGTGGTTAAGGCAGCGCTCTGCTACGACCGGATCACATCCCAGCGCAGCAAGATGTGTGCGCGCCGTGCGGCGGAAATCGTGAATGGTGAAGTTGGGAACATCGGCCATTTCAGCACGTACCTTTGCTAGAGCAACCGGCAAAGTACTTTCCTGAATATGGGGGATCATGCGGTTTTGCATCTTTCTGGCGGGCAGCACCCATTTGCTATTGCAGGAAAAGGTGTGAAGCTCTTTCAGCCAAGCTAACGCTGGCGGCGGTAACGGGATGTCTATCGCATCACCGTTCTTGGTGCGCTCGGCCGGCAGGTGCCATACCCCTTCTTCTAAATCGAACTCAACCCACTGGGCAGCGCATAGCTCCATCTTCCTGACACACAGCGCCAGCAGTAGCTTAAAGGTGAGTTCATTCTGGCGGCTGAAGCCTTTTGCCGTTCGCATGGCATCAAACAGCTTTATTAGCTCATCACGACTTAACCAGCGGTCGCGGCTAACCTCTTTGCCACCAGCGTCAGATATCTCAAAGGCAGAGCAGGGGTTAACTTCCAGAGTGTGGCGCTTGATGCCGTAATCAAATATGCGGCGAGTCCAGCGCAGAACATCAGTGGCTATAGTTGGGGCGCCGCGGTCAACAATCCCTTTTAGCATGTCATCAATATGGCGAGGCTTAACATCCTCAACCTTCATATTGCCGATGCAAGGGTTTATGTCTTTATCTATACGGCGGCGCAATATATCGGGATGCTTCCAACGTGGCAGGATCTGACGCTCGAAGTATTCAGCAGCCAGCTGTGATACACGCATTGCGTTCTTCTCTGCGTCAATCTTTGCCAACGCATCAGCTTTGCGTTGCTGTTTCTCTCCGGCCACGTCATAACCCAGCGCCACCCGCGCGGAAAGCTCCTTAACCGTTTCCCTTGCCTTAGCCAGCGAAAGCTCAGCATATGAGCCAATAAGCATTGCCCGTGCTTTACCAGATAATTTATAGCGGAAGCGCCAGACGGGCGTTTGATAATTCTCGCGGTACGACAGATAAAGTCCATTGCCGTCCGATCTCCCTTCAAACCTCTCGCCGGATTTAATCCATGCGCGTATCTGTGCGTCAGTAAGTTTTGGCATCGCTGAATCCAGTGCTGATTAGTGGTGTACACCCACAGAATTTAATTTAACGCTGTGGGTACACCAAGGTGTACATCATAATCATGCGCTTTCATGCGTCGTTATGCTAGCTCTTGATAACAAAAAGCCCGGCTATGTGCGGGCCTTGCTGATGCTCTGCTGCTTAGTGATTTTTAGTGCGTCGTTACTCTATATTCTGAATCTGCTCGCGCATCTGCTCAATCAGCACCTTCAGCTCAATGGCTGCAGCGGTGATATCTGCATTGATCGATTTAGAGGCTAAGGTGTTCGACTCGCGGTTAAACTCCTGCATCATAAAGTCGAGGCGACGGCCGACCGCTTCCTTCTTCTTCAGGATGTTGTAGGTCTCTTTAACATGCGCGTCGAGGCGATCCAGCTCTTCCGCCACGTCAACGCGCTGGGCCATCATGACCAGCTCCTGCTCCAGACGATTATTCTCCAGCTGAACTTCCGCCTCTTCCAGCCGGGTCACCAGGCGTTCGCGCTGCCATTTCAGCACGTCCGGCATCTGCGCACGTACTTTGCTGACTTCCTGCGACACGCCGGCAAGACGCTGCTCAATCAGACTCTTCAGCGCGTTACCTTCACTTTCACGCGCTTCGATAAAGTCATCCAGCGCGCCATCCAGCGCCGTCAGCAATTCGGCATTAATGGCGTCCAGATCCTGCTCCGGTGCTGACATTACGCCCGGCCAGCGCAGAATATCCAGCGGATTGATGGCACCCTCATCGCTCTGCATTTTTACCCAGTTGGCGGCCTGCACCAGCTGTTTTGCCAGCGCTTCGTTCAGTTGCAGCTCGCCCTGCGCACCCGGATCGGCATCGAAACGCAGATGGCACTCAATTTTGCCGCGCGTCAGGCGGGTGCGGATGCGCTCGCGGATCACCGGCTCCAGGCCGCGGAACTGTTCCGGCAGGCGAATATAGGTTTCCAGATAGCGCTGGTTCACCGAGCGCAGTTCCCAGGTCGCGCTGCCCCAGCTGCCTTTGGCTTCGCGACGGGCGTAAGCGGTCATACTGCGGATCATAAGCTTGTACTCTTTCAGGGAATGTTCTGCGCATTATAGCGGCGTGCGGTGCGGCGGGATAGGGATAGCAAAACGCTGCTATGTTTAGAGCAGGCCCACTGATCCTGAGCGAGCATATTACCCGGCGATGATGATGTCCGATCTGTTTCGTACTGCGTATAAATCTGTTTGCAGCTTTGTGGCACTGCTGCTGCTGGCCGGATGCCAGACTGCACCCGCGCGCCTGCAGCCGATCCCGCAGCACAACGCACCGGTGGCGCTGTGTGGTGCCGGAGAGATGATGATGCAGACCACGCTGTGGCTGAGTGCAGTACCGGAGCGGGAATGGCAGCCGTTTCTGCGTGAGGAGCTGATGCCGCACTTTGGCGATACGCTGACAAGCTATGACGCCACAGGAAAGGGAGAAGCGCGCCGGGTTGTGGTGCTGCTCTATCCGCCAGATGTCGCCTTTTCTGCCGTGATTGAGCGCGCGCGCGACCGGTATCGTACGCGCTTTAACGCCAAAACAACCACCCGCATCGATACGCTGGTCTGCGCTGCTGTCCGCTGAGCAGAAAGAGAATCGTCGATCTGCCCCACGCGCGCGGGACAGCTGCGGCTGAAATCCGTATAATGCGCAGCCAAACTCAAGCAAGCCGGAGAGAACCTATGCGTCCTGCAGGCCGTAGCACTTCTGAAGTGCGCCCCGTTACCCTTACCCGTCACTACACCAGACACGCCGAAGGCTCGGTTCTGGTTGAATTTGGTGAAACCAAAGTGCTCTGCACCGCGACCGTCGAAGAAGGCGTGCCGCGTTTCCTTAAGGGTAAAGGTCAGGGCTGGGTAACCGCAGAATATGGCATGCTGCCGCGTTCAACCCACAGCCGCATGGCGCGCGAAGCGGCCAAAGGCAAGCAGGGTGGCCGTACGCTGGAGATCCAGCGTCTGATTGCCCGCTCGCTGCGTGCTGCGGTCGACCTCGCCGCGCTGGGTGAATACACCATCACGCTGGATTGCGATGTAATTCAGGCGGACGGCGGCACGCGTACCGCGTCAATCACCGGCGCCTGCGTGGCGCTGGCGGATGCGCTGAATGCGCTGGTTGCCGCAGGTAAACTGAAGAGCAGCCCGCTGAAAGGCATGGTAGCCGCTATCTCCGTCGGTATCGTTGGCAGCGAGGCGCTGTGCGATCTGGAGTATGTTGAAGATTCCGCAGCGGAAACGGATATGAACGTGGTGATGATGGAAGATGGCCGCATGATTGAGGTGCAGGGTACCGCAGAAGGCGAGCCGTTCAGCCACGAGGAGCTGTTAACACTGCTGGCGCTGGCGCGAGGCGGGATTGAACAGTTGATTCAGGCGCAGAAGGCTGCGCTATCCAGTTGATGTACTAAGGCGACCTCCGGGTCGCCTTTTCTTTATTTGAGGAGTGAGAGATGAAAGCCTGGCAGCGTCAGTTTATTGAATTTGCCCTGAATAAAGGGGTGCTGAAATTTGGTGAGTTTACCCTGAAGTCGGGACGAAAAAGCCCCTACTTTTTTAATGCCGGCCTGTTTAACAGCGGACGCGATCTGGCCCTGCTGGGGCGTTTCTATGCGCAGGCGCTGGTTGACGGCGGTGTCAGTTTCGACCTGCTGTTTGGCCCGGCGTATAAAGGTATTCCCATCGCCACGACCACCGCTGTAGCGCTGGCCGACCATCACGATCGCGACGTGCCCTACTGCTTTAACCGTAAAGAAGCAAAAGATCACGGTGAAGGCGGTTTGCTGGTGGGC
This sequence comes from Pantoea sp. SYBGC1, assembly GCF_057197005.1. Lineage (NCBI taxonomy): Bacteria > Pseudomonadati > Pseudomonadota > Gammaproteobacteria > Enterobacterales > Erwiniaceae > Pantoea > Pantoea sp. SYBGC1. The sequence goes on from NZ_JBXUNM010000011.1 coordinate 52,004, forward strand.
AGTCCGCTGGAAGGCAAAGTGATGCTGGTTGATGATGTGATCACCGCCGGTACGGCGATTCGCGAATCGATGGAGATTATCAGCGCGCATCATGCCACGCTGGCTGGCGTCCTGATTTCACTCGATCGCCAGGAGCGCGGGCGCGGGGAGATATCAGCGATTCAGGAAGTCGAGCGCGACTATCACTGTACGGTCACCGCCATTATTACCCTGAGCGATCTGATTGATTATCTGGCTGAGAAGCCGGAGATGGCAGACCATCTGGCGAAGGTCCGCGCTTACCGTAACGAATACGGTATCTGAAACCGCACTGCGGCCGCCATCAGTGACGGCCGCAGCAGGCGCGCTGGTACACGCCTGGCCCGGCAGGCAAGAGATTAAATCAGCTGCGCGGCTATCAGCGGCCAGCGGCTGTCAAACTCCGCGGTCGGACTGTAGCGAAACTCAGAACGGACAAAGCGCGACAGCAGGCCTTCACAAAACGCCAGCAGCTGGCTGGCCAGCAGGGCTTCATCTGTCCGGAATCCCTCTCCGTCGCGGATTTTCTTTTCGCGCATCACCTGACGCATCTGCGTTTCAATGCGCTCAAACAGCTGGTTAATACGTCCCTGCAGGCGATCCTGTTCAAACATCAGCGCGTGGCCGGTCAGAATACGCGTCAGCCCCGGATTACGCTCACCAAATCCCAGGATAAGCTGCACAATCAGACGCAATCGTGTCGTGGTCTCTTTTTCGTCATTCAGGATCAGATTGATGCGGGTAATCAGACTCTCTTCGATAAACTCAATCAGACTGTCAAACATCCGTGTTTTACTGGGGAAGTGGCGGTAGAGGGCCGCCTCGGAAACGCCTACGTTAGCGGCCAGCCGGGCGGTGGTAATTCGCTGGGTGCCATCCCCTGACTCCAGCATCTGCGCCAGCGTCTGCAAAATCTCTTCGCGACGGTTCCTTTTCGCGACTTTTTTCTCTGCCATGACCTTCAACACCCCTGAAATTCATTAAATACAGGCAATACCTGCCTGTCTGCCGCAGGTAATTACCTGCAGCGACATGCGTTAACAAGATGGCTAAATGAAGAGTGGTAACTTACTGACGGCCAGAGTGGCCAAAACCGCCTGCACCGCGATCGCTGGTATCAAAATCTTCGACCAGGTTAAATTCCGCCTGTACCACCGGCACAAACACCAGCTGCGCCAGACGATCGCCCGGCTGCAGGGTAAAGTGCTCCTGACCGCGGTTCCAGACTGAAACCATAAGCTGTCCCTGGTAGTCAGAATCGATCAGGCCGACCAGATTACCGAGCACGATACCGTGCTTGTGACCCAGGCCGGAGCGCGGCAGGATCACCGCGGCCAGCGTCGGGTCAGCGATATGGATGGCGAGGCCGGTCGGCACCAGGGTAGTCATACCTGGCGCGATCTCCAGCGCCTCATCAAGGCAGGCGCGTAAGTCGAGACCTGCAGAGCCAGAGGTGGCGTAAGCGGGCAGCGGAAAGTCGCTGCCAACGCGCGCATCAAGAATTTTAACGTCTATTTTTTTCATCATAACGGCTGACTATCTCGTCTATTAACTGTTGGCCAAGGAGCGACTTATCGCTGAGCGGTAAGCGTTTTTCTCCCTCCTGCCAGAAAAGGTGAAGCGCATTGGTGTCGCTGTTGAAACCCTGACCCGCCTGCGCGACATCGTTAGCGCAAATCAGATCCAGATTTTTCCGTACGCGTTTTTGCCGCGCGTATTCTTCCACATTCCGGGTTTCGGCGGCAAATCCCACTACGTAGGGACGATTTTCCTGCAGTGCCGCCACGCCGGCGACAATATCCGGGTTCTTCACCAGCTGCAGCGTGACGTTATTGTCGTCACCCTGTTTTTTCATTTTTTCAGCTGCAACGGTTGCCGCGCGATAGTCCGCCACGGCGGCACTGGCAATAAAGATATGCTGCTGGCCGATCTGCGCCATCACCGCCGCCTGCATCTCCAGCGCGGTTGTCACGTCGATACGCTGCACGCCGGCGGGGGCGGCCAGCGTGACCGGACCGGAGACCAGCGTGACGCGGGCACCGCGTCGGGCCGCGGCGGCTGCTATCGCGTAGCCCATTTTGCCTGAGCTGTGGTTGCTGATATAGCGCACCGGATCCAGCGCTTCGCGGGTCGGACCCGCGGTAATCATGATACTGAGATGCTGCAGATCGCGGACTGGCTCGGCCCACTGAAGCGCATGTGCCACAATCGCCAGCGGATCGAGCATACGGCCTGGTCCTGTGTCACCGCACGCCTGGCTGCCGCTATCCGGTCCCCAGATCATGACGCCGCGCTGCTGCAGGCGCTGCAGGTTCTCCTGCGTGATGGCGGCGCGGTACATCTGCTGATTCATCGCCGGTACCAGCGCCAGCGGCGCGTCGCTGGCGAGACAGGCGGTAGTTACCAGATCGTTGGCCATCCCGGCGGTAATGCGGGCGATTAAATCAGCCGAGGCGGGAGCCAGTACAATCAGGTCAGCCCATTTAGCCAGCTCAATATGACCCATCGCGGCTTCGGCAGCGGGATCGAGCAGGTCATCAAACACCGGATAGCCGGAGACCGCCTGCAGGCTGAGCGGGGTAATAAAGGCCCGGGCTGCGGAGGTCATCATTACGCGCACCTCGGCGCCGCGATCGCGCAGACGTCGCACCAGCTCCGGCGCTTTATAGGCAGCGATACCGCCGCTGACGCCCAGCAGAATTTTTTTCCCGGCTAATCCAGTCATGTTGTTTGCCTCTACTTAACGCATGATGCCGCGCCCGGCGCAGCAGACAGGCCAACTTTATCATAAAACCGTCCGGCCGCCTGTTCACCGACCGTGCCCTTTGCGAGGCATCTCTGAAAAGAGAAATGCAGTACTGGCATCGCTGACCGCCAGCGCGCATTCTGATCCTCCGCCACAGGGAGTAGCGTAATGAAGAAACTGGCACCACGGGAAAAACTGATACAGGCGGGCGCAGAGTCGCTGGATGATGCCGAACTGCTGGCGATTTTTCTGCGCACCGGTACGCACGGCATCAGCGTTATGGCGCTGGCGCGGCAGATGCTCAATGAGTTTGGCTCACTGTATCGCATCATGACCGCCAGCGAGCGAGAACTGAGCCTGATTAAAGGCGTTGGCCGGGCAAAGCTGACCCAGCTGCACGCGATAGCCGAGCTGGGACGGCGTTTTTTTGCCAGCCAGCTGGCGCGTGAAAATGTGATGGAGAATCCGCAGGTCACACGTCACTATCTGCAAAGCGTACTGGCCCATGAGAAGCGGGAAATTTTCATGGTGCTGTTTCTTGATAACCAGCATCGGGTACTGCAGGCACAGAAGATGTTTTCCGGCTCAATCAGCAGCGTGGAGGTTCATCCGCGCGAAATTGTGCGGGAAGCGCTGAAAATCAACGCCGCAGCGGTGATTCTGGCGCACAATCACCCTTCGGGACACGCCGATCCGAGCCGCGCCGATCGGGAAATTACCACCAAAATTGCTCAGGCGTGCGCGCTGCTGAGTATTCGCCTGCTGGACCATCTGGTGATCGGTCACGGCGAGTTTACCTCATTCGCTGAGCGCGGCTGGCTATAGTTTTACGCCTCAATCGGGCAGAAATACGGCGTTTTTGCGCGATCCGGAGGGATCTTTATCTGTTCGGGACTTGAGCACTTGAGCTGAGCGGCGTATACTACGCCACCTTTGAGAATCTCGGGTTTGGCGTTTGGGCCAGCTTAGCGGGTTCACATGGAACTCGCCTGGCGGGCTAAGGCCTGACGAGGCGGCCAAAACCTATGTTTTTAAAGCTCGAGCTGATTTGATTTTTGGAGAATAGAAATGTCACGAGTCTGCCAGGTAACTGGAAAGCGTCCGGTGACCGGTAACAACCGTTCCCACGCAATGAACGCGACGAAACGCCGTTTCCTGCCGAACCTGCACTCTCACCGTTTCTGGGTTGAGAGCGAGAAGCGCTTCGTTACTCTGCGTGTATCTGCTAAAGGTATGCGTGTTATTGATAAAAAGGGCATCGATACGGTTCTGGCCGAAATCCGCGCCCGTGGTGAGAAGTACTAAGGAACTGAATCATGGCTAAAGGTATTCGTGAGAAGATCAAGCTGGTTTCCTCTGCTGGTACAGGTCACTTCTATACCACCACGAAGAACAAGCGTACTAAACCTGAGAAACTGGAACTGAAAAAGTTCGATCCGGTTGTACGTCAGCACGTGATCTACAAAGAAGCCAAAATTAAGTAATTTTGGTGTTCTTGCGAAAAACCCGGCTCCGGCCGGGTTTTTTGTTTGTGCGCTATGTCAACACGTTGAGGAGATGCGATGCCTGAATTACCTGAGGTAGAAACCAGCCGACGCGGTATTGAGCCACACCTGGTGGGGGAAACCATTCTGCACGCTATTGTGCGCAATGGGCGCCTGCGCTGGCCAGTTTCCAGTGAAATCCACGCGCTGAGCGATCAGCCGGTCCTGAGCGTGCAGCGGCGGGCAAAGTATCTGCTGCTGGAGCTGCCTCATGGCTGGATCATCATTCATCTCGGCATGTCCGGCAGCCTGCGCATTCTGCCCGGTGAACAGCCGGCAGAAAAGCATGACCATGTCGATCTGGTCATGAGTAACGGCAAAGTGCTGCGCTATACCGACCCGCGACGTTTTGGTGCGTGGCTCTGGAGCGCCGATCCGGCGGGCAGCAGCGTGCTGGCCCATCTTGGACCGGAGCCGCTCAGCGACGCCTTCAGCAGCGACTATCTGTTTACCCGCTCGCGCGGCAAGCGTACCGCCATCAAGCAGTGGCTGATGGACAATAAGATTGTGGTCGGGGTGGGCAATATTTACGCCAGTGAGTCGCTGTTTACCGCCGGTATACTGCCGGATCGGGCGGCGGGAAGCCTGAGCGAGGCGGAAGCGACGCTGCTGGTGGACACGATAAAAGCGGTGCTGCTGCGCTCTATTGAGCAGGGAGGCACCACGCTGCGCGATTTTCTACAGACTGACGGGAAGCCAGGCTATTTTGCTCAGCAGCTGCAGGTCTATGGCCGCGCTGGCGAACCCTGCCGCGCCTGCGGCACGCCGATCCTCAGCGGCCGGCATGGACAGCGCAGCACCTTCTGGTGTCCGCACTGTCAGCACTGATCACGGCTGCTGCAGTCTGGCCAGCAGCGCCTGATGAATGACGGCAGGCAGGAATGCCTGCACGTCACCGCCGTGACGCGCCACCTCTTTTACCAGCGACGACGACACAAATGAGAAGCCCTGCGACGGCAGCAGAAATACCGTTTCCAGCGCGGGCAGCAGATGGCGGTTCATCTGTGCCAGCTGTGATTCGTACTCAAAATCAGCCACCGCCCGCACGCCGCGTACCAGTACGTTCGCCTGCTGCGTCCGGGCAAAATCAGCCATCAGCTCATTAAAGCCCACGACCTCAACGTTAGTCAGATGCGCGGTGGCCTGACGCGCTAAATCGACGCGTTCGTCCAGCGTAAACAGCGGTTTCTTACCGGGGCTGGCAGCAATCGCCACGACCAGACGATCAAACATGCGGGCCGCGCGCGTGACGATATCAAGGTGTCCGAGCGTCATCGGGTCAAACGTGCCGGGATATATCGCTTTCGTACTCATACGCGGCCTTGTGCAGAAGTATGGTGCAGCGCCCAGAGCGCGGCATATTTATTGAACGTATACTGCGCGTTAACCACTGCCAGGATCCAGCCCTGTTTTCCGTCCAGAAAGCCGGCGCGCAGCAGCAGTGTTTTGGCAAACGCCCCCAGCGTATGGGAGAAAATGGCGAACAGGCCGCAGCGCTTGCCGCGCTGAAAGCGCTCCTGCGCCCAGGCTTCGGCATAGTTCATCTGCTTACGCTGAAACGCGATCAGATCGCGGCAGGTGAGGTGCGCCAGATCGCCAGGCAGCGTCACCACGGGCGCGCCCTGCGTCTCCAGCGACTCATGCACCAGATTGTCGTTATAGCTGAGGTGGCGCGGATAGAGGCGCATTACGCGATCCGGATACCAGCCGCTGTGACGCATAAAACGGCCGAGGAAAAAATTGCTGCGGCTAAGGCTATAAACCGTGGCAGAAGGCGGCTGGCACAGCACCTGCTCAATGGAGCGGCGCAGCGCCGGAGTCACGCGCTCGTCAGCATCCAGCATCAGGATCATCTCTCCGGTAGCGAATGCCTGCGCGCGCTGGCGCTGTTTGCCATAGCCTGCCCACGGCAGCGCTTCATAAACCTGCGCGCCCTGCGCCCGGGCAATCTCTGCGGTGGCGTCACTGCTACCCGAATCAAGCAGGATGATTTCATCAGCCCAGGCAACAGATGCCAGCGCGTCAGGCAGCAGTTCAGCTTCATTCCGGGCGATCATCACGACCGAAAGACGTTGGCGTTGTGACATAAATTAGTGTGCTCGCGGTGGCAGGTGAGGCTCCAGCAGCTGCAGCAGGCGCTGCAGCGCGCCCTGATTCTGATGCAAAACCTCAACGGCGTGACGGCCATAATAGCGACGATAGTCATCATCCTGCAGCAGATTGGCGACCTCTTTCTCCAGCGCAGCGGCGTCACTGATCGTGATCAGCCCCTCTGCCTGCTGCAATTTGGCGCAGATATCTTTGAAGTTCCAGGTGTGCGGCCCCATCAACACCGGGATGGCATGAGCAGCAGGCTCAAGCGGGTTATGACCGCCGCGTTCAACCAAACTGCCGCCGACAAAAGCGAGATCGGCAATGCCATACAGCAGCATCAGTTCACCCATGGTGTCGCCAATCACGACCTGTGTGGTGGCGGAAGGAACCGCACCGCTGCTGCGCAGCATAAACGTAAAGCCGCGTTTTTGCGTCAGATGGCACGCATCCTTAAAGCGTTCAGGATGACGCGGCACCAGGATCAGCAGCAGATCGGGAAACTGCTGCAGCAGCTGGCGGTGGGCATCCAGCACGATGGCTTCTTCACCTTCGTGCGTGCTGGTGGCAATCCACACCGGACGGCGCGATGCCCACTGACGCCGCAGCGTAACGGCCCTGGCTGCCAGCTCTGGCGTAACGGAGATATCAAATTTCAGGCTGCCGGTGACCGCCAGGTGCGACCGTTTCAGGCCCAGGCTGAGAAAGCGGTCGCCATCTTCGCTGTTCTGCGCCGCGATCAGCGTGATGCTCTGCAGCAGATCGCGCATAAAGCCACCCAGCTTTTTATAGCCGCGGGCGGAACGCTCAGAGAGACGGGCGTTGGCGATGACCAGCGGAATCTCGCGCTGGTGCAGGATGCGAATGATATTTGGCCACAGCTCGGTTTCCATAATGATCACCAGACGCGGATCAACCGTATCCAGAAACCGGTTGATGGCACCGGGCAGATCGTACGGCAGGTAAACATGGTGTACATCTTTACCAAATGCCGACTGCGCGCGCTCTGAGCCAGTGGGCGTCATGGTGGTCACGGTGATGGGCAGTGACGGATAGCGATGGCGCAGCGCCCGCACCAGCGGTACCGCAGCCAGCGTTTCACCTACCGATACTGAATGCAGCACGATACCGTGCGGCTCCACCTTGCCGGTGCAGTAGCCATATCGCTCAGCCCAGCGTTTACGGTAGGCCGGCGCTTTGCGACCGCGCAGCCACAGGCGCAGCCAGATAAATGGCTGAATCAGATAGAGCAGGGCGGTATACAGGGTCGTCATAGTTATCGTTACGACATATTCGCGTCAAAAAACCGGAGAAAGGCGGCATACTATCAGAAATTCACCGCCTGCTCACATCACTTCGTCAGCGCGGGTTCAGCACGCGCTGGTAGAGCGAGGTCAGCGCATTGGCCAGCCGCTCAGGCCCGTAAGGTTCCACCCGGCGGCGGGCAGCGGCGCCCATCCGAGCGTCGTCTGACAGTGCAGGCACCGCCAGCACGGCCTCTTTTAACGCGTGGATATCCAGCGCGTCGCAGACAAAGCCCTCTTCACCCTGGCGGATAAACTCGGCTCCGCCGCAGCCGGTGCTGGTGATCACCGCCAGTCCGCAGGCCATGGCTTCCAGAACCACATTCGGAAACGGATCGTACAGCGTTGGCAGCAGCAGCGCATCGGCGGCGTGATAGAACGGCTGCACATCCTGCTGAACGCCGGCAAAGCGCAGGCGATCAAGACAGTTAAGCTGGTTTGCCAGCTGCTGATAGCGCGACAGCTGTTTATCCTGACCGACCACAATCAGATAGCGATCGGTTTGCGCCACCGCTTCAATTGCTGCTTTCAGCCCTTTGCGCTCAAACCCGGAACCGACGTAGATCATTACGTGCGCATCCTGCGGCAGCCGCAGCTGATGGCGCGCCGCATGGCGCAGGCTGGGTGTCGCGGGCTGAAAGCGTTTGCTGTCGATGGCATTGTGGATCACGTGAATATTGCCGGCATCCAGCGTGAAGTAGCGCAGGATATCCCGCTTCACCATCTCAGAGTTGCAGATCACCGCTTTGAGCGACGGATCGTTAAACATCTCCGCTTCAGCCTGCAGCACATAGCGATGGTAGGGGCTGAGCGCTACACTCAGACGCTGCCACGGGGAAACAATGCGCGCCCGCTGCTCTAACCAGACCCGATGTACACCGTCGCCGGCACGAAAAATGTCGCACCCGGCGATGCGCTCGTGACTCTGAACAAGGTCAAACTGTTCCCGCTCCCAGCAGGCGCGCGCTGCACGTGCAAAACCGCGCTCGCGAGAGATGCGGCCAAACTTTGCCGGGTTGCAGATATGCAGATGCCAGGCGGGATTGGGCGTGCCCTGCCAGCTGCGGGTAATGATATTGAGATCCAGCTGCTCGCTATCCAGCGCCTCCAGCGCGCGTGAAATAAAGCGTTCGGCTCCGCCGTCCGGGCGATATTTCTGCCGGACGATAGCCAGACGTATTTTATTCATGCAAATAGCTCCTTGCGGCGGTTAGCACATCGGCGACCGGAATGGCGGAAAGATAGCGCTGCTCCGTGCGGGTATCGATCGAATCGGGCGACGGCAGCGGCGCATAATCACCTGCCCAGATCACCCGGTTATTATTGCCCCATGGGCGCCAGTGCTGCAGCTTCGTCGGCCCGAACAGCGCCAGGCAGGGCGTATCCAGCGCCGCTGCCATATGCATCGGCGCAGAGTCGACACCAATAAAGAGCTGCGCCGCATCAATCAGCGCGGCCAGCTGCGGCAGCGACAGCTGGCCGGCAAGGGATACCACGCGTGAGGTGGAGCAGAGCGACTGAATATGCGCTATCATCGCCAGCTCTTTTTTATCCGGTGCTGCCGTCAGCACCAGGGTATGCCCTTCATCAGAGAGCGCCGCGATCAGCTGCGCCATCTTTTCATCGTCCCAGCATTTAAATACCCAGCGCGACGTAGGCTGCAGCACAATAAATGGCCCGGCGATCTGCTGCTGCGCCAGCAAAGCATCTACTTTCTGCCGATCGGCTTCGCTGAAATGCATCGATGCGACTGCATTTGTTACGTCGATTCCGAGCGGAGCCAGCGCGCTCATATTCTGTTCAACCGTATGCAGCTGATGATGCCGGGTGGTGGAGACGCGCTGATTGTGGCACCAGCGCCAGAGGGCGTTGTCGCGTTTGCGATAGGCAAAGCCAATGCGCACCGCAGCACCTGACAGGCCGGTAATGATGGCGCTGCGCCACTGGTCGGCGAGGTTGATCACCAGATCGTAGCGGCAGGCGCGAACGGCGGAGAGGAGCGCCAGTTCATGGCGCAGTTTCTGCAGGCTGCCCTCTTTTTTCCAGCTGCGATCGATAATATGCAGCTGGCGAATTGCCGGATGCGCTTCCAGCATCGGCCGGGTTTCTTTATAGAGCAGCACATCGATATGTGCATCAGGGTAACGCACGCGCAGCGCATTGATGACAGGCGTTGTCAGCAGCATGTCACCATGATGGCGCAGTTTGATCACTAAAATAGATTGTGGGGTGAACCGGGCTGGAATCGGGCTTGCCATACTTATTGATCTCAGGATTCAGTGAGCCGATTGTAGGGCAAACCCGAAAGGGGTTAAAGCGAGCAGTGGTGCTTATTTCTGGCGCCAGCGATAAATGCGGTTCAGCCACAGCAGCAGCTGATACCACTGTTTCAGGCCACGCGCATTGCGCAGCATACGTTTATGCGTGCCTGTACTGAACAGATCCGCCAGCATCGCCTGCCGCGCATCCGCTTCAGGCTCGCGCCGGATAGCGTGACAGACGCTGAGCGCTTCATGCGTGATCTGGTAGTGAAACATCGGATAAATGCGGATATGACGGCGATAACGCTGGTTCAGCTCTTCCAGCATGCGCGCAATTTTCAGGTAGTGACGCTGATACTCTACATTGCGCTGGCCGGTGCGTTTGCGGTTGCTGATGGAAGCGTCATGCATGTAGTAGCGATAGAGCACACGATCGGTATAGCGCACGCGCGTGGCGTTAAACATAAATTCCGTGGTCCAGGGAATATCCTGATGATGCAGCCCCGGCTCAAACAGCAGATTGCAGCGCGTAATCAGCTCACGGCGATAGATGCCGAGCCAGACAACATGCATGTAACGCCGCGTCCTGAGAGCAGTATTCAACCACTCGGGGCCGCTCAGCACAGCGGTGCTGGTGAGACGATCGTGAGGAATAAGCGGTCTGGTACGCTGGCTCGCTTTGAAATACCACTCGGCGTTGCACTGTGCCGCATCAAGTCCATCACGCTCTGCCATTTCTGTCAGCGTCTGGTACATCGTCGCATCCATGGTGTCATCGGCGTCGGGAAAGCTGACGTACTTACCGCGCGCGATCGCCAGGCCGGCATTTCGCGCCCGGGACACGCCGCCGTTGGCCTGATGGATCACACGGATATGCGGATAGCGTGCAGCGTAAGCGTCTGCCTGCTCGCCGGAGCCGTCAGTTGAGCCATCATCGACGATGATAATCTCAAGATCGGTCAGCGTCTGGGCTAACAGCGCCTGGAGGCAGGCAGCAAACTCAGTACCGGCATTGAACATCGGAATGATAAGGCTGAGTAATGGCGTGGAATGTTCTGGCTGGGCTGTCATGAGGTCATTTCATTGTTTCGACGCGCCAGACGCTGCTGCTGTCGGGTGCGAATAAAATCGTGGATATCACTCAGCTTACGCTGATCCAGGTTGAAAAGCTGTTCAACCGGATGCGCGAATTTATATTGCGCATCAAATACAAAAGAAGAGGGCGCGATATGGTCAGGACCAATCAACAGTACATCGCCCAGCGGCCTCTGCTCTTCTACACAGCAGGGACCATAAATCAGAATCACCGGTACCTGCTGTGCATCAGCGATGTACACATTGCCGGAATCGGAGGCGATATAGAAATCCATTTCGCCGATAACGGCCGGTAGCGCTTCCAGCGACACTTTCCCCACCAGACTGATCAGGTTGTCGCGATGCCCCGCTGTTTTGAATAGCTCCTGAACGCGCGACTGTTCATTTGGCGCACCAAAAGCAAAAAAGGTGCAGTGAAGGTCGCTCAGGTGGTCAAACAAACGCTGCCAGATAGCGGGCGGAATGGTTTTGGCCTGATTACCGGCGGTCACACTGATACCGATACGCGTTCCCGCGCACGCTGTGATCTCTGGGGGCAGTGAATCAGGCTGCCATAGCGGCAGCGTCGCGTGTTTGGGGTAACTCTCTTTAGTGAAAGAGCGATCGGCGAGCTTCAGATAGTTTTCCAGCGTCAGCGTATTTTTTTCATGCTGTACTTCGCCGCTTGCGGTGTAATAGAAGAGGTTCTGATACCCCTTGCGGCGATAGCTGGACAGAAACTGCTTATTATCCGCATTGCAGCAGGCGGCAATAAACAGATTCAGGTTGGTCGGGTGCAGCAGATAAATATTGTCGTAGCGATTAAGCAAATGCCAGACCAATTTGAGCTTTTTAAGCAGGCCGGAACGATACTCTTCGATATACCAGATGTGTTCAAGGGTAGCGTCATTGCTGGCGAGCGGCGCAACGCTTCTGCTCAGCAGCGCATCGCTTTTCCCGAGGTGCGTGAGCAGCGGAGTGATATTAATAAAATCGCCAATTTTGGCGGTCTGAATGACCAGATTTTTTCCGCTACGCGTCCGGAACAGCTTCATCACCCATTTAATCGGGCAGAAAATGATAAATATAATAATGTAGGTCAAGCAATTATCCCCATATTCTGGCCGCATCCCACCGGGGATTTCTTAATTCGAAACATGGCGTGCCGTTGAAAATGATGTTTCTGTTACAGGATCCAGCTGCAGATATTGCTGACAAATAGTAGCCAGACTATAAATGCTCAAATCGAGGTGCTGTAAATCGGGGGGGCTGGTATACACATCGCGCATTTTTTCTGCCAGCGACGCGGCGTTCAGATCGGCCAGACAGCGGGAGAGCGGGCCGGTCAGGATCTCAGCCGGGCCACCGGGGCAGCGTGTACTGACTACCGCCGTGCCGCAATGTAAAGCCTCAACCAGCACGTTGCCAAACCCTTCGCTATCTGAACTCACCACCAGCATCTGAGCATGGCGGATCCACGGATAAGGGTTTTGCTGAAAGCCTTCAAAACGGACACGCTCTGAAATGCCCAAATCTCGCGCCTGCTGGCGTAACGCTTCCAGGAGTTTCGTGCTGCCCTGACCCAGCAACACCAGGGGAGCCATTATGCCGCTCCGCGCATAGGCGTCGAGCAAGCGGTCCTGACGTTTTGCCTCATGAATGCGTCCTACGTGGACAAGGTAATTCTGGCCGGCCAGCGGGCAGGACGCGGCCGCCAGTTCGTCGAGCCGATCAAAGTCGAAAGGATTGAAAATAACGCGGGTCAGGTGTGGCCTGACGCCGACATTCTTTATCAGATCATCGATAACATACTGTGACACGCCGACCAGCTGACGCCCCTGATAGACATAACGTATTTTTAGCTGCTTTAACCAGCGGGAAAAACCTGTTTTACGTCCCAGATAGGAGGCAGAAAAGACGCCGTGCAGGCAGTACCAGGTTTTAGCTGCATCAAGCGATCGGGCTCGCCTGACAATGCGATCGGTTTTGTGCAAATGGGAAAAGATTAAACTGAACTTGCCGTTCAGCGCTTCACTCTGGCGTACCGCCTCATCAAGCAAGCGCGCACGACGTACGGTTTCTGTCATTTTTCGCCACGGGCGGGCGCTGTGATCGCACACCACCTGATAATCCACGCCTGCAGGGATAGGGTAATCGCATATTTTTCGCAGAGAGAAAATCGAGACACGATGTCCCAGGGAAATAAAACCCTCAGCCAGCGTTAAGACGACTTTTTCGGCGCCGCCGCCGGGCAAACCATCGATCACCATTAAAATGCGTTTCGACAAATTATCTACCTCTGCCTGCCTGTCAGCCTGGTGGTGAAACTAAGCTATTATCTTTCCGATATGAGTACGTTTATCGGCAAATGAACCAATGCTGTAAAAAGTCTGCCATAACTGCGCGCGGTAAGCAGCTAAAGATAATCCGGTCTGCTTTTTATTCGCGCTATTCTGGTTTACCCGGAGCGCTGTTCCCTGACCCGGTCAGCAGCGCTGGAAAAGTTTGCGCCTGCCACAGGCGGTGCGTACCATAGTGACGATAACAGTGAAATATACCGGACAAGTTATGGAAAAGCCTGCCTTTTTAATTACCCTGGATACGGAAGGCGATAACCTGTGGCGCAACCGCAGCGGAAAGGTGACAACGCATAACGTCAGCTTCCTGCCCCGCTTTCAGAGGCTGTGCGAAAAGTATGGCTTCAAACCCACCTGGCTGACGAATTACGAAATGGCGAGCGATCCTGCCTATGTGGAGTTCGGGCAGGATTTACTGGCCCGCGGACAGGGGGAGATCGGTATGCATCTTCACGCCTGGTATAGCCCGCCGGAATATAAACTGACGCAGGATGACTGGCGTTATCAGCCCTATCTGATTGAGTACCCTGAGTCTGTTTTACGCGATAAGGTCGCCTTTATGACGGCGTTGCTGGAGGATGCATTTCAGCAAAAAATGACCAGTCATCGCGCCGGCCGCTGGGCTTTTAACGAAGTTTATGCGCAGGCTTTAATCGATAACGGCTATCTGGTTGACTGCTCCGTCACGCCACGAGTCAGCTGGCGTAATTCATCCGGCGCCCCGCAGGGGAGCGGAGGAACCGACTATAGCCACTTCCCCGATCGCGCTTACTATATAGACACCAGCGATATCTCAAAGCCGGGTAACAGTTCGCTGCTGGAGTTGCCCATGAGCATTCAGTATCGCTACGGCGCGATGACCAACCAGTTTAAAAAGGCGTGGAATCAGCTGCGCGGCAAGCCGCGCGGCCCTTCAGTTAACTGGCTGCGCCCGACCGGCGGCAACCTGAATGAAATGAAAAAGGTTGCTGCGCAGACACTCAATCAGGGCAGTGATTACATCGAGTTTATGCTGCACTCCTCTGAATTCATGCCAGATGGCAGCCCCACGTTTAAAACGGAGGCGGACATCGACAGGCTGTACGACGATCTGGAGCAGCTCTTTATCTGGCTACAGCCACGGGTACAGGGAATGACGCTGACAGAGTATGCCTTGCATAAAAAAGCTCATGCACGCTGATGCGTTTCAGATTTGCGCTTTCTGAACCGGCTGTTCAGGTATGAGAAGAGTGTATCGACCTGAGGAAAGCGCAGCTGCAGATATTTTTTTGTCCTGCAGTTGCCCTTGCAGATTATTGCCGCTGCGCGGAACAGCGTGATGGCAGAGCGTTCATAATAGTAATAGCCGTAGATGATTTTCGACATACTCTTTATTTCTTTAAAGCAGTCCATCAGCATATAGGATGCCAGGCGCTGACGGGAATTATCTTTATCTTTTGCCCAGGCAAGCATTTTCTGCATGGCAAAGGTCAGATCATCGATATCGCTTTTTCTGACATTGCGCGTAATACCGCTTTTGTTATCGCGGTAAAAATAGAGCGTATTGTCCAGATGCGTAATCTTATCTGTCCTGAAATAGAGGAAAGGCGTAAAGATAACATCTTCGTAGCGCCTGCCTGATGCGAAACTTTCATCGCTCAGCAGAGCGCGACGGTAAACCCGGTTCCACAGATGCCACATCGATTTTTGAAAGAGGGGTTCAAGACAATTTACCCCCTGAGTCTGAAAATCGTAGGCGATACGTTTTACATTGACGTTTTCCGTCTCATCAGGCGGCTGATGTTCAAAGCGCTGATAGTTAAAGTCGATTAAATCATCATTATCAGCCAGCAGCAGCGGCCTGATAACCGCAATATAGTGCCTGCTGACAATATCGTCTGCATCAATAAATGTGACAAATTTTCCCTGAGCATGCTGCAGGCCGATGTTGCGGGTTTCAGCAATACCAAAATTCTCTTGCTGCAGAAATCGTACCGTCTCGTGCTGTTGTACCTGCAAAAAATCTTTTATCACTCTGACTGAGTTATCTGTTGAGCCATCGTCGATGATGATAACTTCAATGTCAGATTCAAGTTGCGTAAACAGCGATCGCAGGCAGGGAAGAATAAACTCCCCCGCATTAAAGCAGGGGATAATGATGCTTAAAACAGGCGGGGTCGATTTTGTCATTAATTTTTTTCCTGATGATGCGGGCCTTTCATCATGGAGAAAGCGAATATAATTGTCAGGCAGTAGATCAGCGTACATTCTGTACTAAAGAAAATCACATCACTTAGCCCATAACCAATCAATGCCAGCGCCAGCGTCAGCAAAAGCGCATTGCCGCCGCGCCTGAATGCATAAACCAGCAACATAATATAGAAGTTCACCAGTGCCAGCGCGCCGGCGATACCTTTTATCGAAAAGGTTTCCAGCACTTCGTTATGCATATGAACCGTCAGGTAGGGTAAGGCGCCATAAAGTTGTGGCTGCTGCTGAATGATCTTTCTGGCCAGCAGAGCCCGCTGTTCGGCTGACTGGCCCGCAGGTGACTCGGTGCCGGTTTGCAGAGCAATAATCTGCATACTCAGGCGGGAGACAACTGAGTTCTCACCGCGATTTTTATGCATATCTGCAATATTTTGCTGAAACTCATCGATGCGATTAGCAATCTTTTCTTTGAATATCAGCGAGCCAGCAATAAACAGCGCTGGAATAATGACAAAAAGTGCGACTTTATATCTTCTGCTGATAACATTTTTTGAAAATAAGACAAGTATCAGGGCCAGTACGGGAAAAAGAAGCATTGCCGCACGCGTGCCGGTCAGAATAATGGCAAGATAGCTAAACAGAAAGGCTGCGGGAAAAAGGAAAAGCTTAAGTTTGTTTTTCTGCAACAGAATCGCTTTGAGAAATAGTAAATTGACAGCGCTGATAATATAGGCAGCCATGGTAGCCCGATCAAAGTTCAGCTCAACGCGGCGAAGATGCAGCCAGACACCCTGATAGATGGCGTAGGCATTAACTGCCAGGCCAGTCAGCAGTGCGGCAAGGATGGCTTTTTGGCGCAAATCGCTTTTGTCATTTAAAACAAAGAAAAGAATAAATGCGCCCGATATCTGCAAGCGGCCTGTTGACTGATACTGACGATAGAGGCTGATAAAATCGCCAGGCTGTTTATAGACCGCGGTCCAGATGATACTGGCGATACCCACCAGCAACATAGCTACAGGCAAAGCGATATTTATTCGCAATTTAGCGTAATATAAGACATGAGTAGCTATGACAATAAAAGCAATATAGCTGGTTATATAAAATACGTTGCGGCCAAAGCTGCCACCAAAGGGTGCTGTAAGCAGCGCAGTTGCGCATCCAAAAAATATCAGGGTACTTATTGCTGAGTGAGGAGCTTCACGCCTTGCCAGGTAATTACTGATTTGCATTTTTTATATTCGCAATCTCGGTTAAAGAACTCTCTATTTCATGTCTGAAATACGCATAGTCAAAGTGCTTCATAGTCCAGCTTTTAGCGTTTTCACTGTATGTCTGATAGTTCTCTTTTTGTATCAGAAATTCAAACGCATCAGCACAATCGATATGAGAAAGCAGCATCGGTTCTGTCATGTCATCTTTTATCGGGTCATATACCTGATAAGGGAAATTGACGTCAATTCCCGTAAGCTGCTGATGTTCACTCAAAGAAACTTTTGGTGCTAAGCCGACGCCGCAAATTTTGTCTGCAATCACTTCAGGCTGACCGTCGACAAAAGGAAAAATGACAGGTACGCCAAAATAGAGTGCTTCCATACAGGAGAGCCCAAAAGGCTCGGTCACCGGCGTGCTCATGTAAATATCAACGCGATTGAAAAATTCGGCAATATTATGCTGAAAGCCACTGAACCTGACACGCTCTGCTATGCCAAGCCGCTGCGCTAAATCTTCAAATGCTTCGCGGTCAGGGCCTTTGCCGGCAACTTCAAGCGTGACATTATGCCCGCGCGTTAACAGCTCTTTCATCATCAGAAGCGAAACGGAGATCCCTTTCAGACCCACCTGACGTGATGCCGTTCCGATTCTGACTGGCTGGCTAAGCTGCCGCACTGCAGGATCTATTCCCTGGGGCGTAACGAGACGGTTAATTACGACTTTATGCAGGCAGGGCAGATTAAAACGGTGCTGCATTACGCTGGACGACGCCCGTGAGGCGGAAATAACCCCATCCAGCATGGCCATAAATGCAAGCGTTTTACCGTTCTTTGGATAACGCCAGGAACAGCCGTGATCGTAATAAACCAGTTTTGCCTTGCGGGGTTTAGCGGTAAGCCGGGGAACCAGATCCCAGACGATAATCATATCGGCATTACTGGCATTTACGCGTTTTTGCAGCAGGTGCTTGCGCAGAAACTGCGGGCTTTTCAGACGAAAGCGCGGAAACAGCCGGTTAGCGAAGGTAACGTGCTGCCGGGGCATCTGCTGCAAAATATCCGGGTCGATCTGATTGCTGATGCAGATAACGTCATCGCTTCCGTCGGAGACGTCATTAATATACTGAAGGAACAGCCGCTCAACGCCGCCCATTTTACCTAAATTGATAATGTGCAGTTTCTTCATGCCAGCACCTGCTTTAATGTCTCCAGCACCCTATCCGGCATGATATCTGCCATGCTGTCACCCTGAACCGGGCGCAGCGCATGCTGGTTTCTGCCGTAACCGCCAATCAGCCCCGGATCGGTGGGACCGAACAGCGTAATATTGGGTCTGTCCAGCGCTGCGGTCAGATGGCTGAGCCCGGTGTCCACCGAAACCACTGCGCGCGCACCTGCCAGCTGCTGCGCCACCTGCTCCAGCGTCAGTTTTGGCAGGACTTCCACATGGGAAAAGCTCTCTGCCAGCCGCTGCGCGCGCTGCTGTTCATGTATTGCACCCCACGGCAGCCTGATTTGCAGGCCGGTGGGCTGCAGTAGCCTGATCAGCTCGCGCCAGTGCGCTTCCGGCCAGTGTTTATTGTCGCGGGTTGTGGCGTGCAGAAACACCAGCCAGCTGGGGGCTGCTTCGGTCCGGGGAGTCAGAAAATGTGCCGCGATGGCGTAATCGCCCTGGGTGGCAGGCTTTTCATAGCCCAGACTTTTCGCAAACAGCTCACGCGTGCGCTCAACGGCGTGCTGCTGCTTGCTGACCTCATGACGCCTGTCGTACCACCAGCTCGCAAAAGGCTCACGCGCGCTGCGGCTGTCCAGACCATGCTTCGTGCCGGTTGCCAGACGCGTCACCAGGGCTGCGCTTTTAATCAGGCCCTGTGCGTCAATAACCACATCATACTGGCGCGACTGCAAATTGCGCTTAAACGCGACGCGCTCTTCGCGCTGCTGACTGCCAAACCAGTGTTTGCGCCAGCGGCGGATCGCAACCGGCAGAACTTTATCTACGGCAGGATGCCAGCCGGGGATCTGAGCAAAATTTTCTTCCACTACCCAGTCAAAGCGGATACCTGGCAGCGCCTGCATGGCATCGGTAAGCGCGGGCAGCGTATGGAGAACATCTCCCATCGAAGAAGTTTTAACGATTAAAACGTGCATGTCTGCTCCTGCCCCGGCTGTAGCAGCGCGCTCAGGGTCTGATGCACGCGCGCAGGGGTAATGTCGATCAGGCTCTGATGATAACCCTCAGCGGCATCGCCTTTACGCACCTTGTGATAGCCGCTGATCAACCGGATAACGCGGGCCTGACGGGAAAGCGGCGGCGTGAAATCCGGGCTGCTCGGGCCATACAGCGCGACCAGCGGCCGGTTGAGCGCCGCCGCAATGTGCATCAGACCGGAATCGTTGCTGACCACGGCGCGACAGTGGGCGAGCAGGATCACTGCCTGCTCCAGCTGCGTCTCACCCGCCAGATTTTTGCCGTGCGCGCGCAACGGCTCAGGCAGCGCCTGCAGAATTGACTCGCCGGTATCGCGATCTTTGGCTGAGCCAAACAGCACAACCTGGTAGCCTTCTGCGATTAGCTGTTCTGCCAGGGCAGCATAGTGATAATGCGGCCAGCGTTTCGCCGGTCCAAACTCTGCTCCCGGACAAAAGCCGATAACCGGACGATCGGCGGAGAGGCCAAACTGCGCGGCCGTCATGCGCTTTTCGTCGTCCTCTACGCGCAGCTGCGGCCATAGCAGCGGCTGCGGCAGCTGCTGAGCAGAGGTCACCGGCGTGTCATACGCCAGCGCAACATAGCGCTCTACCATTAGCGGAAACGCCGCTTTGTCCAGCACCCGCACATCATTGAGCACGCCGTAACGCATTTCACCACGCCAGCCGGTGCGGCGCGGTATGCCGGCGAAAAAGGGAACCAGCGCCGATTTAAACGAATTTGGCAATACGTAAGCGCGATCGTAACCGCTGGCCTGCAGGGTTTTGCCGAGACGACGGCGTTCGCCCAGCGCCAGCGCGCCGTGCCCCAGCGGCATCGCCAGCGCCTGATTCACTTCCGGCATGCGTGACAGCAGCGGGCGGCACCACGCGGGTGCCATAACATCAATGACCGCATCAGGATGCGCCACCTTGAGAGTGCGATAGAGACTTTGCGACATCATCATATCGCCGACCCAGGAAGGGCCAATAACCAGAATTTTCATCGCTGATGCGGGTGTCCTTATGCGTTGCGATTCAGCCAAGCCATGTACTCGCCCACGCCCTGTGCGACAGTTTTAAATGGCTTGTCATAGCCCGCTTCACGCAGTTTTGTCAGATCGGCCTGGGTAAATGCCTGATAGCGTCCTTTGAGTTTATCCGGAAAAGGAATGTACTCAATCTGGCCCTTCTGATGGAATTTAAGCACGGCATCAGCCACTTCCTGGAACGATTCTGCGCGTCCGGTGCCGCAGTTATAGATACCGGATACGCCGTTCTCCCAGCACCACAGGTTTACAGCCACAACATCATCTACATGAATAAAATCACGGCGGAAGCTGTCGCTGCCTTCAAACAGCTTAGGATTTTCGCCGTTGCTGATTTGCGTATTCAGATGAAATGCCACGCTGGCCATACTGCCTTTGTGCCCTTCGCGCGGACCATACACATTGAAATAGCGGAAACCACACACCGGCGAATCCGCTTCAGGCAGAATCTGACGCACGTAGTGATCGAACAGCATTTTTGAATAGCCATAGACGTTCAGCGGCTCTTCATACTGGCGCTCTTCAATAAAGTTTTCATTGCGGCCACCATAGGTCGCGGCAGAAGAGGCGTAGAGAAACGGGATCTCGCGCTCAAGGCAGAAATGCAGGAGATCTTTAGAGTACTGATAGTTGTTATCCATCATGTACTTGCCATCCCACTCGGTGGTGGCGGAGCAGGCACCTTCATGGAATACCGCTTCAATCGGCCCCAGATCTTCGCCTGACATGATGTAAGAGAGAAACTCCTCTTTATCCATATAATCAGCGATATCCAGATCTGCCAGATTGACGAATTTGGTGCCATCTTTCAGGTTATCCACGACCAGAATGTCGCTATGACCGCGATCGTTAAGCGCTTTAACGATGTTGCTGCCAATCATGCCAGCGCCGCCGGTAACGATAATCATATGCTTAGCCTTTAATCAGTTAGGGTGAAACAGAAGGTTTCACGCACGAATACTTATCATCATAACATTTCAGCCCTGTCCGGACAGCCAGATGCGTGAGGCGTATCGCACAAACGCTGACCACGGCGTGAACTATGCTGCAAAACGAACATTTAACTGGCTGAAATATCGTCTGCCTGCTATTTGCTCAGTAAGATGCTCCGGTAATTGGCGATCTAAGGAGCAGAATCATGTCCGATCAGTTTTATTCGCAAATCCGTCAGCAGCTTGAGACAACGCATCAGGACGGATTGTTCAAACAGGAGCGTCGTATTACGTCAGCTCAGCAGGCGGAGATCAGCGTTGATCACGGCACGCCGGTCATTAACTTTTGTGCCAATAACTATCTCGGTCTGGCGAATCATCCGGCGCTGATTCAGGCAGCGAAAGAGGGGATGGATTCCCACGGCTTTGGTATGGCGTCAGTGCGCTTTATCTGCGGTACGCAGGATACGCATCAGCAGCTGGAGCGTAAGCTGGCTGACTTTCTTGGTATGGAAGCGTCCATTCTTTTCTCCTCCTGTTTTGACGCTAACGGCGGTCTGTTTGAGGCGCTGCTGGGTCCGGAGGATGCCATTATTTCCGATGCGCTGAATCACGCCTCCATCATTGATGGCATACGCCTGTGTAAGGCGCAGCGCTATCGCTACGCCAATAACGATATGCAGGCGCTGCGTACCTGCCTGCAGGAGGCGCGCGATAAAGGTGCCCGGCATATCGCGATCGCTACCGATGGCGTGTTCTCTATGGATGGCGTGATTGCCAACCTGCAGGAAATTTGCGACCTGGCGGAGGAGTTTAATGCGCTGGTCATCGTCGATGATTCTCACGCGGTGGGCGTTATCGGCGCAACGGGGCGCGGCACGCATGAATACTGCGACGTGATGGATCGCGTTGATATCCTCACGGGAACCTTAGGTAAAGCGCTGGGCGGTGCCTCTGGCGGCTATGTGGCCGCGAAAAAAGAGGTCGTGGAGTGGCTGCGTCAGCGTGCTCGTCCCTATCTGTTTTCTAACTCGCTGGCCCCGGCAATTGTCGCGGCCTCGCTGCGGGTGCTGGATCTGCTAAGTGAGGGTGACGGTCTGCGCCAGCGGCTATGGGATAACGCGCGCTTCTTCCGGGAGAAGATGACCGCGGCAGGCTTCACGCTGGCCGGCGCCGATCACGCCATCATTCCGGTGATGCTGGGTGAGGCAAACGTAGCGCAGCAGTTTGCCACGCTGCTGCAGCAGGAAGGCATTTACGTCACCGGCTTTTTCTATCCGGTGGTGCCGCAGGGCCAGGCGCGCATCCGCACGCAGATGTCTGCCGCTCATACGCAGGCGCAGCTGGAACAGGCTGTCGCCGCTTTTATCCGCGTTGGCCAGCGGCTGGGCGTGATTGCTGCAGGAGCAGAACAATGAAAGCACTTGTCAAACTGAAAGCTGAAGAGGGGATCTGGATGGTGCAGGATGCACCGGTGCCGGAGCCCGGTCATAACGATCTGCTGATTAAGATCCGCAAAACCGCTATTTGCGGTACGGATATCCACATCTACAACTGGGATGAGTGGTCGCGTAAAACCATTCCGGTCCCGATGATCACCGGACATGAGTATGTCGGTGAAGTCGTCGGCATGGGACAGGAGGTAAAAGGCTTCGCCATCGGCGATCGCGTTTCCGGCGAGGGGCATATTACCTGCGGCCACTGCCGCAACTGCCGGGCAGGGCGGACGCACCTGTGCCGCAATACGGTGGGCGTGGGGGTCAATCGGCAGGGCTGCTTCGCGGAGTATCTGGTTATCCCGGCATACAACGCGTTTAAAATTCCCGATAACATTTCTGACGAACTGGCAGCCATCTTTGATCCGTTCGGCAACGCCGTACATACCGCGCTGTCATTTGATCTGCCCGGTGAAGATGTCCTGATCTGCGGCGCCGGGCCAATTGGTATTATGGCTGCCGCCGTCTGCAGGCACGCAGGTGCCCGTCACGTTGTGATCACTGATGTGAATGAATACCGTCTGAGTCTGGCACGCGAGATGGGCGTGACCCGTGCGGTTAACGTGGCGCAGGAAAATCTGCGCGACGTAATGCAGGATCTCGGTATGACCGAAGGATTCGACGTCGGGCTGGAGATGTCAGGCGCACCGGCAGCTTTCCGCACGATGCTGGAAACCATGAATCATGGCGGGCGCATTGCGCTACTCGGTATTCCACCCGGCGACATGTCGATCGACTGGAATCTGGTCATCTTCAAGGGGCTGTTTATCAAAGGGATTTATGGCCGTGAGATGTTTGAAACCTGGTACAAGATGGCGGCGCTGATTCAGTCCGGACTGGATCTCACGCCGGTGATCACCCACCGCTATCATATCGACGCGTTTCAGCAGGGGTTTGACGACATGCGCTCCGGACGATCAGGAAAAGTGGTGCTGAGCTGGGACTAAACGGACTCCGGCCCGCAGGCCGGAGTAGTATCAGCCGCGTTTTTTCTCTTCGTCCGTCAGGTAGCGTACTTTGCGCGTATAGTCCTGACCTTTAAACTGCAGCGGCTGCGCCGGGTCCTGCAGGTACTTCTGCCATTCGCTTAACGGAAAACCGCCGTGTGCGCCAATGACCTCAGGCGGAATGACCGCTACCGTTCCGCCAATGCGCTTGGAGACCGGCCAGTTTGCCCACTCGCCCAGGTTAACCGTAACCAGATCGAGCATATCCAGCAGCGCAGAGAGCGGCAGCTGATCGGTGGGGGGCTGATTATCATTCATCAGTTCCCAGGTATCCTGAAACAGCGTCAGCCACAGCGGGCAGATACGCTTCCAGGTCTGACGCGTGGCGGCCAGATAAGCGCCGTTGACATGGTCAACCAGATAGGGCCGGATGGCGGGTTTATAGTACGCCGGGATCTGCTCCTCAGCCGCGTTTTCAAGTTTGGCAATCATTCTGCCTTCTCTGAAGCTGGAGTAAAGATGGCCTTCACGCAGGCTGAGGGCCGGATCTTTAAGCAGATTGAGGTCAGAGTCGATCATCAGAATCGCGTCACCGCTGGCCTGCAAAGGCGCCTGCAGTTTGATCAGCCGGCTGCGGTAAATCTGTTTATAACGGTAGCGCTCTTCGCGGTGCGGAATGGTCAGCGTGGCAACACGGGTCTTTGCCGGCAGCTCACCAAATTTTATCGCGGGCTGGTCGCTGACGATAACAATCTCCGTGACGCTGGTGGCAAAACGGCTGGCAAAGCAGGCGCTGAGCAGCGCTTCTTCAATATAGTCCTCACCCGCACACGGGATCACCACGGAGGTGACAGGAGTCGTGCCCTGCACGCGACTCTGGCTGTAGGGAATATTGTGCCGCGCGCGAATATGACGGAAACGTTTATTAAAAAAATTAAGCATGACTCTTTTCCTGAATAACATTAGCCAGAACCGTTTCTACGCCCTGAATATAGTTTTCAATAGCGTAATGTTCGCGTACCTTTCCGGCAGCCGTGTCGGTTAATTTCTGACGTAATTCTCTGTTCTCCCACAGAGCGATCAGCTGCTGTGTCAGCTCTGCAATATCACCATATTCAAACAGCAACCCGGTCTGGTTGTGTTCAATCAGCTCAGCTGTCCCGGTTACCCGCGATCCGATAACGGCGGTATTGACCAGCATCGCTTCAAGCACCACGCGGGGTAAGCCCTCACTTTGCGAGGCCAGTATGAACGTGTCGAACGCGGCCAGAAAATCCAGCGCATTATTTTTAAAACCGGTGAAAACGATGCGGTCAGCAATCTGCTCTTTTTCTGCCAGCTGTGCAAGGTTAGCCTGTTCCGGACCAGTACCGACAATCAGCATTTTCCAGTTAGCGTGAGGGTAAAGGCGATGAAACCGGCCCAGTGCGCTCAGCGTGTGGTGATTGGCTTTACGCGCTATCAGCGACCCAATAGAGCCAAACACAAAGGTCTCTGGTGCAATCTGCAGCGCCTGACGAACCGCGGTACGATCGGGTAACGGCTGGTGGATATCGATGGCATTGCTGACGGTATGGCAGAGGTGCTGATGGACACCATGACGCTGCAGCGTATGACTGACACCGTGTGAAACACAGATAATCGCCTCACAGTCCCGGTTCAGCATCGTGACCAGCTGGCGATTCAGTACCGGGTCAATACGGCAGTGCTGAACCACCGGAATACCAAGCGGGCGGGCTGCCAGATAGCCCTCAGTGTTGGTACTGGGCTGATTATTCATATAAAGCAGGTCAAACTGCCCGGATTGCAGAAGCGCGCCAATCTTGTGCGCGTTCGGGATAATACGCCATCGGCGATCCACAAAATGAATCGCGTTTTTTCTGCTCTCTTTGCTGAAAAAAAGCAGCGTGCGGACTATTTCTTTGCTGATTTTTGCCCAGAGAGGTTGTTTGCGCTGCGGAATAAACGTCACCGGAATCGTTAACGATCCAAGAATTTGCTCGATGGTTTCGTTATTGCCGCGCGAATAATTATGATAAAAGCAGCAGGTAATATCGAACTGGTTACGATCGATCCGCTTCAGTAATTCCAGCATGCTATTCGTGCCGCCGCCCCACTCGCGACCATTATCAAGCAGTAGAATTTTTCGTTTATGCGGCGTCATTCCTGCTGATGTCCTTGTTCTGTGCCGTGAGTTTTCCGGCAAGAGTATAAACTTTCTGGCTGCAATGTGAATGTCAGCGGTGCGGTTGCCCGCACCGCTGATTTAAAACAGCGCTTTCAGTTTGAGCATAAAAGGATTCTGCATCAGGCCTTCGCCGATAATTTCCACTGCCCGCTGCTGCGGCACTGGGGCGGCGCTGACTTTACAGATGGCAGGCACGCGGAAGCGCACGCTTACGGGTTTAACCGGAGAGGCTGCGGCAGGTTTTGCGCTGTGACGCAGCGGCTCATTCAGCAGCTGCCCTGGCGTAACCAGCGTAATATCAGCCGGAAGGGAAGGCAGCATCTGCTGCAGCACGCGCACTGTTGTCGGGTGCGGATGGCCGATAGCGATAGCAAACCCGTCCCGCTGTGCCAGCTTAACTGCACGGGTAAACTGCTGCCGTACCATCGCTTCGTTTTGATTATCATCAAGAAACACGCGGCGCTTCACCACTTTGATCTGCGTTCCCTGCGCCGCTGCAACGGCCTGACTATTGCCAATGGTCATGCTGTCGAGAAAATAGTAGTTGTAGTGATTCAGCACCTGCATCACTTTCTGCATGCCGGGCAGGCTGGAGGTCATTTTACTGCCCATATGATTGTTCAGGCCAACCGCGTAGGGAACTTTATCGCTGGCTTCACGGATAATGCGGGCGATTTCGTCGCTGCTCATCTCCGGCGTCAGAGTATCTTTTTCCAGCGGCTGTTTGCTGAGCGGCGCCATCGGCAGATGAATCAATACTTCATGACCGCGCTGATGGGCTTTGGTTGCCATCTCACGCGCATGCGGGGCGTTAGGCAGTACGGCAACGGAAATGGCCGCCGGCATCGCCAGCACTTTGTTCTCTTCGGTGGGACGGTAGCCAAAATCATCAATGACAATCGCTAATTTTGCCGCCTGCACGCTGAAACTCAGGAGAGCTCCGCATAACAGGGCGGGTAACGTTCGGGATAAAAACAGCACTTATCTTCCTAACCACGGTAGTGGGTTAACAGCTTTGCCCTGACGGCGGATCTCAAAATAGAGTGACGGCGTACCGCGGCCGCCGCTGGTACCTACCAGCGCCACCGGCTGACCAGCTTTGACCTGCGCACCGACGCTTACCAGTGCGCTCTGGTTATAGCCGTACAGGCTCATATCGCCTTTACCGTGCTCCAGCACCACAACCAGCCCGTAGCCCTGCAGCCAGTCGGCCATCAGTACCCGTCCATCCGCAATCGCTTTCACTTCGGTGCCTTCCGGTGCATCAATCACCAGTCCTTTCCAGCGTAGCTCACCCTGCATCGCCTCACCGAAGCGGTGTTCAATTCTGCCGCGTACCGGCCAGAAAGCCTGGCCACCTGCGCGCCCCAGCCCGCCGGTACGCGCCATCAGTTCACGCTCGCTCTGCGTGGGGGCATAGCTGGAGCCTTTCGCTTTGGCCTGCGCCTGACGCTGGCGCACCTTCTCAGCTTCGCGCGCCTCGCGCTCGGCCCGCTGACGCGCTTCGCGCTCTGCTTTGGCAATTTTATCCTGCAGACGGCTTTCGTTCTGACGCATTTCAACCAGGTCGGCCTGATCTTTTTCCAGCGCGTTCTCCAGCGCGGAGAGGGTCTTTTTGCGGGCGGCGCTGGCGTTTTCCAGTTTGCTTTGCTGCGCCTGCTGCTGAGCGAGCAGATTTTTTTGCTGCTGCTGTTTGCTCTGCATGGTCAGACGCTGCTCAGCCAGCTGCTGCCGTGTCTGCCGCAGCTCATCGATATTTTTTTGCCGCGCGGCGTTGAGGTAACCAAAATAGGCCAGGATGCGTTCACTGCGCTGCGCTTCTGCGCCGCCCAGCAGCAGCTGCACACCATTATGCTGCCCCTGACGAAAAGCGGCGTCGAGCTGCTGCGCCAGCAGGCTCTCCTGCTGCGTCTGCTGTTTTTCAAGGCGGGAGATAGAGGCGGTAAGCTGAGCAACCTCTTTGTCGAGCGTGCTTAAGCTGTTGCGCGTTTCGCGTAGCTGACGGCTCGCCTGCGCAATAATCTTCTCCTGACTCCGGAGCTGATCGAGCAGTTTACTGCGCTCGACTTTCTGCGCTTTAACGCTCTTCTCTTTTTCCGCGATACTTTGCTGAATGGTTTTTAGCTGCGCTTTATTGTCGTCAGCGCTGTAACCCGTAACAGGCAGCAAAAAAATACCCGCACACAGCAGGCTGAGGGAGAGGGGGGACCAGCGGAATACCAGCTGAGAAGCCGGGCCGTTGTAATGAGTCCTTGTAGGTGTAATGCGCGCTTTTCCCTTCATAGTTGATAATTATTCCACGATGAACAGCCGCTTACCAGTTATCCCGGCCAGCTTTTAGATTACGAAACGTGTCGCTTTAAAGCTTAGCGCGATAAACATTGTCTGAATTTTGCGATTAAAACATTTTTTTTGGAAAATGACGCACAAATCGTATCTCTGCCCGCATCGCGACTGTACATGCGAAGTGGCGCAGGTATACTCAGAACCCTTGTTTTAGCTTATAAGCCCGGTCTGGAGTCGTTACCTCTCATGCAAGAAATCATGCAGTTTGCAAGCAATCACCCCATCCTTAGTCTGGCATGGGTCGTTTTACTTATTCTGGTGATTGTGACCACCGTTAAAGGGATGTTCTCTAAGGTAAAAACCATCAGCCGTGGCGAAGCGACCCATCTGATCAATAAAGAGAACGCGGTGGTAGTAGACGTGCGTTCACGCGACGATTATCGCAAGGGACATATTTCCGGCGCGGTTAACGTAGCAGCAGCAGATATTAAAAAAGGCAGCTTCGGCGAGCTGGAAAAGCACAAGTCGCAGCCCATAATTGTGGTATGTGCCACTGGTCAGAGCGCGGGCGATTCAGCAGCAACGCTGAGCGCAGCAGGCTTTGAACATGTCGCTGTCCTGAAAGATGGCGTCAGCGGCTGGAGTGGCGAAAACCTGCCGCTGGTTCGCGGTAAATAATCATCTGAGGTATTCCGCATGGCTAATGTTGAGATTTACACCAAAGTAACCTGCCCATACTGCCATCGTGCAAAGGCATTACTGGATCAGAAAGGCGTTTCTTATCAGGAGATCCCTATCGATGGGGACGCAATGAAACGTGAAGAGATGATCAGGCGCAGTGGCCGCACCACGGTGCCGCAGGTTTTTATCGACGCTCAGCACATCGGTGGCTGCGACGATCTCTACGCGCTGGACGGGCGTCAGGGACTCGATCCTCTGCTTCAGGCTTAACTCTTCTGCACTGATAATTATCACTTAAGGACTTAGTAACATGTCAGAACAAAGCACCAACGAAATGCAGTTCCAGATCCAGCGCGTTTATACCAAAGATGTCTCTTTTGAAGCGCCAAACGCACCTCAGGTTTTTCAGAAAGAGTGGGAGCCGGAAGTCAAACTGGATCTGGACACCGCCTCTTCTCAGCTGGCTGATGAAGTGTATGAAGTGGTGCTGCGCGTGACGGTAACCGCAACCGTAGGCGAAGAGACCGCATTCCTGTGCGAAGTACAGCAGGCGGGTATCTTTACCATCAGCGGGATTGATGGCACGCAGATGGCGCACTGCCTTGGCGCATATTGCCCGAACATTCTGTTCCCTTACGCACGTGAGTGCGTGACCAGCCTGGTTTCACGCGGTACGTTCCCGCAGCTCAATCTGGCTCCGGTTAACTTCGATGCGCTGTTCATGAACTACCTGCAGCAGCAAGGTGAAGGCGAAGCGCCACGTCAGGATGCCTGATGACAACACATAACGCGTCTATCAGCGTACTCGGTGCCGGCTCGTACGGCACCGCTCTCGCTATCACGCTGGCTCGCAACGGGCATCCGGTTCTGCTCTGGGGCCATAATCCGCAAAGCGTCGCCCGCCTGCAGGCTGACCGCTGTAACACCGCTTTCCTGCCCGATGTTCCTTTTCCCGATAATCTGTTCCCTGAAGCCGATCTCGCCCAGGTCGTTCGCGCGAGCCGCGATCTGCTGGTGGTGGTACCGAGCCATGTTTTTGGCGACGTGCTGCAGCAGATTAAACCTTACCTGCGTACCGATTCCCGTGTTGTCTGGGCCACCAAAGGCCTGGAAAAAGAGACCGGCCGTCTGCTGCAGGACGTTGCGCGGGAGATCCTGGGCGACGCTATTCCGCTAGCGGTGATTTCCGGGCCCACTTTTGCCAAAGAGCTGGCGGCCGGTTTACCTACCGCTATCGCACTTGCGGCGACCGATGCGGAGTTTGCTGACGATCTGCAGCAGAAGCTGCACTGCGGCAAAAGCTTCCGCGTGTATAACAACGCCGATTTTACCGGTGTTCAGCTGGGCGGTGCCGTTAAAAACGTTATTGCTATCGGTGCCGGCATCTCAGACGGTATCGGTTTCGGCGCTAACGCACGTACCGCACTGATCACCCGCGGCCTGGCAGAGATGAGCCGTCTGGGCGCAGCGCTGGGTGCCGATCCGGTGACGTTTATGGGTATGGCAGGACTGGGCGATCTGGTGCTGACCTGTACCGATAATCAGTCACGCAATCGCCGTTTTGGCATGATGCTGGGTCAGGGCGAGAGCGTTGAAGAGGCGCAACGCATTATCGGACAAGTTGTAGAAGGCTACAGAAATACTAAAGAAGTCAAAGCCCTGGCAGCGAGAATGGGCGTTGAAATGCCGATAACCGAGCAGATTTATCAGGTCCTGTATTGCGAAAAAACGGCGCGAGAGGCAGCATTAAGCTTACTGGGCCGTGCAAGGAAGGACGAAAACAGCCCGGGCTAGAGCAGGATGCTCAGCACACCAACCTGTAGCGCCTTTGCGGCGCTTTTTTATCGGGAGTAAACAGCAATGTCGTCTGAAGAGTTAGAACTGGTCTGGAACCATATCAAAGCAGAAGCCAGAGCGCTGGCAGATTGCGAACCGATGCTGGCCAGCTTTTATCATGCGACGTTGCTGAAACATGAAAATCTCGGCAGTGCGCTCAGCTACATGCTGGCGAACAAGCTGGCGAATCCGATTATGCCTGCTATCGCCGTGCGTGAAATTGTTGAAGAAGCGTATCGTCAGGATCCGGAGATGATTGTCTCAGCGGCCTATGATATTCAGGCCGTACGCCAGCGCGATCCGGCAGTAGACAAATACTCTACACCGCTGCTCTACCTGAAAGGCTTCCATGCGCTGCAGGCCTATCGTATTGGCCACTGGCTGTGGAAAGAGGGCCGCCGCGCGCTGGCTGTCTATCTGCAAAATGAGATCTCCGTTTCCTTCGCCGTTGATATTCACCCGGCGGCCCGTATCGGGCGCGGAATCATGCTGGATCACGCTACGGGTATTGTGATCGGCGAAACGGCCGTAGTAGAAAATGATGTCTCTATCCTGCAATCCGTTACGCTGGGCGGGACCGGCAAAACCAGTGGCGATCGCCATCCTAAAATTCGCGAAGGCGTTATGATTGGTGCCGGCGCTAAAATCCTCGGCAACATAGATGTAGGTCGCGGAGCAAAAATCGGTGCCGGCTCGGTGGTACTGCAGCCTGTTCCCCCGCATACCACCGCCGCCGGCGTTCCGGCGCGCATTGTGGGTAAACCCGCCAGCGATAAACCCTCAATGGATATGGATCAGCATTTTACCGGCGCCGGTTTTGAATATGGCGACGGGATTTAATCTCTGATCAGCGCGCCGGCGAAGTCGAGCTGGCGCCAGGCTTCATACACCACTACTGATACGGCATTAGAAAGATTCATGCTGCGGCTTTCGGCGCGCATCGGGATGCGTATCTTCTGTCCGGCAGGCAGGGCGTCAAGGATTTCAGCGGGCAGGCCCCGGCTTTCCGGGCCAAACAGCAGATAGTCCCCGGCCTGATAGCTGACGGCGCTGTGTGCTGGCGTACCTTTCGTGGTCAGGGCAAACAGACACTGCGGCGCCTCAGACGCGAGGAAAGCGCTGTAGCTGGCGTGTTTTTTCAGCGCGGTATATTCATGATAATCAAGCCCGGCGCGGCGCAGCCGTTTGTCATCCCACGCAAAGCCAAGCGGCTCGATCAGATGCAGCTGAAAGCCGGTGTTAGCACACAGGCGGATGATATTACCGGTGTTGGGTGGTATTTCAGGTTCAAATAAAACAATGTTCAGCATAAGGCCCCCGCAATCAGGGGCCGAAGCATAACAAATTACTGGCGGGCAGAGTATAGCGGGAGCCAGAGCGTCAGACGCAGTCCGCCCAGCGGGCTGTTATCTGCTTTGACCCAGCCGCGATGCTGCTGTACGGCCGTCTCCACAATCGCCAGTCCAAGCCCGGTGCCGCCAGACTCGCGATCGCGCGCTTCATCAGTGCGATAAAACGGGCGGAAAATCTGCTCGCGATCTTCTTCGCTCACGCCCGGACCGTCATCATCTACGTGAACGGTAATGCCCTGTATATCCACCGAGAAGCTCACGCTGATGTGTGAATCAGAATAGCGCAGCGCATTGCGCACGATATTTTCCAGAGCGCTCTCCAGCGCATGCGGGTTGCCATACAGTGGCCACGGACCTGGCGGATAGGGCACTTCCATGGTTTTACCCATCTGTTCCGCTTCAAAGCGCGCATCCTCCAGCACGCCGTTCCACAGCTGGTTTGCTTTCATCGCCTCGCTGACCAGGGCGTTTTTATGCTGGGTACGTGACAGCACCAGCAGATCGTTGATCATGCCATCCAGCCGCTGCGCTTCTGTCTCAATGCGCTGCAGCTCTTTACCTTCGCCGTGACGACGGCGCAGCAGAGCCGTAGCCAGCTGGAGGCGCGTCAGCGGCGTGCGCAGTTCATGGCTGATGTCGGACAACAGGCGCTGCTGGGCAGTCATCATGCGCTCAAGCGCGCTGACCATCTGATTAAAACTGGATCCGGCCGCCAGAAACTCCTGCGGACCTGACTCCAGTTCAGGATGCTGGCGCAGGTTGCCGCTGGCCACTTCATCCGCCGCATATTTCAGCTTACGCGCCGGTCGTGCCAGGCTCCATGCCAGCCAGAGCAGCAGCGGTGAGCTAATCAGCATCGTGACGATCAGCAGCAGCAGCGGCCGATCAAATAACAGGTTGATAAAATCGAGCTGGGAGCTGGTGGCTGGCCGGATCAGATAGAGCTGATAGTTATCTTCACCGTCGCGTACGGCAAAGGGACCAACCATCTCAACGCGGCCATATTTTTTCTTCTGCGGGTGATCGGCGTTGTCTGACTGACCGATAAAGTTGCGGATCACCTGCATTTCGTTGTGCTGTGCGCCGATGACCCGGCCTTCACTGGTGACCAGCAGCAGGCGCTGACCCGGCGGTGCCCATTTGTCGATAGCGCGAAACAGCCGGCGCCACCACATCAGGTCATTAGGCGGATCCTGAGAGAGCTCCGCTTCAACATGCTGTTCAATCATGGTGCCCTGCCGCTGTTCGCTTTCCATCAGAGCGGTCATCTGACGCGAATCGAGCTTGGGCACCATCAGGACCAGCATCAACACCAGCGCCAGCGTAAGCCAGAAGATGGCGAAGATGCGGGTCGTCAGACTGCCTATCATGATGCAGAAACCATCAGATAGCCGCGTCCGCGCAGCGTTTTGAACCATGGATGGCCATCACGGCGCTCAGGGAGTTTGCGGCGCAGGTTGGAGATATGCATATCGATGGCACGGTCAAAGGGTGTCAGGCGTTTGCCAAGCACTTCCTGACTGAGATGCTCGCGCGATACCACCTGGCCAAGATGCTGCGCCAGCAGGTAAAGCAGCGTGAACTCGGTGCCGGTGAGATCGAGCGTTTCGTTATCGAAGCTCGCCTCCTGACG
Source organism: Pantoea sp. SYBGC1 (assembly GCF_057197005.1). Classification (NCBI taxonomy): domain Bacteria; kingdom Pseudomonadati; phylum Pseudomonadota; class Gammaproteobacteria; order Enterobacterales; family Erwiniaceae; genus Pantoea; species Pantoea sp. SYBGC1. The sequence continues at coordinate 85,393 of NZ_JBXUNM010000011.1, forward strand.
CCCCGGATTCAGACGCAGGCAGTCGACTTCAAGCGTCGGCGAACTGGTATCGTGCTGCTGTTGCTGCTGCTCGCTCCAGTTTGAACGCCGCAGGATCGCGCGAATACGCGCCACCAGTTCGCGGTCATTGAACGGTTTAGGCAGGTAGTCGTCTGCCCCCAGCTCCAGCCCCAGAACGCGATCCAGTTCGCTGCCGCGTGCGGTCAGCATAATGACCGGCGTCTGATGCTGCTGACGCAGCTCTTTCAATGTATCGATACCGTTTTTCTTCGGCATCATGACATCCAGCAGCAGCAGGTCAACAGAGCTGTCCAGCAGGGTAAGTGCCTGCTCTCCATCGCTGGCTACAATGACTTCAAACCCTTCCATTTCGAGTAATTCTTTAAGCAGCGAAGTTAATTCGCGGTCGTCATCTACCAACAGGATTTTATTCATTTTTTATTGCCCTCCGCAGGCAAAATACCGTGTTCCCACACTGGCAATCCAACGCTTTACGTAGTTTTACACCCCCTGACGGTTGTTTGCAGCTGCCACCGTAAACTGGGTCTCGTTGAATCGCAAAACAGAGCAAACCGGGAGTAAACGATGCGCAACTTAACCGTCATCGTCATTGCTTCAGCGATGGTTCTTAGTCACGCCAGCGCAGTTGCAGCAGAGACGACAGCGATTGAAGAGATGCATCAAAACGGCGGCTTGACGACAGGCAGTATGACGCAAAATCCGCAAAGTCACATGTTCGATGGTATCGAGCTTACTGAACAGCAGCGGCAGCAAATGCGGGACCTGATGCAGCAAGCACGTCATGAGCGCCCGGTGTTAAGCGTTCAGGATATTGAAACTATGCATGACCTTGTCACCGCAGACAAATTTAATGAATCGGCGATCCGCCAGCTGGCTGAAAAACAGGCCCGCGCGCAGGTTGACCTGCAGGTAGAGATGGCCCGGGTTCGTAATCAGATGTACCACCTGCTGACGCCTGTGCAGCAGGCAGCGTTAAAAAAGAATCATGAACGCCGGCTGAACGATGTTCGTCGGTTCTCAGGATTGCAGTCGTCGTCATCGCTGCAAGCAGTGAGTAGCACCAGTAGTAACCAGTAACATAGTATCCCTGTTTTTCCTTGCCATAGACACCATCCCTGTCTTCCCCCGCCATGATGGCGGGGTTTTTTTTGCCCGCCGTATGCCGTTGCCGGAGAATCGTGCCTCGCAGACGCAGCCTGCCGGACTGATGATAAACTTGTTTTCAGTTAAGACGGACACGCGCATCTGTTTAATAGGGCGAAATATGGATTCTGAATATGCAACACTGGTCCGGCGCGCTGCGCTGGCCGCCACCTCACTGGCGCTGGCGCTGCTGCTGGTCAAAATATTTGCCTGGTGGTACACCGGCTCGGTCAGCGTGCTGGCGGCGCTGGTGGATTCGCTGGTAGATATCGCTGCCTCGCTGACTAATCTGCTGGTGGTGCGTTATGCGCTGCAGCCCGCCGACGATGACCACACTTTCGGGCATGGCAAAGCCGAATCGCTGGCGGCGCTGGCGCAGAGCATGTTTATCTCCGGCTCCGCGCTCTTTCTGTTTCTGACCGGCATTCAGCACCTGGCAAAGCCGGAAACGCTGCGCGCGCCGCTGGTCGGCGTTGTCGTCACCATTGTTGCCCTCTTTTCCACGCTGGCGCTGGTGGCTTTCCAGCGCTGGGTGGTGCGGCGCACCCGCAGTCAGGCGATTCGCGCCGATATGCTGCACTATCAGTCGGATATCGTTATGAATGGTGCAATTTTGGTGGCGCTGGGTCTGAGCAGCTACGGTTTTGTGCGCGCTGATGCGCTGTTTGCGCTGGGGATCGGCGTCTATATCCTCTATAACGCGCTGCGCATGGGGTATGAAGCCGTGCAGGCGCTACTGGATCGCGCGCTGCCGGAGCAGGAGAAGCAGCAGATTATCGCACTGGTGACGCAGTGGCCTGGCGTATGCGGCGCGCATGCACTGCGTACCAGGCAGTCAGGGCCGACGCGGTTTATTCAGCTGCATCTGGAAATGGAAGATGCGCTGCCGCTGGTTCAGGCGCATCACGTTGCTGATGAGATTGAACAGGCGCTGCGCCGGAAATTTCCTGGTTCTGACATTATCATTCACCAGGATCCCTGCTCGGTTGTCCCGGAGCATCAGCAGGGATTTTTCCGCTTTTAGCTTTTTTAATTCAGGCGCTTATATGCTAAAAATGACAAAACGCTAACAACTCTTTAAAAAATTAGCGAAAACTTGTCTGACCTGAATCAATTCAGCATTGAGCCTTTGATATACTATCTGCAACTATTAAGCCCCACGTTCGGGAGCAGGCATGACCCGATCGATCGGCGGGAATAATCCTTAGTTTTGAACAATCCAGAGGTTGTCATGATCAAAAAAATCGGAGTACTGACCAGTGGCGGCGACGCCCCGGGCATGAACGCAGCCATTCGCGGAGTTGTCCGTTCCGCCCTGAGTGAAGGCCTGGAAGTTTTTGGTATCTATGACGGCTATCTGGGTCTGTATGAAGATCGCATGATTAATCTCGACCGCTACAGCGTTTCTGACATGATCAACCGCGGCGGTACTTTTCTCGGCTCGGCGCGCTTTCCGGAGTTCCGCAATGAAGAGGTGCGTCAGGCAGCGATTGAAAACATGAAGAAGCGGGGTATCGATGCGCTGGTGGTGATTGGCGGTGACGGCTCCTACATGGGTGCCAAACGGCTGACTGAGATGGGTTTCCCCTGCATCGGTCTGCCAGGCACCATCGATAACGACGTGGCCGGCACTGACTACACCATCGGTTATTTCACCGCGCTGGAAACCGTGGTGGAAGCGATTGACCGCCTGCGCGATACCTCCTCATCGCATCAGCGCATCTCAATTGTGGAAGTGATGGGCCGCTACTGTGGCGATCTGACGCTGGCAGCGGCGATTGCCGGCGGCTGTGAATTTATTGTGCTGCCGGAAATCCCGTATACCCGTGAAGAGCTGGTTGAAGAGATTAAAGCGGGCATTGCAAAAGGGAAAAAACACGCCATCGTGGCGATTACCGAGCACATCTGCGATATCGACGATCTGGCGCGCTTTATTGAAGAAGAGACAAAGCGTGAAACCCGCGCCACCGTGCTCGGACATATCCAGCGTGGTGGCGCGCCCTGTGCTTACGACCGCATTCTGGCGTCGCGTATGGGCGCCTACTCGATTGAGCTGCTGCTGCAGGGCTATGGCGGCCGCTGCGTCGGGATCCAGAATGAGAAGATGGTGCACCACGATATCATCGATGCGATTGAGAATATGAAACGTCCTTTCAAGCGCGACTGGCTCGACACGGCGAAAAAGCTCTACTGACGGGCATAAAGGCGCGAATCCGTTCGCGCCTTTTTCTTTTTTATATTCCCGCAAGTTATAACTGCTTATTTTTAATTCTTTAATCCACTGTTCGCTTTGTGTCACTCTTGCCGCATAACCTACGCGGGAGAGCAGGAAATGAATAAGTGGAGTATCGGCATCACCTTGTTACTGGCATCGTCTGGTGCGCTGGCAAAGGATTATCAGCTGTTAAACGTCTCATACGATCCTACCCGCGAACTGTACGAACAATATAACAAGGCCTTCAGCGCCCATTACAAGCAGGAAACCGGTGATAACGTGGTGATCCGTCAGTCGCACGGCGGTTCAGGCAAGCAGGCGACCTCTGTCATCAACGGTATTCGTGCCGATGTGGTTACGCTGGCGCTGCAGTCCGATGTGGATGCGATTGCTGAGCGCGGTCGTATCGACAAAAACTGGATCAAACGCCTGCCGGATAACTCCGCGCCCTATACCTCCACCATTGTGTTTCTGGTACGCAAAGGCAATCCCAAAAATATTCATGACTGGTCAGATCTGACTAAGCCCGGCATATCCGTGATCACGCCAAATCCGAAAACCTCCGGCGGCGCCCGCTGGAATTATCTGGCGGCATGGGGCTGGGCACTGGATCAGAATCAGGGCGACCAGGCTAAAGCGCTCGCTTATGTGAAAGCACTGTTTAAAAATGTTGAGGTGCAGGATTCCGGCGCGCGCGGCGCAACCAACACGTTTGTAGAGCGCGGAATAGGCGACGTACTGATCGCCTGGGAAAACGAAGCGTATCTGGCGGTGGAAAAACTGGGCAAAGATAAGTTTGAAATCGTGACGCCAGGCGAGTCTATTCTTGCAGAGCCAACGGTTTCCGTGGTGGATAAAGTAGTCGACGCGCAGGGTACACGCAGCGTGGCGGAAGCTTACCTGAAATATCTCTACTCGCCGGAAGGCCAGACTATCGCAGCGCAGAACTTTTATCGTCCGCGTGATGCAGAAGTCGCGAAGAAGTTTGCCAGCACCTTTGCACCGGTAAAACTCTTCACCGTAGATGAGAAATTTGGCGGCTGGAGTAAAGCGCAGAAAGATCACTTCGCCGACGGTGGCAGCTACGATCAGGTGATGAAACCCTGACTTCCCGCAGTCAGTAATTAAAAAGGTCAGCTTTTGCTGGCCTTTTTTTGTACAGGAATCGATATATGATAGTCATCACGCTGAATGACTGATTAAAATCAGACCCTTTAATCAGCGGCTAAGGGATTGATTATGAGAGAAAGGAATCGCTTTTTATCAGGGCTGGTATGGAGTCTGGCTATCATTATCGTCATGCTGAGCATAGCCATTTTTTATTACTACCGGAATGGCGAGGCGCTGTGGCGGATTGTAAGCGAACAGTGTGTGCCCGCTATGGCGCAACACAGCAAACCGGCCCCTTGCAAAGAAGTTAATCTCCGGCAGGGTCATGTTATCTACAAAGATATTAAAGGCCCGCATCATTATCTGCTGATGCCGATCGAAAAAATAACCGGTATGGAAAGTCCGGTGTTGCTGGACCCGGACACGCCCAACTTTTTCGCGGCTGCGTGGCAGCATCGCGATCTGCTGGTGCAGGACAGTCAGCCAGTCAGCGATAGCGCGTTTTCTCTGGCGATCAACGCGCAGTATGGACGTTCGCAAAATCAGCTGCATATCCATTTATCCTGCCTGCGTCCGGAGGTGCGTCAGCAGCTCGATAACCAGGCATCTCATCTGCATGACGCGTGGCAGCCTGTGACAATAAACCGGCATCGCTATCTGGTTCGCGCAATCTCTGAAGCCCAGCTGTTCAATCAAAGTGCGTTTATCCGTCTTGCCAAAGAAGTGGCAGGGGCGCGCGAAAAAATGGGTCACTATGGGATGGCATTGACAGCATTACCGGATGGCCGATTAGCGCTGCTGGCGCTGGAGCGTAACTGGCTGATGCTGAACGGTGGCTCGGCAGGCGAACTTCAGGATTATCAGTGTCAGCTGCTCAATAAGTAAATGTATAAAAAAGGCGGCCTTAAGGCCGCCCTGAGACAGGTTATAAAGAGCTTATGCCTTTTTCGCTGCCGCCGCGGCTTTGACGATCACTGCAAATGCATCTGCTTTCAGCGACGCGCCGCCGACCAGCGCACCGTCAATATCGGGCTGGGTAAAGAGTTCAGCCGCATTTTTATCGTTTACTGAGCCGCCATACTGAATAATGACCTGCTGTGCGACAGCGGCATCTTTCTTCGCAATATGGTCGCGAATAAATTTATGTACCGCCTGCGCCTGGGCTGGTGTGGCAGACTTGCCGGTGCCGATAGCCCAGACGGGCTCATAGGCAATGACTGCGCCTTCAAACGCCGCTGCGCCCTGCGTTTCCAGCACGGCATCCAGCTGACGTGCGCACACCTCTTCGGTTTTGCCTGCTTCATTTTCCGCTTCGGTTTCGCCGATGCAGAGTACCGGCACCAGACCTGCCTCTTTCAGCACCGCAAACTTCTTCGCGATAAATTCGTCGCTCTCTTTGTGATAAGTGCGACGCTCAGAGTGACCGATGATGATGTACTTTGCGCCGATATCTTTCAGCATCTCTGCGGAGGTTTCACCGGTGAATGCACCTGAAAGGTTCACATCGACATTCTGCGCGCCCAGCGCAATGTGGCTACCGGAAATCGCATGTTTTGCCTGATCCAGATAAATTGCCGGTGGGGCAATCGCTACACCACAGCCGTCCACGCCTGACAGCGCGGTACGCAGACCTTCAATCAGCTCGCCGGTCATCTGCTTGCTGCCATTCAGTTTCCAGTTACCCATAACCAGTGGATGTCGCATTCGTTCCTCCGCATTACGCGATTCATGAAATAGCGCTGCCGTCATGGCAGCGATGTCTGCCAGACAGTATAGAGATCAAAAGGGGCGCTGGCTTTGCTTTTCGTCACTTCTGCCTGCGATATCAGGGAGTAGCCAGCGTGAGCTTAATCGGCTCTACGGCAAACGTCAGACCCTTGTCGCCATTGTCAGCCACCACAAAGCGCAGTGCGCCCTCCGTGCGGCTAAAATAGCGTACGCCTTTGCCGGCGCTCAGTAACGCGTCCAGCTTCTGGCGCCCCTCTTCGGGCGAAAGTCCCGGCACGAAATAGCGCAGCAGAGCGCTCATATAATTCATCGCCTGCAGCTGAGCCTGCTTCATCTCCGGACCCGGCACCGGCAGCCAGGTGATCTGCAGCGTTTTAATCTTTCCGGTACCCTGTTCCAGCGCGGTGGAAGAGTAAAGCGTTTCGCTGATTTTGCTGGCTGCGCGCGTCAGATGGCTCTTGTCATCACGATTGTCTATTGCACGATACTCCAGCAGCGGCAGTGCAGGATTAGCCGCGTTATAGCTTTCACGAAACTGCGCGATCGTCATATCAAACGCAGGCGCGCCCGTCAGCAGATAAGGCGCTACCGGCAGATGCGCACTGCGATCGGGTGGCGGCTCGTCTGCCCGGACGGGAGATGACAGCGCGCAGCTAAGCAGCAGCGCGGCTGACAGTTTCTTCATTGCATCGGCCCTGAATCATTCACTTATGGCAGATTAAAACGGGTTTTACCGCCGAAAGTCAAAACCCGCGCGGTGAAAAGCGTGGCGGGATGTTACGGCACTCTTACCAGTAGTGTTCGCTGGTCATGTGGCCCGGCTTACGTTTGAAATGTTTGCGCATGTCGCGGCTCTCTTTCAGCAGCTGCTGGGTATCACGCACCATCTGTGGATTACCACACAGCATAACGTGGCTGCTCTCTGCGTCGAGCGGCAGGCCCACGGCACGCTCCAGCTCACCGCTCTCAATCAGCTGCGGTACCCGGCCCTGCAGCGAACCCGGGCTGCTTTCCCGGCTGACCACGGTCTGAATCTGCAGCTTGCCTGCATAGCGCTGCTGCAGCGTCTGCATCAGCGGCAGAAAGCTAAGGTCGCTGGCATAGCGCGCAGCGTGAACCAGGACAACATGGTCAAAGCGATCCAGACCTTCGCCCTGCTGTAAAATTGACAGGTAGGGGCCGATGGCGGTGCCGGTTGCCAGCATCCACAGGGTACGGCAGTCAGGGATTTCATCCAGGGTGAAAAAGCCAGACGCCTCTTTGGTCAGCATGACGTGGTCGCCCGGCTGCAGCGCCTGCAGGCGCGGGCTGAGTTTACCCTCCGGTACGGTGACCAGATAAAACTCCAGCAGCGGATCGTCGGGGGCGTTAACGTAGGAGTACGCGCGCTGCACACGCTCGCCCTCTATTTCCAGCGCCAGTTTGGCAAACTGCCCGGCGATAAACCGATCGATAGGGGCAGTAACGCGCAGGCTGAACAGCGCGTCGGTCCAGTTTTTCACCTCTTTAACTTCTGCATTAATCCACTCGGCCATAGGTGCTCCTGTTGAATTCTCCCGGTTATCGCTATCTTTACCAGCCCGCCCTGTGCTTGTCAGCCCGGCGGCGGCAAAAGCGCTCTTTGCGACAAATCCGCCGCACAGATCACTACCTGTAGCAACCTGTTTACAGTCTGGTACAGGAGGTTGACGGCTGGCAACCTGGCTTCCTGCAGCTCAGCTCTCGATTTGCCACGTAATCCTGATATTTTTGCCGCCATTACTGCCGGCGAACCCTGAGTACTGCCGGCGCGTTCTTTTTTCAGGCTGATATCGTGTTCCATGCAGATCGATAAAACTCAAAACCGTTTTCTGTTATTCATGCTGATTGTGCTGGTGGCCGTGGGTCAGATGGCACAAACCATTTATGTGCCCGCGATGGCCGTGATGGCAGAAGCGCTCAACGTGCGCAGTGGCGCAATGCAGCAGGTCATGGCCGCCTATCTGATCACCTATGGTGGATCGCAGCTGATCTACGGCCCGCTCTCGGACAGCGTCGGACGTCGCCCGGTGATCCTTACCGGCATGACGATCTTTGCCTGTGGTGCGCTGATCGCGTTGTTCGCCTCATCGCTGCAGATGCTGGTACTCGGCAGCGCTATTCAGGGACTCGGCACCGGTGTTGCCGGCGTTATGGCGCGCACGATGCCGCGCGATCTGTATGCCGGAACCGCGCTGCGGCGAGCCAACAGCCTGCTGAATATGGGCATTCTGGTGAGTCCGCTGCTGGCACCGGTAATAGGTGCGCTGCTGACCCGGCTGATTGGCTGGCACGCCTGCTTCGCCTTTCTGCTGCTGCTGTGCCTGGGCGTTACGGCATCTATGGCGCGCTGGCTGCCGGAAACCCGGCCGGGCGATGCACCGGCTACGCCTTTTCTGCGCCGCTACGCCACGCTGCTGAGCGACGGCAATTTTATTCGTTATCTGCTGCTGCTGGTGGGCGCGCTGGCGGGCATCGCCGTTTTTGAAGCGAGCTGCGGTGTGCTGATGGGCGGCGTACTGGGGCTGGATGGCCTGACCGTCAGCATTCTGTTTATTCTGCCCATTCCGGCCGCCTTTTTTGGTGCCTGGTTTGCCGGCCGGGAAGAGACCTCCTGGCATACGCTGATGTGGTATGGGGTAAACAGCTGCTTGCTGGCTGGGCTGCTGATGTGGATCCCGTCATGGTTTGGCGTAATGAATATCTGGACGCTGCTGGTGCCGGCGGCGCTGTTTTTCTTCGGTGCCGGCATGCTGTTCCCGCTGGCAACATCGGGTGCCATGGAGCCTTACGCCTGGCTGGCGGGCAGCGCCGGAGCGCTGATTGGCGGCCTGCAGAACCTGGGCTCGGGGGTGGTCGCGTGGCTCTCTGCCCTGCTACCGCAGCACGATCAGTCCAGCCTTGGCCTGCTGATGTTTGTCACGTCGCTGGTGATGCTGCTGTGCTGGTGGCCGCTCTCACGCCATCCCGAGAGCGGCAAGCAGACGGTTACAGGATAAACGGGTGCAGCGCCGTATCCTTGCGGTCGAGATAGTGGATCGACTGGATGCGGCGAATGGTACGCGACTTGCCGCGTACCAGCAGCGTCTCGCTGGTGGCGATATTGCCGTTACAGGTAATGCCCTTCAGCAGATCGCCGCTGGTAATGCCGGTGGCCGCAAAAATCACGTTGTCGTTGCGCGCCATCTCATTCAGCGTTAACACGCTGCCCACCGCAATCCCCATTTCCGCGCAGCGCAGCAGCTCCTGTTCGCCCAGCCGGCGATTCTCTTCGCTCTCTCCTTTAACCTGATGCCGCGCCAGCAGGCGCGCCTGCATATCACCATCCATGGCGCGGATCACGGCTGCCGAGACGACGCCTTCAGGCGCGCCGCCGATGCCATACAGCACATCGACTTCACTGTCAGGCATACAGGTGAGGATCGACGCGGCCACATCGCCATCGGGAAAAGCAAACACGCGCACGCCGAGCGCCTGCAGCTGCGCAATAACTGCGTCATGGCGTGGCTTCGCCAGAATGGATACCGTCAGCTGCGCGAGCGGCTTACCGAGCGCAATGGCGATATTTTTAAGATTGGTTTCCAGCGGCAGACTGAGGTCGATAGCGCCGCGCGCTCCCGCTCCGACGATCAGCTTCTCCATGTACATATCTGGTGCGTGCAGAAAGCTGCCTTTATCGCCGACTGCCAGCACCGCCAGCGCGTTAGCCTGGCCCAGAGCGGTCATGCGCGTGCCTTCAATCGGATCGACTGCAATGTCCACGGCATCACCCTGACCGGTGCCGACCTGCTCGCCGATATAGAGCATCGGCGCCTCATCAATTTCGCCTTCACCGATAACGATGCGGCCATCAATGTTGATGGTGTTGAGCATAATGCGCATGGCGTTAACGGCGGCGCCGTCGGCTGCATTTTTATCGCCACGCCCTAACCAGCGATAGCCAGCCAGCGCTGCCGCTTCGGTGACACGGGAAAATTCAATTGCGAGTTCGCGTTTCATGGTTTGCACCTGACAGAAAAACAGGCGGGCAGTGTAGCACAGCGGTAAAAGCGGGAGAGGGGGAAACCCGCGGCACGAACCGCGGGCAGGGGGTTACTTACGCTTCATCTTCCCAGGCTTTGGCACGGGCAACTGCTTTCTGCCAGCCCGCGTAGCGCAGGTTGCGTTCAGTGGTTTCGATGCCAGGGCGGAATTCGCGCTCCACAACGGCTTTAGCGCGCACCTCGTCCAGATCGCTCCAGAAGCCGACGGCCAGGCCTGCCAGATAGGCTGCGCCCAGCGCCGTGACTTCACGCACTTCCGGACGTTCAACGCGGGTGCCGAGAATGTCAGACTGGAACTGCATCAGGAAGTTGTTCGCGACTGCGCCGCCGTCAACGCGCAGCGACTGCAGGCGGGTACCGGCGTCGTTCTGCATCGCTTCCAGTACATCGCGCGTCTGATAGGCGATCGACTCCAGCGTCGCGCGGATAATGTGGTTGGCATTGGCACCGCGCGTCAGGCCGAAGATAGCACCACGGGCATAAGGGTCCCAGTAAGGCGCGCCCAGGCCGGTAAATGCCGGCACCATATAGACGCCGTTCGTATCTTTAACTTTCAGCGCAAAATATTCTGAGTCGGTGGAGTCGTTGATCAGCTTCATTTCGTCGCGCAGCCACTGAATCGAGGCGCCGCCGATAAATACGGCACCTTCCAGCGCATAGTTCACTTCGCCACGCGGGCCGCAGGCGATAGTGGTCAGCAGGCCGTGGGTAGAGGTTACCGCTTCAGTACCGGTATTCATCAGCATAAAGCAGCCGGTACCGTAGGTATTTTTCGCCATGCCAGGCTGTACGCAGAGCTGGCCATACAGCGCCGCCTGCTGGTCACCCGCAATCCCGGCGATCGGAATACGCGTGCCGCCTTTACCGCCAATGTTGGTCTGACCATAAATTTCAGAAGAGCCTTTAACTTCCGGCAGCATTTCGCGCGGAATGTCGAGGATCTCCAGCATGCGTGCATCCCACTCCAGCTTGTGGATGTTATACATCATGGTACGCGAGGCGTTGGTATGGTCAGTGATATGCACACGGCCCTGCGTCATCTTCCAGACCAGCCAGGTATCCACGGTACCAAACAGCAGCTCGCCGCGTTTCGCACGCTCGCGGGCGCCTTCGACGTGATCGAGGATCCATTTCACTTTGGTGCCGGAAAAGTAAGGGTTAATCACCAGGCCGGTGGTGTGCTGGATATACTCTTCCAGTCCCTCTTTCTTCAGCTTATTACAGTAGTCAGCGGTACGCGGATCCTGCCAGACAATGGCGTTGTAGATAGGTTTGCCGGTCTCTTTATCCCAGACGATGGCGGTTTCGCGCTGGTTAGTGATACCGATAGCGGCGATCTGATCGGAGTTAATGTCAGCGTGCGCCAGCACTTCAACCAGGGTTGAACTCTGTGAAGCCCAGATATCCATCGGGTCATGCTCAACCCAGCCCGCTTTCGGGTAGATCTGCGTAAACTCACGCTGTGAAACGGCGACGATATTGGCATCATGATCGAGTACGACGGCACGGGAGCTGGTGGTACCCTGATCGAGCGCGACAATATATTTTTTATCTGGCGTAGTCATAATAATTTCCTGATGATTAAGAGTGAAACTTACGCTTTACGCTGTTCAGCGCGCGCTACAGGTTTTTCTGTTTTGCTGGTTTCTGCGATATTTACCGGCAGGTGGCGACCAATCAGCGCACGATAGCTAAAGGCACCCAGACATGCACCCACCAGTGGACCAAACACAGGCACCAGGAAGTAAGGAATATCTTTACCGCCGGTGAAGGCTACGTCACCCCAGCCAGCGATAAAGGCAAACAGTTTTGGTCCAAAGTCACGTGCCGGATTGAGTGCAAAGCCGGTCAGGGGACCCATTGAACCACCGATAATAGCAACCAGCAGACCAATCAGCAGCGGAGCCAGCGGGCCGCGCGGTACGCCGTTGCCATCGTCAGTCAGCGCCATGATAACCGCCATCAGTACAGCAGTGATGACCATCTCTACCAGGAATGCCTGACCAACCGTGATGTGCGGATTAGGATAAGTTGAGAAGACACCCGCCAGGTCGAGGCTCTGCACGCTGCCGCGCACCATCTGATGGCTCGCTTCATAATCGAAAAACAGATTGTAATAGAGGCCGTATACCAGTGCAGCGGCGCAGAACGCGCCGGCAATCTGCGCCAGGATATAAGGTAAAACTTTACGCCCTTCGAAATTAGCAAACAGGCAGAGCGCTACGGTGACAGCCGGATTGAGATGCGCGCCGGAGACGCCCGCACTCAGATAGACCGCCATCGAAACAGCCAGACCCCAGATGATGCAGATTTCCCACTGACCGAATGCCGCACCAGCCAGCTTCAGCGCAGCCACACAGCCTGCGCCAAAAAAGATAATCAAACCGGTGCCGAGAAACTCGGCGATACATTGACCTTTGAGTGTGTTCGTTGTCTGACTCATAATGGAATTCCTGAAGCGAGGTTAAATGTTATCAGTTTTTGTTCTCAATCCCTGAGTCGCCCAGCGCTAATGTAGGGTTGATGTGAATTTATCGTTAACGAACATAAACGAGAAATAGCGAAATTAAATTCTGTGTACTGCGTCATAAAAATGCGCGTTTTCGCGTCTTTTACCTTTCTTTAAGGCCAATTAATCTGCCTGTTAACGCACTTAGCGCATCATGGCTGGCAACGGGTTTATTTTTTAAGCATTAGCTGAAAAGTGTTACAGACTGACCGCCAATGCCCCGTGCCGCTGGACTTGCCGGGTTTGGCTACATACAATCGGGACAACATGGCTGTATGCGTCTTTATTAAAGCCGCTACAGCTTCATCAACGCCTTGCGAGTTTTAGGAGAGGTCAGAACGATGTCATTTGAAGTATTTGAGAAACTGGAAGCGAAAGTACAGCAGGCGATTGATACCATCACGCTGCTGCAAATGGAAATTGAAGAGCTGAAAGAGCAGAACAATACGCTGAAAAACGAAGTGAGCCAGGCCTCCGGCAATCAGGACGCGCTGGCGCGTGAAAATCAGCATCTGAAGGAAGAGCAGCATGTCTGGCAGGAACGTCTGCGGGCACTGCTGGGAAAAATGGAAGAGGTTTAAGCACCTGCGCTTAAACCTGCGGGTGCTCAGGCACCCGTTTTTGTTTGCGGTTTACTCAATATCAAGCGCATCTTCTGACAGAATAATGCCCGTGTTATCCGCGTAGAGATGATCGCCGGAGAAAAAGGTTACGCCGCCGAAGTTTACGCGTACGTCGCTCTCACCAATGCCTTCACCTGCCGCACCAGCAGGGATCGCTGCAATTGCCTGGATGCCAATTTCCAGCTCTTCCAGTTCATCAACCTGCCGCACCGAGCCGTAAACGACCAGACCTTCCCACTCATTTTGCGCCGCAAGCCGCGCCAGCTGGGCATCCACCAGCGCACGACGTACCGAACCACCGCCATCTACCAGCAGCACTCGTCCGCGCCCGTTCTCTTCCAGCAGATCGTAAAGCAGGCCGTTGTCTTCAAAACATTTGACTGTGGTAATCTGCCCACCGAATGAGGTGCGTCCACCGAAGTTGGAAAAAAGTGGTTCAACCACATTCACTTCTTCATGGTAGATGTCACAGAGTTCAGATGTATCGTATTTCATAAGGATGCCGTCTGTTTGCCACAGGAAAGATAAGTATACCGCTATCTGAAGAGTGTTGGCAAAATCATCACCGGCAAAAAGCAGCGCCGCATCAATATGCTGCGCAAAAAAATGCCCGGCGCAGTGGCCGGGCAGCAGAAACGGTCAGAATGGTGTTACAGGATGAAGCGGCTGAGATCTTCGTCTGCGACCAGCACATCCAGGTGCTTGCCGACATACTCAGCGTCGATGGTAATGGACTCACCGTGGCGATCGCTGGCGTCATAGGAGATATCTTCCATCAGACGCTCCAGTACAGTATGCAGGCGGCGTGCACCGATGTTTTCAGTGGTTTCATTCACCTGCCAGGCTGCTTCAGCAATCCGGCGGATACCATCCTCGGTGAAGTCCACATTGACGCCTTCCGTACCCATCAGCGCTTTGTACTGCACGGTGACGGAAGCGTTAGGCTCAGTAAGGATGCGCTCGAAGTCGTTCACGGTCAGCGCCTGCAGTTCAACGCGAATCGGCAGACGACCCTGCAGTTCCGGAATCAGATCGGACGGGCTGGCTACCTGGAATGCGCCGGAGGCGATAAACAGGATATGGTCAGTTTTAACCATGCCGTGCTTGGTCGAAACGGTACAGCCCTCAACCAGCGGCAGCAGATCGCGCTGCACGCCTTCGCGTGAAACGTCCGGACCAGAAGACTGGCCGCCGCGCTTACAGATTTTATCGATCTCATCGATAAACACGATACCGTGCTGCTCTACCGCGTCGATCGCGTCCTGCTTCAGCTCTTCCGGGTTAACCAGTTTTGCCGCTTCTTCTTCGATCAGCAGCTTCATGGCATCTTTGATCTTGAGCTTGCGCGGCTTCTGTTTCTGACCGCCCAGGTTCTGGAACATGGACTGCAGCTGGCTGGTCATCTCTTCCATGCCCGGAGGCGCCATGATCTCTACGCCAGCCGGCGCGGCGGCAAGGTCGATCTCAATCTCTTTATCATCCAGCTGGCCCTCGCGCAGTTTTTTGCGGAAAGACTGACGCGCAGCTGATGGCTCGGCGCTCTGCTCTGGCTGGCCCCAGTTGTTTTTAGCCGGCGGGATCAGCACGTCGAGAATGCGCTCCTCGGCCATCTCTTCAGCGCGATATTTATTCTTTTCAATCGCCTGGCTGCGCACCATTTTGATAGCGGAGTCGGTCAGATCGCGGATAATCGAATCGACCTCTTTACCGACGTAGCCAACTTCGGTGAATTTTGTCGCTTCAACTTTAATGAACGGTGCATTGGCCAGCTTCGCCAGACGGCGGGCAATTTCAGTTTTACCGACGCCGGTCGGACCAATCATCAGGATATTTTTCGGGGTCACTTCGTGACGCAGCTCTTCGTCAAGCTGCATGCGGCGCCAGCGGTTACGCAGCGCAATGGCAACCGCTTTTTTAGCGCCGTCCTGGCCGATGATAAAGCGATTAAGCTCGCTGACAATCTCGCGTGGAGTCATCTCAGACATGATTCAGGTCCTTACGCCTTAGACGGTAATTCTTCGTAGTTAATATTATGGTTGGTGTAGATACAGATATCGCCGGCGATGTTCAGCGCTTTCTCAACAATATCGTGTGCACCAATGTCGGTATTTTCCAGCAGCGCGCGTGCCGCAGCCTGGGCGTAGGGACCGCCGGAGCCGATCGCGATCAGGTCGTTTTCCGGCTGAATAACATCGCCGTTACCGCTGATGATCAGCGAAGAGTTCTCATCCGCTACCGCCAGCAGCGCCTCAAGACGGCGCAGCATGCGATCGGTCCGCCAGTCTTTTGCCAGCTCAACCGCGGCTTTAACCAGATGACCCTGATGCATTTCCAGCTTACGCTCAAACAGTTCAAACAGGGTAAAGGCGTCGGCAGTGCCGCCCGCAAAGCCCGCAATCACTTTATCGTTGTAAAGACGACGCACTTTTTTGACGTTGCCTTTCATTACGGTGTTGCCAAGCGTTGCCTGGCCATCACCACCAATAACGACCCGGCCGTTGCGTCGTACACTTACTATTGTTGTCACGGGCAGACCCCTTGTTGCAGTTGAAAAAAGACACCGCGCACCCGGCGCGGCGTATCATGCAAACAGATATGGGGTGGGTTAGGGAGGTTTCAACCCCTCAGGACGATGGGGTTTGTCTTAATTCGGCTGCGCCTGCTCCCGGCGGTAGAGTAAGGCCGGGAGCAGGGCTCAGGCTATCAGGGCAGGGCGAGCGGAATGCAGCTGCCGTGACCGGAACTGTGCAGCCGCTTCACGGTACTGTCAGCTTTACTCCGATCTTTAAACGGACCAATCACCACGCGATTCCAGCCGCCGCCGGTCGTGATACGGCTTTCAAAACCTTCAAAAGCGAGACCGGCGCGCACAGATTCCGCCTGATCGCTGCCTTTAAAGGAGCCACACTGCACCATCCAGCGCTGTGAGGAGGCTTTCTCTTCCGGCTTCACTTTGGTGGTTTCTGGTTTGGCCTGCTGTACCGGTGCCGGTCGTTCAGCCTGCTGCTGCTGGCGCTGCTGAGCCTGCAACTGCTGCTGACGCTGCTGCTGTGCCTGTATCTGCTGCTGACGTTGCTGTTGCTGCTGTTGTCGTTGCTGAGTCTGCTGCTGCATCAACTGCTGCTGTGCCTGTATCTGCTGCTGATGTTGCTGCTGCTGTACCTGCTGACGCTGTAAGGTCTGCTGTCGCTGAGCCGGCGTCTGCTCGTTCCACGGCACTTCGTTCAGCTGCGTAGGCTGCTGGCGCATATCCGCCTGCATCTGCTCCAGCAGCTGGCGCTGTTCATCGGTCAGCTGCGTCTGCGACTGCACTTCGCCGCCGGCTGAAGGTTCAGTCGGCGAGGGAACCGTAATTTGCCGGTTTTCCAGCTCTTTGATGTATTTCCAGCGCTCTTCCGGCTTGGGCGGCAGGCCATTACCACTGACTTTATGATTCGGAATAACCGGCGTCTCTTCTTTTTTATGGTGCGCGATGAACCATAAACCACCGGCAAAAGTGACCAGTACTGCGGCAGCGAGCACTACCATCAGTTTCGATATACCCGATCCGCCTTTGCTTTTTTTGCTGCTGCTGCGACCGGCGGGTTTTTTGCGACGCGTCCCTGTTGAACGCCCGCGGCCTACATAATCTCTCTGTGCCACTTTCGTCCTGATACCTTCAAAATGCCTGCGGGCGTAGACCCTGAACAGTGTGAGTTGCAGCCAGCCTGGCTACAGCTTGAAAAATGACGGGTATAAATGAGGTGTAAACCGCCCGGCAATGAATGCGCCATGTTACTCAAGGGTGCGAACTTTGACCAGCAGAGTCTGCCTTCAGAATCTGCTGAAAATGTGCAGTGCGGCACGCGTGACCTAACGCTTTTTAGCCGGTGCCGTACTGCCGCGCACGCGCAGTTCTGCATCCAGCAGGCGCGAACCATTATTTACCCGCTTGCCCTGCAGCTCATCCAGCAGCAGCAGCATCGCTTCGCGACCAATATCAAAGCGCGGCTGCGCCACGGTAGTCAGGGGCGGTTCGTAATAGCGCGCCAGCTCAATATCATCAAAGCCAACGATGGAGAGATCCTGCGGAATGCGCATCCCCAGTTTGCGCGCCTGATTCATGGCGCCCAGCGCCATCAGATCGCTGTGACAGAATAGCGCTTCCGGGGGCTGCGGCAGACTCATCAGCTGTTTCAGGGCGCGGGCACCAGCTTCAAAAGAGAAATCGCCGCGTACGATAAACATCGGTTCAACGGGGATGCTGCTGCGGCGCAGCGCCTGAATATACCCCTGCAGTCGATACTGGCTGAGCGGAACCGCTTCAGGCCCGGTAATACAGGCGATACGACGATGCCCGAGCTGCAGCAAATGGTTAACGGCTTCAAACGCCGCGGTCAGGTTGTCAATGTGCACGGTGGGCAGCGCCATCTCCGGTGCGAATTCATTTCCCATAACCATGGGCGGCAGGCTGCGCAGCGCTTCAGGATCGGCGTCAAACGGCAGCTGCGAGCCCAGCAGAACCATGCCATCAATCTGTCGCGTCAGCATCAGATCAAGAAAGGTTTTTTCCTGATGATCCTGATGCGCGCAGTCGCCAATCAGCACCAGGTATCCCTGCTGCGCGGCGGTGACCTCAATGCCGCGGATAATTTCGCTAAAAAAGGGATCGCAGATATCGGGCACAATCACCAGGATAGTCCGGGTTTCATTGCGTCTGGCATTGCGCGCCAGGCCATGTGATGCATAGCCTGTCGCAACGACCGCCTGCTCGACTTTTTGCCGGGTTGCGGCTGACACTTTCTCCGGATTCATCAGCGCCCGGGAAACGGTCGCCGTAGAGACGCCTGCGTGCTCAGCCACATCTTTCATCGTGGCAGCAGATGAAGTTTGCTTCGGGTCCAACGTGTTACTCCTGGCATGATACAGCGTACAGTTTGTCTGCAAGGGCCGGTCCTGGCCGGATGATCCTATTGATAACGCATTGGCGGGCAGGGCTGTTACTTAATTTGCATAAAAACTGTGACTTATTCGACTTTTTTCGATCTGGCTCGCAGATGCGGATGCCATCAGCTCTCGCCGGGATCGATATCCAGCGTCCATTTTACTTTGCGTGCAGCAGGCAGTGTACTCAGCAGCGGCAGCGAACTGCTCAATAACTGCTGCAGGCGTTTGCGTGACGGATGCTGCAGCAGTAGCTGCCACCTCCACCGGCCGCTGCGCTTTGGTGCCAGCGCCGGCACCGGGCCCATCAGCCAGGTGGCTTCATCTTTCAGCGGGCTCGCCTCCAGCAGATTACGCAGCTGGACGAGAAAAGCGGCGGCCTGCTGATTATCCATATCTTCGGCACGAAACAGCGCGTGGCTGGTCCAGGGCGGCAGCTGCACCGACTGGCGCTCAAGCAGCGCCTGGTCAGCAAAAGCGAAGTAGCCGCGATGCAGCAGCGTCTGCAGCAACGGATGCTCCGGATGGTGCGTCTGCAGCAGCACTTCACCCTGTTTGCCGGCGCGTCCGGCGCGACCTGCAACCTGGGTATAGAGCTGCGCGAAACGCTCTGCGGCACGAAAATCAGCCGAGAAGAGCGCGCCGTCAACGTCCAGCAGCGACACCAGCGTAACATCAGGAAAATGATGGCCTTTTGCCAGCATCTGCGTGCCCACCAGAATACGCGCGCCGCCGCGATGCACATCCGCCAGGTGCTGCTCCAGCGCACCTTTACGGCTGGTAGTATCACGATCGATGCGCGAAACAGGCACGTCCGGAAACAGCGTGCCCAGCTGCTGCTCCAGTTGCTCTGTGCCTACGCCAACCGGCATCAGATGGGTTGACCCGCAGCCAGGACACTGCAGCGGCAGCGGACGCTGGCTGTCGCAATGGTGGCAGCGCAGCTGGCGGTGATGCTGGTGCAGCGTATAGTAGCTGTCGCAGCGCTGGCATTCCGCCAGCCAGCCGCAGTCGTGGCACATCAGGGCCGGTGAAAAGCCGCGCCGGTTCAGAAACAGCAGCACCTGATTATCCGCCTGCAGGTGCTGGCGCATTTTGCTGAGCAGCGCCGGCGCCAGGCCGCCTTTAAGCGGCTGTCCTTTCAGATCGATCAGCTGCTGCAAAGCGGGCTTCGCATTACCGGCACGCTGCGTGAGATTAAGCTGCCGGTATTTGCCGACGCGCACGTTATGCAGCGTCTCCAGTGCGGGCGTGGCCGAACCCATGACAATCGGGATGTTCTCTTCATGTGCACGAAATACTGCCAGATCGCGGGCCTGATAACGCCAGCCCTCCTGCTGTTTATAAGAGCTGTCATGCTCTTCATCGATAATGATTACGCCAGGCCGCGCCAGCGGGGTGAACAGCGCAGAGCGTGTACCAATGATAATTGCGCTTTCGCCGCGCCGGGCGCGCAGCCAGACCGCCAGCCTTTCGCTGTCATTCAGCGCAGAGTGCAGCACATCAATCGGCGCATCAAAACGTTCGCGGAAGCGCGCAATGGTCTGCGGCGTCAGGCCAATTTCCGGCACCAGCACCAGCGCCTGCATGCCGCGTGACAGAATGTTTTCCAGGATAGTGAGATAAACTTCGGTTTTACCGGAGCCGGTGATCCCGGCCAGCAGCCATGGAACGTAGCGATCGTCTTCCGCCCGGATAGCCCCGACGGCCATAGCCTGATCGGTATTGAGCCGCAGACGCTCGCCTTTAATGGCAAACTGCGTCCGCCAGTCCGCGGTCGGTGGCGCATGCTCGCGCAGCTCGCACAGCCCTTTGGCTCTGAGCGCCTGCAGAGCGGCGTCGTTAAAGCTCTGTTCGTTTACCTGATGGCGATAGAGCGGTCGCTGACGCAGCGCGGCCAGCGCCTGCTGCTGCTTTGGTGCACGCTTCAGACTTTCCGGCGCCACTTCCCGTCCGGCCTCCGTGATCGCCCACTGCCACAGCGGCGCTTCCTGTGCCGGTTTCCCCTGGCGGAGCAGAACCGGCAGCGCATGACTCAGCACTTCCCCGACGGGTGAATGGTAGTAACCTGCCGCCCAGTTGAGGATCCGCCACAGCGCGGGCGAAAACAGACTGCTGTCATCCAGCACGGCTTCGATCGGTTTCAGCTGTTTCAGCGGCAGGTCGCTGCTTTCGGTCACGCCGGTCACAATGCCAGTCAGCTTACGGTTGCCAAAAGGCACGCTGACGCGACTGCCGGTTGCCGGCTGCGCAGCTTCAGCAGGGAGCAGATAATCAAACAGGCGCGGTAGCGGGACGGGCAGGGCAACCTTTACGACGGACATTGCGATCTCTATCCAGTTCTGTAATCAGGGACGGTAGTGTACACGCTGGGGCCGCAGGCGTGTATGGCTGAGCAATGTTTGCCTCGGGCGGTTAAATTCTGTATACTATGCCGCCTCTGGTGAGATGGCTCGTCAGAGATACATATAATGTTCAACCGCGTGTGGTGCTGTGCAGGTTCGCCTGGCATGGAGAGCGACACGGCCTTTTATGAGGTTTTCCCATGAAACAAGGTATTCACCCGAAGTACGAAGCAGTGACCATCACTTGCTCTTGCGGTAACGTGATCAACACCCGTTCTACCATGAACCACGACCTGAACCTGGACGTGTGCGGCAAATGCCACCCGTTCTACACTGGTAAGCAGCGTGTTGTTGACACCGGCGGCCGCGTTGATCGCTTCAACAAGCGTTTCAGCATTCCGGGCAGCAAAAAATAAGATTTGTTTGCCGCCGGGTTATCCCGGATGCAAAAGAAAACCCAGCCTCGGCTGGGTTTTTTTATATCGGGTTTTAATATTCCCAGCTATCCGGATCGATGCCCATCTCGCGCATAATCTGCTTCGCTTCTTCCGGGATCTCATCGCTGCGCTCTTTGCGCAGGTCAACGTCGTCGGGCAGAGGCTGGCCGGTAAACGCGTGCAAGAAAGCTTCACACAGCAGCTCGCTGTTCGTGGCGTGACGCAGATTGTTCACCTGACGACGTGTACGCTCATCGGTCAAAATTTTGAGCACTTTCAGCGGGATAGAAACCGTTATTTTTTTAACCTGCTCGCTTTTTTTACCGTGCTCAGCGTACGGGCTGATATATTCGCCGTTCCATTCAGCCATGAGTTACCTTAATTAATAAAAGTGTTATAGGGGATGATCCGTGGATTATGCCCGATTTTTGCGTGCCTGACCGCCTGCGCCGTGGATTTTGTGCTTCAGCGCCGCGTTAATGAAGCGCATGCGCTGCTCAGCAGGCAATAACCCATAATTTTAGCGGTTATTCGCTCTGCGCTCAATCTATACGCAAAGACATTTAGATGTCCAGATGTATTGACGTCTGTTAGCGGAATGTTATCCTGTGGGCACTTTATCCCTCTTCAGGAACAGCAGAGCCCATGACGCGCAAACAGGCAACCATCGCAGTACGCAGCGGTTTGAATGATGACGAGCAGTATGGCTGCGTAGTCCCGCCGATTCATCTCTCCAGCACCTATAATTTTCTCGACTTTAATGAGCCGCGCGCCCACGACTATTCACGCCGCGGCAATCCGACGCGCGATGTAGTGCAGCGCGCGCTGGCCGAGCTGGAGGGTGGCGCGGGTGCCGTACTGACAAATACCGGCATGTCTGCGATTCACCTGGTGACCACTGTATTCCTGAAGCCTGGCGATCTGCTGATCGCTCCCCACGACTGCTATGGCGGCAGCTACCGCCTGTTTGACAGCCTCAGCAAGCGCGGTGCTTACCGTGTGAAGTTTGTCGACCAGGGTGACAGCGCAGCGCTGGCCGCAGCGCTGGCCGAAAAGCCAAAGCTGGTGCTGGTGGAAAGCCCGAGCAATCCTCTGCTGCGCGTAGTGGATATTGCGGCAATCTGTCAGGCGGCGCGCGCGGCGGGCGCCGTCAGCGTGGTGGATAACACCTTCCTGAGCCCGGCGCTGCAAAATCCGCTCGCCCTCGGGGCCGACCTGGTGATCCATTCCTGCACGAAATATCTTAACGGCCACTCTGATGTGGTGGCGGGGACGGTGATTGCAAAAGATCCGGCCGTTGCCACTGAGCTTGCCTGGTGGGCCAATAACATCGGCGTAACCGGCGCAGCGTTTGACAGCTATCTGCTGCTGCGCGGTCTGCGGACGCTGGCACCCCGCATGGCCGCTGCCCAGCGCAACGCGCTGGCGATAGTGGACTACCTGAAGCAGCAGCCGCTGGTGAAGAAGCTGTATCATCCTTCTCTGCCGGAAAATGCCGGTCATGAATATGCGCGACGTCAGCAACGCGGCTTTGGCGCCATGTTAAGCTTTGAGCTGGATGCAGATGAAGCGCGGCTGCGCCGTTTTCTGAAAGCGCTGCAGCTGTTTACGCTGGCGGAGTCGCTGGGCGGAGTAGAGAGCCTGATTTCACATACGGCCACCATGACACATGCCGGCATGTCTGCGGAAGCTCGTGCAGCCGCCGGGATCTCTGAAACACTGCTGCGGGTCTCCGTCGGCATTGAAGATCACGAAGATTTAATTGCCGATTTGGATAATGCCTTCCGAATTGCAGCCGGGGAGTAATCATGACCAGTACAGCAGGCGCGGGAACGCCGACGAAGCAGCTGCATAAATTTGGTGGCAGCAGCCTGGCGGATGCCAGCTGCTACCAGCGCGTAGCGGCCATTATGGCTGATTACAGCCAGCCAGGCGATCTCATGGTGGTCTCTGCCGCAGGCAGCACCACGAATCAGCTGATCGGCTGGCTGAAGCTGAGCCAGAGCGATCGCCTCTCGGCGCACCAGGTGCAGCAGACGCTTCGCCGCTACCACAGCGAGCTGATTGCTGCGCTGCTGCCAGCGGAGGCTGCCGACCGGCTGACGACCCTCTTTATCCGCGATCTGGAGCGTCTGGCAGCGCTGCTGGATAGCGCGATAACTGAAGCGGTATATGCAGAAGTGGTCGGGCATGGCGAAATCTGGTCGGCGCGGCTGATGGCTGCGGTACTGAGTCAGCGCGACGTTGACGCCGCCTGGCTGGACGCGCGTGATTTTCTGCGGGCGGAGCGCGCGGCTCAGCCGCAGGTGGATGAGGGAAAATCCTGGCCGCTGCTGCAGGCGCTGCTGGCGCAGCATCCGCATAAGCGTCTGGTCGTCACCGGTTTTATCAGCCGTAACGAGGCAGGTGAAACCGTGCTGCTGGGACGCAACGGTTCTGACTATTCCGCTACGCAGATCGGGGCGCTCGCGGGTGCGGGGCGCGTGACCATCTGGAGCGATGTGGCCGGCGTCTATAGCGCCGATCCACGCAAAGTTTCCGATGCCTGTCTGCTGCCGCTGCTGCGGCTGGATGAAGCCAGCGAGCTGGCGAGGCTGGCGGCGCCGGTACTCCACACCCGTACGCTGCAGCCGGTCTCCAGCAGCGATATCGATTTACAGCTGCGCTGCAGCTATCAGCCTGAGCAGGGTTCAACCCGTATTGAGCGCGTGCTGGCCTCCGGCACCGGCGCGCGTATTGTCACCAGTCACGACGATGTCTGTCTGGTGGAGATCCAGCTTGCTGAAGGTCACGATTTTGCTACGCAGCAAAAAGAGATCGATCAGCTGCTGAAGCGCGCCCAGCTGCGTCCGCTGGCGAGCGGCCTGCATCCCGATCGTCGCCTGCTGCAGCTCTGCTATACCGCAGAAGTGGTTAACAGTGCCTTTACGCTGCTGCAGGATGCGGCGCTGCCGGGTCATCTGCAGCTGCGCGACGGCATGGCGCTGGTGGCGCTGGTGGGGGCTGGCGTAACGCGCAATCCGCTGCACAGCCACCGTTTCTGGCAGCAGATTAAAGATCAGCCGGTTGAGTTTGTCTGGCAGTCAGAAGAGCATATCAGCCTGGTCGCCGTGCTGCGCACAGGACCGACCCGCCATCTGATTCAGGGACTGCATCAGTCGCTGTTTCGCGCGGAAAAGCGTATCGGCCTGATGCTGTTTGGGAAGGGGAATATCGGCGCGCGCTGGCTGGAGCTGTTCGCCCGCGAGCAGGAAACGCTCTCAGCACGTACCGGCTTTGAGTTTGTGCTGGCTGGCGTGGCTGACAGTCGTCGCAGCCTGCTGAGTTACGACGGGCTGGATGCCAGCCGCACGCTGGCCTTTTTCGACGATGAAGCGCAGGCGCTGGATGAGGAGTCGCTGTTCCTGTGGATGCGCGCGCATCCGTTTGATGATTTGGTGGTGCTGGACGTAACCGCCAGCGCGCCGCTGGCGCAGCAGTATCTCGATTTTGCCAGTCACGGTTTTCACGTGATCAGCGCAAATAAAGTGGCTGGCGCATCAGACAGCCAGAGCTGGCGTCAGATCCGCGATGCCTTCGCCAAAACCGGGCGCCACTGGCTCTATAACGCGACGGTCGGTGCCGGTTTGCCGGTTAACCATACGGTACGCGACCTGCGCGAAAGTGGTGACTCGATACTCTCCATCAGCGGAATTTTCTCCGGCACGCTGTCGTGGCTGTTTTTGCAGTTTGACGGCAGCGTTCCCTTCAGCGAGCTGGTGGATCAGGCGTGGCAGCAGGGGCTGACCGAACCCGATCCGCGCGTCGATCTCTCCGGGCAGGATGTGAAGCGCAAGCTGGTGATCCTGGCGCGTGAGGCGGGCTACGATATCGAGCCGGATCAGGTGCGGGTAGAGTCGCTGGTACCAGTCGACTGTGAGGCGGAATCGGTTGATCACTTTTTTGAAAACGCCGACGAGCTGAATAACCAGATGCTGCAGCGCTACGAAGCGGCGCAGGAGCTGGGTCTGGTGCTGCGTTATGTGGCGCGCTTTGATGCCAGCGGTAAAGCCCGCGTTGGCGTGGAAGCGGTGCGGCCTGAACATCCGCTGGCAGCGCTGCTGCCGTGCGATAACGTCTTTGCCATTGAGAGCCGCTGGTATCGCGATAATCCGCTGGTGATCCGCGGACCCGGTGCCGGACGTGATGTTACCGCTGGTGCGCTGCAGTCGGATCTGAACCGTCTTGCTCAGCTACTTTAATCCGGCTGCTGCAGAGAGAATAAAAAAGGAGCCTGAGGCTCCTTTTTTGTATCGGCTAACCGGTATTGCGCATGCCGGCGGCCACGCCGGCGATGGTTACCATCAGCGCCTGCTCAACCCGCGCGTCCGGTTCGTCACCGCGTGCTTCCTGGGCGCGGGCGCGCTGCAGCAGCTCCGCCTGCAGCACGTTCAGGGGATCGGTATACACGTTGCGCAGCGCAATAGATTCGGCAATCCACGGCTGATCCGCCATCAGATGCGCATCATTTGCGATGGTCAGCACCGCTTTAATGTCCGCTTCCAGCTGGTCGCGCAGCTGTTTACCCAGCGGCCAGAGCGCTTTATCAACCAGGCGCTGATCGTAATACTCTGCCAGCCACAAATCAGCTTTGGAGAAGACCATCTCCAGCATCCCCAGGCGGGTCGAAAAGAACGGCCAGTCGCGGCACATCGTTTCCAGCTGATCCTGATGACCTTCATCCATCGCTTTCTGCAGCGCCGCGCCGGCACCAAGCCAGGCTGGCAGCATCAGACGGTTTTGCGTCCAGGCAAAAATCCACGGAATGGCACGCAGGGATTCAACGCCACCGGTCGGACGACGTTTAGCTGGACGTGAGCCCAGCGGCAGTTTGCCCAGCTCCTGCTCCGGTGTGGCAGAGCGGAAGTAGGGAACAAAGTCAGCATTTTCACGGACGTAACCGCGATACATGGCGCAGGAGTGCGCAGAAAGGCCGTTCATGATCTCCCGCCACTCCTGTTCAGGCTCTGGCGGCGGCATCAGATTCGCTTCCAGAATGGCCCCGGTGTAGAGCGACAGGCTGGCGATGGTGACTTCCGGCAAGCCATATTTAAAGCGGATCATCTCACCCTGTTCTGTCACGCGCAGGCCTCCTTTAAGGCTGCCCGGGGGCTGAGAGAGCAGGGCGGCGTGCGCCGGCGCGCCGCCACGGCCAATGGAGCCGCCGCGACCGTGGAACAGCGTCAGGGTAATGCCCGCTTTTTCACAGGTTTTAATCAGTGCGTCCTGCGCCTGATACTGTGCCCAGCTGGCCGCCATCACGCCGGCATCTTTTGCCGAGTCAGAATAGCCAATCATTACCATCTGTTTGCCGTTGATAAAGCCGCGATACCAGTCAATATTCAGCAGCTGCGTCATGACATCATTGGCGTTGTTCAGGTCATCCAGCGTTTCAAACAGTGGCGCGACCGGCATAGCGTACGGAATGCCCGCCTCTTTCAGCAGCAGATGAACCGCCAGCACGTCAGAAGGCGTTTTTGCCATAGAGATCACGTAGGCTGCAATTGAACCCTGCGGCGCCTCGGCGGCGACTTTACAGGTTTCCAGCACTTCGCGCGTGTTGTCGCCTGGCTCCCACTGACGCGGCAGCAGCGGACGTTTTGAATTGAGTTCGCGGATCAGAAACGCCTGTTTGTCCGCTTCTGACCAGCTTTCGTAGTCGCCGAGGCCGAGATAGCGCGTAACTTCTGCAATCGCTTCGGTATGACGGGTGCTCTCCTGGCGGATGTCGATGCGCACCAGCGGTACGCCAAAGCATTTTACCCGGCGCAGCGTGTCCAGCAGCTGGCCATTAGCGATAATGCTCATACCACACTGCTGCAGCGACTGATAAATAGCAAACAGCGGCTGCCAGAGCTGCTCATTGGAGACCAGCAGATCGGCAGGACGCGGCAGGCGTTCACCTTTCAGGCGCTGCTCCAGATATGCCTGCGTGTTCATCAGCTGGCTGCGCATGCGTTTCAGGATCACGCGGTAAGGTTCAATCGCATCCGGATCGCCGCACATTACGCGCACTTCGTCGCTGCACTCCGACATCGACAGCTCAGAGATCAGCACTCCCACATCGCGCAGGAAGAGGTCGGCTGCTTTCCAGCGGCTTAGCTGCATGACGTGGCGGGTGATGGGCGCCGTCACGTTTGGGTTGCCGTCACGATCGCCGCCCATCCACGACGTGAATTTAATCGGCACAAAATCCACCGGCAGCTGAATGCCAAACGTCTCTTCAACCTGCTCATTCAGTTCACGCAGAAACGCGGGCACGCCCTCCCACAGGCTATTTTCCACGACGGCGAAGCCCCATTTCGCTTCATCGACCGGGGTAGGGCGATATTTACGGATCTCATCCGTATGCCACGCCTGCGCTACCAGCTGGCGCAGGCGGCGCATCACCTGATTGCGCTCATAGTCGGTGATATCAGCGTGATCGAGCTGCTCAAGGCAGCTGTTCACTTCGCCGAGCTTGTGGATCAGGGTGCGGCGGGTAATTTCAGTCGGGTGTGCGGTCAGGACCAGCTCCAGCGACAGCTCTTCAATCGCCTGACGGATAGCCATTTCGCTGAGATCGTTATGCTGCTTCAGGCGCTCAAAGGTCTTTTTCAGCAGCTCCGGATGGTTAGCGCCATCGCCGCTGCGTGAAATGGTCTGATACTGTTCAGCCACGTTGGTAAGGTTAAGAAACTGACTAAAGGCGCGGGCCACCGGCAGCAGCTCATCGTTAGAAAGGTTCTGCAGCGTTGACAGCAGCTCCCGGCGATGAGAGTCATTGCCTGCACGGGATGACTTAGAGAGTTTGCGGATGGTTTCCACCCGATCGAGAATGTTCTCTCCCAGTGCATCCTTTATCGTATCCCCGAGCAGTTTGCCGAGCATACTGACATTACTTCGCATTGCGGAATATTGTTCGTTCATTTGACCCTGACACCCTTATCGTCTTTTAACCCCTCTGGACCCAACCAGCGGGTATAACATCATCTTTTATCTAGCCACGATTTGTGAACTCCGTCAATTAGCCTGAACTGACGAAAACAGGCAGCTAACGTGCGGAAAGTGATAAGTTTTATCGGGGACGGAGAGAGATAAGTTATTCTTATCAGCAAACGCCAGATAATGACGGGGCATTTTGCTGATTAAACAGTGAAATGCCCCGCATATTATCTATCAGCGGCAAAAATGCTGCACAACCTGCGTGATCAGGGCGTGAGTTGGCTTAATAAATGCGGTATCGATAAATTCATCCGGCTGATGCGCCTGATCGATTGAACCTGGCCCCAGCACCAGCGTCGGGCAGATCTGCTGAATAAAAGGCGCTTCGGTACAGTAGTTGACCACTTCTGTCGGCACGCCCAGCAGCTTTTCCACTACCGTAACCAGCTCATGATCGACCGGACATTCATAACCCGGAATAGGCGGATGCAGTTCGCTTACGGTCAGACGGCCAGGCCAGCGGGCGCTCACCGGTGCCAGCGCTTCATTCAGCAAGCCATCCAGATCGTTCAGGCTCAGGCCCGGCAGCGGCCGGATATCCATATGCAGCTCGCAACAGGCGCAGATGCGGTTAGCCGCGTCACCACCATGAATATGACCAAAGTTCATGGTCGGATAAGGAATGGCAAAGCCATCATGGTGATAGCGCTCTTGCAGGGTATGGCGCAGCTTCATCAGTTCCGTAATAGAGGCGTGCATCAGCTCAATCGCATTTACGCCGCGCGCCGGGTCGCTGGAGTGGCCTGACTGGCCCTCAATGCGGATAGCGTGTGAAAGGTGGCCTTTGTGGGCGCGCACCGGTTTGAGCGAGGTAGGCTCACCGATAATGGCGCAATCGGGGCGCAGCCGGGCTGACTCAGAGAAATATTTGGCACCTGCCATCGTGGTCTCTTCGTCAGCGGTCGCCAGCACATAGAGCGGTTTTTTAAGCGTAGTGACGTCAACATCGCGCAGCGCATCGAGAATAAAGGCGAAGAAGCCTTTCATATCTGCCGTGCCCAGGCCGTAAAGTTTATTGTCATGTTCAGTCAGGACAAATGGATCGCGTGTCCAGCGTCCGTCATCAAAGGGCACGGTGTCAGTATGACCCGCCAGCAGCAGTCCGCCTGCGCCTTCCCCGCTGCGCGCCAGCAGGTTGAACTTATGTCGCGTGCCCGGTACCGGCTGAACTTCAACGCTGAAGCCCAGATCGCGGAACCAGCCCGCCAGCAAATTGATTAAACTTTCGTTGCTCTGGTCAAGCGCGCTGTCGGTTGCGCTGATTGACGGTAAGGCGATCAACTGGCGGTAGAGTTCGATAAAAGGTGGAATTTTTGACTTCACTGTTGACGGTCCTTAGGTTAGGATGTATCAATATTCATGCACTAATAGTGAATAAAAATACATTAACGTCGTCTGCATGTGAACTGAAAAAGTGCAAACGGCATCGTGGGCAACGGGGCACGGCCGCGACCCGATACGTTGACTGTAAAAAGGTATACAGCCTGATGTTGAATACGCTGATCGTTGGTGCCAGTGGTTATGCTGGCGTAGAGCTTGCCACTTACCTGAATCGCCATCCGCATATGAACATAACCGCTTTAGCGGTTTCAGCGCAAAGCCCGGATGCCGGAAAATTGCTCTCCGATCTCCATCCGCAGCTGAAAGGTATCGTGGATCTGCCGCTGCAGCCGCTGAACGATCCGGCGGCGTGGGCAGAGAAAGTGGATGTGGTGTTTCTCGCGACGGCGCATGAA
Organism: Pantoea sp. SYBGC1; assembly: GCF_057197005.1. NCBI lineage: Bacteria > Pseudomonadati > Pseudomonadota > Gammaproteobacteria > Enterobacterales > Erwiniaceae > Pantoea > Pantoea sp. SYBGC1. The sequence goes on from NZ_JBXUNM010000011.1 coordinate 115,267, forward strand.
GTCAGCCACGATCTGGCGCCTGAATTTCTGAAAGCAGGCTGCGTGGTCTTCGATCTCTCAGGCGCCTTCCGGGTCAATGATGAGGCGTTCTACACCCGCTACTATGGCTTCAGTCATCAGCATCAGGCGTGGCTGGATAATGCGGTATATGGTCTGGCCGAATGGAATCACGAACGTATTAAAGAGGCACAGCTGGTGGCCGTGCCTGGGTGCTATCCCACCGCAGCGCAGCTGGCGCTGAAACCGCTGCTCAAAGCGGATCTGCTGAATGACGCACAGTGGCCGGTAATCAATGCCACCAGCGGCGTCAGCGGGGCCGGGCGCAAAGCCAATGTTGCGACCAGCTTTTGCGAAGTGAGCCTGCAGCCCTACGGCCTGTTTAACCACCGTCATCATCCGGAAATAGTTGCCCATCTTGGCGCGCCGGTTATTTTTACCCCGCATCTGGGTAATTTTCCCCGCGGTATTCTGGCAACTATCACCTGCCGCCTGAAAGCGGGTATTACGCAGCAGGATGTAACCGACGCGTTTTATGCGGCCTATCATGACAAGCCGCTGGTGCGCCTTTATGACAACGGCGTCCCGGCGCTGAAAGCGGTAGTGGGCCTGCCGTTCTGCGATATCGGGTTTGCCGTACAGGATGAACATCTGATTGTGGTCGCGGCAGAAGATAACCTGCTGAAAGGCGCGTCATCACAGGCGATTCAGTGTCTGAATATTCGTTTCGGTTTCCCTGAAACGCTCTCTCTGATTTAACGGACGGATAACGTAACCATGAGCAATCCACTGATCATTAAACTGGGTGGCGTACTGCTGGATAGCGAAGAAGCACTGGCCCGGCTGTTTGATGCGCTGCTGGCGTACCGTAATGAGCATCAGCGTCCGCTGGTAATTGTGCACGGCGGCGGCTGTCTGGTCGACGAACTGATGAAAAAGCTCGTGCTGCCGGTGAAAAAGAAAGATGGCCTGCGCGTTACACCCGCCGATCAAATCGACATCATTACCGGCGCGCTGGCGGGCACAGCGAATAAAACGCTGCTGGCGTGGGCAACCCGTTACGGCATTAATGCTGTCGGGCTGTGTCTGGGCGATGCCGGACTGGTCAGCGTCGCGCAGTTTGATGAAGAGCTGGGGCATGTCGGGCAGGCCACGCCGGGCAACCCTGCGCTGCTGAACACGCTGCTTAATGCAGGCTATATGCCGGTTATCAGCTCAATTGGCATCACTGCCGGCGGCGCGCTGATGAATGTGAATGCCGATCAGGCAGCGACGGCGCTGGCAGCCACTATCGGAGCCGATCTGGTGCTGCTCTCTGACGTCAGCGGCATTCTCGACGGCAAAGGCCAGCGTATTGCTGAAATGACCGCAGCGAAAGCGGAACAGCTGATTGCGCAGGGCATTATTACCGACGGCATGATTGTTAAAGTCAACGCTGCGCTGGATGCGGCACGCACGCTGGGCCGTCCGGTCGATATCGCCAGCTGGCGTCATGCTGAACAGCTGCCAACCCTTTTCAACGGCGTGTCGATTGGCACCCGGATTCTCGCATAATCAAGGATTAAGACATGAGCACGCAAAACATTAAAAAAATCGTTCTGGCCTACTCAGGCGGCCTCGATACCTCAGCCATCATTCCATGGCTCAAAGAGAACTACGGCGGCTGTGAAGTGGTGGCGTTTGTCGCCAATATTGGTCAGGATCCGGCCGATCTGGAAGGCGTTGAGAAAAAAGCGCTGCAGTCGGGCGCATCTGAATGTCACGTAGTGGATCTGCGTGAAGAGTTCATCAGCGATTACGTCTACCCGGTGCTGCAGACCGGTGCCCTGTATGAAGGCACTTATCTGCTGGGCACCTCCATGGCGCGTCCTATCATTGCTAAAGCGCAGGTTGAACTGGCGCTGAAAGTGGGTGCTGACGCGCTGTGCCACGGCGCAACCGGTAAAGGCAACGATCAGGTGCGTTTTGAAACCACCTATACCGCGCTGGCACCGCAGCTTAAAGTTGTTGCGCCATGGCGCGAGTGGGATCTGCGTTCGCGTGAGGCGCTGCTCGACTATCTGAAAGAGCGCAATATTCCGACGACCGCGTCGCTGGAGAAGATCTACAGCCGCGATGAGAACGCATGGCACATCTCCACCGAAGGTGGCGTGCTGGAAAGCCCGTGGAACGCACCGAATAAAGATTGCTGGGTATGGACTGTGGATCCGCTTGAAGCGCCGGACCAGCCGGAAAATGTCACCGTGACCGTTGAAAAAGGCTGTGTGGTTGCCGTAAACGGCGAGCAGCTGAGCCCGTTCCAGTGCCTGGAAAAACTGAACGTCCTGGGTGCTAAACATGGCGTTGGCCGGATCGATATCGTGGAAAACCGTCTGGTTGGCATCAAATCACGCGGCTGCTATGAAACCCCCGGCGGCACCATCATGGTAAACGCACTGCGTGCGGTTGAGCAGCTGGTTCTGGATCGCGACAGCTTCAAATGGCGTGAGCAGCTGGGCCAGGAGATGTCTTACGTGGTATATGATGGCCGCTGGTTCGCACCGCTGCGCCAGTCTATTCAGGCGGCGGCAGCATCGCTGGCGGAAGAGGTTAACGGCGAAGTGGTTCTGCAGCTCTACAAAGGTCAGGCAACGGCGATTCAGAAAAAATCTGCTAACAGCCTCTACTCAGAAGAGTTCGCTACCTTTGGTGAAGATGAGGTGTATGACCATCGTCACGCGGGCGGCTTTATTCGCCTGTTCTCCCTCTCTTCACGCATTCGTGCGCTGAACGAGCAGAAGAAGTAAGCACGCAGCAGCAGTTATGCAAGGGCGGCTCAGGCCGCCTTTTTCAACACGATTTCAGGAGCAAGCAGATGGCACTTTGGGGCGGACGTTTTTCGCAGGCAGCAGATCAGCGGTTTAAACAGTTTAATGATTCACTGCGTTTTGATTATCGCCTGGCGGAGCAGGACATCACCGGCTCTGTGGCGTGGTCAAAAGCGCTGGTGACCGTGAACGTTTTAACCCAGGCGGAACAGCAGCAGCTTGAAGCGGCGCTGAACGAACTGCTGGCGGACGTACGCGCGAATCCGTCGCAGATCCTTGAAAGCGATGCAGAAGATATTCACAGCTGGGTCGAGGGCAAGCTGATCGATAAGGTCGGCGCGCTGGGTAAAAAGCTGCATACCGGGCGCAGCCGTAACGACCAGGTTGCCACCGATCTGAAGCTCTGGTGCAAAGAGCAGGTTGCCCTGCTGCTGGACGCGACGCGTCAGCTGCAGAGCGCGCTGGTGGCGACGGCGGAAGCGAATCAGGATGCCGTCATGCCGGGTTATACGCATCTGCAGCGCGCGCAGCCGGTTACATTTGCCCACTGGTGTCTGGCGTATACCGAAATGCTGGCGCGCGATGAGAGCCGTCTGCAGGATACGCTGAAGCGGCTGGATGTCAGCCCGCTGGGCTGTGGTGCGCTGGCCGGTACCGCTTATGAGATTGACCGCGAGCAGCTGGCGGGCTGGCTCGGTTTTGCTTCGGCCACGCGTAACAGCCTGGATACCGTGTCCGATCGCGATCACGTGCTGGAGCTGCTCTCTGACGCGTCAATCGGCATGGTGCATCTGTCGCGCTTTGCGGAAGACCTGATTTTCTTTAACACGGGCGAGGCGGGCTTCGTCGAGCTGTCTGATAAAGTCACCTCAGGTTCATCGCTGATGCCGCAGAAGAAAAATCCGGATGCGCTGGAGCTGATTCGCGGTAAATGCGGCCGTGTCCAGGGCGCACTGACCGGCATGATGATGACGCTGAAAGGCCTGCCGCTGGCCTACAACAAAGATATGCAGGAAGACAAAGAAGGGCTGTTTGACGCGCTGGATACCTGGCTCGACTGTCTGCATATGTCAGTTCTGGTTCTGGATGGTATTCAGGTTAAACGTCCGCGCTGTCAGGAAGCGGCTGAACAGGGCTACGCCAATGCCACCGAGCTGGCTGACTATCTGGTCGCGAAAGGCGTGCCGTTCCGCGAGGCGCATCATATTGTGGGAGAAGCGGTCGTCGCGGCTATCCAGCAGGGTGTGGCGCTGGAAGCGCTGAGTCTGGCTCAGCTGAAGCAGTTCAGTGACGTCATTGAAGAGGATGTCTATCCGGTGCTTTCGCTGCAGTCCTGCCTCGACAAGCGTAACGCGCGCGGCGGTGTTGCGCCGCAGCAGGTAGCCCAGGCGATCCGCGAAGCACAGGCGCGCCTGCAATAGCCGCTCCCCGACGCTGGCCGGTTTGATACGCCATAAAAAAAGCGGGCTTTATAAAAAAGCCCGCCAACCTCTGGCTTCGGAATTGCATATTTTTATAGGCACATCATCAGCGTACCGGCACTCCCCGCCAGCACAGTGATTGGGTTCAGCAAAACAGATTTGCTGCGTAAAAAGCGTTTTTCATAAAAGCGTTCAGCCCCGGCACATGTTCAGCTAATAAATAAATTTCTCTACAAATGCATGGGCTTAAATCAGTGGGCGCTATTATTCCCGTGCATAGCTTGATAGGGCCAATCGTTCGTTGCTATTCTATCTATCGCCACGGGCTATCGTGGTTTGGAGGATATTAATGAACATTCGCGATCTCGAGTATCTGGTTTCACTTGCGGAACACCGCCATTTCCGCCGCGCTGCTGATGCCTGTCATGTCAGTCAGCCGACCCTGAGCGGACAGATCCGTAAGCTGGAAGATGAACTGGGCGTCATGCTGCTGGAACGTACCAGCCGTAAAGTGCTGTTCACCCAGGCAGGGCTACTGCTGGTTGATCAGGCGCGAACCGTACTGCGTGAGGTTAAGGTGCTGAAAGAGATGGCCAGCCAGCAGGGTGAAGCGATGTCCGGACCGCTGCATATCGGACTGATCCCCACGACCGGCCCCTATCTGCTGCCCAATATTATCCCTATGCTGCATCAGACTTTCCCGAAGCTGGAGATGTATCTGCACGAAGCGCAGACTCAGCAGCTGCTGGCACAGCTCGACAGCGGCAAACTCGACTGCGCTATTCTGGCGCTGGTTAAAGAGAGTGAAGCCTTTATCGAAGTGCCGCTGTTTGATGAGCCCATGAAGCTGGCGATCTACGAAGATCACCCGTGGCACGATCGCGATCGCGTGCCGATGTCCGATCTGGCGGGTGAAAAACTGCTGATGCTGGAAGATGGTCACTGCCTGCGCGATCAGGCGATGGGCTTCTGCTTTGAGGCGGGTGCGGACGAAGATACCCATTTTCGCGCCACCAGTCTGGAAACGCTGCGTAATATGGTGGCGGCCGGCAGCGGTATTACGCTACTGCCTTCACTGGCGGTGCCCAAAGAGCGCGTGCGCGATGGTGTCTGCTATCTGCCCTGTTATAAACCGGTGCCGCAGCGCACTATCGCGCTGGTTTACCGGCCAGGCTCGCCTCTGCGCAGCCGCTATGAGCAGCTGGCAGAAGCAATCAAAACCCATATGCAGGGCCATTTTGACGCGGCGTTAAAACAGGCGGTTTAATCCGTTCAGTGCGGCCACGCGATAGGCTTCAGCCATGGTAGGGTAGTTAAAGGTGGTATTCACGAAGTACTCAATCGTGTTACCGCCATTTTTCTGCTCCATAATGGCCTGGCCGATGTGGATAATCTCCGCCGCGCGCTCACCAAAGCAGTGGATCCCCAGAATCTCTTTTGTCTCGCGGTGAAACAGAATTTTCAGGCTGCCGACGTGCATGCCAACAATCTGCGCGCGTGCCAGATGCTTAAACTGCGCACGGCCCACTTCATAAGGCACTTTCATCGCGGTCAGCTGCTGCTCTGTTTTTCCTACCGAGCTGATTTCAGGAATGGTGTAGATACCGGTCGGAATATCTTCGATCAGATGCGCACTCGCTTCACCTTTGATAATTGCCTGAGCAGCAATACGCCCCTGATCGTAGGCGGCGGAAGCCAGGCTTGGATAGCCAATTACATCACCCACGGCATAAATGTGCGGCTGCGCGGTCTGATACATACTGTTGACTTTGAGCAGGCCGCGTCCATCCGCTTCCAGACCTACATTCTCCAGCGAAAGCGAGTCGGTGTTTCCGGTGCGGCCGTTCGCATACAGCAGACAATCCGCTTTGACCTTTTTGCCTGACTTCAGGTGCATGATCACGCCATCGCTGACGCCTTCAATCTTCTCAAACTCTTCGTTGTGACGGATCACCACACCGCTGTTCCAGAAGTGGTAAGAGAGGGAATCGGACATCTCCTGATCAAGAAACGCCAGCAGGCGATCGCGGGTGTTGATGAGATCGACCTTGACGTTAAGACCGCGGAAGATAGAGGCGTATTCGCAACCAATCACGCCGGCACCATAGATAATCACATGACCCGGTTCATGATGCAGATTCAGAATAGAGTCGGAATCGTAGATGCGCGGGTGTGTAAAGTCGACGTCGGCCGGGTGATAGGGACGTGAGCCGCAGGCAATGACAAATTTTTCTGCCGTCAGCTGCTCGCGGGTGCCATCAGGCTGCTCCACCTCTATTGTGTTGGCATCAACAAAATGCGCGTCGCCCTGATAGAGTTCACAGCGGTTACGCTCATAGAAGCCCTGGCGCATGGCAGTCTGCTGACTGATAACATTTTCAGTGTGGTTAAGGATGTCAGCGAACGAGGAGCGGAGAAGACGGGTATGATCGCTGTAGAGCGGGTTCTGATTGAATTCAATGATGCGGCTGACGGCATGGCGCAGCGCTTTGGAAGGGATGGTTCCCCAGTGTGTACAACCGCCGCCAATGTTGTGGTAGCGTTCGATCACTGCGATGCGCGCTCCCTGCTTGACCAGCCCCATCGCCGCACCTTCGCCGCCCGGACCGGAGCCAATGACAATGGCATCGTAATCGTAAGACTTTTGCATACCAGTACGTCCTATTCTTCTATACATTTTTACAACGAGATTCTAACATCTCGCCGCGCACATCTGAATTCTAACAGTGAAAAATGCAGAAGTTTGACATTCAGTGAGGTTAACAGGCGGTGACAAAGTTTGCCCGGCTGTACGCTGAAAAGTTTGTTATAGTGAGTGCCTGATTACTCACAAGGCCGCAAAGATGGGCGTTCGGGCGCAACAAAAAGAACGTACAAGACGTTCGCTGATTGAAGCTGCATTCAGTCAGCTTAGTGCAGAAAGGAGTTTTGCCAGCCTGAGTTTACGCGAAGTGGCACGTGAAGCCGGCATTGCCCCTACCTCATTCTACCGTCACTTTCGTGATGTGGATGAGCTGGGACTGACCATGGTTGATGAGAGCGGGCTGATGCTGCGCCAGCTGATGCGCCAGGCGCGCCAGCGTATCGCGAAAGGCGGCAGCATCATTAAAACGTCGGTGGCAACCTTTATGGAGTTCATCGGCAACAACCCGAATGCGTTTCGGCTTCTGCTGCGCGAACGTTCCGGCACGTCAGCCGCCTTCCGCGCTGCTGTCGCACGTGAGATCCAGCATTTTATCGCCGAACTGGCTGACTACCTTGAGCTGGAAAGCCGTATGCCGCGCAGCTTTACCGAAGCGCAGGCTGAGGCGATGGTGACCATTGTTTTTAGCGCCGGCGCTGAAGCGCTGGATGTCGACTCTGACCAGCGGCGTAAGCTGGAAGAGCGGCTGGTACTGCAGCTGCGTATGATCGCCAAAGGCGCCTACTACTGGTATCGCCGGGAACAAGAGCGGCTGGCCGTGACCCTGGAACTCCCTGAAAAATAACGTGATAAGGATAATGAAATGATTGAGCAGCATCCTCGTGATAAAGGAACGTTATTACTCTCTTTTATTACTGGTTTAGCAATCAACGGCTCCTTTTCGGCGCTGTTCAGTAGCTTTGTGCCGTTTTCCATTTTCCCGCTGATAGCGCTTGGGCTGTCAGCATGGTGCCTGCATCAGCGTTACCTCAATCGCAATATGCCGGACGGCATGCCGTCACTGGCTGCGGCATTTTTTCTGCTGGGCATTCTGGTCTATAGCGCCATGGTGCGCGCAGAATATCCGGATATCGGCTCGAACTTCATTCCTGTCATTCTGATGACGGGACTGGTGTTCTGGATTGGCACGCGCTTCCGCCGCGCCAGAAGCCGGCAGTAAAAAAAACGGGAACCTGCGGGTTCCCGTTTTTTTATGCTTTGCGCGTCAGCAATACGCCGCATTCCATATGGTGGGTATACGGGAACTGATCGAACAGCGCCAGCCGCTCAATCTGATGCGTGCCTGACAGCGCGGCCAGATTGTCGCACAGGGTCTGCGGGTTACAGGAGATATACAGAATACGCGGATACGCCTGCACCATTTTTACCGTTTCATCATCCAGCCCGCTGCGTGGCGGATCGACAAAAATGGTCTCGCACTGATAGCTGCTGAGATCGATGCCTTCCAGCCGGTTAAAGCTGCGCACGCCGTTCATGGCCTGGGTAAACTCTTCCGCTGCCATACGAATAATCTGCACGTTGTCGATCTGATTTACGGCGATATTGTACTGAGCCGACGCCACCGAGGGTTTGGCTATCTCTGTAGCCAGTACGCGGCGGAAATTGCGCGCCAGCGCCAGCGAAAAGTTGCCGTTACCGCAGTAAAGCTCCAGCAGATCGCCACGCGACTGCTGCGTAACATCCAGCGCCCACTCCAGCATCTGAATGTTCATGGCGGCATTAGGCTGGGTAAAGCTGTTTTCTACCTGGCGGTAAATCAGCTCTTTGCCCGCCACCGGCAGACGCTCATCCACGTAGTCGCGATCCAGACAGATTTTGGTTTTGGTCGCGCGTCCAATCAGCTGCACATCAAATCCTTCAGCACGTAACTGGTCACGCAGCGCGCTGGCGGCGGCATGCCACTCTTCTTCCAGTTTGCGATGATAAAGCAGGGAGATCACAATCTGGTTGCTCAGCGTGGAGAGGTAATCGATCTGGAACAGCTTAAAGCGCAGCACCTGATTATCGCGTATCGCTGCCATCAGTCTGGGCATCATCTGATTAATCAGCTCGCTGGCGGCCGGAAAGCTGTCCACGCGAATGCGCTGTTTGGTCGCCTGGTCGAAGATGATGTGATAGAGGTCGTCACCGTCGTGCCAGATGCGAAACTCTGCGCGCATACGGTAGTGACTGACCGGCGATCGGAACACCTCCACATCAGGCGCGGTGAAAGGGGTCATCATCGTCTGTAAACGGCTGACTTTTTCAGCGAGTTGCGCGTCATACTGGTCAATCGGGAGCTGTTCGGGTGTCATCTTCAATCCTGGTAATAAGCCTGCTTGCCGGGCGATTGTAGGCATTCAACTGCTGATGTCCAGCCCAACCGAACGTCAGAAAGCGGGAGGAGTGGATCGGCGGCGGGCTTAACCGTAGACTGCGGCCGCCGGCCTCATTGAGTTAAAAGGGAATCCAGTGCAAATCTGGAGCTGACGCGCAGCGGTAAAAGAATGTCGTGGTGATCGCCCAGGCAGACACTGTCCTGACGGATGGGAAGTCTTCACCATTTATGATTCTCAGCCCGAAGACCTGCCGGTGTATCGTCGCAAACGCTGAGATCATCGCGTGCTATCGATCTCAGGCCTGCGGCATCCGGCTCGATCCTTTGGATGCTATAACAATGAAAATAACCTCTGCTTCGCTGTTCACCCTGAGTGCAACAGCGCTGTCGCTCTGGGCGCCCTCTGGCTATGCCCGGAAAAATGATAATACGCAACTTGTCACCGCTAATCGCTTTCAGCAGCCGGTCAGCAGCGTGCTGGCGCCGGGTGAGGTGATCACGCGGGAAGAGATCGATCGCTGGCAGGCAAAATCGCTGACTGATGTCATGCGGCGCCTGCCTGGCGTAGATATTGCGCAAAACGGCGGTCCGGGCCAGACCAGTTACATTTATATCCGCGGCGCGGAGGCGCGTCATACGCTGGTGCTGATTGATGGGATCCCGCTGGCGAAATCAGGGATCACCGGCATCGCTGACTTTAGCCAGATTCCGCTGGCGTTGATTCAGCGTATTGAGCTGATCCGCGGACCACGCTCCGCCGTTTACGGCGCCGATGCCATTGGCGGCGTGGTGAACATCATTACCGGGAACAGCGAGCCAGGCGGGCAAATAACGGCGGGTCTCGGGTCGAATCGCTATCAGGAGTATGATGCGGCGCTGCGACATAAGGTGGGCGAGGATACGCTGGTAACCGTAGCGGGGGCCTTTCAGTCGACGCGCGGCTATAACATCCAGCCGCAGTCGGCGTATGCGGTTGATGGCGATCGCGACGGCTTTCGCAGTAAAACATTCTGGGCCGGTGTGAATCACCGTATCAGCGACAGTTTATCCGCCTTCTTTCGCGGCTACGGCTACGGCAATAATAGTGCGTATGATGCAGGCTATCAGGACGGCAGTGATAAACGGCAGATTTATAATCATACCTATGAAGGCGGTATGAAGTTCAGTGAAGAGCGCTACTCTTCGGAACTGAGCTACAGCTACCAGCGCTATAAAGATTACAACTATGCCAGTACGCTCGGCCTCTATCGTCCGGGCACGTCGCTGGATGATATGAGCCAGCGTAATCTGCAGTGGGGCAATAGTGTTGCCATGGTGCATGGCACACTCAGCGCCGGCATCGACTGGCAGCAGCAGAAACTCGCGTCCAGCGATCGGTTCAGCGCTGACAACTACACGCGTAACAGCACCGGTTACTATCTGACCACGCAGCAGCAGTTCAATACGCTTACGCTGGAGGGTGCGCTGCGCGGTGATAATAACAACCAGTTTGGCTGGAACGGCACGTGGCAGGCAGCGGCGGGATGGACGTTTATGCCCGATTATCGCCTCATCTTTTCGTATGGCACCGCTTTCCAGGCACCTACGCTGGGGCAGATGTATGGACAGAGCCGTCTGTTTATTGCATCCAATCCCGATCTCCGGGCTGAGAAGTCACATCAGATTGAAACCGGTCTCGAAGGACTCAGCGGTCCGGTGGAATGGCACCTTTATCTTTACCAGAATAAAATTAATAACCTGATCGACTACAGAGCTGACGAAAACTTTACCGGCACCTACTACAACGTACAGTCAGCGACGATTAAAGGCATTGAGTGGAGCGGCAGTGCAGATACCGGTATTTTTACTCACCGTATCACGTTGCAATATATCGATCCGCGCCGCGATGACGATAATGAGGTGCTGGCACACCGTTCCCGCCAGCAATATAAATATCAGCTGGACTGGACCGCACTGGATATCGACTTTGATCTCGCCTGGCAATATTTTGGTAAAAGCTATAACAACAATACCAACCAGTACGCAGCAACACAGCGTCGCATGCCGGGTTATAGCCTGGTGGATTTCTCAGCTGCGTATCCGGTCACGTCTCATCTGACAGTTCGTGGTAAAATTGCCAATCTGTTGGATAAGGATTATGAGACGGTTTATGGCTATCGCACCCCTGGACGAGAATACTACCTTAGCGCCAGCTACAGCTTCTGATCTCCGTCCCACCGTGCTGGTGTTTGATTCCGGCGTAGGTGGGCTCTCCGTCTATGATGAAGTCCGGCAGCTGCTGCCGGACCTGCACTATCTCTACGCTTTCGATAATGAAGGGTTTCCCTATGGCGAAAAAACGGAAACGTACATTGTTGAACGCGTAGTGGCAGTGGTCACGGCCATTACGCAGCGTTTTCCGCTCGCATTGGTCATCATTGCCTGCAACTCGGCCAGTACCGTCTCTTTACCCGCACTGCGCGAACGCTTTGCGTTTCCGGTCGTCGGCGTGGTGCCGGCAATTAAGCCGGCGGCTCGCCTGACACGTAACGGGGTAGTCGGGCTGCTGGCAACGCGGGGAACGGTAAAGCGGCCCTATACCCATGAACTGGTGAAACAGTTTGCCCGGGAGTGCACCATTGAGATGCTGGGGTCTGCTGAGCTGGTTGAACTGGCAGAGGCGAAGCTGCATGGTGAACCGGTATCACTGAGTGAGGTTCGCCGGGCAGTGCAACCCTGGTTACGAATGAAAGAGCCGCCAGATACGGTTGTGCTTGGCTGTACGCACTTTCCACTGCTGCGCGATGAACTGCAGCAGGTTCTGCCGGATGGTACCCGTCTGGTTGATTCCGGTGCTGCTATAGCCAGGCGTACCGTCTGGTTGCTTGAGCACGAGGCGCCTGATGCGGCTTCTGCTGACAGCAACATCGCATTTTGCACATCTATGGACGAAGAAGCGGTACAGTTATCCAGCGTTTTACAGCGTTATGGCTTTCCATTGCTCGAAAAACTGGCAGTTTGAGGCGGTTTCGCTGAAAAAAACAACACTCAGAAAATAATTCAAAATTAGCACTTGTCAGCCCGGAAGAACTCCCTATAATGCGCCTCCACTGACACGGCACAACGGCTTACGAAGCGTCGCGTTAAGCAGGTGGCTTTTACAGCAACCTTCAGAAAAGCAAAAATAAATGCTTGACTGAAAATGCGGAAAGCGTAATATACGCATCCCGCGCCGCTTGAGAAATCGCGGCACTGCTCTTTAACAATTTATCAGACAATCTGTGTGGGCACTCGCAGGATTGATATCAGCGTCTCCGGACGTAAAAAATAT
>NZ_JBXUNM010000012.1:0-19561 GCF_057197005.1 Pantoea sp. SYBGC1
TGCTGAGTTCGTCTGCGTTGCCGCTTTGCCGTCTCAGTGGTGGCGCATTATAGGGAGTTCTCGCCGGGTGACAAGTGCTAATTTCAACTTTTTTGCTCGGGTGCTTACTTTCCAGGCAATGCGTTGTAAAAACCGGCTCAGCTGTATGCTAAAGCAACAAAAAACGGGCCCGCAGGCCCGTTTTTATGCACAACCCTTACTGGTGAGCGACAATTTCGCCTTCGCTCACATCCATCTCGATGGTTTTTCCTGGCACAAACGCACCGGAAAGTATCTTCTGCGCCAGCGGGTTCTCTATATGCTGCTGGATAGCCCGTTTGAGCGGACGCGCACCGTAAACCGGATCGTAGCCATTCTCACCAAGCAGTTTCAGTGCTGCTTCAGAGATGTGCAGCTGATAGCCACGATCTTCCAGACGCTGATAAAGCCGCTGCAGCTGTATCTGCGCAATAGAGGCAATGTGCTGCTCTCCCAGCGGATGAAACACCACCACTTCATCGATACGGTTGATGAACTCAGGACGGAAATGGTGGCCGACTACCGTCATTACCGTTTCTTTCATCGCCGGGTAATCAAGCGCACCGAAGCGCTCCTGGATTAAATCCGATCCCAGGTTCGATGTCATGATCACCACTGAGTTGCGGAAATCTACGGTTCGCCCCTGACCATCTGTCAGTCGTCCATCATCCAGGACCTGCAGCAGAATGTTAAATACATCCGGATGCGCTTTCTCAACTTCATCCAGTAGGATTACGGAGTAAGGCCGGCGGCGTACCGCTTCAGTAAGATAACCGCCCTCCTCATATCCGACATATCCCGGAGGTGCACCCACCAGCCGCGAAACCGAATGTTTTTCCATAAACTCAGACATGTCGATTCGCACCATCGCATCGTCGCTGTCAAACAGGAAATTTGCCAGCGCTTTACACAGCTCGGTTTTACCTACCCCGGTTGGACCGAGGAACAGGAATGAACCAATCGGGCGATTGGGATCGGATAAGCCCGCCCGGCTGCGACGGATAGCATTTGAAACCGCTTCTACCGCTTCGTTCTGGCCGATAACCCGCGCATGTAATTCCTGCTCCATACGCAGCAGTTTGTCGCGCTCACCTTCCATCATGCGTGCTACCGGAATACCGGTCCAGCGCGCCAGTACGTCGGCAATCTCAACATCCGTTACGCGGTTGCGTAACAGCTTCATGATTTTGCCTTCAGCCTGAGTGGCACTCGCCAGCTGCTTTTCCAGCGCCGGAATTTTGCCATACTGCAGCTCAGACATTTGCGCCAGATCGCCTGTGCGCCGCGCCTGTTCCAGCGTCAGTCTTGCCTGCTCCAGCTCCGCTTTAATATTTTGCGTACCGGTGAGTGACGCCTTTTCAGCTTTCCACTCCTCTTCCAGTTCTGCATATTCGCGCTCTTTCTGATTCAGCTCCGTCTCCAGCATCTCCAGACGTTTGACGCTGGCATCGTCAGACTCTTTCTTCAGCGCCTGCTGCTCCAGTTTCAGCTGAATGATACGGCGCTCCAGACGATCGAGCGGTTCAGGTTTCGAATCGATCTGCAGACGAATACTGGATGCAGCTTCATCAATCAGGTCGATCGCTTTATCTGGCAGCTGCCGGTCGGCAATATAGCGATGTGACAACGTTGCGGCTGCCACAATGGCCGGGTCGGTGATCTGCACGTGGTGATGCAGCTCATAACGCTCTTTCAGACCGCGCAGAATAGCGATGGTATCTTCAACGCTGGGCTCTGCCACAAACACTTTCTGGAAGCGACGCTCCAGGGCAGCATCCTTTTCTATATACTGCCGATACTCATCCAGTGTGGTTGCGCCAACGCAGTGCAGTTCACCACGCGCCAGAGCCGGCTTCAGCATGTTTCCTGCGTCCATCGCGCCATCCGCTTTGCCTGCGCCTACCATCGTGTGCAGCTCATCGATAAACAGAATGACATTGCCTTCCTGCTTCGCGAGATCGTTCAACACCCCTTTCAGGCGCTCCTCAAATTCACCACGATATTTGGCTCCCGCCACCAGCGCCCCCATATCCAGCGCCAGCACGCGACGACCTTTCAGGCCTTCAGGCACTTCACCATTGATAATGCGCTGAGCCAGCCCTTCAACAATGGCGGTTTTACCCACCCCGGGTTCACCAATCAGTACCGGGTTATTCTTGGTACGGCGCTGCAGCACCTGGATGGTACGGCGGATCTCTTCATCGCGTCCGATTACCGGGTCCAGCTTGCCACGTTCGGCGCGCTCGGTGAGATCGATGGTATATTTCTTCAGTGCCTGGCGCTGATCTTCAGCTCCCTGGTCATTCACGTTTTCGCCTCCACGCAATTGTTCGATAGCGTTCGCGAGTTTGTCAGACGTCACGCCGGCAGCTTTAAGCAGATCCGCCAGCGAACCGCGTGAATCCAGAGCCGCCAGAACAAATAATTCAGATGAGATAAAGTTATCGCCGCGCTTTTGCGCCAGCTTGTCGCACAGGTTCAGTACCCGCACCAGATCGGCTGAGGGCTGTACATCTCCCTCGGTGCCTTCGACCTGAGGCAGACGGTGGATTGCCTGTTCAATACTGCTACGCAGAGTGGCGACATCAACTCCTGCTGCGCTAAGCAGCGGACGCACCGATCCCCCTTCCTGGCTGAGCAGAGCGCTCATCACATGAAGCGGTTCAATAAACTGGTTATCCTGTCCCAGAGCCAGGGACTGGGCATCAGCAAGGGCTAGCTGGAATTTGTTGGTAAGACGATCCAGACGCATAATTCCTCCCGTTACAGGTCAAAACGCTACTGGAGATTAAGATGAGGTCAGGCCTCAAATTTTCAAGGTTTCTGACCTGATATTGTGAGCAAAAAACAGGCTGCGCGGATCGTCTCAGGACGTAGGGTTACTGCAGCCAGATTAATGTAGCCATACGCCCGGTAACACCGTCGCGGCGAAAGGAGAAAAAATCCTGCTTTTCTGTGAACGTGCAGCGTCGTGAACCGCTGACAGAGGTTACGCCTGCGCTAAGCAGACGCTGTTCGGCCAGCAGCCAGATATCCGCAAAATATTTTGCGCCTGCCGGACGAAAGGCCACTTCTGCGCGCGCATCGTGGGCCATAAATGCCTGACGTACTTCCGCCCCGACTTCAAACGCACCGGGTCCGATAGCCGGGCCCAGCCAGGCATATACCTCGCTGGCCGGACAGTGAAACTGCGCCAGCGTCTGTTCCAGCACGCCGTTGCAGAGGCCGCGCCAGCCTGCATGGGCTGCTGCCACTTCACTGCCATCTTTACTGCAAAACAGCACCGGCAGGCAGTCAGCCGTCATAATGGCGCACACCACGCCTGGCTCCCGGGTAATGGCCGCGTCAGCCTGGGGCAGCGCACAGGCTGCAGGCAGACGCACTACCGCATTGCCATGTATCTGATCCAGCCACTGCGGCATCGCAGAAAGCGATAATGTTTCTGCGATGTGCTGCCGATTACGCATCACGTGAGCGGGCGTGTCACCAACGTGTGCTGCCGGGTTAAGCGAATCCCAGGGGGCCAGGCTATGACCGCCCTGCCGGGTAGTGGAGCAGGCCCGAACGCGCTGCGGAGCAGGCCAGTCCGGGATGATCCATTCGCTCATAGCCAGTCCATGCGATCGCGGAACTCTTCCGTATCGGCTTTTAAGGCGTCAATCAGATCAACCATGTCCTGCGGCAGCGGAGCATGCCACTCCATTTCAATACCGGTTATCGGATGATAGAGACGCAGCATGGTCGCGTGCAGCGCCTGACGATCAAATCCGCGCAGCGTATTAATGAACGCCTCTGACGCCCCTTTTGGCGGACGCGGCCGGCCACCGTAGAGCGGATCGCCCACCAGCGGATGGTTGATATGCGCCATATGAACGCGGATCTGATGCGTACGGCCGGTCTCCAGACGCAGGCGCAGGCGCGTATGTGCCCGGAAATGCTCCATGATGCGATAGTGCGTGGTGGCCGGTTTCCCCATCGGATGAACTGCCATGTGAGTACGCTTGGTGGAGTGTCGCGCCATGGGTTCATCAACGGTGCCGCCAGCCGTCATCGTACCGATGGCAACCGCTTCATATTCACGTGTAATTTCACGCAGCTGCAGCGTTTCTACCAGGTGCGTCTGTGCCGGAACCGTTTTTGCCACAACCATCAGCCCTGTGGTGTCTTTATCCAGGCGATGTACGATACCGGCACGCGGTACATCAGCGATCGGCGGAAAGTGGTAGAGCAGTGCATTCAGAATGGTGCCGTCAGGGTTACCTGCGCCAGGGTGCACCACCAGATCGCGGGGCTTGTTGATAACCAGAATATGGTCATCTTCATAAACGATATTAAGAGGAATGTTCTGCGCCTCCCAGCGCTGTTCCTCTTCGATTTCAGCATCAATAGCCACCTGCTCACCGCCCAGAACTTTCTCTTTCGGTTTGTCGATGATAGTGCCGTTGACGCTGACGCGGCGATCGAGGATCCACTCTTTTATGCGGGAGCGTGAATAATCAGGGAACAATTCCGCCAAAGTCTGATCTAAACGTTGTCCAAGCTGTGCTTCGGACACCGTTGCGGTGAGTTGAACTTGTTGTGCCATATACAGCTTCTTCGTTAACGTTGGGTTTTACGGCGATGCCGTTTAATATAATGTGCTATCGTACTGGTCATTACCGGGAGCTATACGGACAGCTTCCGCCATAACATTTTGAGGATAATCATTTCGTCATGACGCGTATGAAACATCTGGTGGCTGCCGCCACATTGAGCCTGGCCCTGGCAGGCTGCTCCGGCTCATCTGATCCGGTTCCGGACAGCCCGCCGTCTGAAATTTATGCCACAGCTCAGCAAAAGCTGCAGGACGGTAACTTCAAAGCGGCAATTAAGCAACTGGAAGCGCTGGATAATCGTTATCCATTTGGTCCTTACTCGCAGCAGGTGCAGCTGGATTTAATCTACGCGTATTACAAAAATGCCGATCTTCCGCTGGCGCAGGCTGCTATCTCGCGCTTTATGCGACTCAATCCGACCCATCCAAATATCGATTACGTCATCTATATGAAAGGCCTGACGGATATGGCCCTGGATGATTCAGCTCTGCAGGGCTTCTTTGGTATCGATCGCTCCGATCGCGATCCTACCCACGCGCGCGATGCCTTCCGCGACTTCTCCCAGCTGCTGCGGAGCTATCCAGATAGCCAGTACGCTGCGGATGCCCAGAAACGCCTGACCTATCTGAAAGATCGTCTGGCGAAATATGAACTCTCGGTGGCGCAATTCTATACCAAGCGCGGGGCCTATGTCGCTGTTGTTAATCGTGTGGAAGGCATGATGCGTGATTATCAGGATACGCAGGCGACACGCGATGCGCTGCCGCTGATGGAGAATGCTTATCGCCAGCTGCAGTTAACGGCAGAAGCTGACAAAGTTGCGAAAATTATCGCAGCCAACAACAGCCAGAAATGAGTGAATCGTTCTTTTAAAAGCAGCCCCCGGGCTGCTTTTTTTATGTCCGCAAAGGGTCTCTGCGTTGCGGTTAACCTGTCAATCCTGCCCTGCTGCAGTGCTGGCTTCAAGCATTTTTTAAATAATCTCCGGTCTTTCTCGCAAATCTCCTGCGTTGACAAAATGTGACGTTCGTATGTGATCCAGATCACATAAATTCCTGTGTGGCGCGGTATGCTGACTCTACCCAGACGGAAATGACAGAGAGGTTTAACTATGATTCTGAACATTACCAGCAAACAAATGGAAATCACTGCAGCAATTCGCAGCCATGTCGAAGACCGTCTCGCTAAACTGGAAAAGTGGCAAGCCCACCTCATCAATCCTCACATCGTGTTGTCAAAAGAGCCCAAAGAGTTCGTAGCGGATGCCACCATTAACACGCCCAACGGTACTCTGGTTGCCAGTGCTAAACATGATGATATGTATACCGCCATCAACGATTTGATCGCGAAGCTGGAGCGCCAGCTAAATAAAGCTCAGCACAAGCCTGAAGCACGCCGCGCTGCCAGCAGTGTTAAAGATTTCATTCCGGTAGGATAAACTCTGCAGTTACAAAAAACGCGCCAGCTGGCGCGTTTTTTATTGACAGCTTTTAAGCAGTACGATTACTCTCAGAACACTTACCTGCCGGAATAAACCATGAAACATCAGCCATTTTTCTTCGCATTCTTTTTTACCTTCCCCTGAACGGGAGGCGCGTCGTCATGCGAAAATGAATGCGAAGACGAATGACAAAGCCTCCCCCACCGGGAGGCTTTTTTTTTAACTGTATTTACAGGTGAGCTTAATGAGTATCGATAATCCACTGCTGGCGCTGCGTGATAAAATCAGCGCGGTAGACAGCAAACTACTTACGCTGCTGGCCGAGCGACGGTCGCTGGCAATTGAAGTTGCCCAGGCGAAACTGACCACGCTGCGGCCCATACGTGATATTGAGCGGGAGCGAGCCCTGCTGGAAAATCTGATTTCCCTCGGTAAGCAGCAGCAGCTCGATGCTCACTACATTACCCGTCTGTTTCAGCTGATTATTGAAGATTCGGTCCTGACACAGCAGGCGCTGCTGCAGAAGAACCTGAACCATCCCCACGCGCTGGCGCCCCGTATCGCTTTTCTGGGTCCTAAGGGCTCCTATTCGCATCTGGCTGCCCGTAAATATGCGTCACGCCATTTTGCTTCATATGTTGAAAACGGCTGTCTGAAATTTCAGGATATTATTCAGCAGGTTGAGGCTGGCCAGGCTGACTATGCGGTGATGCCGATTGAAAACACCAGCTCCGGCTCTATCAATGATGTTTACGATCTGCTGCAGCAGACGTCGCTCTCAATCATTGGCGAACTGACCATCCCTATCGAGCACTGTGTACTGGTAAAAGAGACCACCACGCTTAAACAGATCAAAACCGTCTATAGTCATCCCCAGCCTTTTCAGCAGTGCAGTCAGTTTATTAACCGTTTCCCGCAGTGGAAAATTGAGTATACCGAAAGCACCGCCGCAGCTATGGAGAAAGTCGCCGCGCTTAATTCCCCGGACGTTGCCGCGCTGGGCAGCGAAGCAGGCGGTGAACTCTACGGGCTGCAGGTGCTGGAGCGTAACCTGGCAAATCAGCAGCAGAATCACACGCGTTTTATCGTACTGGCACGCAAGCCGGTTGATGTTTCGGTGCAGGTTCCGGCCAAAACCACGCTGATCATGGCCACCGGTCAGCAGGCGGGCGCGCTGGTAGAGGCCCTGCTGGTACTGCGCAATCATAACCTGATTATGAGCCGGCTGGAGAATCGCCCGATTAACGGTAACCCGTGGGAAGAGATGTTCTATATTGATGTGCAGGGCAATCTGCAGTCAGAAAATATGCAGCTGGCGCTGGAAGAATTACGTCAGCTGACGCGCTCGCTGAAAGTGCTGGGCTGCTATCCCGGTGAAAATGTGGTTCCGGTTGAACCCCGCATATAAGCAGAAAAGGCACCGCTAAGGGTGCCTTTTTTTATTGCCGGCTATCGTTAGCCGAGCGTAACAGACTGCGGCTTTCAACCAGAAAACGCTGGGCGTGATCGCCAAACCACTGCTCCACACGCTCAAAACTGTCGATGAACGCCTGCTTATTGCTCTGTTCCAGCAGTGCAATAGCGTCACCAAAGCGCTGATGATAACGTTTTATCAGTGCCAGATTACTCTCTGAAGCCATAATGATATCAGCATAGAGCTGCGGATCCTGCGCAAAGAGCCGCCCTACCATGGCCAGCTCCAGCCGGTAAATAGGTGAAGAGAGCGCCAGCAGCTGATCCAGGTTCACATTCTCTTCAGCCAGGTGAAGGCCGTAAGCAAAAGTCGTAAAGTGACGCAGCGCCTGAATAAAGGCCATGTTCTGATCGTGCTCTGCGGCGCTGATGCAGTGCAGCCGTGCTCCCCAGACCTGAATCTGTTCCAGGAACCACTGATACGCTTCCGGCTGACGACCATCGCACCAGACCACAACCTGTTTTGCCAGACTGCCGCTATCAGGCCCAAACATCGGGTGCAGCCCCAGTACCGGTCCGGCGTGCGCGGCAAGCATGGCCTGCAGCGGCCTGTTTTTTACCGAGGCAAGATCGACCAGGATGCAGTCGTCCGGCAGCACAGGCAGATCGGCGATGATCTTCTCGGTAAGATGGATCGGAACACTGATGATCACCATACCCGCATCCTGCAGCAGCCGATCGGCGCGATCCCAGTCCTCTTTATCCAGAATGCGCACCTGATAACCAGACAGCGTCAGCATCTTTTCAAACAGGCGCCCCATCTTGCCGCTGCCGCCAACGATCACCACCGGACGCAGTGAAGGACAGAGGGTTTTGAAACCTTTGTCATTCTCATGGGTATAGGATTCCCGCATCAGACGACGCAATACATCTTCAATCAGATCGGGAGATACGCCGAGCGCTTCTGCTTCCTGCCGGCGTGACGCCAGCATGCTTGCTTCGCGCTCGGGTACATAAATCGGCAGGCCGTAACGGCTTTTTACTTCGCCAACCTGTGCCACCAGCTCCAGCCGTTTTGCCAGCAGCCCAAGCAGCGCCTGATCGACTTCATCAATTTGATCGCGCAATGCGGTCAGTTCAGCCACCATGACTCTTTATACCTCGTGTGACAGACGCGCCGACAGCACTCCCTGCAGATCCTGATGGATAGTGCGCAGCAGCGTTTCGGTGGTGTTCCAGTCAATGCAGGCATCGGTCACTGAGACACCATACTTCATTTCGCTGCGCGGCTGCTCTGAAGGCTGATTGCCTTCGTGAATATTACTCTCGAGCATCAGGCCAATAATAGAGCGGTTTCCATCTTTGATCTGCGCAATAGCCGATTCGGCTACGCCAGGCTGACGACGATAGTCTTTGTTAGAATTGCCATGGCTGCAATCTATCATTAAGGCCGGACGCAGTCCTGCTTTCAGCATCTCTTTTTCACACTGTGCAACATCGTCCGGGCCGTAGTTAGGCGCTTTACCGCCGCGCAGGATCACGTGTCCGTCCGGGTTGCCCTGCGTCTGCAGCAGGCAGACCTGCCCTGCCTGGTTAATACCGACAAAACGGTGAGGCATCGCTGCCGCACGCATAGCGTTGATCGCCGTGCCGAGACTGCCATCGGTACCGTTTTTAAAACCTACCGGCATAGAGAGACCTGACGCCATTTCACGGTGCGTTTGTGATTCCGTGGTGCGCGCACCAATGGCTGACCAGCTAAACAGATCGCCGAGGTATTGCGGGCTATTAGGATCCAGCGCTTCTGTCGCCAGTGGCAGACCCATTTCAACCAGGTTTACCAGCAGCTGACGCGCAATGTGCAGCCCGGCTTCCATGTCAAATGAGTTGTTCATATAAGGATCGTTGATCAGCCCTTTCCAGCCTACGGTGGTACGGGGTTTTTCAAAATAGACGCGCATGACGATATAGAGCTGATCCTTCAGCTGCACAGAGAGATCTTTTAACTGACGGGCGTATGCTAACGCTGCTTCCGGATCGTGAATTGAGCAGGGACCGCAGACCACCAGCAGACGCGGATCGCGACCGGCAATAATGTCTGCAATGGTGTTACGTGAAGCCGCAATCTGCGCCTCCTGCTCTGCCGTTAGCGGAAAGCGTGCTTTCAGCTCCTGCGGCGTAATCAAAATCTGTTCGTCAGCGATGTGTACGTTGTTCAGCGCGTCTTTCTGCATGATGGCGATCCTTTTTACTCGTCTGTGCGGTTTGGATCCTCATTGAGGATGACACTTACTCTACCACAGGCTGTATTGCATGCAATCCACACATGTACACTATTTTTACCACTAGCAAATCATTACGCATAATATGATATATAAAACCATATTTATCATATAATTATAAATAAATGACACTATGCAGCTACCCGGAAAGGTGTAAACATAAGATTACATAGATGCAGAGCTGCGATTCGTTTTTCACTGCGCACTCAGTTAATATTCTGTAATTCCTCACAATTTATGAAGGCTGACTGATTATGCCTGAGATAATCCTGCGTCCTTTTGCGCTGTCTGATGCAACTGCTTTTGCTGAGGCAGTAAACCACTCTCTTGATACCCTGTTACCCTGGATGACATGGGCGCATGAAAATTACCGGCCAGAAGAGGCAGTGAACTGGTTTAACCTCGCCCAGGCAGAGCGTGTTAAAGGTGAAGCCGAAAGGTTTGCGATCGCAGACAGTAACCATCGTCTGCTGGGAGGGGCCGGGATCCGTTTTGCCCGTCAGCCTGGAGAGGTTGCAGCACTGGGCTACTGGGTACGCAGTGATGCGCAGCGTCAGGGCGTGGCAACGCGCGCGGTAGCGCAGCTGATAGCTCTGGGTTTTAGCCGGCCAGATATCACGGAACTGGAAATCCTGGCCGCCACAGA
Source organism: Pantoea sp. SYBGC1 (assembly GCF_057197005.1). Classification (NCBI taxonomy): domain Bacteria; kingdom Pseudomonadati; phylum Pseudomonadota; class Gammaproteobacteria; order Enterobacterales; family Erwiniaceae; genus Pantoea; species Pantoea sp. SYBGC1. The sequence continues at coordinate 10,396 of NZ_JBXUNM010000012.1, forward strand.
TAACGTCGCCAGCCGCGCCGTGGCACTGCGCAGCGGGTTTACGCTTACAGGCTGCCAGCACGGGCTGATTGTGCTGCCGGACGGGCCGGTTGAGGCCGCGGTTTATCGCTTAAAGCGTCCATAAAAAAAGGGGCTGGCATTATGCCAACCCCTTGTTTGCTATTAACTTTGAGATGTCGCTTACGCGCCAAGACGCTCTTTGATACGAGCTGACTTACCGGTGCGCTCACGCAGGTAGTACAGTTTGGCTTTACGCACAGCACCACGACGTTTGACAGTAATGCTGTCAATTACCGGAGAGTGAGTCTGGAAGACACGCTCAACGCCTTCGCCGTTGGAAATCTTACGAACAGTGAATGCAGAGTGCAGACCGCGGTTACGAATAGCGATAACCACGCCCTCGAATGCCTGCAGACGTTTTTTAGAACCTTCAACGACCCATACTTTCACTTCCACGGAATCACCCGGACGGAATGAAGGTACATCCTGTTTCAGCTGTTCTTGTTCAATTTGCTTGATAATGTTGCTCATAATTAAATCTCATATCCTGGGTAAACTGATAGTCAGGGAAGATTACTCTTCCGCTTCATCGTTTTGTTGCTGCTGCTGTTCCCGCTGGAACTCATTCAGCAACCTTGCTTGCTCTTCAGTCAGAGCCAGGTTTTCCAGAAGTTCAGGTCTTCTTAGCCAGGTACGGCCTAGCGACTGTTTCAGGCGCCAGCGGCGAATATCGGCATGGTTGCCCGACAGCAGAACTGACGGTACTTCCATCCCTTCTAACACTTCAGGCCGGGTATAGTGCGGGCAATCCAGCAAACCATCCGAGAATGAGTCTTCATCGGCGGACGCCTGCTTGCCCAGTACGCCGGGAATAAACCGGGCGACGGAATCAATCAGCGTCATGGCTGGCAGCTCACCACCACTGAGAACGTAATCACCGATTGACCACTCTTCGTCAATCTCTGTATGGATCACGCGCTCATCAATACCTTCGTAGCGACCACAGACCAGAATAAGTTTCTGGTTAGTCGCCAGTTCGCAAACGCCCTGCTGGTCAAGTTTGCGCCCCTGAGGTGACAGATAAATCACCTTAGCACCTTCTCCCGCCGCTGCTTTCGCTGCGTGGATCGCATCCCGTAAGGGTTGCACCATCATCAACATTCCCGGTCCGCCGCCGTAAGGACGATCGTCCACGGTACGGTGCCGGTCGTGCGTGAAATCACGAGGACTCCAGCTCTCAATGTTGAGCAGGCCATTTTTAACTGCCCGGCCAGTTACCCCGTACTCGGTAATAGCGCGAAACATCTCTGGAAACAGGCTGATAACACCAATCCACATCGCGTTCGCCGTTACGTTACCGGATTGTCCGGAGATCAAAAACCAGGATCCCAGTCTACTTCAATAGTGCCAGTAGCGAGATCGACTTTCTTGATAACCTGTTCATCGAGAAACGGTATTAACCGCTCCTGTACACCGAATGCATCTTTCAGGTTCGCCTTAACGACGAGTACGTCGTTTGAGCCGGTTTCCATCAAATCAATGACTTTACCCATCTCATAGCCGTCGAGGTTAACTACTTTACAACCCATAAGGTCTTTCCAGTAGTAATCGCCCTCTCCCAGCGCAGGCAGCTGCGTGGAGTCAACCGTGATTTCACAATTGGTTAACTGTGCCGCCGCGTCCCGATCGTCAATGCCGTTGACTTTGATAATCAGGTCCTGATTGTGGTGCTTCCAACCTTCCAGTTCTACCTGCTGCCATTTACCAGCGCGCTGGATAAACCAGGGTTGATAGTCGAAGATGCTTTCAGCGTCTTCAGTGGAGGAAAACACTTTGAGCCAGCCCCGAATTCCGTAAGCGGCACCCATTTTGCCCAAAACGATGGGCTTAACAGGAGGCTGTGCGGCAGGTTTACTGGTCATGCTCACCACCGTGACAGATTAAGCTGCTTTTTTTGCTTCTTTGATCAGCGCGTTAACGCGATCGGAAAGCGTTGCGCCCTGGCCAACCCAGTGCTCAATACGGTCCAGGTCCAGACGCAGACCTTCAGCCTGACCAGATGCGATCGGGTTGAAGAAACCAACGCGCTCAATGAAGCGACCGTTGCGTGCATTGCGGCTGTCAGTGACGACGACCTGGTAGAACGGACGCTTTTTTGCGCCGTGACGTGCCAAACGAATTGTTACCATAACATCCTCTTTAGTTAATAAAACAACCGGGCCCCATCGAGGAACGGGGCCCGGGTGCAATATAAAAAGCCCGAAAATTTTACTCATTTTGGCGCAAAAAGCAACCGCAGTAGCATACTTTTCTGGCTGTGTAGCGATATCTTAACGGCCCGGGAAACCTGGCGGCATCATACCCTTCATGCCGCGCATCATTTTTGCCATGCCGCCTTTCTTCATCTTTTTCATCATGCGCTGCATATCATCGAACTGCTTCAGCAGCCGATTGACATCCTGCACCTGCATGCCGGCACCGGTCGCGATGCGACGCTTGCGTGAACCCTTGATGATTTCAGGCTTCTCACGCTCTTTACGCGTCATGGAGTTGATGATGGCCTCCATGCGTACCAGCACCTTGTCATCCATCTGCGATTTGACGTTGTCCGGCAGCTGCCCCATACCCGGCAGTTTGCCCATCAGGCTGGCCATACCGCCCATATTCCGCATCTGCTTAAGCTGCTCAAGAAAGTCATTGAGATCGAAACCGTCGCCGGTTTTCAGCTTTTTCGCCAGCTTTTCCGCCTGATCGCGGTCAACCTTGCTTTCAATATCTTCAATCAGCGACAGGACATCGCCCATGCCCAGAATGCGCGAGGCGATACGGTCAGGATAAAACGCTTCCAGCGCCTCGGTTTTTTCACCCATCCCCATAAACTTGATCGGTTTACCGGTGATGTGACGAATCGACAGCGCGGCACCGCCGCGTGCGTCACCATCAACCTTGGTCAGGATCACCCCGGTCAGCGGCAGCGCTTCATTAAATGCTTTAGCCGTGTTCGCGGCATCCTGACCGGTCATGGCATCGACAACAAACAGCGTTTCCACCGGATTAATGGCGGCGTGGACCTGTTTGATTTCGTCCATCATCGCTTCGTCTACGTGCAAACGACCTGCGGTATCCACCAGCAGCACGTCGTAGAACTTCAGCTTCGCCTCTTTCAGCGCATGCTTAACGATGTCAACCGGCTTCTGGCTGAGATCGGAGGGACAGAAATCCACCCCCACCTGCTGCGCCAGCGTCTCCAGCTGTTTAATCGCCGCCGGGCGATAGACGTCAGCTGAGACCACCAGCACTTTTTTCTTGTGCTTTTCACGCAGAAACTTACCGAGCTTACCCACACTGGTGGTTTTACCGGCACCCTGCAGGCCCGCCATCAGCACTACGGCCGGCGGCTGCGCATTCAGGTTCAGGGTATTATTTTCAGCACCCATTGCCGCAATCAGCTCGTTGCGGACAATCTTGATAAACTCCTGACCCGGCGTCAGGCTTTTATTGACGTCGTGTCCGACCGCGGCTTCTTTTACGCGGTTGATAAATTCACGTACCACCGGCAGCGCAACGTCCGCCTCCAGCAGCGCCATGCGCACTTCGCGCAGGGTATCTTTGATGTTCTCTTCGGTCAGCCGTCCGCGGCCGCTGATGTTGCGCAGGGTTTGCGACAAACGATCGGTTAAATTATCAAACATGCTCTCTCACTTAATACCGTAGCGAGGCCGCCTGAGCGACACAATGCGCCGGATTATAACACGAAGCCTGAGCGATCTCTGCAATTGACCGTGAGATCGTTTGGAGCATACTGCCGCTGACGCTATACTGCTTTTTTCCTTATCTCATCACTCTCAGAAAGGATCTATGTTCGTTTTCGCGATCGTGGCGCTGTTCGCCTACTCCCTCAGTCTTGCACTTATCATACCCAGCTTACTGAAACGTAACAGCGGCTGGCGGCGATTTGCTGTTCTGTCCGCCTGCGTTGCGCTGATTGCGCATGCTGTCGCGCTGCAGCAGCGGATATTTGCTATCGACAGCGGGCAAAATCTCAGCTTACTTAATATCGGATCGCTGGTGAGCCTGCTGATTTGCGCCATTATGACTATTGTGGCTTCACGTAACCGTGGCTGGCTGCTGCTGCCGGTGGTTTATAGCTTTGCGCTAATTAATCTGGCGTTTGCCACCTTTGTTCCGAATGCCTTTATCACCCACCTTGAAACCACGCCGGGCATGATGGTGCATATCGGTCTCTCGCTGTTTGCTTATGCCACGCTGATTATTGCCGCGCTCTATGCGCTGCAGCTGGCGTGGATCGACTATCAGCTGAAAAACAAAAAGCTCGCCTTTACGCAGGATATGCCGCCGCTGTTAAGCATTGAGCGCAAAATGTTTCATATCACGCAGATTGGCGTGGTGCTGCTGACGCTGGTGCTCTGCACCGGGCTATTCTTCATGGATAACCTGTTTAGCGCAGAGAACATCGATAAAGCGGTGCTCTCCATTCTTGCGTGGTTCGTCTATATCGTGCTGCTCTGGGGGCACTACCGTGAAGGGTGGCGCGGACGGCGCGTGGTCTGGTTTAACTGCGGCGGTGCGCTACTGCTGACCATGGCCTACTTCGGCAGTCGCGTACTGCAGCATCTTCTCACTTCCCACTAAGGAATTTTTCGTTGGAACATGTTTCAACCACCACGATGATTATCATCCTTGTCATCATGGTGCTGGTCTCAGCGTACTTCTCCGGCTCTGAGACCGGCATGATGACGCTCAACCGCTATAAGCTGCGGCACAAAGCGAAAAGCGGTAATCGTGCTGCACGGCGCGTTGAGAAACTGCTGCGCCGGCCCGATCGCCTGATCAGTCTGGTTTTAATCGGCAACAACCTGGTCAATATCCTCGCCTCCGCGCTGGGCACTATCGTCGGGATGCGTCTGTATGGTGATGCCGGGGTCGCTATCGCTACCGGCGTGCTGACCTTTGTTGTTCTGGTCTTTGCCGAAGTCCTGCCTAAAACCATCGCAGCGCTCTACCCTGAAAAAGTGGCCTACCCCAGCAGCGTTTTACTGGCGCCGCTGCAGTATGTGATGCTGCCACTGGTCTGGCTGCTTAATACCATTACGCGCATGCTGATGCGGATGGTAGGGATTAAAGCAGAAGGCTCCGTAAACTCCGCGCTGAGCAAAGAGGAGCTGCGCACCATTGTCTATGAATCGCGCTCGCTGATGTCCCGGCGTAATCAGGATATGCTGCTCTCCGTACTCGATCTGGAAAAAGTCAGCGTGGATGACATCATGGTGCCGCGCAATGAAATTGTTGGTATCAATATCAATGACGACTGGAAATCGATTGAGCGTCAGCTGAGTAACTCACCGCATGGGCGTATTGTGCTGTTTCGCGATTCGCTTGACGATACCGTGGGCATGCTGCGCGTGCGCGAAGCCTGGCGCATGATGACGGAAAAAAAGGAGTTCAATAAGGATCGTCTGCTGCGCGCTGCTGATGAGATCTACTATGTGCCGGAAGGCACGCCGCTGAATGTGCAGCTGGTTAAGTTCCAGCGCAATAAGAAAAAAGCGGGTCTGGTGGTGGATGAGTATGGCGATATCAAGGGGCTCATCACCATCGAAGATATTCTGGAAGAGATCGTTGGCGACTTTACTACCTCCATGTCCCCTTCTCTCGCAGAAGAGGTGATGCCGCAGAATGATGGCTCGGTGCTGATTGAAGGCAGCGCTAACGTGCGCGAAATCAATAAGGCGTTCAACTGGACGCTGCCGGAAGAGGAAGCGCGCACCATCAACGGCATGCTGCTTGAGGCGCTGGAAGAGATCCCGCAGACCGAAACGCGGGTACAGGTTGGCAGCTATGACATCGATATTCTCGACGTGCAGGACAACATGGTGAAGCAGGTGCGGGTTACGCCGCAGCAGCCGCTGAAAAGCTCAGTGGGATCGTGAAAAAAAAACGCCGCAGAATATGCGGCGTTTTTGCAGAAAGGGCTAATCAGATATGCAGTTCTTTCAGCTTCTCTGCTGGCAGCTTCAGATCTTCGTTGCGATTAACGCCGATCTCGTGTGACAGAACATTACGCGCAATCTGCTGCGCTTCGTCCAGAGAGTGCAGCTTATAGCTGCCACACTGATACTCATTAAGCTCCGGGATCTGATTCTGATCTTTTACTTTCAGAACATCTTCCATCGCCCCTTTCCACGCCTGCGCCACGCGCTGCTCGTCTGGCGTGCCAATCAGGCTCATATAGAAACCGGTACGGCATCCCATTGGGGAGATGTCCACGATCTCCACGCCGTCACCGTTGAGGTGATCGCGCATAAAGCCGGCAAACAGATGCTCCAGCGTATGGATCCCGCGCTCGGTCAGAATGTCGATATTTGGCCGGCAAAAACGCAGATCGAAAACGGTGATGGTATCGCCATGCGGAGTTGTCATGGTCTTTGCCACGCGTACTGCCGGCGCGGCCATGATGGTGTGATCAACGGTAAAACTGTCCAGTAGTGGCATACGTCACCTCCTGTTTGAAAAATTTTTTCTGAACGATGAAACTTTTCTCGTCGTTCTGCGTCTGAATATATGAAAGACGCGCATTTGTTATCATCATCCCTGACAACAGAGATGTTAATTTTGGCCACAGTGATGTGGCCATTTTCTTTTTCAGCCTTCCCGACCTGCCAGATAATCCTCAAAGCTTGTACTATCACTCGCTTCCAGCGCCTGCTGTGCAGCAACAGACTCCTGCGCCTGCTGAGTAAAATCCGCTTCGGTCAGAATTTCCAGCGGCTCCGCACAGAGCATCTGCCGGTACTGCTCCGCCAGGGCAACACCCGCGCCGGTCAGGCCGTTCTCTTTAATAGCGTGAAGAATGCGCGCCGAGTAGGTTAGCTCAGGATCGTCAAAAGAAGCTACCAGTTGATCGCAGACCTGCTGATATTGCGTGCTGCCCTCATTGCTATCCAGCACCTCCGCCACGCGACGCAAATCGGCAAAGAGCGCTTTGCCTACTTCAACCAGCGAATGTTCTGTGTCGCTGCAGCCAACGCCAATAACCTGTCCTGGCTTGCGTCCTTCCATCACCACGCGGTTCCAGTTTTTGCGACTGCAGAGCAGCTCGCTGGCGCTCAGTTCAGGGGCATCGGCCAGCGTACACCAAATCAGGAACAGATCGAGGAAGCGCGCCTGATCGGCATCCACACCTACCGGTGAGAACGGATTGATATCAAGCGAGCGCACTTCAATATACTCAATGCCGCCGCGCAGCAGCGCATCAGAAGGGGCTTCCCCGGAACGGGTAACGCGCTTCGGACGGATAGGCGCATACAGCTCATTCTCAATCTGCAGCACATTAGTATTTAGCTGCAGCCAGTTGCCTTCAGCATCTTTGACGCCCATAGCTGCGTACTCTTCAGAAGGGGTTTTGATTGCGGCCTTCAGCGCGCTCACATACCCTTCCAGCGAGTTGAAGGTAATACCGAGATTACTTTGTGACTTATTGGTATACCCCAGATCACTCAGGCGCAGAGAGGTCGCATACGGCAGCCACAGCGTATCTTTACCGTCCGTTTCAAACGGCAGCTGGCTCTCACGTCCCTGAAGGAATGAGGAGCTGATCGCCGGCGAGGCACCAAACAGATAAGGGATCACCCAGCCGAAACGATAATAGTTGCGGATCAGGCGCAGATAGCCCGCAGAGATGGTCTCTTTGCCGCTCTCAGCATCTTTCACATCTGCCCACTCCTGCCAGAAAGAGAGCGGCAGCGAGAAGTTGTAGTGCACGCCAGAGATAATCTGCATCAGCGCGCTGTAGCGGTTTTTCAGCCCCTGCCGGTAGAGGGTCTTCATCCGGCCCACGTTTGAACTGCCATACTGCGCCAGCTCAATTTTATCGGTATCGTCAACGTGACCGGGCATACTGAAGGGCCACATACGCTCTTCACCCAGCTGTTTTGCCACATGGCGATGGATATCGCGCAGGAAGGTCAGCGAACGGTCAATATTTTTATCGACCGGCGTAATGAACTCCAGCAGCGTTTCCGCAAAATCCGTGGTGATCCAGTCATGCTTCAGCGCCGAGCCAAGCGATGCCGGATGGCCGGTAGTAGCCAGATGACCATCGGGCCCGACGCGTAACGTTTCGCGTTCGATGCCACGGCCGATACCCTTTAACGCGTCGGGATGCGCTTCCAGCCAGGAGAGCGCTTTTGATACGTCCGGGATCACATTAACCTCCCGCTGTGAGAATAATTTATTTTTGTTCAGCATAATGTTAACCGTAGCCTCGAATCTGTGCGAATCAATGCCACCACTCCATACCCTGTATTGTGGCGATCGCGATAAAGATATAACGCAGCGTTTTGCCGAGAGCGAGAAACAGCACGCAAGGCAGCCAGCTGAAACGCAACCAGCCTGCGAGAACGCAAAGCAGATCGCCAGCGACCGGCAGCCAGCTAAAAATCAATGCCGCAGGGCCCCATCGGTGTAACCACGTCAATGCTGTGTCATGCCATCGCCCCTGCCCGTTCTGCGGCATAAGGCGACCAAGAAAAATATTGGTCAGGCCACCCAGCGTGTTTCCCACTGATGCAGCCAGCAACAGGCCATAAACCGATCCTTTCTGAGCAACCAGCAGCGCTATCAGTACAGCCTCTGAACTGCCCGGAAGCAGCGTGGCGCTCAGAAAGCTGCTGCCCAGCAGCGAGCCATAAATCAGGAAATCATTCATGGTAATGGCATATCGCACGTACGACAAAATGAGCCATTACTTTAGCTCAATGCGCTCAGGTTGTCGCCAGGCAGGCTTAACCGCAAATGCTTTGAAAGCATTAGGAATTTTCGTTTTCAGAAAAAGGTCAGGGAACAAAACCGGGCATAAATGGCGGTAAATGCAGCACTTTTCAAAACAAAGTACAAAAGAGAGTCAGCATTCCTATTAACGCCAGTGAACTCTGGCGGCGCTAAAATTGCTGAACAGAGACGGGTTCATTGCGCAAGCTGCTGGTACTGCCGGAGAGATTTGGAGAGCAAAGCCTGGGTACTGAAACTGTCGGTAACGGACTTAACTGAAGCATATGGGGAAAAAGCAGAGAATGGTGCATCCAGGAGGATTCGAACCTCCGACCGCTCGGTTCGTAGCCGAGTACTCTATCCAGCTGAGCTATGG
>NZ_JBXUNM010000012.1:19661-125197 GCF_057197005.1 Pantoea sp. SYBGC1
GGTGCATCCAGGAGGATTCGAACCTCCGACCGCTCGGTTCGTAGCCGAGTACTCTATCCAGCTGAGCTATGGATGCATCGGAAATGGCGGTGAGGCGGGGATTCGAACCCCGGATGCAGCTTTTGACCGCATACTCCCTTAGCAGGGGAGCGCCTTCAGCCTCTCGGCCACCTCACCTTACGCGTTCTTCCGAACCGTGCTTCTGAACTTGTTTCTGCTCATCGGCACTGCGTGGCGCACATATTACTTTCCCGGACTTATAAGTCAAACAATTTCTCCCGACTTTTTTCACTCGCGCGTTTGATTGCACAAATGACGCACAATTCGGCTGATTTAACGGCGAAAAGGGTGATTTATCAACAGCAAAAGGCAGAGCAGTAATGAAAAAAGCGAAGGAGCTAAAACAGAAATAAACGGAGGGAGGGAGCAGAAAGGTAGCGTCTCGCCCATGAGCGAGACGCTGAAAACGTTAGTAACCCGTGGTTTGTGTTTTTTCAGCCTGAATACGCTGATAAATCTCTTCACGATGTACCGATACTTCTTTTGGCGCATTAACGCCAATGCGGACCTGGTTACCTTTAACGCCCAGCACCGTTACAGTCACCTCATCGCCAATCATGAGGGTTTCACCAACTCGACGAGTTAGAATAAGCATTCTTTGCTCCTTGAAAGATTAAAAGAGTCGGGCCTGTTCGGGCTCCCGGCCATATCCATCATATACCGCTGAACAATGCCTATGACAAATACACCATTGTGATTTGTCACGCCAATACATTCTGCTGATAATTAGTTTAGCCGAAATACACTACATCGACCGGACTTTGTCATTACCTGGTGTCCATTGCACTAAAAAGCGCCGGAACAGACGTTCCTGGCGCTATACAACGCTTAATTTTAATTGTTACAGCCGGCTGCTTACCCACTCCTGTACGCCTGCCAGCGCGCCTGCCAGCGCCTGCGGATTGGTCCCGCCCGCCTGCGCCATGTCAGGACGTCCACCGCCTTTTCCGCCCACCTGAACGGCCAGCTCGCTAATCAGCTCACCTGCTTTCACGCAGTCGGTCAGATCTTTGGTTACGCCTGCAATCAGCGAAACCTTACCTTCTGCTACCGTTGCCAGTACGATCACGGCAGACCCAAGCTGGTTTTTAAGGTCATCCATAATCGTACGCAGCATTTTCGGTTCAGTGTTACTCAGCTCACTTACCAGCAGTTTAACGCCCTTGATTTCAATGGCGCTGCTGCTCAGCGACGCGCTCTCCTGTGCTGCCTGCTGGTCGCGTAGCTGCTGCAGCTCTTTCTCCAGCGCGCGTACATTATCAACCAGACCGCGCACCTTCTCACTAAGATTGCTGCTGTTGGCCTTCACCACCTGAGCAATGTCAGCCAGCTGATCGCTCTGTGCATGCAGCTGAGCAATTGCCGCTTCACCTGTCAGCGCCTCGATACGACGAATACCGGCAGCCGTACCCGACTCAGACTGAATGCGGAACAGGCCGATATCACCCGTGCGCGCAGCGTGCGTACCGCCACACAGCTCCACTGAATATTCGCCCATGCTGACCACGCGCACCCGCTGATCGTACTTCTCACCAAACAGCGCCATCGCCCCACGCGCTTTAGCCTCTTCCAGATCCATGATATCGGTCTGAATCAGCAGGTTGCGGCGAATTTGTGCGTTGACGATATCTTCAACTTCGCGGATCTGCTGCGGCTTCATCGCTTCAGAATGTGAGAAGTCAAAACGCAGATACTTATCGTTATTCAGCGAGCCTTTCTGCCCGACGTGATCGCCCAGCACTTCACGGAGTGCTTCATGCATCAGATGCGTTGCCGAGTGATTCAGACGAATACGTGCACGACGCGCTTCGTTTACCTGCGCCTGCAGCGCATCACCGATGCGCAGCTGACCATGAGCGAGCTTACCGATATGTCCCAGTGCTTTGCCATACTTTTGCGTATCCTGCACGCTAAATTCAGCATTCTGCCCTGTGAGTACGCCGGTATCCCCCACCTGCCCGCCTGATTCACCGTAGAATGGCGTAGCGTTCAGGATCACGACGGCATCCTGTCCAGCGGTAATCTGCTCCACTGCCTGACCATCAACAAACAGCGCCTCAATCGTGGCGTTCAGCGTCAGCTCTTCATAACCTTTAAATTCGGTTACGGCATCAACGCGAATAACGCTATTGTAGTCCGCGCCAAAGCCGCTGGCTTCGCGCGCGCGCTGGCGCTGCTGCTCCATGGCAGCTTCAAAGCCCGCCTCATCAATTTTCAGATTGCGCTCGCGACAGACGTCAGCGGTTAAATCCGCCGGGAAGCCAAAGGTATCATAGAGACGGAAGACGGTTTCACCATCCAGCGTGTCACCGCTCACTTTTGCCAGCTCGTCATCCAGCAGCGCCAGACCACGCTCCAGCGTTTTAGCAAACTGCTCCTCTTCCGCTTTCAGCGCATTTTCTACCAGCTTCTGCTGACGCTTCAGATCTTCACCCGCAGCGCCCATGACCTCAATCAGCGGCGCCACCAGCTTATAGAAGAATGCTTCTTTCGCGCCCAGCATGTTGCCGTGGCGAACCGCACGACGAATGATGCGGCGCAGCACATAGCCACGATTCTCATTCGATGGCATAACGCCATCGGCAATCAGGAAGGCGCAGGAGCGGATATGATCCGCGATAACGCGCAGCGATTTGTTATTGAGGTCGCTTGCGCCCGTGACCTGAGCTACAGATTTGATCAGCTGCGCAAAGAGATCGATCTCATAGTTGGAGTTCACATGCTGCAGGACTGCCGCGATACGCTCCAGCCCCATGCCGGTATCCACCGACGGCTTAGGCAGCGGTTGCATGGTGCCGTCAGCCTGACGGTTGAACTGCATAAACACGATATTCCAGATCTCAATATAGCGATCGCCATCTTCTTCCGGGCTGCCCGGCGGGCCTCCCCAGATATGGTCGCCATGATCGTAGAAAATTTCAGTACAGGGACCGCAGGGACCGGTGTCGCCCATCTGCCAGAAGTTATCAGATGCGTATGCGCTGCCCTTGTTGTCGCCAATACGAATAATGCGTTCGCGCGGCACACCGATCTGGTCAGCCCAGATGTCAAAGGCTTCGTCATCGGTTTCGTAAACGGTTACCCATAAACGCTCTTTTGGCAGGCTGAACCACTGCTCCCCCGTCAGCAGTTCCCAGGCATAAGCAATCGCCTCCTGCTTGAAATAGTCGCCGAAACTGAAGTTGCCCAGCATTTCAAAGAAGGTGTGATGGCGTGCGGTATACCCCACATTTTCCAGATCGTTATGCTTGCCGCCTGCGCGCACGCAGCGCTGTGAGGTGGTCGCACGCGTGTAATCACGCTTGTCCTGGCCAAGGAAAACGTCTTTGAACTGCACCATGCCGGCGTTGGTAAACAGCAGCGTTGGATCGTTATTCGGTACGAGGGAGCTGCTGGCTACAACCTGATGTCCCTTGCTATGAAAAAAGTCGAGAAACGCTTGACGGATCTCAGCAGTGCTCTTGCTCATAAAATTCCTGGAATCACGCTAACGAACGTTCCCTTTCGCTGACAAACCCTGTCTATCCGGTCCGTCGCTGACTCAGGAACAAAAAGTGGGAATAAGATAAAATTTCTGCAATAGGAAGTAAAATCACATTGCCTTTCAGTCGTCACTATTTCTGAAAACCGCCTGAATATCTTCCATCATAAAGCCTTTTGTCATCAGAAAACGCTGTACTTTGCTTTTTTCTGCCCAGGTTTGCGGCAGCGGCTCGCCAAACTTACGTCTGGCAAGCTCTGTAGCACACGCTGTCCAGTCCACGTCACTTTCTGCCAGCGCCTGATTAATCTCGTCGCGTCCGATGCCTTTTTGCTGCAGCTCCATCCTGACGCGCTGCGGACCATATCCTTTGCGCGCCCGGCTCTGGATAAAACGCTCAGTAAATCGATTATCGTTCAGCCAGCCATTTTCCTGACACCAGTCGAGCACTTTTTCCAGCAGCTCATCCGGAATCGGGATATTTTCCTGCTGCTGCAGATAGGCCGCACGCTGGCCGGAGAGCTGCAGTTTGCGCTTCAGCTCGCTGCGGCTGTGATCGCGCTGTGAAAGCAGACGCATAGCGCGGTCAAGTAAACGGGAGAAATCAGGCACCGGTGCCTGTGATGATGTTGATGACATACGCATTAGCCTTACTGTTGGTAACGGACAGGGTAAAGCATGGGGGGCAGAGAGCGGAAAGCGTGCAGAGGAGTAAAAAAGAAAACGGGAGCATTGCTGCTCCCGCTGATATTAAAAGTCTTCGTTAGTTTCGCCCGCGTTTTCAAGCTCAGCGTCAGAAGGCTCTTTAGTATTTGCCTCTGCTGTCGCACCTGTCAGCAGCGCCTCACGCAGTTTGCTGTCGATCTCGTTCGCAATTGCCGGGTTCTCTTTCAGGAAGTTGGTCGCGTTTGCTTTACCCTGACCAATCTTGTCGCCGTTGTAGCTGTACCACGCACCGGCTTTCTCCACCAGCTTGTGTTTCACGCCCAGGTCTACCAGCTCACCAAAGGTGTTGATCCCTTCGCCATACATGATCTGGAATTCTGCCTGCTTAAACGGTGCAGCGATTTTGTTCTTCACCACTTTCACGCGCGTTTCGCTACCTACCACTTCGTCGCCCTCTTTGATCGCACCGATACGGCGGATATCAAGACGAACGGACGCGTAGAACTTCAGCGCGTTACCACCGGTGGTGGTTTCCGGGTTACCAAACATCACACCAATTTTCATACGGATCTGGTTGATGAAGATCAGCAGCGTATTGGACTGTTTCAGGTTACCTGCCAGCTTACGCATCGCCTGGCTCATCATTCGTGCCGCCAGACCCATGTGCGAGTCACCGATCTCACCTTCGATTTCCGCTTTAGGCGTCAGCGCCGCAACGGAGTCAACGATGATGACATCAACGGCACCTGAACGTGCCAGCGCGTCACAGATTTCCAGCGCCTGCTCACCGGTATCCGGCTGTGAACAGAGCAGATTATCGATATCCACGCCCAGCTTTTTCGCATAGACCGGATCCAGCGCATGCTCAGCATCGATAAAGGCGCAGGTTTTACCTTTACGCTGTGCAGCCGCAATAACCTGCAGCGTCAGCGTGGTTTTACCAGAAGCTTCCGGTCCGTAGATCTCTACGATACGTCCCATCGGCAGACCACCCGCACCCAGTGCGATGTCCAGCGACAGGGAGCCGGTAGAAATAGTTTCTACATCCATCGAGCGGTCTTCACCCAGACGCATGATGGAGCCTTTACCAAATTGTTTTTCAATCTGGCCCAGTGCGGCAGCTAAAGCCTTCTGTTTGTTCTCGTCGATCGCCATTTACACTCCTAATCATGCCGGGTGAGCAAACACTGGCTGTGTCCGCTCGTTCTGTTGCCAATAATTATACTGTATAATCATACAGTATCAAGCCTAATTTATCAGAAATTGATCAAGCAGCGTCTGCAGCGCCCACGCCACCGACTGACGCCGCACCGCCTCGCGATCGCCTGCAAAAACACAGCGTTGCGTAAAGATACCCTCCGGTCCGGCAAGGGCAAACCAGACGGTGCCGACGGGTTTATCTGCGCTGCCGCCGCCCGGCCCTGCAATGCCGCTTACAGCGATCCCATAAGGTGCCTGCGCCGCCTGACACGCGCCTGCCACCATCTCACGCACCGTCTCTTCACTCACTGCGCCATAGCGCGCAAGCGTGCTCGCCTGCACGCCTGCCATCTGCTGCTTGGCACTATTACTATAGGTGACAAATCCGCGCTCAAACCAGGCAGAGCTGCCGCTGATATCCGTAAAAACTTTGGCAATCCAGCCGCCGGTGCAGGATTCAGCCGTCGTCACGCTGGCGTGGCGCGCTATAAGCTTTTCGCCAATCTGACGGCTTAACTGCTGCAGCTGTTCATCATTCATCGCTTTCTCCTTTTGCGGCGCAACGTTAGCAGTAAATGGAGCGGCAGACGGCGCTTTTCAACCAGCAGCAGTGAAATTTGCGGCCCTGCTTCCGCTGCCTCCGGTCCGGTTTCATGTCATCCTGACCGGATGCGGGAGAGCGCACAGCAGCGTGCCGTTGCCGCGTGCCGGATCGGCCGGGGTCAGTACGGCTTCATCAAGCATAGTCCCGATCTGTGCCAGGCAGGCGCTGACGTTCAGCAGTGAATGAGATTAGCGGCGTTCAGTACAGAGGGTGGCGCAGCAGGAACCGAAAGCGGGAGGCGTGAACATATTCAGGAAATAAAGCAGCACGGCCAGCGCCGTCCTGCCGTCAGCTCTTTTTCACAAACTCAGATTTGAGTTTCATCGGGCCAAAGCCCTCGATTTTGCAGTCAATATTGTGATCGCCTTCAACCAGACGAATACTTTTGACCCTGGTACCGATTTTCAGCACCGAAGAGCTGCCCTTTACCTTTAAATCTTTGACCACGGTGACGCTGTCGCCATCTGCCAGCGCGTTGCCATTGGCATCGCGTACCAGCAGCGTATCGTTCGCTTCTGCAGCGCTGGCGGACCAGATATGACCGCACGACGGGCAGTTGAGGTTATCGCCATCCTGCCAGGTGTAATCAGCCTGACACAGCGGACAGGCGGGTAAATGCTCCATAAATGCTCCTGATAATCTGCATGCGGTGAAATGGCACCGCAAAGAGGGTGCCATATTATATCCTCACACTTTATAAGGACAGCATTAAAGCAGATTACCCTGCCGCGCTTTGGCGACCGCCTCTCCCAGCTGCCATACGGCCATTGCGTAATGCGTGCTGTGGTTATAACGCGTAATTACATAGAAGTTAGGCAGGCCGTACCAGTACTGATAGCTGGTGCCCAGATCGAGTCGCAGCAGGCTGGCTTCGCTGTTGCCATTCAGTGAGCCCTGCGGGGTCAGACCGCTGGCCGCCAGCGTGGCAACCGGATAACGCGTTTTGAAGCCATTCTCCAGCGCGGGTGCCTGTCCGCTCGCCGGTACGGCGACTGTTTCACCGCTGCGCCAGCCGTGCGCTTTGAAATAGTTTGCGACGCTGCCAATCGCATCAACCGGATCCCAGAGATTGGTATGACCATCTCCGCTGAAATCCACCGCGTACTCTTTATAGGATGAGGGCATAAACTGGCCATAGCCCATTGCCCCGGCAAAGGATCCGCGCAGATCCAGCGGATCGTCCTGTTCGGTGCGCGCCATCAGCAGGAAGGTCTCCAGCTCGCTGCTGAAATAGGCGGCGCGGCGCGGATAGTTAAACGAGAGCGTCGCCAGCGCATCCAGCAGACGGGTTTTGCCCATCACCCGGCCCCAGCGCGTCTCAACGCCGATAATGCCGACGATAATTTCCGGCGGTACGCCATAAACCTGCTGCGCCCGCTGCAGAGCATCTTCATACTGATTCCAGAACGCTACGCCATTCTGTACGTTATCAGGCGTGATAAATTTTTTCCGGTAGCGCAGCCAGGCGCCGTTTGGCCCCGCTGGCGGCGTATAGCTCGGTGCCTGCTGATCCATCAGACGCAGCACGTAATCGAGCCTCTTTGCCTGGCCGATAACCGCATGCAGCTGATCGCGATCAAAACCATGTTTCGCTACCATCCGATCGATAAATTGTTCTGCTGCCGGGTTGCCGGCAAAGTCACCAAACATCGGCTGAACCGCATGCGACGAATCCAGCAGGAAGCCGCCTTTAGGTGCCGGCACAACATCGCCTTGCTGATGAGGCGCAGGCTTGCTGCTGCAGGCAGCAAGCAGGAAAAACAACGGAATGAGGGCAACCTTAATACGCATTAGATATCCATAAGCGAGCAAAAAACCTGAACGCATATGGTAGTCGTTCAGCGCATTAACGGACAGAGTAATGTCGTAACTTTACGCGGTGTGTGCGCCCCTCTGGATGAGGTGGCGCACGTAACGGCTTCAGGGTACCAGCAGCACTTTGATCGATTCGCGACCTGATGCCATTGCAAAACCCTGCTCCCACTCCGCCAGCGGAAAACTGTGCGTAACAATGCCTTCTGCGGTGAACCATTTTTTTTCAAAAAAGCTGATAACCGTTTCATAGCAGTGCGGGCCAAGATGCGAGCCGCGCACATCCAGCTCTTTGCGGTCGCCAATGATCGACCAGTCTACCGTTGCCGGTTTACCAAAGACGCTGAACTCGACATAGCGGCCCATGCGCCGAATCATCTGCAGTCCCTGATTGACCGCCAGCGGGTTGCCGGTCGCCTCTATATAGATGTCGCAGCCGTAGCCGTCAGTGAGTTTACGCACCTCCGCATCCACATCCTGCTCCAGCGGGTTGAAAACCAGATCGGCCCCCAGCTTTTTCGCCAGCGCCAGACGTTCCGGAATGGTATCCAGCACAATAAACAGTTTGGGGTTTTTGAGGCGGATAGCCTGAATCATGCCGGTGCCGAGCGGGCCAGCCCCCGCAAGTACCACCACATCATTGAATTCAATCGCCGCGCGGTTCACCGCGTGGACCGCACAGGCGAAGGGCTCAATCAGCGCGCACTCTTCGTGCGTCAGCGTATCAGGAATTTTATGCACCCGGCTGTTGGCTTTGAACAGCATATATTCGGTCATACCGCCATCAGAGTCCTGCGTCTGAAAGCCGTAGATGTCGTGCTTTTCGCACATCCAGTATTTGCCATCTTTGCAGAAGCGGCACTGATTACAGGGAATAATCTGTTCAGCGATGACGCGGTCGCCAGGCGACACGCCAAAATGCTCCAGCGCGCCCTCGCCATATCCGACTACCGTGCCATAAAACTCATGCCCCACCACTACTGGCGTTTTAACCCAGGCTTTTTCCGGATTGCCATCTCCCCAGTACATTGGCGCCCCGTGCCAGCAGTGGACGTCAGACGCGCAGATACCACATGCTCCCACTTTTACCAGTAGCTCGCGTGCCTTCGGCTCAGGCAGCGGTAATGTCTCCAGGCGATAATCGCGCGGGCCATAGTTCACCAGGCTTTTGATCTGTTGCGGCAGAATATTCATAGCGTATCCTTTTCGATAAATGTTAACGTCAACATTGAGTGGCAGAGAGATGACCCGCAGGCCATCTTAACGGTGTGCTTTACGCTTAACGGAACTCAGCCAGATCGCGCCCAGAATGATCCCGCCTTTAATCACAATCTGCACATAGGGTGAAACCCCCATCAGATTCAGGCCATTATTAAGAATGCCGAGCATCATCGCGCCCACCAGCGTCCCAAGAATGGCACCTTTACCGCCGGCTATTGCCGCCCCGCCCAGCACGACAGCAGCGATCGCATCCAGCTCAAATCCGTTACCGGCGTTGGGCTGTCCGCTCATCAGACGCGAACTGAGCACAATACCGGCCACGGCTGCCGTGAGGCCGCTGATGATATATACCCAGAGCTTGGTACGGGAGACGCGGATACCGCTCAGGCGCGCGGCCTCTTCATTGCCGCCCAGAGCGTAGACGTGACGACCAAAGGGCTTCTGATGCAGCAGGATCCACGCCAGCAAATAGACCACCAGCATGATTAAAATAGGCACCTGAATACCCAGCAGACTGGCACGACCAAACATCATGAAGCTTTCCGGCAGGCCGGAGATGGGATATCCCCCGGTGTACATCAGCGCCAGTCCCCGTGCGATCCCCATGCTGGCGAGCGTAACGATGATGGGCGGCATCCGCAGCCAGGCGATACAGCCGCCGTTCAGGGCACCAAAACCCATACCGATCAGTAATCCGGCCAGCACCGCCAGCGGCATCGGAATTCCCGCCACCATCAGACCGGCGGCAACGGTACCGGAGAGCGCCATCACCGATCCCACCGACAGATCGATCCCGCCGGTTAAGATGGCACAGGTCATTCCCACGGCAATAATGGCGTTGATAGAGACCTGACGCGCCACGTTACTGAGGTTGTTCGCGGTCAGAAAGCTATCGTTGAGAAAAATCATCACAATAAACAGCAGCACAAAACCGACAAATGGCAGGAAGGCGGGATGGTGCAGACAGCGGTCGAGCCGGCCGCGCCTGCGCGACGTTTGTGACAGCATGGAATTAGAGAGAATACTCATGATGCGTTCCCCGTAGCGTGTAGCATGATGGTTTCAGCGTTGATTGCCGTATCGTGAAGCTCCTGCGCAATATGTCCGTTGCGAAACACCAGCACCCGGTGACAGAGGCCAATAATCTCCGGCAGCTCAGAAGAGATGACGATGATGGCGATGCCCTTACGGGTCAGCTGCTGCATCAGCTGATAAATTTCCATTTTTGCCCCCACATCGATACCGCGTGTGGGTTCGTCAAAGATCAGCACTTTGCAGTCATTATTCAGCCAGCGCGCAATGACCACCTTTTGCTGATTACCGCCGCTAAGCGTATTCACCTCCTGCTCCGCTGACGGCGTTTTCACGCCAACCCTGCGGATAAGATCGCTGACCACTTCACGCTCGCGCACATGGTGCAGAAATCCGCCGTGGGTGATCTGCCGGTTCAGCGTGATGTTATGCGCCACGCTAAACGGCAGTACCAGCCCTTCGGTTTTGCGGTTTTCCGGCAGCAGTCCGATCCCCTGCTCTAAGGCATCGGCGGGCGTACGCAGCCGCAGCGGCTCGCCATTCAGGCGCACCTCTTTTTGCCAGCACGCCTGTGCACCCAGCATCGCGCAGGCGGTTTCGGTGCGGCCCGATCCCACCAGCCCGGCAAAGCCGAGGATTTCCCCGGGCCAGAGCTGAAAAGCGTCTGCGGGCCCCTGACGCTGGCGCTGCAGATTGACCTCCAGCAGCGGTAGCGTTGCCGCCGGCAGCGGCAGCTTATCGGGGAAATGCTGTGCCACCTGACGGCCCACCATCATTTTTACCAGCTGCTCGCTGCTGCAGTCGCTCACCGGGAGCGTGCCAACATAGCCTCCGTCGCGCAGTACCGTAATGGTGTCGCATACCGCAAAGATCTCCTCCAGATGATGCGAGATAAACAGCATGCCCACCCCCTGCTGCCGCAGGTCGCGCATCACCCGGAAAAGATGCTCAGCTTCACCCGGCGTCAGCGTTGCCGTAGGTTCATCAAGGATCAGGATCCGCGCATCTAGCGCCAGCGCTTTGGCAATCTCAACAAACTGCTGCTGCGCCACGCTGAGATGCGTTACCGCAATGTCCGGATCGAGTTCAACCCCCAGCCGCGCCAGCAGCGCCAGCGTACGGCTGCGCATCGTCTGGCGATCCAGCCATCCCCAGCGGGTACGCTGTTCGCGATTCAGAAAAATATTCTCGACGGCATTAAGACCCGGTATCAGCGAGAACTCCTGAAAGACAATTCCCACGCCAGCTGTTATCGCCTGACGATAGCCAGCAAACTGCTGCGGCCGATCGTCGATAGCGATTTCGCCGCTGTCAGGCTGATAAATACCGCTCAGGATCTTCATCAGCGTGGATTTACCCGCCCCGTTTTCACCGAGCAGCGCATGGATTTCACCGGCGTGCAGCGTCAGGTTGATGTTGTTTAACGCGCGTACGCCCGGAAATGATTTACTGATCCCGCTGAGTTGCAGTAACGGCATGGCAGCGCCTCCCTGGAGTCATTACCAGCTAAAGCCGCTGGCGTTCTCTTTCGTGATCAGTTTCACGTCAAGCGGCACTGCAGCCGGCACCTGACTTCCCCAGTGCTTCGCCATCGCCACGCCCAGCCCCAGCCGTACCATGTCACGCGGGAACTGCGCAGAGGTTGCAATAAACGGCGATCCCGCTTTCTCAATCTCTTTCACCGCTTCCGGCTGGCCATCGACGCTGACCAGTTTCACCTCTGCGCCGTTCGCCTGAATCGCCGCCAGGGCCCCGAGCGCACCGGTATCGTTGACGCTAAAAATGCCGGCCAGATCCGGCGCTGCCTGCAGCATATTTTCGGTAACGCTTAGCGCGGTATCGCGTTCCTGTTTGCCGTTCTGACGGTTAACGATTTTGATGCCGGGATACTTCTTCATGGCATCTTCAAACCCTTTAACGCGTTCGATGATCGGCACCACCGGAATGCCATCAAGAATGGCGACCTTACCTTTACCGCCCAGCGCTTTCGCCAGAAACTCTCCGGCCTGCAGGCCGGCATCATAATTTTTGGAGCCGACAAAAGAGTCGATTGGACCTTTAGCCTGAGCGTCAATCGCCACCACCACCACGCCCGCTTTTTTTGCCTCGTTTACCGCATTTTCAACACCGTTGGTGTCCGCCGGATTAATCAGCAGGATGTCGACTTTTTTCTGCAGCATATCTTCAATATCGTTGATCTGCTTCGAGACATCGTGACGGGCATCTGCCTCAATCACCGTGGCCCCCATGCTGCCGGCTGCAGCCTTGAGCGCTTCCTGCATGGTGACAAAATAGGGGTTATTCATCTCCTGGAAGGACATGCCGATAGTCAGCGGCTTTGCTATCGCCAGTGCGGATGACAGCATTAAAGGGGCCGTTACACAGAGCGCCAGCAGGGTGTTCAGTTTGCCTTTCATAATTTTCTCCGGGTCTTTTCAGTTAACTGCTTATCGTCGTTACGAAATAAAGCCGGTACAGGAACACTGCGCAACAGCACCTGAAATGTTGACGTTAACATCAATATCAAAACGTCCTGTATGCCAGGAATACGCTATCTGCGGATTAGGAAATTCATCGCCCCAGATATGAGATCAAAATTTAAACACCCAAAATGACAACGTCAACATTCTCAGAGGGACAAGTTTAAGATCCTTGCGGCATATCACATCTTGTTAACATCACTTTCAGTGTTGTTACAGAAAAAACCCGGCAGGCATTTGAAACTAAAGGTTTTTCAGGAAGCCGTTAAGCATTACACGGGTTTCGTAGGGACGGCCCTCGATAGCGGAGATGATATTTTCTGACACTACCCGCGCCCACTGGCCGGTATCATGAGCAACATAAGGAATAACCTGATTAAAATCTTCGGCGCAGGGGACTTCATCAACAGAGATAAAGCCGGTGTCGTGCATCCCCCATTTGTTGGCCAGATTAATAGCCGCCAGCGTGATCATGCCGTTTAATCCGACAATTGCATCGTAGCGTTCATGGGTGGTGGAGAACCATGACTGAATCATCGCCTTAGCATGTTCGTAGCGGTAGTCGGTATAAAGCGTGTGCAGAGTAACCCGCTCGTCGATTCCGTTTCGGATCCCGGCAATACGCTGCCGGGTGATGTGGGAGTGTTCGCTGCCGCCAATTACCAGCACATTGCGAAACGCTTTTTTCATTATCGCTTCGGCAACCAGCTCACCGGCGCGGCTGTTGTTGATATAAACCGCCGGCAGCAACGTATCAAACTGACGATCCAGCTGGATAAGCTGGCTTGAAGAGTGGCGCACCACGTCAATATGGCTTTTATCGTAGCGGTCAGAATCCTCCACTACCGACAGAATAATCCCGGCCGCTTTATAGCTGACCAGCGTCTGCAGCGCGCGCGCCTCAATCTGCCGGTTGCCGTTCGTGGTAAAGAACATGACCGAATAGCCTTTGGCATCCGACAGGCGGCACACCTCTTTGATGATATGGGAATAGACGATATTAAATGTATCGTCGGTAACCACGCCGATAATAGGACTCTGGCTGGCCTTGATATTGCGGGCAAACGCGTTAGGCACATAGTTAAGCGTGCGTGCTGCGGCCAGGATCCGCTCGCGCGTTTCGGGTTTAACCTTATCGGGGGCAGTAAACACGCGTGAAACGGTAATATTGGTTACGCCGGCAATCTGCGCAATATCTTTAATGGTGGCCGCTTTGGTACTTTTTCGGGTCATAACATTCGCTATCGGCAGTGTCAGCAGGAGTAACGCGATGGTAGCAGCTTTCGTGAAATGTTGACGATGACATTTTGCGCCCTCAGCGCAGAAACAGTACCGGCTCATTCTGCAATTCTGAAGCCTGGCCGAAGAAACAGTCCTGCGTTCCTGATACTATGAGTCCATTAGAGAATATCAGCCCACACGCTAATAATGCATTGGCCTGATGACACTGATTAATCACAATTGTTTTCCAGCAGATTATAAAAGCTATATTTTAATCTGCATTTTTAAGCGACTGATTTTGCGTTTATTTTTTACATTCCTCATCCAGCGTTATAATCCCTCCTTTTTCCATTCCTTTGATAACACAGGGCATCTCCATGAGCCGATACCATGTATCCAGCAGTGAAGGCCAGTATGAGAAAAACTCTGGCGAACAGGTTCTGGCTAATAAACTGGGTATCTCTGCTTCCGATGAGATGGATGAAGCGGAACTTGTCCTGTTAGAACAACTCTACCGGTCCGTTTTTGAAGAACAGTTCCCGGAAGGACAACTCAGCGTAGCCCTGCTAAAAAACTGGCATCACCGCTGGCCAGGTAATATTTACGAGTGGGCAGGACAAGAAAGAACGGTCAATATAAGCAAGGGCGGCTTTATGTTTGCCCCCTCAGCGCAGTTGCCAAAACTGCTGAACGAATTTGACAACAGGTATCTGGCTCAATATACGCCATGTAGCGGCATGGATGATGAACAGCTCATCACCGCTATCGCCATAACTCATGTCGAGCTGATACTTATCCATCCATTCAGAGAAGGAAACGGATGCTTGTCACGCCTGTTAGCCGACGTGATGGCCGTGCAGAGAGGATACAAACCGCTGGATTATCAAAGCTGGGAGCAAAACAAAACCCGGTATATATCGGCCATCCATGCTGGCATATCAATGGACTACGAACCGATGAAACACTGGGTCAGCGAGGCCTTAAGAAGGGATTAAACCGCAAGACGCAAATGAGCAAATTTTTTGCGCGCCGCTTCAAGGGAAGCTTCGATCTTCTCAGAGGACTGTCCTGTCTCAACAGCCGTAGATGTTGCTACCGAGCGAACGATGTCAGCACGAGATGGCTTTACGTAGGTTGTCTGAGTTTTTTTGGTGTTGCTCATAGTTGCTCCAGCAGAATCCGGGCGGACAGTCATCGAACAAATATTATACCAAAATTTCCAGGCGAATTCACGCAGGTCTCCCGGAGAATACTGATGAGATGTTCGTCGGAAAATCGCCTCTTATTGGGGATGTCCTCATGTGACTGATGAAGACATCACCAACATCGCGGTGTGTTAATCAACGGGGAGCAGGCCGACCAGGCTTAGGTAACGATAGAAAAGAAATTAACACCAGTTTTCCTGCATAATACGTGTAAACCTCTATTTTCTTCGACATCAGCTTTATTGCTATCGCCAGATTTCATTGTTTCGAGCATCTTCGAAGAAACAGCCCTGCGCGCCGGTTTTCCTGCCATACAGACTCCGTTATCATAATCAGCACGTACTCGTGAACACATTCAGGTTACTGCCCGCCCTTCAGCCAGCCTCTGGCAACCACGCTGAGCCTTAAGAGGGGCAGATAAAAGAGAATCAGAATCATGTATCGCGCTGCTTATGTTTAAACATGGACACCCTAATACTATGAGTACATTAGAGAATATCAGCGCTCACACGCCAATGATGCAGCAGTATCTGCGCCTGAAAGCCGATCACCCTGACATCCTGCTGTTCTACCGCATGGGCGATTTCTACGAGCTGTTCTTTGATGATGCAAAGCGCGCCTCGCAACTGCTGGAGATCTCCCTGACCAAACGGGGTGCTTCAGCCGGTGAGCCCATCCCGATGGCCGGGGTGCCCTATCACGCCGTAGAAGGCTATCTGGCAAAACTGGTTCAGCTGGGTGAGTCAGTGGCGATTTGCGAACAGATCGGCGATCCGGCGCTGAGCAAAGGCCCGGTTGAACGCAAGGTGGTGCGGATTGTCACCCCCGGCACTATCAGCGATGAAGCGCTGTTGCAGGAGCGCCAGGATAACCTGCTGGCTGCGATCTTCCAGAGCCAGCGCGGCTTTGGCTACGCCACGCTGGATATCAGCTCCGGGCGTTTCCGCCTGAGCGAACCGGGCGACGCTGAAGCGATGGCAGCAGAACTTCAGCGCACGAATCCTGCGGAGCTGCTCTACCCGGAAGATCTGCAGGCGATGTCGCTCATTGACCAGCGCCGCGGGTTGCGGCGGCGTCCGCTGTGGGAATTTGAGATCGACACCGCGCGCCAGCAGCTGAATCTGCAGTTTGGTACGCGCGACCTGCGCGGATTTGGCGTAGAGCAGGCGCATCTGGGGCTGCGTGCTGCGGGCTGTCTGCTGCAGTATGCCAAAGATACCCAGCGTACCACGCTGCCACACATTCGTTCCCTGAGCATGGAGCGCCAGCAGGATAGCGTGATCATGGATGCGGCCACGCGCCGTAACCTTGAAATTACTCAGAATCTGGCTGGCGGGATCGATAACACGCTGGCAGCGGTCCTGGATAAAACCGTCACGCCGATGGGCAGCCGTATGCTGAAGCGCTGGCTGCATATGCCGCTGCGTGACCTTACAACGATCGTCCGGCGTCAGGATGCGATTGCAGAATTGCAGTCGCTGAGCGACGCGCTGCAGCCGGTCCTGCGTCAGGTAGGCGATCTGGAGCGCATCCTGGCACGCCTGGCGCTGCGCACCGCTCGCCCGCGCGATCTGGCACGCATGCGGCATGCGTTTCAGCAGCTGCCGGAAATCAATCAGCTGCTGGCCGGAGCAGAGGCGGAACGGCTGGTGAGCCTGCGCAGGCAGACAGGCGAGTTTGCTGAGCTGCGTACGCTGCTGGAGCAGGCGATCATTGAATCACCGCCGGTGCTGGTGCGTGACGGCGGCGTCATCGCGCCAGGTTACAACGCTGAACTCGATGAGTGGCGGGCGCTGGCTGACGGCGCCAGTGACTATCTTGACCGGCTGGAGATCCGCGAGCGGGAAAAACTGGGGCTGGATACGCTGAAAGTCGGCTTCAACGCGGTACATGGTTACTACATTCAGGTCAGCCGCGGTCAGAGTCATCTGGTGCCAATCCACTATGTGCGCCGCCAGACGCTGAAAAACGCCGAGCGTTATATTATTCCTGAGCTGAAAGAGTATGAAGATAAGGTTCTTACCTCCAAAGGCAAAGCGCTGGCGCTGGAAAAAGGCCTCTATGAGGAGCTGTTCGATCGCCTGCTGCCACATCTGGAAGCGCTGCAGCTGAGCGCGGCCGCGCTGGCCGAGCTGGATGTGCTTGCCAGCCTGGCAGAGCGCGCCTGGACGCTGAACTACTGCCGGCCGGTGCTGCAGGAGAAAGCGGGGATCCGCATTACCGCAGGCCGGCATCCGGTGGTGGAACAGGTACTAAAAGAGCCCTTTATTGCCAATCCGCTCTCGCTCTCGATGCAGCGGCGCATGCTGATTATTACCGGACCGAACATGGGCGGTAAAAGCACCTATATGCGCCAGACCGCGCTGATTGCGCTGATGGCGTGGATAGGCAGTTTCGTGCCGGCTGAAGAGGTCGTGATTGGTCCTGTCGATCGCATCTTTACCCGCGTCGGTGCGGCAGACGACCTTGCCTCCGGCCGCTCAACGTTTATGGTTGAGATGACAGAAACCGCCAATATTCTGCACAACGCGACGGAAAATAGTCTGGTGCTGATGGATGAGATAGGTCGCGGCACTTCAACCTATGATGGCCTGTCACTCGCCTGGGCATGCGCCGAAAGCCTTGCCAGTCGCATCAAAGCGATGACGCTGTTTGCCACCCACTATTTCGAGCTGACCACGCTGCCGGAAAAACTGGAGGGTGTTGTGAATGTGCATCTGGATGCGGTTGAACATGGCGATACCATCGCTTTCATGCACAGCGTGCAGGAGGGTGCCGCCAGCAAGAGTTATGGTCTGGCGGTTGCGGCGCTGGCGGGCGTACCTAAAGAGGTGATCAAGCGCGCGCGGCAGAAACTGAAAGAGCTGGAGGCGCTTTCCGGCAGTCAGAGCGTTTCTGCAGATGGAGGCGCGCAGCTGCCTCTGCTGGTGGCAGAGACCTCGCCAGCGGTGGATGCGCTGGAAGCGCTGGATCCTGACAGCCTGACGCCAAAGCAGGCGCTGGAGTGGATCTACCGGCTGAAAAGCCTGGTCTGATCGCAGGCAAAAAAAACGGTGACCTGAAAGGTCACCGTTTATGCTGCTGATTATGGCTTATTCACGAAACAGTGCTTCAATATTAAGGCCCTGTGTCTGCAGGATTTCCCGCAGGCGACGCAGCCCTTCCACCTGAATCTGACGAACGCGCTCGCGGGTTAACCCGATTTCGCGACCCACATCTTCCAGGGTTGCCGCTTCATAGCCTAACAGGCCGAAACGACGCGCCAGCACTTCACGCTGCTTGGCATTAAGTTCAAACAACCACTTAACGATGCTCTGTTTCATGTCATCGTCCTGCGTGGTGTCTTCCGGACCGTTGTCTTTCTCATCGGCCAGGATGTCCAGCAGCGCTTTTTCGGAATCACCACCCAGCGGGGTGTCAACCGAGGTAATACGTTCATTGAGACGCAGCATACGGCTCACGTCATCAACCGGCTTGTCCAGCTGCTCGGCGATCTCTTCCGCACTCGGCTCGTGGTCGAGCTTGTGTGAAAGTTCACGCGCGGTACGCAGATAAACGTTCAGCTCTTTGACAATATGAATCGGCAGGCGAATTGTACGGGTTTGGTTCATGATAGCCCGTTCAATAGTCTGACGAATCCACCAGGTAGCGTACGTTGAGAAACGGAACCCGCGCTCCGGGTCAAATTTCTCTACGGCACGAATCAGGCCAAGGTTACCCTCTTCAATCAGGTCCAGCAGGGCCAGACCACGATTGCTGTAACGACGGGCAATCTTCACTACCAGGCGTAAGTTACTTTCGATCATGCGGCGGCGAGAAGGAATATCGCCTCGTAAAGCACGACGCGCAAAGAAGACTTCTTCTTCTGCCGTCAGCAACGGAGAATAACCGATCTCTCCGAGGTAGAGCTGCGTCGCATCCAATACTCGTTGCGTCGCACCCTGTGACAACAGCTCTTCTTCTGCTACTTCGCTATCACCAGATTCGTTCTCAACAAGAGCTTTCTCATCGAAAACTTCAGCTCCGTTCTCCTCGAATTCCGCATCTTCATGTAACTCATTAACTTTCAGCGTATTCTGGTTCATAAGCGGCTCCTACCCGTGATCCAAGGGCAGAACACCAAAGGTTCTGCCGGATTATCGCTGCGGTAAATAACGCAACGGATTTACGGATTTCCCCTTGTAACGAATTTCAAAATGCAATCTAACTGAACTGGTACCGGTGCTACCCATGGTAGCTATCTTTTGCCCCGCCTTAACTTCCTGTTGTTCCCGGACCAGCATTGTATCGTTGTGGGCGTAGGCGCTCAGATAATCATCGTTATGCTTAATGATGATCAAATTACCGTACCCGCGTAACGCGTTACCTGCGTACACCACCCTTCCCGATGCGGTAGCGACAACAGATTGTCCGCGAGACCCGGCGATATCGATACCTTTGTTTCCGCCTTCCGCAGCAGAGAAGTTATCGATGATCTTGCCATCAGTCGGCCAGCGCCAGCTCCCCACCGGGGTTGAGCTATTTGAAGTGCTGCTGACTGTAGGCGGTGCGGTAACCGGAGCTGTGGTCGTTGCCACATTAGTTGCTCCTTTCGACGGTAGCATTTTCCCACCTGTCGAACCTGAATCATCAGAATACGTAATAACAGGTTGCTGTGCAACAGCAGGGGATTTTATTTGCGTTTGCGCCGTTGTTCCGGCGGCTCCACTCTGGCTGGCATCGGCCGCCGTTATTGCATTTCCACCGGTAATTGTCTGACCGTTACCGTTGCCTACCTGCAGGGTTTGCCCGGCGCTCAGGCCATATGGCGCAGGGATGTTGTTGCGCTGAGCCAGATCGCGGAAGTCGTTGCCGGTGATCCAGGCGATATAAAACAGGGTATCGCCACGTTTGACGGTATAGGTTTCACCGCCGTAGCTGCCTTTCGGAATATTCCCGTAATTTCGGTTGTAAACAATTCGCCCGTTTTCAGTGGCAACATTATTACTGGTACTAATCATTCCGCCTGCGGGTGCAGAAGAAGATGTATTACTGCTTAACATTCCGCCCTGTGGCATCGCGGGCACCGGCGAACTCTGCCCGGAAACCATACCGCCCCCTTGTGGAGCGACCATACCGCCGCCCTGGGGTGTCAGCATACCGCCGCCGTTATTGCTGCCAACCTGACTGATAGGCGCCTGCGTGTTATCGCCAGAGCTACAGCCAGCCAGCCAGAAACCTACCAGCGAGACTGCCGCCAGACGGCGTAATTGAAATGCGGTGCTTCCTGTGCTCATTGCTCCCCCGTGATGGCAATACTGGTCAGAACTCTCTTGCGGTCTGAACCGCATAAATCTCTACGCGAATAGGCTCAAACGCGCATCGCTATCGAAAAAGAGGATAGTAACAATATCACCTGCGCCATGCCACGCTGTGATTGTGAAGAAATACGTAAGATCGCCCTTACGCCAGGTCGCCCTGCACCAGCGGGACAAAGCGTACCGGCTCGATAATCTCTTCCGTCAGCTCGCCCTTATGGCGGCGCAGACGCTTAAGCACCTGGTGGTCCTCCCCCACCGGCAGCACCATTCTGCCACCTTCACTCAGCTGTGCTATCAGCGCAGTCGGAATTTCGGGCGGCGCTGCGGTAACAATGATGGCGTCAAACGGCCCGCGCGCGGGCCAGCCGAGCCAGCCATCACCGTGCCGGGTAGAGATATTATGCAGGTCGAGCTGCTTCAGGCGGCGTTTAGCCTGCCACTGCAACCCTTTGATCCGCTCAACGGAGCAGACGTGATCGACCAGATGCGCGAGAATCGCGGTCTGATAGCCGGAGCCGGTGCCGATTTCCAGCACGCGCGAGTGCGGGTTCAGCTCCAGCAGCGCGGTCATACGCGCCACCATATAGGGCTGGGAAATGGTCTGTCCGCTGCCGATAGGGAGTGCCATGTTGTCCCACGCCTTGTGCTCAAACGCTTCATCAACAAAGCGTTCACGTGGTACATCCGCAATCGCCTGCAGCAGACGCTCATCTGTAATACCCTGCGCCCGCAGCTGGGCTAACAGCGTGTCGATGCGCCGGTTTATCATGCCAGTGAGACCTCTGCCTGCAGCAGCCAGTCATGCAGCACGCTCTGCGCGGCGTGTGCGGTGAGATCGACATGCAGCGCCGTCAGCGAAACATAGCCGGCGTCTACGGCGGCAAAATCGGTGTCGGGGCCGGCATCAAGCTGTTTACCTGGCGGGCCTATCCAGTAGAGCGGCTGGCCGCGTGGATCTTCAGTGCAAATCACCTGTTCTGCCGGATGGCGGCTGCCGCAGCGCGTGACGCGAAAGCCTTTAATCTGCGCCAGTGGCAAATCGGGCACATTAATATTGAGGATGCGTCCGGTACGCAGCGGTGCCCGGGAGAGCGCACGCAGCAGCACGCAGGTTACGGCTGCCGCGCTGTCATAGTGCGTATGACCATTCAGCGACACCGCCAGCGCCGGCAGGCCGAGATGACGCCCCTCCATCGCAGCCGCAACGGTACCGGAATAGATCACATCATCGCCCAGATTGGGACCGGCATTAATGCCTGAGACCACAATGTCAGGACGCGGTTGCATCAGCTTGTTCACGCCGAGAAAGACGCAGTCGGTGGGTGTCCCCATCTGTACAGCGATATCGCCGCTGGCATGCGTGAAGGTACGCAGCGGCGTTTCCAGCGTCAGTGAATTTGAGGCACCGCTGCGGTTGCGGTCGGGTGCCACCACCTGTACCTCAGCAAATTCCCGCAGCGCGTGCGCCAGCGTCTGAATGCCGGGCGCATGGATTCCATCGTCGTTACTCAGCAATATCCGCATCTGTTTCTGACCTTTGTTCATTCACCGGTCCCCGCCAGCCGGTGCCGGCTTGCAAAAAATCGGGCGTAGTGACGCCAGCGGCCGGTGAGACAGGGATAGGTGCATTCTAGCGATGAGGCGCGGGAAGTGGTAGACGTAAATCGTGACAGAGGCAGGGTTTGTCTCTGCCGTGGTCAGAACCCGGCCAGCGGCCGGGTGAATTAACGCGCCAGGCGTCAGCGCTACTCGTCGCCGAGCGGTGCCGCAGCGCCGTTGCTCAGCAGCTCGCGCACCAGGCTGGTGGCGAAGCTGCCGGCGGGCAGCCAGAACTGCAGGGCCAGCGTGGCGTCATCCTGCCACTGCCACTGCAGATTATCCGGCACCACCAGCATTGCGCGGCGGGCGGCATCAACCCGTTCACGCGTCAGCAGCGTCAGCAGCGCCGGCGATTGCGCCAGCTGCTGCTGCTCGAATGCGGCAACCTCCCCCTGCGTGCCCGCCTCACCGCGTCCCGCCAGCGGTGCCGTGATACGCAGCTCATGCGCGGTCACGCGCTGCTGCAGCGCTGGCAGCTCATCGGCAGCGGCGACAAACCAGCTGCCGCGTCCGGCGAGCTGCAATGCATCGCCTGCCTGCGCCAGCTGCAGTGAGCCGTCGCGCTGCAGACGTGCGCTGGTCACCTGATTAAACAGATGGCTGCGCGCGGCTGACAGCAGCAGGCCTTTCATATTCCGATCGCGCGGATGAAACTGCTCTTCTGCCCAGCGCTGCGCCTGCTGCAGGTTATTCCCGCCGCGGCCAAAGCGCTGCTCGCCAAAATAGTTGGGAACGCCCTGCGCCTGAATCTGCTGCAGGCGCGCGTCAACGTCGGCGCGATCGGACACGTCGCGGATCACCAGCCGAAAGGCGTTTCCCGCCAGCGCGCCGGTACGCAGCTTACGCCTGTGCCGGATCACCTGCAGGATCTCAACCCCTTCAAGCTGGAAGCCGCTCATTACCGGCATGGCATTACCCGGCAGGCGGAAACAGAGCGTCTGTTCAGTCACGGCGTGGCGATCTTTCATGCCGGCATAGCTCAGGTCGCGCGCCGGCACGCCCAGATATTTCGCCAGGGCTTCAGCAACAAAACGCGTGTTGCAGCCCGTTTTGCGGATGCGTACCAGCAGCTGCTCGCCGTCGCCGTCATAGGGATAACCGAGATCTTCGATCACCACAAAATCATCCGGACGCGCTTTAATTATGCCGGTGGCAGCAGGCACGCCGTGCAGATAGTGCAGCTCACTCATGCGTCAGCCTTTACCAGCAGAGCCACTGCCTCGCAGGCAATACCTTCACCGCGTCCGGTAAAGCCGAGCTTTTCGGTGGTGGTGGCCTTCACGTTAACCGCATCCATGTGGCAGCCCAGATCTTCGGCAATATTGACGCGCATCTGCGGCACGTGCGGCAGCATTTTAGGCGCCTGTGCGATAATCGTAACGTCAACGTTGCCAATGACGTAGCCTTTCGCCTGAATACGGCGCCACGCTTCGCGCAGCAAGCCGCGGCTGTCAGCGCCTTTAAACGCCGGATCGGTATCCGGAAAAAGTTTACCGATATCGCCCATCGCCACCGCGCCCAGCAGCGCATCGGTCAGCGCATGCAGCGCAACGTCGCCGTCGGAGTGGGCAATAAAACCGTGCTCGAACGGGATACGCACCCCGCCAATCACCAGTGGACCTTCACCGCCAAAAGCGTGAACGTCGAAGCCGTGACCGATACGCATTATGCGTTCTCCTGTCGTTGAATCTGAGTAAGGTAAAAGGCCGCCAGCGCCAGATCTTCCGGCCGTGTGACCTTGATGTTGTCGCTGCGCCCGCTAATCAGCTGCGGATGATAGCCGCAATACTCCAGCGCTGACGCCTCATCTGTGATCGTAGCGCCTTCGCTGAGCGCCCGGCTCAGACAGGCGGTCAGCAGCGTATGCGGGAAAAACTGTGGCGTCAGCGCGTGCCAGAGATCGTCACGCTCTACCGTATGTGCCACCGCCGTTTTGCCCGGCTCAGCGCGCTTCATGGTATCGCGTACCGGTGCTGCCAGAATGGCGCCGGTTCTGCTGTACTCCCGCACGGCTAGCAGCCGTGCCAGGTCGTCAGCATGAAGGCATGGGCGCGCGGCGTCATGCACCAGCACCCATGCGCTCTCTCTGATGTGCTGCAGGCCTGCCAGCACTGACTCGGCCCGGGTTGCGCCGCCGGTGACCCGCACTATTCGCGGATCGCGCGCCAGCGGCAGCGAATCGAACCAGCCGTCGTCAGCGCTGACGGCGACAATCACTTGCTGCACCGCGGCGTTAGCCAGCAGGCGCGCCACGCTGTGTTCAAGCAGCGTCATGGTACCAATAGTGAGATATTGCTTGGGAAACGCCGCCTGCATGCGGCTGCCGACACCGGCAGCCGGCACGACGGCAATCACATCCGCAGCGTGAGAGTGGTGAGTCATGTTGTTATCGTTGCTGATTTTGCGCAGACTGCTGCGCATTACGTTTGTTCTGGTCTGCCACCAGGCGATAGAAAGTCTCGCCGGGTTTAATCATACCCAGCTCGCTGCGTGCGCGCTCCTCAATCGCCTCTGAACCGCCATTGAGATCGTCAATTTCGGCAAACAGCTGATCGTTTCGCGCTTTGAGTTTGGCGTTATTCGCCTGTTGTGACACCACGTCTTCGCTGACGCGTGTGTAATCATGGATACCGTTCTTGCCCAGCCACAGGGAATATTGCAACCATCCCAGTAGCGCGAGCAGCAGTAACGTCAGTTTTCCCATCCCCGCCCCCTGAAAAACGGCCCAATCATCCCATAACTTGAGTCCGGACTCCACTGCGGCAGCGAAAATGGCGCGTAAGCAGATTTATCCGGATTATTTATAGCAGGCGGGCACGAAAAACAGCAGGCAAACTTTTGTAACCAGCGGATGCGTTTGCACATCTCTGCGCTTACCATCCGGACAGACAGGAGAACAGCAGCCAGAACAGGCAGATGACCAGCAGACTGGTCGCCAGGGCGCACCAGAAAAGGTGTCCACGCATTATCAGGCTCAGCGCGATGCCGGCCAGCACCGATACCGGCAGCAGCGCGAGGAAAAAAGGCCAGGTATAGAGAAAAAAGAACAGCGTACTGGAGCCATAGAGCAGAAAGGGGATGGCCAGCGCGCACCAGTAGGCAAAAAAGCCAATGACGCCGCCCGGTAATGAGGAGCGCGGCTCTTCAGGCAAGCTGTCGTCTTTGCGTGCGAGCATGGGAGTGACGTTCTGCATAGAGATCCTGTTGACGCTAAAATGCGGCAAACCCGGAGAAGGCGTTTGCCGCGTCGGTTCAGGATCTGATGATATCGCGGTGGCGCAGCAGGTCTAACAATTGGGCCGCGAGTTTTGTAACCAATTGTTCGCCATCCAGCGTGATATCAGCGGCTTCGGGCGCCTCATACGCGCTGTCGATACCGGTAAAATTGCGCAGTTCACCGGCGCGCGCTTTTTTATATAACCCTTTCGGATCGCGCGCTTCACACACCGCCAGCGGTGTATCGACAAAGACCTCGATAAACTCCCCCTCGCCCAGCAGATCGCGCACCGTCTGCCGCTCAGCCCGGTGCGGCGAGATGAAAGCGGTAAGCACCACCAGTCCGGCATCGACCATCAGTCGGGCCACTTCACCCACGCGCCGGATATTCTCCCGGCGATCGTCATCGCTGAAGCCGAGATCGCGGCACAGACCGTGGCGCACGTTGTCACCGTCCAGCAGGTAAGTGCTGACGCCAAGCTGATGCAGCGCCTGCTCCAGCGCACCTGCCACGGTGGATTTACCCGAGCCGGAGAGCCCGGTAAACCACAGCACTACGCCCTGATGACCATGCTGCTGCTCACGCGCCGCCCGGGTGACCGGATGGTCGTGCCACACCACGTTTTCATCATGCTGCGCCATTACGCACCGCCCAGCAGATCGCGCGCGTTCCAGTGCGGGAAGTGACGACGCACCAGCGCGTTTAGCTCCAGCTCAAAGGCGCTAAAGTTACCTGCGGTAGCAGGTGCTGCACTCTGCGGCTGATTAATCATACCGGCACCCACGGTGACGTTGCTCAGCCGGTCAATGAAAATCATGCCGCCGGTCACCGGGTTTTGCTGATAAGGATCCAGCACCATCGGTTCATCAAAAGTGATCTCCACCAGCCCGATACCGTTCAGCGGCAGGCTGTCAGCGGTGTGCGTTGCCAGGGTGTTAATTTCCACCTGATGCAGGATTTTTTCCACCCGGCCGCGCGCTTTTTTGCCCGCGATTTTGATTTCATAGCTCTGACCCGGCTGCAGCGGCTGCTCCGCCATCCAGACCACGTCAACCGTAGCAGACTGTACCGCCTGCAGTTCGGCATCGGCAGCAACCAGCAGGTCGCCGCGGCTGATATCGATCTCATCGTTCAGCACCAGCGTAATCGCCTCCCCCGCCGCGGCTTCCGGCAGATCACCATCGAAGGTCACGATACGTGCGATAGTGGACTCCACGCCAGAAGGCAGGACTTTTACCCGATCTCCCGGCCGTACTGTGCCGGACGCCAGCGTTCCGGCATAGCCGCGAAAGTCGAGATTAGGACGGTTAACATACTGTACCGGGAAACGCATGGGCTGGTGATCGACGACGCGCTTCAGCTCAACCGTTTCCAGTACGTCCAGCAGCGTCGGACCGCTATACCACGGCATAGTCGTGCTCGGGGTAGCGACATTGTCCCCTTCCAGCGCGGACATGGGTACAAAACGAATATCCAGATCGCCCGGCAGCTGAGCCGCGAAGTCGAGGTAATCCTGTTTGATCTGCTCAAATGTCTCCTGGCGATACTCCACCAGATCCATTTTGTTGATCGCCACCACCAGATGTTTGATGCCCAGCAGCGTTGAGATAAAGCTATGGCGCCGCGTCTGATCCAGTACGCCTTTGCGCGCGTCGATCAGCAGAATAGCCAGATCGCAGGTTGAGGCGCCGGTGGCCATATTGCGGGTGTACTGCTCGTGTCCCGGGGTATCCGCGATAATAAATTTGCGTTTTTCCGTCGAGAAGTAGCGATAGGCGACATCGATAGTGATGCCCTGCTCGCGCTCCGCCTGCAGGCCATCCACCAGCAGCGCCAGATCGAGTTTTTCACCCTGAGTACCGTGACGTTTGCTGTCGTTATGCAGAGAGGAGAGCTGATCTTCATAAATCTGTCGCGTATCGTGCAGCAGGCGGCCAATCAGGGTGCTCTTGCCATCATCTACGCTGCCGCAGGTCAGGAAACGCAGCAGGCTCTTATGTTGTTGCGCCGTCAGCCAGGCTTCTACGCCACCCTGCTCGGCAATCTGTTGTGCAATAACGGTATTCATCTGCGTCTCCTTAGAAATAACCCTGGCGTTTTTTCAGTTCCATCGAGCCCGCCTGGTCGCGGTCAATCATGCGTCCCTGGCGTTCGCTGGTGGTGGAGACCAGCATCTCTTCGATAATCTCCGGCAGCGTCTGCGCTTCAGACTCCACGGCGCCGGTCAGCGGCCAGCAGCCCAGCGTACGGAAACGCACCATGCGCTCGGTGATCTCTTCACCTGGCTGCAGGTTGATACGATCGTCATCGATCATCATCAGCATGCCGTCGCGCTCCAGTACCGGGCGCGGCGCGGCCAGGTAGAGCGGTACGATTTCGATGTTTTCCAGGAAGATGTATTGCCAGATATCGAGTTCGGTCCAGTTAGAGAGCGGAAAGACGCGAATGCTTTCGCCCTTGTTAATCTGGCCGTTGTAGTTGTGCCACAGCTCAGGGCGCTGATTTTTTGGATCCCAGCGATGAAAGCGATCGCGGAAAGAGTAGATGCGCTCTTTCGCGCGTGATTTCTCTTCATCACGGCGCGCGCCACCAAAGGCGGCATCAAAACCGTATTTGTTCAGCGCCTGCTTCAGCCCTTCTGTCTTCATAATATCGGTATGTTTGGCGCTGCCATGCACAAACGGGTTGATCCCCATTGCCACGCCTTCCGGATTACGATGCACCAGCAGCTCGGCGCCCATGTTTTTCACCGTACGGTCGCGAAACTCATACATTTCGCGGAATTTCCAGCCGGTATCAACGTGCAGCAGAGGAAACGGCAGCGTTCCCGGGAAGAATGCTTTACGCGCCAGATGAAGCATTACCGAGGAGTCTTTGCCGATGGAGTACATCATCACCGGATTGCTGAACTCGGCCGCCACCTCGCGGATGATATGGATACTCTCTGCTTCCAGCTGACGCAGATGAGTAAGACGATTTTGGTCCATAGTTTTTCCTCAAGCCAAATTGACAACGGCGGACTCGCGAGCCCCCTGCTGTGCAGAATGTTGAAACCAGGCTAATTGCCCGTGCAAGTTCACCACTTCGCCAATCACTAACAGCGCAGGCGTCGGCGCGGCGGCTGCCAGCACCTCAAGTTGATTCAGGGTTCCGGTCAGCACCTGCTGATCCTGACGCGTGCCGCGGCCAATCACCGCTACGGGCGTCAGCGGATCGCGGCCGTGGTCAATCAGACCGGCGGCAATTTCCGCTGCTTTTACGGTGCCCATATAGATAGCCAGCGTCTGGCGCGCACGCGCGAGGGATGGCCAGTCGATGCCATCGCCGTCGGCGCGGCAGTGGCCGGTAATAAACATCACGCTCTGCGCATAATCGCGGTGCGTCAGCGGAATACCGGCATAGGCGGTCGCGCCTGCGGCGGCAGTAATACCCGGCACCACCTGGAACGGAATGCCTGCCGCTTTAGCCGCCTGCAGCTCTTCGCCGCCGCGGCCAAAGATAAAGGGATCGCCGCCTTTCAGACGCACCACGCGCTTACCCTGCAGCGCCAGGGATACCAGCAGCTGGTTCGTCTCTTCCTGCGGCACCGAGTGGGCACCGGCGCGTTTTCCGACGCAGATACGATCGGCATCGCGCCGCACCAGATCCAGCACCTCATCACTGACCAGATGGTCATACAGCACCACATCAGCCAGCTGCATCACCTGCAGACCGCGCAGCGTCAGCAGACCGCTGTCGCCAGGCCCCGCGCCGACCAGCGCAATTTCACCCTGGTTATCGCTGATATGTTCCAGTTCGCAATCGAGCGTCTGACGCGCGGCGCTGACGTTGCCTGCCGCCATCTGACTGGCAAACAGGCCGTTAAAGGCGCGCTCCCAGAAGCGGCGGCGATCGGACATTTTGCGATAGCGCTGTTTGACTTTGTCGCGCCACTCTCCTGCCAGCGCGGCCATCTGACCCAGGTTTGCCGGCAGCAGCGCTTCGATTTTCTCCCGCAGCAGCCGCGCCA
This sequence comes from Pantoea sp. SYBGC1, assembly GCF_057197005.1. Lineage (NCBI taxonomy): Bacteria > Pseudomonadati > Pseudomonadota > Gammaproteobacteria > Enterobacterales > Erwiniaceae > Pantoea > Pantoea sp. SYBGC1. Next base: position 48,769 of record NZ_JBXUNM010000012.1, read on the forward strand.
GTACCGGCGCGGTGCCGCTGGATGAGATCGCAACCACCAGCGGTGAGCGGTCAACAATAGAAGGGAAGATAAAGCTGCATTTAGGCTGGTCATCCACCACGTTAACCAGCTTGTGACGCGCGTTGGCGGCGTCAAATACCTGCGAATTAAGTGCGTTATCGTCGGTGGCGGCAATGACCAGAAATACGCCGTCAAGCTGAGCCGGCTCAAAACTGCGGGCTATCCACTCTACGGCCTGTTCTGCCTCCAGCGCCTGCAGTTCATGCCCCAGCTCGCGGGCGGCCACCAGGATGCGCGCGCCAGCCCGGCGCAGCAGTTCAATTTTACGGGCAGCGATTTCACCACCGCCGACAACCAGCACCGGACGCTGTCTGAGATCGGCAAAGAGGGGCAGATAATCCACGATAACCTTGCTAGTTTTACAATAAGTTATCGCGACTATACGTCGCGCTATTCCGCCAGATGAAATTACGATTTCGCATGAGTAGTTACCAAATGGAATATAGCACTGGCAAAGCTGATGCGTTTTTCTGCTTAAGAACTGATTTTATAACGCTTTTTTCAGGCAGCACGATTCCGGCTGCGGCCAGCCGGGCATCACTTTAGGAATTAACAGAGGTGCGTGAGAGAGAAACAAAAAAACAGGGCGAAAATTCGCCCTGTGGATGGTGGTCAGCCTTCGTGCAAACCGCACTCGCGCTTGAGGCCGAAGAAGCGCGTCTCTTCTTCTGCCATGCCCGGTTCCCATTTTCGCGTGGTATGGGTATCACCCACCGAGAGGTAGCCCTCATCCCACAGCGGGTGGTAGCTCAGACCGTGCTGTTTCAGGTACTGATGCACCTGCCGGTTATCCCAGTCGATAATGGGCAGGATCTTAAAGACACCGCGCTGTACCGCCAGCACCGGCAGGCTGGCACGGCTGCCTGACTGATCGCGCCGCAGTCCGGCAAACCAGGTCTGAGCACCCAGCGTGCTCAGCGCCCGGTTCATCGGTTCCACTTTATTGAGCTGGTTATACTGCTCAATGCCGTCCACCCCCTGCTCCCACAGTTTGCCGTAGCGCGCTTCCTGCCATGCGGGCGAGGTTTCCGCGCGGAAAATCTGCAGGTTAAGGTTGAGCTTTGCCGTTAACTCATCGATAAAGCGATAGGTTTCCGGGAACAGATAGCCGGTGTCAGTGAGGATCACCGGAATATCCGGCCGCTGCTGCGTCACCATATGCAGCAGCACCGCCGCCTGGATCCCAAAACTGGATGAGAGCACAAAGGCTCCCGGCAGCTGTTCCAGCGCCCAGCTGACGCGCGCTTCAGCAGAGAGTTTCTCCAGCTGCACGTTGCTTTCAGCCAGCGCCATAATACGGTCAACTTTGCTGCCGCTGTTGAGTACGGCGAGATCGGGCAGGGTCATACAGCCTCCGCGTCCCAGAAGTCACGAGCCGGATCCAGCACCGCTTTAACGATACCGGTGCGGATCGTGAAGTCACCAAAACCTTCACCGGCCTCGCGCTCGTTTGCCCAGCGCGCCACCAGTTCATCAATCGTGGCCAGAATTTCGCTCTCGGTGATATTTTCGCGATACATACGCGGAATGCGCGTACCCACGCGGTTCCCGCCGAGATGCAGGTTGTAGCGACCCGGCGCTTTGCCAACCAGCCCCAGCTCCGCCAGCAGCGCACGACCGCAGCCGTTCGGGCAGCCGGTTACGCGCAGAACGATATGCTCTTCGCCCACGCCGTGTCGATGCATGATCTCTTCGACTTTGGTGACAAAGGATGGCAGGAAGCGCTCCGCTTCTGCCATCGCCAGCGGACAGGTCGGAAACGCTACGCAGGCCATCGAGTTTTCACGCTGCGGCGTTACGCTCTCCATCAGGCCGTGCTCGCGGGCGATCGCTTCAATCTGCGCTTTCTGCGCCTCCGGCACCCCAGCCACAATCAGGTTCTGGTTAGCGGTGAGGCGGAAATCACCCTGGTGTACTCTGGCGATTTCAGCAATGCCGCTTTTCAGCGGACGGCCCGGGTAATCAAGCAGGCGGCCATTTTCGATAAACAGCGTCAGGTGCCACTTGTTGTCGATGCCTTTAACCCAGCCGATACGATCGCCGCGGGTGGTGAACTCATATGGACGCGCCGGCGCGAAAGTCAGACCGGCACGCTTTTCCACTTCCGCTTTAAACGTCTCAACGCCCACCCGCTCAAGGGTATATTTGGTTTTGGCGTTTTTGCGATCGGTACGATTACCCCAGTCGCGCTGCGTGGTCACTACCGCGGCCGCCACATCGAGGATCTTCTCCACCGGCAGGAAACCAAACTCACTGGCGGTACGGGCGTAGGTCGCTTTATTACCATGCTCGATAGAGAGGCCTCCCCCTACCAGCACATTGAAACCTATCAGCTTGCCGTGCTCAGCGATCGCAATGAAGTTAAGATCGTTAGCATGCAGATCGACATCATTGTGCGGCGGCACCACCACGGTGGTTTTAAACTTGCGCGGCAGATAGGTTTCGCCAAGAATCGGCTCTTTATCTGTGGTCGCAACTTTTTCCTTATCCCACCAGATCTCCGCATAAGCGCGGGTCTGCGGCAGCAGGTGCTCAGAGAGCTTTTTCGCCCACTCGTAAGCTTCCTGATGCAGCTCAGACTCCACCGGGTTTGAGGTGCAGAGTACGTTGCGGTTGACGTCATTGGCGGTCGCCAGCGCATCGAGTCCCACTTCATGCAGCATCTGATGCGTTGGCTTCACGTTCTTTTTCAGAATGCCGTGAAACTGAAACGTCTGCCGGTTAGTCAGGCGGATGCTGCCATAAAGCGTTTTTTCAGCGGCAAACTTATCAATCGCCAGCCACTGCGTCGGGGTAATGATGCCGCCCGGCAGACGGCAGCGCAGCATCATGGCGTGACGCGGCTCCAGCTTCTGCTCAGCGCGCTCGGCGCGAATATCGCGATCGTCCTGCTGATACATGCCGTGAAAGCGGATCAGCAGGAAGTTATCGCCGGTGAACCCACCGGTCAGGCCATCGTCGAGATCGTCTAAGATGGTGCCACGCAGATAGTTGCTCTCTTTTTTCAGACGCTCGGCGTCAGAAAGTTTACCTTCAACCACCAGCGGTCCAGGGTGTTTTTCGCTCATTAGTAAACGTCTCGCTGATAGCGGCGCTCAATGCGCAGCTCACTTAAAAATTCATCAGCCGTTTCACGATCCATGCCGCCGTGTTCGACCACCACATCCAGTAATGCCTGCTCTACATCTTTCGCCATGCGATTCGCATCGCCGCAAACGTAAAGGTGAGCGCCCTCTTCGATCCAGCGCCACACTTCTGCGCCTTTCGCCCGGATCTTATCCTGTACATAGACTTTCTCAGCCTGATCGCGCGACCAGGCGAGATCGATATTCGTCAGCAGCCCCTGCTTAACATACTTCTGCCACTCTACCTGATAGAGAAAATCTTCGGTGAAGTGCGGGTTGCCGAAAAACAGCCAGTTTTTACCTTCAGCGCCGTCATTGTCACGCTGCTGCATAAAGGCGCGGAACGGCGCAATGCCGGTGCCCGGACCAATCATAATTACCGGTGTATCCGGATTGGCCGGCAGGCGGAAGTTATCATTGTGTTCGATAAAGACGCGAATGGCGCCCTCTTCTTCCAGACGATCGGCAAGCCAGGTGGAAGCACCGCCGCCGCGCTGACGGCCATCGATTTCATACCGCACCGCGCCCACCGTAATATGCACCTCACTTTCGCTCTCCGCCTGGGAGGAGGCGATTGAGTAAAGGCGCGGCGTCAGCGGGCGCAGTAATCCTGTCAGCTGCTCAGCATTCAGTTCGGTGGGAGCCTGGCGCACCATATCCACAATCGGGAAGCTCTGGGCATAGCTCTGCAGCTTCTGCTTATCTTCCGTCAGCGCCAGCAGCGCCTCATTGCGCGACAGCGCAGCATAGCGCTCCACTATCTGCGGCGTGTTGACCGTGAGTTCAAACTGCGTCTGCAGCGCTTCAGCCAGCGGCAGCGTTTTGCCCTGCACCGTCACCTGCTCATCGCCTTTCAGCCACACCAGCTGCAGCAGCTCCTCTACCAGCTCTGCATCATTCTCATACCAGACGCCCAGCGCGTCACCCGGCTGATAACGCAGGCCGGAATCACCGAGATCGATCTCAATGTGACGCACATCTTTATCAGAGAGGCGGCCGGTGATTTTCTGATTCAGCGCAAAGCTGGCGGTGAGCGGCAGCTCTTTCGTATAAGGGCTGCTGTCAACCAGGTTGACGCTGCCGGCGCTGCTGGCTGCTATCTGCGCCGCAGGGGCGACCGGCACGCGCGCTTTCAGCAGATCGGTCAGCTGCAGGCGCCAGGCGCTGGCCAGCTCGCTATATTCAACGTCCGCATCGACGCGATCCAGCAGGCGCTCTGCGCCCAGCTCGGCCAGACGGCTATCGAAATCTTTGCCCGCCTGGCTGAAAAATTCGTAAGAGGTGTCGCCAAGACCAAACACGGCAAACGCCGCGCCATCCATTTTCGGTGCTTTCTTCGACAGCAGGAATTTATGCAGCGCAACCGCCTCTTCCGGTGGTTCCCCTTCGCCCTGGGTTGAGGTGACGATGACCAGCAGCTTTTCCTGGCCAATCTGCTTGAACTTATAGTCGCCGGCGTTAACCAGATTCACGTTCAGCTTCGCTGCCAGCAGATCATCTCGCAGCTGTTCTGCCAGGCGACGCGCGTTGCCGGTTTGCGAGGCTGAAATCAGCGTGACGCCCGGGATTTCCGCTGGCGGAGCAGCAGGTGTCGCCACCGCGCCAGGGGTCTGGTTGACCATGCCCCAGAAGTAGCCCGAAAGCCAGGCAAGCTGAGTCGTATTAAATTCCGTGGTCGCCGCCTGTAAGCGCGCAAGTTGCTCCGGAGAGAGCGGCAGCATGGAGCCTGGGGGTGCCTGAGTCGTCATCGCGTTAAAAATTCCAGTGTCAGAAGTCCGGACCGAGAAGCGGTGGAAGAGGAGGTAGGTTACCGAGCTGTATATTAACGATTAAATAAGGGTTCGACATATTAAATAACCAAAATGACTAAGCGGTTTTTCGGGTATCACTAACCGCCAAAAGTGGTAAATTATCCCTTTGTTAAATATGGGTTTTATCTCCAGACGCGGGAGCGGATAGCGTTAAATGCGCTTTTGCACCCTCACGGGTGCGAAAAATCTGCTTTTCAGGTAGACTTCAGCGGTTTTTCCGTCTGAGAGTCATTATGTCTACCACGCTGTTTAAAGAGTTCCAGTTTGAAGCGGCTCACCGCTTACCTCACGTGCCTGAAGGGCACAAATGCGGTCGTCTGCACGGCCACTCCTTTCTGGTGCGACTGGAAATAACCGGTGAAGTGGATGCGTATACCGGCTGGGTCATGGATTTTGCTGAACTGAAAGCGATTTTCAGTCCGCTTTATGAGCGACTGGATCATCACTACCTGAACGATATTCCGGGTCTGGAGAATCCCACCAGTGAAGTGCTGGCGAAATGGATCTGGGATGAGCTTAAGCCGGTACTGCCGGTGCTGAGCGCGGTTATGATCAAAGAGACCTGTACGGCAGGCTGCGTCTACCGCGGCTGACCAGTCCGGCCTCCTCCACGCTGCAGGCGCGCTGGCTGCCCTTCTCCATCCCAATTGCTTACTCATGTAGGTCTTTGGGGATGAACGCGGTTGCCGCCTTCCTGCAGCGTGGCACCACGGATCCGGTTCTCTGCAACGTTGTGATAGCTGTATGAATCTTCAGATAGCCCGTTACGACTGATTCATCTCTTTGTAACAATTCCGCTCTACGTTGTTGTCTCCTCTGTTAAAGATCAAGAGAATCAACAATGAACCTTGTGAAACACCTTTCTCTGCTTGCTTTTTTTATCTCTGCCTCTGCTGCCGTTCAGGCGCAAAACGTGCTTGATTTTCCCCAGCCGGAGAGTATGCCGGCGGAGTTTTATGCGGTGACAGAAATTCCGGCAGGCGGAACGATCAAATATGAAACCGATGCGAAAACCGGGTTTATCGTGGCTGACCGCTTTCAGTCTATGCCGGTCGCCTATCCGGCCAACTACGGTTCGCTGACGCAGTCGCTGGGTGGCGATAACGATCCGCTGGATGTAATTTTTTACGCCCGGGCGCCGTTACAGCCTGGTACTCTGATTAAGCTGCGTGCGATTGGCGTGCTAAAGATGATTGATGGCGGTGAGGTGGATGACAAGATTGTCGCCGTGCCCGCCAGCAAAATTGATCCAACCTATGATGATATTAAAGAGATAAGCGATCTGCCGCGAATCGAGCAGCAGCGGCTGGAAGCCTTTTTCCGGGTGTATAAACAGTTACCGGATGGCCGTAAGAAGGTCGAGCTTAACGGTTTTGAAGATGCCGCTAAGGCCAGAGCAGAGATTAAGCAGGCATTCGATGCGTATAAAGCGAAGCAGTAGCTGACGCGGGCGCCATGAATGGCGCACTTGCCGGTATTTGCCCAGGGGGCGCATTCATGCGCCCCTGGCCGATATGCAATTTCAACACGGGCGCCATGAATGGCGCCCCTACGGTAATATTTGATTCCTACCCGGGCGCCATAAATGGCGCCCCTACGGCAATATTCGATTTCAACACGGGCGCCATCAATGGCGCCCCTGCGGTAATATGCGATTCCAACACGGGCGCCATCAATGGCGCCCCTACGGTAATATTCGATTTCAACACGGGCGCCATGAATGGCGCCCCTACGGCAATATTCGATTTCAACACGGGCGCCATGAATGGCGCCCCTGCGGTAATATTCGATTTCCATCCGGGCGCCATCAATGGCGCCCCTGCGGTAATATTCGATTCATATCCGGGCGCCATGAATGGCGCACCTGCCGGTATTTGCGTAGGGGGCGCATTCATGCGCCCCTGGCCGATATGCAATTCCAACACGGGCGCCATCAATGGCGCCCCTACGGTTATATTCGATTTCACATCCGGGCGCCATGAATGGCGCACCTGCCGGTATTTGCGTAGGGGACGCATTCATGCGCCCCTGGCCGATATGCAATTTCAACACGGGCGCCATCAATGGCGCCCCTACGGCAATATTCGATTTCAACACGGGCGCCATGAATGGCGCGCCCTGCCGTTAATCAGGCGATATTCAGGTACTTGTGCGTCTGCATGGAGAGCCGCCAGTTACGGGCGATGCAGGTTTCAATACAGAGCCGGGTTGCGGCATCGCCGCGGCTGATTGGCTGCAGCGCCACAATACGCGGTTTATCGTCATGCAACTCCGCCAGCAGCTCATCAAGCGCCTCAACGTCACGCTCGCGCGCCACCGGATGCTTGATCTCATCCGCGCGCGTCAGCGCCTGCAGCAGCACATCGTAGCCTCCGCGCATATTCACCTTAGGTGAAACCGTAACCCAGGTTGCCGCAGAGCAGTGCACCTCATGGGTGCCGCTGGTCTCGATCTGACACTGGAACCCGTGCGCTTCCAGACCCTCCGTCAGCGGACGCAGGTCAAAAATTGCCGGTTCGCCGCCGGTGATCACCACGTGGCGCGCGCTCCAGCCCTGCCGGGCGATGGTCTCAATCAGCGTGGCCGCGTCTGCACTTCCCCAGGCATCGCTCTCCACGGTTTTTACCAGAATGTCACCCAGTGAGGTCTCCCGATCCGCGCGCTTCTCCCAGGTATGTTTGGTATCACACCAGCTGCATCCCACCGGACATCCCTGTAAGCGGATAAAGATGGCCGGCACGCCGGTATAAAACCCTTCGCCCTGCAGCGTCTGGAACATTTCGTTAATCGGGTAGAACATTTTTCACTCACGTCTCTCATTCGGGGCGCAGATTATGGCAGATTTTTACTGCGGCTTCACAGCCGCTTTGTGCCCTGAAAAACAAAAAGCCCCGCACAGGGCGGGGCTTCAGGCAAAACGTGCTGCACAGAGCAGCACCGGCGGGCAATTACGCCTGGCCTTTCACTTCTTTCAGACCGTTGAACGGCGCTTTTTCACCCAGCGCTTCTTCGATACGAATCAGCTGGTTGTATTTAGCCACGCGGTCAGAACGGCTCATGGAACCGGTTTTGATCTGGCCAGCTGCAGTACCTACCGCCAGGTCAGCGATAGTTGCATCTTCTGTCTCGCCTGAACGGTGAGAAATAACGGCCGTGTAGCCCGCATCTTTCGCCATCTTGATCGCAGCCAGCGTTTCGGTCAGAGAGCCGATCTGGTTGAATTTGATCAGGATAGAGTTCGCGATGCCTTTATCAATACCTTCCTTCAGGATTTTGGTATTGGTGACAAACAGATCGTCGCCCACCAGCTGGATTTTGTCGCCCAGCACTTTGGTCTGGTAAGCGAAGCCGTTCCAGTCAGACTCATCGAGACCATCTTCGATAGAAACGATTGGGTACTGTTTGGTCAGATCTTCCAGGAAGTGAGTGAACTCTTCGGAAGAGAACGCTTTATTGCCTTCGCCAGCCAGAACATATTTGCCATCTTTATAGAATTCAGATGCGGCACAGTCCATCGCCAGGGTGATATCTTTACCCAGCTCATAGCCCGCTGCTTTTACCGCTTCAGCGATAACGGCCAGCGCTTCCGCGTTAGAGCCGAGATTTGGCGCATAGCCACCTTCGTCACCGACTGCCGTGCTCATGCCTTTGGCTTTCAGCACTTTAGCCAGGTTGTGGAATACTTCAGAACCCATACGGATGGCTTCTTTGATATTTTTCGCGCCCACAGGCTGAATCATGAACTCCTGGATATCTACGTTGTTATCCGCGTGCTCACCGCCGTTGATGATGTTCATCATTGGCAGCGGCATAGAGTATTTGCCTGGGGTGCCGTTCAGCTCAGCAATGTGTGCGTAGAGCGGCAGGCCTTTTGATGCTGCAGCAGCTTTCGCTGCGGCCAGAGAAACAGCCAGAATGGCGTTTGCACCGAAGTTGGATTTGTTATCAGTACCGTCCAGCTCGATCATGATCTTATCGATGTTCGCCTGGTCTTTGGCATCTTTGCCTTTTACCGCGTCAGCGATTGGGCCGTTAACCGCAGCAACCGCTTTGGTTACGCCTTTGCCCAGGAAGCGAGACTTATCACCGTCGCGCAGCTCCAGTGCTTCACGTGAACCGGTAGAAGCGCCTGATGGAGCCGCCGCCAGACCAACGAAACCGCCTTCCAGATGCACTTCTGCTTCTACAGTCGGGTTGCCACGGGAGTCGATGATTTCGCGACCAATGACTTTAACGATTTTGGACATTCGATTTTCCTCAGTACAAGTTAGTCAATCCTAAGACAAACAACGCGCGAAAAGTTCGCGCGTTGTTCGTAAACTCTTACTTCGCTAAACGCTTCTGGTGCTCCTGCGCGGCTTTCACAAAGCCGGCAAACAGCGGATGACCATCACGCGGTGTCGACGTGAACTCCGGATGGAACTGGCAGGCCACAAACCACGGATGGTTCGGGATTTCAATAATCTCAACCAGTTGATCGTCGCCGGAACGGCCCGCAATATGCAGACCCGCCGCTTCAATCGGCTTCAGCAGCAGATTGTTGACTTCATAACGGTGACGGTGGCGCTCGGTAATCACATCAGAACCGTAGAGCTGGCGCACTTTACTTTCCGGCGTCAGCTGACACTGCTGGCTACCCAGACGCATGGTGCCGCCCAGATCGCTCTGCTCAGTACGCTGCTCAACGTTGCCATGCTCATCGCGCCATTCAGTGATCAGCGCGACAACCGGGTATTTACAGTCTGGCACAAATTCGGTGGAGTTGGCGCCTTCCATCCCGGCCACATTGCGTGCGAACTCCATCAGCGCAATCTGCATGCCGAGGCAGATGCCAAGGTACGGGATGTTATTTTCACGCGCGTACTGCGCCGTCATCAGCTTGCCTTCCACGCCGCGGTAGCCGAAACCGCCGGGGATGAGAATCGCATCGAGATCTTTGAGGATCTCCACGCCGCGCGTCTCGACATCTTGTGAATCGATCAGCTTGATGTTAACGGTTACGCGGTTTTTCAGACCACCGTGCTTAAGGGCTTCAATTACTGACTTATAGGCGTCCGGCAGCTCAACATATTTGCCGACCATACCGATAGTCACTTCCCCGCCCGGATTCGCTTCTTCATAGATAACCTGCTCCCACTCGGCAAGGTTAGCTTCCGGCGCGTTCAGATTAAAGCGTTTACAGATATAGTCATCCAGACCCTGCGACTTCAGCAGGCCCGGGATTTTATAGATGGAATCGACATCTTTCAGCGAGATAACCGCTTTTTCCGGCACGTTGCAGAACAGCGCAATTTTCGCTCGCTCGTTAGCAGGTACAGCGCGATCGGAGCGGCAGATCAGCACATCTGGCTGAATACCAATCGACAGCAGCTCTTTAACCGAGTGCTGAGTAGGCTTGGTTTTCACTTCACCCGCTGCCGCCATATAGGGCACCAGCGTCAGGTGCATATACATGGTGTGTTCACGGCCCACGTCTACCGCCATCTGGCGAATCGCTTCCAGGAACGGCAGGGATTCGATATCGCCCACGGTGCCACCGATCTCAACCAGCACGACATCATGACCTTCGCCACCTTCGATGATGCGCTCTTTGATGGCATTGGTAATGTGAGGGATCACCTGAATCGTGGCGCCCAGATAGTCGCCGCGACGCTCTTTGCGCAGCACTTCTGAGTAGATACGACCGGTCGTAAAGTTGTTACGACGCGACATTTTGGTACGAATGAAGCGCTCGTAGTGACCTAAATCCAGATCGGTTTCGGCCCCGTCATCGGTGACAAATACTTCACCATGCTGTGTCGGGCTCATGGTACCCGGATCAACGTTGATATACGGATCGAGTTTCATGATGGTCACATTCAGACCACGTGCTTCGAGGATAGCTGCGAGGGAGGCTGCGGCAATGCCTTTGCCCAGAGAGGAAACGACCCCGCCGGTCACAAAAATATAATTCGTTGTCATGCTGAACCTGAGAGTTTAGGTTTAAAGACGATGGAATAACCAGGACGGGAAAGCAGTATACCCGAAGTCGTCCCCAGCCACAATTGATGAATCACACCATCCTCCCGCGCCGTGCAGCGGCTAACATAGCGGATAGCCAGACATAAAATGTTGACGCATGTCACAAAGTTGCTGGATGGCTGAATCGAGTAAGCGCAAGCGGCTGAATTATGCGCACTGCTGGAATAAACAGCAGCATGACGCCGGACAGATTAGTGATTGTTCTCGCTCAGTTTTACCTGCTGCCACGCCGCTTCCATCTGCTCCAGCGTCGCCGCAGGCATACTTAATCCCTGCGCGGTAATAATCTGCTCCACATGGCGAAAGCGGCGTTCAAATTTGTCGTTGGCTTTCTGCAGCGCGATTTCCGCTTTGCTGCCGAGGTGGCGTGACAGATTGACCGTTGCGAACAGCAGATCGCCAATCTCCTCCTCCAGCTTGTCGCTGTCGACAGTGGCCTGCTGCGCTTCATGCATGACTTCATCAATCTCCTCATGCACCTTATCCAGCACCGGTCCGAGGCTCTCCCAGTCAAAGCCCACGCTGCTGCAGCGCTTCTGGATTTTATGCGCCCGCATCAGCGCCGGCAGCGCGCGCGGAATATCATCCAGCGCCGAGTGCTGCGCTTTCGCCGCGCGTTCATCCTGTTTGATCGCTTCCCAGTTCTGCAGCACCTCTGCGGCGCTCTCAGCCTCAGCGCTGCCAAAGATATGCGGGTGACGGCGTTCAAGCTTGTCGCTGATTGCGTTGCAGATATCGTCGAAGTTAAAACGCCCCTCCTCCTCCGCCATACGGGCATAAAACACAATCTGAAACAGCAGATCGCCCAGCTCATCACGCAGGTCGGTAAAGTCTTCCCGCTGGATAGCGTCAAGCACTTCGTAAGTCTCTTCCAGCGTATAGGGAGCAATAGTGGCAAAGGTCTGCTGGCGATCCCACGGGCAGCCGCGCGCCGGATCGCGCAGGGTTTGCATCAGGCTAAGCAGACGGTTCAGGGCAGTCATGAAAAATCCTCAAACAACGGTATAAAAAGGGCCGCCGTAAAAGGCGACCCTGAAGAGCAGCGGGCCAGTGCCGGCTGCGCGTTAATTCAGACGACGCGCGTCAATAATATCCGGCACCTGATTAAGCCGCGCCAGCACGCGCCCCAGCACCTGCTGGTTGTAGATCTCAATATCCATATCAATGGTCGCCAGCTGTTTTCTGGTATCGCTGCGGCTGGAGACGCCCAGTACATTGACCTTTTCATTCGCCAGTATGGTCGTGATATCACGCAGCAGTCCGCTGCGGTCGTTGGCGGTAACGCGCACCACCAGCGAATAGCCGCTGGAGTAGCTCTCTCCCCAGACGGCATCAACGATACGCTCCGGCGCATGGGAGATCAGTTCACTCAGCTGATCGCAGTCGGCGCGGTGAATCGAGATGCCGCGTCCCTGAGTAATAAAGCCGGTGATATCGTCGCCGGGAATAGGCTGGCAGCAGCGGGCAATGTGATGCATCAGGTTTCCCACCCCCTCCACCACCACGCGACCGCTCTCTTTACGGGCGTTTGAGGCGTGATGCGACTTCTGCGTCAGCTGACGCAGCGCTTCGCGATCTTCCTCTTCAGCGCTCGGCTTATTGAGCTTTGCCTGCAGGAAGTTGATCATCTGATTGAGACGAATATCGCCGCCGCCAATCATCGCCAGCAGCTCATCCTGCGAGCCAACGTTGTAGCGCGGCAGCAGGATCTTCTCCGCCTCGCGCATGCTGATATCGAGCTGGCTCAGCTCGTTATCGAGGATCTGGCGGCCCGCCACGATATTTTTATCGCGATCCTGCTTACGGAACCAGGCGTGTACCTTGGAGCGCCCGCGGCTGGTCGTGATGTAGCCCAGATTCGGGTTGAGCCAGTCACGACTGGGATTAGGCTGCTTCTGGGTGATGATCTCGATCTGATCGCCCATCTGCAGCTGATAGGTAAAAGGCACAATGCGCCCGCTGATCTTCGCCCCGATACAGCGATGACCAATATCGCTGTGAATGTGATAGGCAAAGTCGAGCGGCGTGGAGCCGGCGGGCAGATCCACCACATCGCCTTTTGGCGTAAAGACGTAAACGCGATCGTCGAAGACCTGACTGCGAACCTCTTCCAGCATTTCACCGGAATCCGCCATCTCTTCCTGCCAGGTAATCAGCTTGCGCAGCCAGGCGATACGCTCTTCGTGTCCGGCAGCCCCGCGCGAGTTGCTGACGCCCGGACCCTCTTTATATTTCCAGTGCGCCGCCACGCCAAGTTCGGCATCTTCATGCATCTGGCGGGTGCGGATCTGAATCTCAACGGTTTTGCCCTGCGGTCCCAGCACCACGGTATGAATGGACTGGTAGCCGTTGGGCTTGGGGTTCGCGACATAATCGTCAAATTCGCTCGGCAGATGCCGGTAGAGGGTGTGTACCGTACCGAGTGCGCCATAGCAGTCCTGCAAACGCTCTGCCACGATGCGCACCGCGCGCACGTCGAACAGCTCATCAAACGCCAGCGACTTTTTCTGCATCTTGCGCCAGATGCTGTAGATATGTTTCGGCCGCCCGTAGACTTCCGCCCGCACGCCCTCTTTCTGCATCTCCTGACGCAGGTTGGTCACGAAGTTGTCGATATATTGTTCACGATCGATGCGCCGTTCATGCAGCAGCTTCGCGATGCGTTTATATTCATCCGGATGCAGATAGCGGAAGCAGTAATCTTCGAGCTCCCACTTCAGCTGGCCGATACCGAGCCGGTTAGCCAGCGGCGCATAGATGTTCGTGCTCTCTTTTGCCGCCAGCACGCGTTCATCTTCTGGCGCATCTTTCATCTCACGCAGATGCGCAATCCGCTCGGCCAGCTTGATGACCACGCAGCGGAAATCTTCCACCATCGCAAGCAGCATACGGCGGACATTATCCACCTGGGCTGAAGCCATAGAGTCATTATGAATCGCTTTCAGCTGGCGAATGGCATCCATGTCGCGTACGCCGTGCACCAGGGAGACAATCCCTTTGCCAAACGCCTGCTCCAGCTTCTCCTCACTGACCACCTCTGCGTTGGCCAGCGGAAACAGCAGCGCCGCGCACAGGCTATCGCAATCCATACTGAGCATGGTGAGGATTTCCACCATCTCAATACCGCGCCACAGCAGCAGAGTCTGATCGGGGTGCTCGCGCGTTTCGGCTTCACAGTAGCGCCAGGTCTCTGCCAGTCGCTCACAGGATTGGGGATTGCTAATCGTCAGGCTGGCAATCCACTGATCGAGGGCAAACTCCCCTGCCGTATTTAAATGCGCACTTCTGACCGCAACCATATCCTCTCCTGCCACAGCGACATAACTGTCGCTTATGTTTTGCTGAACAACACCATGGATTCGAGATGACTGGTATGTGGGAACATATCCAGCATCGCGACCCTTTCCAGATGGTAGCCCGCGGCCAGCAGTACCTGACTGTCGCGCGCAAGTGTCACCGGGTTACAGGAAACATAGACCACACGTTCCGGCGCAAGTTTAACAATATGCGACATCACGCCCGCCGCCCCGGCTCGCGCCGGATCCAGTAACACCTTATTAAATCCCTGCGCCGCCCAGGGCTGACGCGAAACATCCTCTTCCAGATTATGCTGGAAAAAGCGTACATTGCTTAGATTGTTAAGCGCGGCATTATACTCTGCCTGCTTAACTAATGCTGCAACCCCCTCCACACCTACAACATTTTGTACAGATTTCCCTGCCGGCAGGGTGAAGTTCCCCATGCCGCAGAAAAGATCCAGCAGGCTGTCATCGGATTGCAGATCGAGCCACGCCAGCGCTGTTGCCACCATCTGCTGATTAACGCGATCGTTAACCTGAATAAAGTCCTGTGGACTAAAGGTTAGCGTTAAATCCTGCGAGCGGTAGTAGGGCTCGCTGCTGTTAATCGCCTGCAGCTCATCGCTGCCGTCAGCCAGATACAGCATCAGCGAGTGCTGATGCGAAAAGCGTTCCAGGTCTGCGCGATCGCGCGCAGAAAGCGCGTCGAGATGACGCAGCACCATCAGCGGGCCGTTGTCTGCCAGCACCAGCTCTACATGCCCCAGCCGCCTTACCCCCTGCAGCGCGCTCAGGCAGTGGTGCAGCGGCTGCAGCAATGCTTCAAGTTCGGGCACCAAAACAGGGCACTGCTGCAGGGGCACCAGCGCATGACTGGCCGCCTGACGAAACCCCATCACCAGCCGCTGCTGTTTCGGCTGCCACTGCAGTCCGAGCCGGGCGCGCCGGCGATAGCCCCAGCTATTCCCGCGGATAATCTCCTCAACGGCCACCGGAGAAGCGGCGTCGCGGCTCAGCAGGCGGCTCAGCGCGTGCGCCTTGCTGCTCTCCTGCAGTGCAACGGCGGCGTGCTGCTGCTGGCAGCCACCGCAGACGCCAAAATGGCGGCAGCGCGGAATTTCCCGCTGCGGACTGGGCTGTGCGATCTTTATCGCTTTACCGCGGGCAAACTGCCGTTTATCTTCCAGCAGCGTAACCTCTGCCTGTTCGCCCGGCAGCGCACCGCTGATAAACAGGGTTTTCCCCTGATAGCGTGCCACGCCCTGGCCGAACGGATCGAGCTCATCGACCGTGACGGCGATCCGCTGCTTTGTCGTCGGCCGCTGTTTTGCGGCGTAAAATTGCGCCATAGTAATTGTATTCTCTTTTAATCAGGTTGTGCCGCCCGCCACGACGCGTGCACAGGGACACGGCTATCGCCAGGGCATTGTGATGACCAAATACAGCCTGCGGGCGCGGATGATGATTTTAATACTGGCGCCAACGCTGCTGATTGGTCTGCTGCTCAGCACCTTTTTTGTCGTCCACCGCTACAACGAACTGCAGCGCCAGGTCTACGACGCCGGCGCAAATATTATCGAACCGCTGGCGGTATCCAGTGAGTATGGGATGAGCTGGCACGATCGCGATGCGATCCACGAGCTGGTCAGCCTGCTGCACCGGCGCCATTCCGATATTGTCCGTGCCATTACGGTTTTCGACAACCAGAATCGCGTTTACGCCACATCCAACAGCAAGCAGAACCTGGCGCTGCTGCAAAAAGAGGATATGACGCAGCTGCGCGAGGGCGTAACGCATGAACGCCAGGGCAATCTGCTGGTGCTGCGCACGCCGATTATCTCTGAACGCTACTCCGCCGATGAGCAGCCGGATGAACAGACCAAACCCGACGGTAATCCCCTGGGCTATGTCGCCATTGAGCTGGATCTGCAGTCGGTCCGGCTGGCGCAGTATAAAGAGGTATTTGTCGCCACGCTGCTGCTGCTGTTCTGCCTCTGCCTCGCCATGCTGTTCGCCTATCGTCTGATGCGCGATGTGACCGGCCCGATACGCAATATGGTTGCTACCGTGGATCGCATCCGGCGCGGCCAGCTCGACAGCCGGGTGGAGGGCTATATGCTGGGCGAGCTCAGCATGTTGAAAAACGGCATCAACGCGATGGCGATGTCGCTGACCGCCTACCATGAAGAGATGCAGCAAAATATCGACCAGGCCACCTGGGATCTGCGCGAAACGCTGGAGCAGCTGGAGATTCAGAACGTCGAGCTGGATCTGGCAAAGAAACGCGCTCAGGAGGCGGCCCGCATTAAATCCGAGTTTCTGGCAAACATGTCTCACGAGCTGCGCACGCCGCTCAATGGCGTGATCGGCTTCAGCCGCCAGATGCTGAAAACCAGCCTGAGCACCAGCCAGCGCGACTATATGAGTACGATTGAGCGCTCCGCCAATAATCTGCTGAGCATCATCAATGATGTGCTGGATTTCTCGCGTCTGGAATCGGGCAAGCTGGTGCTGGAATCGATTCCTTTTCCGCTGCGCGCCACGCTGGATGAGACGCTGGTGCTGCTGGCGCCCTCCGCGCATGAGAAAGGGCTGGAGATCACCGTCTGCCTGCAAAACAGCGTGCCTGACAACGTTATCGGCGATCCGCTGCGGCTGCAGCAGATCCTGATCAACCTGATTGGTAACGCCATCAAGTTTACCGAGCAGGGGCATATCGACCTGCGCGTTGAGCTGCAGCATCTCAGCGCCACGCAGGCGGAACTGGAGATTCAGGTGCATGACACCGGCATCGGCATTCCGGAAATGCAGCAGCCGCAGCTGTTTCAGGCGTTTCGCCAGGCGGATGCCAGTATTACCCGCCGGCACGGCGGCACGGGTCTTGGGCTGGTGATCACCCAGAAGCTGGTGCAGGAGATGGGCGGCGAAATCGCTTTTCACAGCCAGCCCGATCGGGGGTCGGTTTTCCGGGTGCGCGTCCGGCTCAATCTTAACCCGAACGCCCCCACCATTCCGCGCGTGCTGGATGACCTGCACGCCACAACGCTGGCCTATGTCGAGCCCCATCCGGCGGTGGCGCGCGTCGTGCAGGAGATGCTGAGTATCACGCCGCTCAGGGTAGAATATTATCCCAGCCTGGCTGCGCTGCCGGAACGCCACTATCCCCTGCTGCTGCTGGGCATGCCGGTCGCTAAGCCGCACCCGGCAACGCTGACCGATACGGAGATCCAGCAGCTGTGCGATCGCGCGGATGCCGTACTGCTGGCGCTGCCGAGCGAGATGATGCTGTTTGCCGACGATCTGCGTGCGCGGGGCATTGCCGGCTGTATCGCAAAACCGGTTTCGCTGACGCGCTTTATCCCGCTGCTGCTGGATATCGGCAGCCGTCAGCACCGCCTGATCTCCCCGCTGCCGCGTCAGCCGCTGACGGTGATGGCGGTGGATGACAACCCGGCTAACCTCCGGCTTATCGGCGCGCTGCTGGAGGAGCAGGTTGAAAATATCATTCTGTGTGACAACGCAGAGCAGGCTATCCGCGCCGCGCAGCAGCAGCGGCTGGATGTGATCCTGATGGATATACAGATGCCCGACATCGACGGTATTCAGGCCAGCGAGATTATCCGGCGCCTGCCGCTGCACGCCAGCACGCCAATCGTTGCGGTAACGGCGCACGCGCTGGATGGCGAGCGCGAGCAGCTGATTGCCGCCGGCATGAATGACTATCTGGCAAAACCCATTGATGAAACCCGTCTGGCTCAGCTGCTGCAGCGCTATCTGCCGGTTGCGCCCGCCTCTCAGCCGCCCGCGGCGGGGGTTGCCGTCTCGCTTGACTGGTCACTGGCGCTGCGTCAGGCGGCCGGCAAACCGGCGCTGGCGCGCGATCTGCTACAGATGCTGCTCGATTTCCTGCCTGAGGTGGAGGCGCGCGTGGCGCACTGTATGGCTGAAGGTGACGTAAACAGGCTGCGTGAAATTATTCATAAGCTGCACGGCAGCGCCAGTTACAGCGGAGTCCCCCGCCTGAAACAGCTCTGCCAGCAGCTGGAAGGCAGCCTGCACCAGGCGAGTGATATTGCCGCGCTGGAGCCGGAACTGCTGGAGCTGAGTGATGAGATGGCCAACGTTGCGCGCGAGGCGCGTAAGCGGCTGGCGCTGGCGTAAAATAACGTGCCAGAACGATCTTTACGGCGGCGCCCATACCGGCCTCAGCCGCCGCGCATCGCGATCCGGCCTACAGCCCTTTACCTATCCTGATGGCTGCCGCAACGTTACGCGCCGTCATGCGCACATTCTGTTCCGCGCTGGCCAGCGCCTCTTCCAGAGAACAGATACTGAACAGTACGCTGTAGACCGCATCAAGGCCGTGAGCGTGTACAACCCCCACGTCAGAGGTCAGGCTGCCGGCGATACCAATCACCGGCTTATTAAACTGTTTGGCAACCCGCGCCACGCCGATCGGCACCTTGCCATTCACAGACTGACTGTCGATGCGCCCTTCCCCCGTGATCACCAGATCGGCATCTCTGACCTGCTCCGCCAGCCCGAGCGCCTCCGTCACAATCTCAATGCCGCTGCGCAGCTCAGCCTGACAGAATGCGTGCAGCGCCGCCCCCATACCGCCCGCCGCACCGCCGCCTGCAATATGCAGCACGTCGATATCCAGATCGCGCTGAATAAGCGAAGCGTAGTGGGCCAGCGCCCGATCCAGCTGCGCGATCTGCGCCGGAGTGGCGCCCTTCTGCGGGCCAAACACCGCCGAGGCGCCTTTTTCCCCGGTCAGCGGATTGGTAACATCGCAGGCGACCTCAAAGCGGCACGCTTTGATTCGCGCATCCACTCCGCTGATATCGATCTGCGCCAGCTGCGCCAGCGCCGCGCCGCCCGGCGCCAGATCGCGGCCGGTACTGTCCAGCAGCCGGGCGCCCAGCGCCTGTATCATTCCGGCGCCGCCATCGTTGGTGGCGCTGCCGCCTATGCCAATGATGATGTGCTCTACGCCGCGATCGAGCGCGTTTTTAATCAGCTCACCGGTGCCCCACGACGTGGTGATCAGCGCATTGCGCTGCGCCACCGGCACAAGTTCCAGGCCGCTGGCGGCAGCCATCTCAATAAACGCGGTGCGCTCATCCCCCGATAGACCATAAAACGCCGCCACGGGCTCGCCCAGCGGGCCGGTTGCGGTCAGCCGGACAAGCGTACCGCTGGTGGCGGCTACCATAGCCTCAACGGTGCCCTCGCCGCCGTCGGCAACCGGGATTTTGACATACTCGGCGGCCGGGAAAACCTCGCGGAAACCCGCTTCAATTGCGGCAGCCACATCCAGGGCAGACAGACTCTCTTTATATGAATCGGGTGCGATGACAATTTTCATAGGCAATCCAGGCGCGATGGGTAACGTAACGGTATGCTGCTTTGCTCACGCAGCCTGTTCTCCGGCCTCCGCAGACGCCGGAGAGCGGCTTTACCGGGCGATCTCAACCTGCGCTAACTTCTCATAATAGCAAGCCAGCGCGCTGTGGTCGGCGGAGCCCTGACCGCTGGTTTTCAGCGCCTGCATCATCTCCATCACCGCGGCCGTCAGCGGCAGATGTGCGCCAATGCCGTGTGACGTATCCAGCGCATTGGCTAAATCTTTGATATGCAGGTCGATACGGAAACCAGGTTTGAAGTTGCGATCCAGCACCATGGGTGCTTTGGCATCAAGCACGGTGCTGCCCGCCAGGCCGCCGCGGATCGCCTGATAAACCAGCTCCGGATTCACGCCCGCCTTGGTTGCCAGAGAGAGCGCTTCAGACATCGCTGCGATGTTCAGCGCCACAATCACCTGATTTGCCAGCTTGGTCACGTTGCCGGCGCCGATATCACCGGTATGCACCACCGAACCCGCCATCGCTTTCATAATCTCAAAGCATTGGTCGAAGATCGCTTTATCGCCACCCACCATCACCGACAGTGTGCCCTCGATCGCTTTTGGCTCACCGCCGCTGACCGGCGCATCAAGCATACGGATCCCTTTTTCTGCCAGCGCGTCGTGGATCTCACGACTGGCCAGCGGGGCGATAGAACTCATATCAATCACAATCAGGCCAGGTTTTGCACCTTCAATGATGCCGTCCGCGCCCAGGCAGACTTCCTGCACCTGCGGCGAGTTAGGCACCATGGTGATCACCACATCCACCTGTTCTGCCACCTCTTTGGGCGTTTTTGCTATCGTCGCACCCAGTTCGGCCAGCTCCGCCTCATTGCCTGCATTGTGATCGCGCACCACCAGCGTGTAACCCGCTTTGACCAGGTTTTTACTCATCGGTTTGCCCATAATACCGAGGCCGATAAATCCAATTTTCATTGCCTTCCCCTTTCTGCGTTACAGTTTAAATTTGTTGCACAGCGCCTGCGTGGCGTTGCGGAAAACCCCGAGATCGCTGCCGACGGCAACAAAGGTGGCGCCCCATTCCAGATAGCGCCGCGCGTCCGCCTCTACCGGTGCCAGAATGCCGCACGGCTTGCCTGCGGCTTTGGCGCGTTCAAACAGGTACTGAATAACTTTCAGCACCTCAGGATGCGCAGGCTGGCCCAGATAGCCCAGCGCGGCTGAGAGATCGCCCGGACCGACAAAAATCCCGTCCACGCCGTCAACGGCGGCAATCGCATCAATGTTGTCCACCGCCTGCTGCGTTTCGATTTGCACCATCAGCGTAATGTTGTCGTTAATCGTGGCGTTATAGTCCGGCAGCGTGCCGTACATATTGCTGCGGTGTGAAACTGACACGCCGCGGATGCCCGCTGGCGGATAGCGGGTTGAAGCAACGGCGCGGCGCGCCTCCTCTTCTGTCTCCACAAAGGGGATCAGGAAGTTATAGAAGCCGATATCAAGCAGGCGTTTAATGATCACCGGTTCATTGCACGGCGGACGTACCACCGCAGCGCTGCTGCTGCCTTTCAGCGCCATCAGCTGCGGGACAAACGTGGTGATGTCGTTGGGCGCATGTTCACCGTCCAGCACCAGCCAGTCGAAGCCTGCCAGCCCCAGCACTTCAGTAGTCAGCGGACTGGCAAGGGCGCACCAGCTGCCAATCAGGGTCTCTCCTGCCAGCAGGCGGCGGCGAAATGTATTTGGCCAGGCATTACTCATTCTGTTTACTCCTGTATATGACGGCAGGCCCCCTTTCAGGGAGCCTGAAGCGTTAGCGCACCAGGCAGGGACGCTTATTATCAAAAGTCCAGTCCGGTACCAGGAACTGCATCGCCTGAGCGTCGTCACGCGCGCCCAGGCCATGTTTCTGATACAGCGCGTTTGCCTGCATCACCTGGTCCATATCCAGCTCCACGCCAAGCCCCGGCTTCTGCGGTACCTGTACCATGCCGCCTTTAATGACAAACGGCTCTTTGGTCAGGCGCTGATTACCCTCCTGCCAGATCCAGTGGGTGTCGATAGCGGTAATCGCGCCCGGCGCGGCGGCGGCAACGTGGGTAAACATCGCCAGCGAAATATCAAAATGGTTATTGGAGTGCGAACCCCAGGTGAGGCCAAAGTCGTGGCACATCTGCGCCACGCGCACGGAACCCTGCATGGTCCAGAAGTGCGGATCGGCCAGCGGAATATCCACCGACTGCAGCGATAGCGTGTGGCCCATCTGCCGCCAGTCGGTGGCGATCATATTGGTTGCGGTCGGCAGCCCGGTGGCGCGGCGGAACTCCGCCATCACCTCGCGGCCGGAGTAGCCCTGCTCTGCGCCGCAGGGATCTTCTGCATAGGCGAGCACGCCCTTCAGCTGTTTGCCCAGCAGAATGGCCTCATTCAGCGACCAGGCGCCGTTGGGATCGAGCGTGATGCGCGCCTCCGGAAAGCGTCTGGCGAGTGCGGTAACCGCCTCAGCCTCTTCGCCGCCGCGCAGCACGCCGCCTTTGAGTTTGAAATCGTTAAAACCATATTTCTCATAGGCGGCTTCTGCCAGCCGCACAACCGCATCTGGCGTCAGCGCCTCTTCATGACGCAGGCGATACCAGTCGCACGGATCGCTCTCCTGGCTCTGGTAGGCGAGCGAGGTCTTGCGACGATCGCCAATATAGAAGAGGTAGCCAAGCATCTCGACGCGGTCGCGCTGCTGGCCATCGCCCAGCAGCGACGCGACGTTTACGCCCAGATGCTGCCCGAGTAAATCGAGCAGCGCCGCTTCGATACCGGTTACCACATGGATAGTCGTGCGCAGGTCAAATGTCTGGCTGCCGCGCCCGCCGGCATCGCGGTCAGCAAAGGTGCTCCGCACCAGGTTGAGGATATTTTTATATTCGCCGACGGTTTTTTCGATCACCAGCGCGGCGGCATCCTCCAGCGTCTGACGGATCTTTTCTCCGCCCGGTATCTCACCCACGCCGGTATGCCCGGCGTTATCTTTAATGATCACAATATTGCGGGTAAAAAATGGCGCATGCGCCCCACTCAGGTTGAGTAGCATGCTGTCGTGTCCGGCAACCGGAATAACCTGCATAGCGATGATTTTAGGGGTCTGACTCATTTCCTGCTCCTTATGTAGGACGGCGCCCAAATGCCGGACGCTTGCGATCAAATGCCCAGCCGGGTACCAGATACTGCATCGCGGTGGCGTCGTTGCGCGCGCCGGCCGGCAGTGACTTATAGAGTTCGTGCGCCTGCTGCAGGCGGTCCCGATCCAACTCAATACCCAGCCCCGGTTTATCCGGCACGGCAATTTTGCCGTTGCGGATCTGCAGCGGCTCGCGCGTCAGGCGCTGATCGCCTTCCTGCCAGATCCAGTGCGTGTCAATCGCGGTTGGCTTGCCGGGGGCGGCCGCGCCCACGTGGGTGAACATCGCCAGCGAGATATCAAAATGGTTATTGGAGTGGCAGCCCCAGGTGAGTCCCCATTCGTCGCAGAGCTGCGCCACGCGCACTGCGCCGCTCAGGGTCCAGAAGTGAGGATCGGCCAGCGGAATATCGACCGCGTTGAGCATCACGGCGTGGTTCATTTCACGCCAGTTGGTCGCGATCATGTTGGTGGCAACCGGCAGCCCGGTGGCGCGGCGAAACTCCGCCATCACTTCACGACCGGAGTAGCCCTGCTCCGCGCCGCAGGGATCTTCTGCATAGCTCAGCACATCCTGCAGGCCTTTGCAGAGCCCGATCGCCTCATCCAGATGCCAGGCGCCGTTGGGATCGACGGTAATGCGCGCCTCCGGGAAGCGCTGCTTCAGCGCCACCGCCGAGGCGATCTCCTCTTCACCCGGCAGCACGCCGCCTTTGAGTTTGAAATCTTTGAAGCCATATTTATCCTGCGCCGCCTCTGCCAGACGCACTACCGCCTCCGGCGTCAGCGCCTCCTCATGCCGCAGCCGGTACCAGTCGTGGCTGGCGGCATCACCGCTGCGATACGGCAGATCGGTTTTGTGACGATCGCCGATATAAAACAGATAGCCGAGCACGGTGACCTCATCGCGCTGCTGGCCCGGTCCGAGCAGCTCTGCTACCGGTACGCCCAGATGCTGCCCCAGCAGATCCAGCAGCGCCGCCTCCAGCGCGGCTACCGCGTTTACGCGCAGTTCGAAGGTCCAGGCACCATTGCCAAAGGTGTCAAAATCCGCGGACTGATTGCCCTTATGCACCTGCTGCACCAGCCGGTTCATACGTGCAATCTGCTGCCCTTTAACCTGGGGTACTGCCGCCAGCAGCGTCTGATAAATCGTATCGCCGCCCGGCGCCTCGCCCAGTCCGGTATGGCCGGCGCTGTCGGTCAGCACCACAATATTGCGCGTGAAGCAGGCGTTATGCGCGCCGCCAATGTTAAGCAGCATACTGTCGTAACCGGCAACCGGGATCACCTGCATGTCAGTGATGACAGGTGTACTTTGCGTACTCATTTCGGCTCCTTATACGGTTTCAGTTCAACGCGTTTAATGTCACCGGTAATAAACAGGAAGCTAAAGGCGGCGACAAAAGCGTGGATCCCGACATACACCAGCGCGCCCTCAAACGATCCGCTGGTGGCGATGATGTAACCAATCGCGATAGGCGTGACGATACCGGAGAAGTTGCCGAACATATTGAACAGGCCACCGCTCAGGCCACTGATCTCTTTCGGTGCCGTGTCGGCCATCACCGCCCAGCCCAGCGCACCAATGCCTTTTCCGAAGAACGCCAGCGCCATGAACAGCACCACAACCCATTCGGTTTCGGTGTAGTTACACATCACCATGCTGATAGAGAGCAGCATGCCGATAACAATTGGCGTTTTACGGGCAATATTGAGTGAGCCGGTTTTGCGCATCAGGTAGTCGGAAATCACGCCGCCCAGCACGCCGCCGAGGAAGCCGCAAATCGCCGGCACGGAAGCGATAAAGCCCGCTTTCAGAATCGACATACCGCGTGCCTGCACCAGATAGACCGGAAACCAGGTAATAAAGAAGTAGGTCAGCGCGTTGACGCAATACTGGCCGAGATAGATGCCCCACATCATGCGGGTAGAGAGCAGCTGTTTGATCTGATCCCACTTTTCACCGCGGCTGACTTTGCGATCGGCTTTTTTCGCATCCATATTGATCAGCGCGCCGCCCTGCTCCATGTACTCCAGCTCCGCCTTATTCACGCCGGGGTGGTTGTTGGGATCGTGCATCACTTTGAGCCAGATAAAGCTCAGGATGATGCCGAGACCGCCCATAAACCAGAATACGTGTGCCCAGCCAACTTCAGAGACCAGCCAGCCCATGATGGGCGCAAAGATCACCGTGGCGAAGTATTGTGCAGAGTTAAAGATGGCGACCGCCGTTCCGCGCTCCTGGGCCGGGAACCAGGCCGCGACAATACGGCTGTTACCGGGGAAGGAAGGCGCTTCAGCCAGACCGACCAAAAAGCGCAGCAGGAACAGTGAAATCACAATGCCAAAGCCGCTGAAGAGATCGACAAAGCCCTGCAGCAGAGTAAACAGCGACCAGAGGAAAATACTCCAGAAGTAGACGCGCTTGGATCCAAAGCGATCCAGCAGCCATCCGCCCGGGATCTGTCCGATCACATAGGCCCATGAGAAAGCGGAAAAGATATAGCCCAGCCCGACAGAGTCGAGACCGATATCTTTGGACATCGCCGATCCGGCAATGGAAATGGTGGCGCGGTCGCCGTAGTTGAATGAGGTGACGATAAATAACATCACCACGATCCAGTAGCGGGCGTTGGTACGTTTCTGCACCGCCTCTGCCGTCTGGCTGTAACTATTCATGATGCACTCCTGAAATATAGCGAACGCTACATTCACTCTGACTGCATACACATCGCGTTGGGTATCAGAATGATGTCGGGTTAAACACGGCGATTGTTGTTATGGCGAACGTTGATGCGTCGTGACAGGTAACCAAACCTCTAAGAACGGATATCAGTATAAAAACAGCCCGCGGCTGAAACACTGGAAGAAAGCACGACAATTCAGTCAAAACAAAAAAGATTTTGTGGCATATGCACATCCTGCTGCGTGATGGCTCACGAAACGCCAATCGCAGCGCCATAAATGCACAAAAAACAGACAGTCAAAGAGCGCTTTGTGAGCACCTTCACTTGCTTTTGGTTAAAACCACCAAAGTGCGGGAGAGAAACGGACTAAAAGCCGGACAGTTGCACAATGCGCTGGCGGGCGCGTGCTGCTTATACTGGAGTCGGCTGACTTTGATGACGTGACCAGAACCACTATTTATCGCACTGCTATGCACAGTGCGGCTATCCGGAAGGTGAGCAATGAACCGACCCGTTACAGAAAAACCACTCTATATAAAAGTTCATGAAGCGGATAACGTTGCGATTGTCGTCAACGACCAGGGCCTGCCCGCGGGCACACGCTTTGCCGACGGGCTGCAGCTGACTGAGCATGTGCCCCAGGGGCATAAAGTCGCGCTGGAGGATATCGCTCAGGATGCACCGATTCTGCGCTATGGCGAAATAATCGGCACGGCGCTGCGCGCTATCGCGCGCGGCAGCTGGATAGATGAGTCGCTGGTAGCCCTGCCCGAGGCGCCACCGCTCAGCAGCCTGCCGCTGGCAACCAACGTCCCGCCCGAACTGCCGCCGCTGGAAGGCTATACCTTTGATGGTTATCGCAATGCAGACGGCAGCGTGGGAACCCGCAACCTGCTTGGCATTACCACCAGCGTCCACTGTGTGGCGGGCGTCGTGGACTATGTTGTGCAGCTTATTGAACGCGATCTGCTGCCGCGCTATCCCAACGTGGATGGGGTGGTCGCGCTGAATCACCTGTATGGCTGCGGCGTGGCGATCAACGCCCCGGCTGCCGTCGTGCCGATCCGCACCATTCATAATCTTGCGCTGAATCCCAATTTCGGCGGCGAGGTGATGATTGTCAGCCTCGGCTGTGAAAAGCTCCAGCCGGAGCGGCTGCTGACCGGTACGCCTGATGTACAGGCGATCTCGCTGGATGATAACGATATTGTGCGTCTGCAGGATGAGCGTCACGTCGGCTTTGGTGCCATGGTGGATGAGATCCTGCAGGTCGCTGAACGTCATCTGAAAAAGCTCAATCTGCGCCGCCGGGAACCCTGTCCGGCGTCTGAACTGGTAGTCGGCACCCAGTGCGGCGGCAGTGACGCCTTTTCCGGCGTAACGGCTAACCCGGCGGTGGGCTTCGCCTCCGATCTGCTGGTGCGCTGCGGCGCCACGGTCATGTTTTCTGAAGTGACGGAGGTACGCGACGCTATTCATCTGCTGACGCCGCGCGTGGTTAATGAAGCGGTGGGCAAACGGCTGCTGGAAGAGATGGCGTGGTATGACGACTATCTGCATCAGGGGCAGACCGATCGCAGCGCTAACCCCTCACCCGGCAATAAAAAAGGCGGGCTGGCAAACGTGGTGGAAAAAGCGCTGGGATCGATCGCAAAATCGGGCCGCAGCCCGATTGCTGAAGTGCTGTCGCCGGGACAGCGCCCTACGCAGCGCGGGCTGATTTACGCCGCTACGCCTGCCAGCGACTTTGTCTGCGGTACGCAACAGATGGCCTCCGGCATTACGCTGCAGGTGTTTACCACCGGCCGCGGCACGCCCTATGGCCTCGCGGCCATTCCGGTGATAAAGATGGCGACGCGCAGCGCGCTGGCCCGGCGCTGGCATGATCTGATGGATATCAACGCTGGCACTATCGCCACCGGTGAAGAGAGTATTGAGCAGGTAGGCTGGCGTCTGTTTGAGCTGATTCTGGAGATCGCCAGCGGTCGTCAGCAGACCTGGTCCGATCGCTGGGGGATCCGCAACCAGCTGGCGGTATTTAATCCGGCACCGGTAACCTGATACCGGACAGAGCCGTTAATATCGGGCCGCCATACAGGGCGGCCCTGATCACTACAGCTGCTTACCCCAGCTCTCCACCCACGGCGTCGTCACGCTTTCAGGCTCCGGATGGTCAACGGCATCCACCATCAGCACGTCACCGATACGCTGCGCCTGCTGCGCCTGGAGCGTGGCATCAAAGGTTTTTCCTGCCCCGCAGAAGTGCTGATAGCTGCTGTCACCCAGCGCAATCACGCCATAGCGCAGCGCCGGCTGATAGCCGAGCTCATCATGGATTTGTGCATGGAGACGGGCAATATTATCCGGCAGATCGCCCTGCCCGGTGGTTGAGGTCACAATCAGCACGACGTCGCTGCTGTACGCCTGCCACTCCGCCAGCGTCGGATCCTCAAATACTTCTACCTCATGTCCCTGCGCCTGCAGCACCGGCTGCGCCTCTTCGGCCACCAGCAGTGCGTTGCCGTAAACCGTGCCTGTAAAAATGCCAATTTTTGCCATCTTGCTGCTCCTTTACGCTGTTGGCTTATCCTGAACTGCCTCAGCGTCAAACTCAACCCTGGGAACGTCCGGTAACCGATCCTGCCAGCCGAACTGCTGCAGCATCTGCTGCCATATCGGATCCAGTCCGGCGCGGATCACCAGCGGCTCTCCGGTAAAAGGATGCGTCAGCGAGAGTGCGCTGGCGTGCAGCATTAAACGATCGAGTCCGAAATGCGCCGCTGCGCCACGATTCTGGCGCAGATCGCCGTGAGCGCTGTCGCCAATAATCGGATGGCGCAGGTGTGCCATATGACGGCGCAGCTGATGCTTGCGCCCGGTGCGCGGTGACATCTCCACAAGGGTATACCGGGCACTGCTGTATTTACCGATTGCCACCGGCATTTCTGTCTGCGCCAGCGCCTGATAATCCGTGACGGCAGGCTGCGGTGCGCGCGGTTCAGCAGAGAATTTATCCGCAATTTTGTCCAGCTCTTCCAGCAGCGGATAATCGAGCGTAGCCGCGCCATCCAGCCAGCCGCGCAGTACGGCATGGTAGGTTTTTTGTATCTGATGCTGCTCAAACTGCTGCGCCAGTAAACGGCCCGCCTCGCTCGATAAGCCCATCAGCAGCACGCCAGAGGTCGGGCGATCGAGCCGGTGTGCGGTAAAGACGTGCTGACCAATCTGATCGCGCACCGTCTGCATCACCACCACTTTCTCTTTGCGATCGAGCCAGCTGCGGTGCACCAGCCAGCCGGCAGGCTTGTTCACTGCTACCAGCCACTCATCCTGATAGATAATCTCCAGCATCAGCGCGCTGGCTCCGCAAACAGCGCGTCAAGCTCACGCAGCGCGATCAGCAGAGCGGTATAGCCAGGGGTGACCGGAGTCAGAGCAACTTCATAATAGGGTGCGACGGCGAAACCGGCAGGCATTGGCGCGCCGGAGGCGATCAGGGCTGACATACGCGGGATCAATACCCACTGCAGCCACTCCAGCGGTGCCATGGTATCAAGGCAGAAAGGCTGGTCGCTGTTAAACGCGGCCGCGTCAGGGGCGTTCTGCTGCCAGTAATCGTGTTCGCGCATGACTGCTTCGACCTGCTGCAGTCGCTGCGTAATAGTGTGCGTCGACATAGGTTGCCTCTGTGAAATAATGGGCGGCAAGCATATCACTCGTCACCGATGGCGTAAAAAGCGCATAAAAAAAGGGAGCACTGTTAATAACAGTGCTCCCGGTTCGTTGTGCAGCATTCCCGCCACCGCAGTGCTCCCTGCTCATCCATGACAACTCTTCCTGCGCTTTCCATTGCCTGTCTTCATGACAGCATCCTTAGCATCCTGGCTCGCCCTGCTCCGCATGGCTCACATTCTCCATCCTGGAGGTGTCCCTTACTCACTCCTGAGTGTCCTGCTTCGTCCTGAAGCCTTCCCTGTGACGTAAACTCCGTTACGTTCCCGCCTCCTGGCTGACATTCTCCTGAACGTCGCTCTGTCCATAGCGTCCTGCTAACGGTGGGTATTCTCTCAAAAATCGCCACAATAACAAGTAAGCATGAACCATTAATCGATCAAGTATTGTCTCAATTTTCAGACTGATACCATAACTCTATGATTCACAATATCTTTACATTTAGCGTTTCTGAAAGGTTCATTCATAAAATGTCGATCTCGCACAGGGTTTGTAAGAGATCTCTTACATAGCGCTTCGGTTATCAGCCCATCAGGCCAATAACAGGTTGTATATCATCGAGAAATGTCCGGATACAAGGTGAAAGAATTTCACGTTTGTTACGCCCCAGCTCTTCCAGAATGACCTCTCCGGTAAGATTACATATTGCTACCATCTCCTGCTCTGAATCAGTAGTGGCAATAAACAGCGTCGGACTCTGTTTCAGACGCCGTTTCATAATCAGATGACCAATCAGATTCTTCTGCAGCCGGATAAAGTCCTCTTCGCTCCATACCTGCAGCAGCGTTAACCTGCGCTGCTGCAGGCGGGCATGCATATCGCCGGCAAACTGAGTCGTGTAAAACGCAGTAATATCAGGCTGGATCTGAATATCCAGCGCCCGCTCCACCGCATCCAGGCCTGACGATGGCGAAAAAGGCTGCGGCTGCCAGAGAACGCGGTCATCAACGGTATTGATGATACAGGGTGAAGGGATCCCCGCAAGATCGCTACTGGCAGGATAGTGTCCCTGCTGCTGCTGCCAGAGATCGATATAACGGGTGGTAAACGCACGCAGTGCGCTGGCGGTGGGCTGCATCATTCATCTTCTCGCTGGTGATCGGTTACACTTAGCCACTTTGATTCACGTTGTGGTAACCATTATGTCTTCTGAACACCCAAACCCGGCCTTAAGCGGCCTGACCCTGGGCAAATCTGTCGCCTATGTAGATGAGTACGATAACACGCTGCTGCAATCTGTGCCGCGCAGTCTCAACCGGGAACCGCTCAATCTTTTTCCGGATAACCTGCCATTTCACGGCGCAGATATCTGGACACTGTATGAGCTTTCATGGCTTAACAGCAAAGGTGTCCCGCAGGTCGCGATTGGTGAAGTGGTGCTGGCGGCTGACAGCGTAAATCTGATTGAGTCGAAAAGCTTTAAGCTCTACCTGAACAGCTTTAATCAGACCCGTTTCGCGGACTGGGGCGACGTGCGACAGACGCTGGAACGCGATCTGCGCGCCTGCGCCAGCGGCAACGTCAGCGTGGCGCTGTTTCGCCTGAGCGAGCTGGAAAGCCAGCCTATCGGACAGTTCAGCGGCAGCGTTATTGATGAACAGGATATCAGCATCAGCGATTACGGTTTTGATGCCGGGCATCTTGCGCACGCCGCGGGCAATGAAATCGTAGACGAGACGCTGATAAGCCACCTGCTGAAATCTAACTGTCTGATCACCAACCAGCCCGACTGGGGATCGGTGATGATTCGTTATAAAGGCCCGCGTATCGACCGCGAGGCGCTGCTGCGCTATCTGATCTCTTTCCGCCAGCACAACGAGTTTCATGAGCAGTGCGTGGAGCGCATTTTTAATGACGTGCAGCGTTTCTGCCAGCCAGAGGCGTTAACCGTTTATGCGCGCTACACCCGCCGCGGCGGTCTGGATATCAACCCGTGGCGCAGCAATGTTCCCTTCACGCCCGGCTTTTCGCGTCTGGCACGCCAGTAACAGAGTACGAGGCACCTCGCAGGCCGTAGCAGGGATGCGCGGTTCCTCTTGAGCAATCCCAGCCGGGAGCGTTAATCTGTCTGCGGCGTTAAGCGTAATGCGTATGCGACCAGGGATTTTCGTCACTGTGCTCAGCCGGTTAAGCGCAGTGTCATCAGTCACGCTATGGCGTGTAAAGGAGTTCTTTTGATTACACATATCAGCCCGCTTGGCTCAATGGATCTGCTCTCCCAGCTGGAAGTTGACATGCTGAAGCAGACCGCCAGCAGCGATCTCTACCAGCTTTTCCGTAACTGTTCCCTTGCAGTGCTTAACTCCGGCAGCCAGACAGACAGCAGTCATGAGCTGCTCTCACGTTTTGAAAATTTCGCTATCAACGTTCTGCGCCGCGAGCGCGGCGTTAAGCTGGAGCTGATCAATCCGCCGGAAGAGGCCTTTGTGGATGGGCGTATCATCCGCTCACTGCAGGCCAACCTGTTTGCCGTGCTGCGCGATATTCTGTTTGTTAACGGCCAGCTTGCTCTGCCAGAGCGCCTCGCGGGTCAGGCTGACGACTCCGCGCATATCACCAATCAGGTTTTCTCGATACTGCGTAACGCGCGCGCGCTGCACGTCGGGGAGTATCCTAATACCGTGGTTTGCTGGGGAGGACACTCTATCAACGCGGTGGAGTACCAGTATTGCCGTAATGTTGGCACCCAGATGGGGCTGCGCGAGCTGAATATCTGCACCGGCTGCGGCCCAGGCGTAATGGAAGCGCCTATGAAAGGCGCGGCGGTAGGTCACGCGCAGCAGCGCTATCATGACAGCCGCTTTATCGGCCTGACTGAGCCTTCCATTATTGCCGCTGAACCGCCTAACCCGCTGGTTAACGAACTCATCATTATGCCCGATATCGAAAAACGCCTTGAGGCCTTTGTCCGTATTGCGCATGGCATCGTGATCTTCCCGGGTGGCGTCGGCACCGCCGAAGAGTTTCTCTACCTGCTTGGTATTCTGATGAATCCGCAAAACAGCGAGCAGGTGCTGCCGCTGATCCTCACCGGCCCTAAAGAGAGCGCTGACTATTTCCGCGTGCTCGATGATTTCATCGTCAATACTTTGGGCGAGCAGGCGCGCAAACACTATACGATCATTATTGATGATGCCGCTGAAGTGGCGCGCCAGATGAAAAAAGCGATGCCGCAGGTAAAAGAGCATCGTCGCGAAACCGGTGACGCTTACAGCTTTAACTGGTCTATTCGTATTGCGCCGGATCTGCAGGTGCCTTTCCTGCCGACCCACGAAAACATGGCTAATCTCAACCTGTTTCCGAATCAGCCGGCGGAAAAACTGGCGGCTGATTTGCGACGTGCCTTCTCCGGGATCGTGGCCGGCAACGTGAAAGAAATTGGTATCCGGGAGATCCGTGAACGCGGCCCCTATCAACTGCGTGGCGACGCCGATCTGATGCATCGCATGGATGAGCTGCTGCAGGGCTTTGTGGCGCAGCAGCGTATGAAACTACCGGGCAGTGCCTATATCCCCTGCTACGAAATCATCAAATAACCCTTCAGGAAGGCAGCCTCCGGGCTGCCGCTTATCGCTTTTATGGCACTACATTTATTAATTATCGATGCGCTGAATCTCATTCGTCGCCTGCATGCCGTTCAGGGCTCTCCCTGCCGCGACGCCTGTGTTGCGGCGCTGCATCAGCTGCTTGGTCATACACGCCCGACCCACGCGGTGGCGGTATTTGACAGTCCGGAGCGCCACCCCGGCTGGCGTCATGCGCTGCTGCCGGATTACAAAGCGGGGCGACCGCCAATGCCAGAGGATCTGCAACAGGAGCTGCCGCTGCTGCAGGAGGCCTTTCGCACCGCAGGCGTCAGCTGCTGGATCGCCGGGGACGATGAAGCAGACGACCTGGCCGCTACCCTGGCAGTGAAAATGGCGGATGCCGGGCATCAGGCCACCATTGTTTCCACCGATAAGGGATATTGTCAGCTGCTGGCGCCCGCTATCCGCATTCGCGACTATTTTCAAAAGCGCTGGCTTGATGTGCCGTTTATCGCACAGGAATTTGGCGTTGCCCCGGCACAGCTGCCGGATTACTGGGGTTTATGCGGCATCAGCAGCAGTAAAATTCCGGGCGTATCCGGCATCGGCCCGAAAAGCGCACGCGAGCTGCTGGCGCAGTTTGGTTCACTGGAGGCGATTTATCAGCAGTGGGAGCAGGTGCCGGCAAAGTGGCAGAGTAAATTACACGCCCAGCGTGAAACAGCCGCGATCTGCCGCCAGGTTGCCACGCTGAAGCGCGATTTAGTGCTGCAGGGCAATCTTAATACGCTGCGCTATCAGGCAGGATAAATCACGGTACGCCAGGGACGCATAAATGCGTCCCCTACAATGACCGTAATGACGTCCGATGATATTGCCCCGAACGCATACGTACGCCAGGGACGCATGAATGCGTCCCCTACAATCATCGTAATGACGTCCGATTATGTTGTCCCGAATGCATACGTACGCCAGGGACGCATGAATGCGTCCCCTGCAATTATTGTAGGGGCGCCATTAATGGCGCCCGTGTTAATGCGCGTTCGGAACGTCATGACGCCATTAATGGCGCCCGTGTTAATGCGCGTACGGAACCTCATGACGCCATTAATGGCGCCCGTGTTGATGCGTATGCGGAACGTCATGACGCCATTGATGGCGCCCATGGTGCATCCGATTATATTGCCCCGAACGCATACATACGCCAGGGACGCATGAATGCGTCCCCTACAATCATCGTAATGACGTCCGATTATGTTGTCCCGAATACATACGTACGCCAGGGACGCATCAATGCGTCCCCCACAATCACCGTAGAGGCGCCCGTTGCTGACAGATCAGCGTTCGTCGCGGCGGCCGCCGGTAGCAGCCCAGATGCGCCGGACGTGTACCGTTACCTCTTCACGATCGTGATAAAGCTGACGCGCCTGAATCTGGGCGTTGATACCCTGCGCTTTTAACGCTTCATCTATCATCGCCAGATTTTGCGTGACCTCTTCATAACGCTTTTTCATCGGCAGCTTGAGGTTGAAAATCGCTTCGCGACACCAGCCGTTTACCAGCCACTCGGTCATCAACGTGGCCACGCGCACCGGTTTTTCTACCATATCGCATACCAGCCAGCTGATATTGCTGCGCGGCGGGCGAAACTTAAAACCATCCTCACGACAGTGGGTAACCTGTCCGGTATCCATCAGGCTTGGCGCCATCGGGCCGTTATCTACCGCATAGACCCACATGCTGCGCTTCACCAGCTGATAGGTCCAGCCGCCCGGGCAGGCGCCCAGATCGACCGCATACATGCCGCTTCCCAGGCGTTCGTCCCACTCATCGGCTGGCACAAACACATGAAACGCCTCTTCCAGTTTCAGCGTTGAGCGGCTGGGAGCATCGGAAGGAAACTTCAGTCGCGGGATCCCCATATAGAATGGCGAATTGTTTTCCGGCAGTGAATAACCTACATAGCAGGTGCCCGGGGCGATAAAAAACACGTGCACCACCGGCCGCTTAG
Organism: Pantoea sp. SYBGC1; assembly: GCF_057197005.1. NCBI lineage: Bacteria > Pseudomonadati > Pseudomonadota > Gammaproteobacteria > Enterobacterales > Erwiniaceae > Pantoea > Pantoea sp. SYBGC1. The sequence continues at coordinate 83,588 of NZ_JBXUNM010000012.1, forward strand.
GGCTCTCATAGTTGAGCAGGATATTGCTGGCGCGCAGGCTGGCGCGCAGCGGCACCGTCAGCTTGCGGCAGAATTTAGTCAGCTCTTTGGCTTCATTGGTATCCGGAACCTCGACCCGCAGCTCTCCCCCTTTCTCCACCACTCCGGTCAGCATGCCGGTAATGGGAGTAATGCGATCTTCGGGAGGTAAGTCGCGCAGCAGCTCGCCGACAACCAGCATCTGACGGGCAAAAATCAGTTCAGCAAACGGCAGCGAGCGCAGCAGCTTCTCTGCATCTTCTGGCTGATAGCACTCAAACAGCACGTAGCCCGCTTCTTCTTTTACCCGCGGAAAGCCGTAAACTTCCCGCTCTGCTGCTTTAGCACTGATTTCTGCCGCGCACTCTTTTTCAAATCCGGGACGACAATAGAGTAATACTTTATTCATGGCGTTCTGCCTTTGTTTTCAGACGCAGCGCGCCAATCAACATCAAAAACCAGCCGATCAGAAAGCAAAATCCCCCTGCCGGCGTAACAAACACCCAGAACTGCAGGTGCGACAGCGCCAGGCAATAGAGACTGCCGCTGAAAAGAACGGTACCCAGCGCCATCGCTGCGCTGCTCCAGTAAAACCAGATATTGGCGCGTCGCAGCATCGCGGCACCCAGTCCCATTACCGCCAGCGTGTGGTAAGCCTGATACTCCAGGCCGGTATGGATCCACGCCATTTCAGATGGCCCCAGCGATTTACTTAATACGTGCGCGCCAAACGCACCAAACGCCACCAGCACGAAGCCGCTGATGGCTGCAAATATAAACATGGCACGACTGGACATCGATCTATCCTCATGGTCCCGCCGCACATCACTGTGCAGCGAACGGTAACTTAGTGATCGTAGCGAAAACGGAATTTTTCCTGTTCGGTAGCGGCTTTTTCCAGAATCCACTGACGAAAGGCGGCTATTTTACCCAGTTCTGCCTGACTGTCATGACAAACCAGATAAAAAGCGTTTTTACTTACCAGCACATCATTGAACGGGCAGACCAGGCGCCCTGCTTCGATCTCACTCTCTGCCATCACGTTGTTCGCCAGCGCCACACCCTGCCCGTGGATCGCTGCCTGCAGTACCATGGCGCTGTGGCTGAAAATAGGTCCCTGTTGCACATTAATATGCTGCAGTCCCAGCTGGCGGGTGTAGGCCTGCCAGTCGCGACGCGACGCATCATGCAGCAGCGTAAAGTGCGCCAGATCGGCGGGCGATTTCAGCGGATTATCGCCGGAGAGCAGCAGCGGTGAGCAGACCGGCAGCAGATATTCAGCGTAGAGCTTATCCACCCGCAGGCCCGGCCAGTTGCCCCGGCCATAGAAGATAGCGACGTCAACATCGTCTGCCAGCTTCTCCTCTTCACGGTCTACCGCCTGAATACGCACGTCGATTCCCGGATAAGCCATATTAAAGCTGGAGAGACGCGGCACCAGCCACTGAATCGCAAAGCTGGGCAGCAGGCTGACCGTAAGCGCACCTTTAGCGCTGCGCGCCTGCAGCTTGCGGGTCGCATCATTAAGCGCTGAAAAAATCTCTTTGATATCGAGATAGTAACTCTGCCCCTCTTCCGTCAGCAGCAGCGAGCGATTGCGGCGGCGGAACAGCTTGAGCCCGAGAAAATCCTCAAGCGACTTGATCTGATGGCTCACCGCCGCCTGGGTCACAAACAGCTCTTCAGCGGCTTTGGTGAAGCTCAGATAGCGGGCAGCCGCGTCAAAAACACGTAAAGCATTGAGCGGCGGAAGGCGTTTAGACATGGTTTTCCACAGATGGATTCATAGTGTAAAACTGCAACTTATACAACGTCGTCAGCTATTAGATTTTTTAATCCGAGACATTATAATTTGTCCGTTGAGGAAGCTCCAGCAAATACCTATAGTTGCCGCACTTCCAGAGCCGGAACGAAAAGTTTTCTGAAAACGTGCGAGAGATCGCAGACTTTTGGAGAGCTTTTGGCTTGTGGTCGTGATGTTGTGTTTGCATTTTTTGATCTGAAAATTGCAGATCAAACTTTTAATTCCTGAGATTTACCCTGTCTGTCCAAAGTGATTTTATATAGCACCGCAAATTGCGGTGCTTTTTTTTGCGCAATGTTACTGCCCCATCTCAACCATCTCTTTCACATCAGAGCGGTTAATCTGCTGCTCATTGCCATTGGCATCTTTATAGCTGATCATACCGGTATCATCATCAACTTTTGGCTTGCCGTCAGCAACAATCGTGCGGCCATCGTTCGTGTGCATAACATAGTTGCTGGAACAGGCCGCCAGGGTAAATGCCATGGTGCAGACAGCCAGCACTGCGGTAAGTTTGTTCATCTTCTATCTCCTTGCAGATTGATTGCATTAAACCGCCCGCAGCCACGACATTGCGCCATCAGCCTGAAAGCACGGCTGAAAATGGCGAACGGGTTATGCGGGTTTCGGTTCAAACCTTGCCATAATGAGCATAACGCGCTTTTACAGCTTTGCCAGCCTGCAGCCTGCTGTTACGGCTGGCCCTAAATCACCGGAGTGGGCCCGATATGACCATCTTCTCTCCTGGCGCTTTTCGTCAGCAGTTTCCTGCGCTGAACGATGCCGGCGTCTATCTGGACAGCGCCGCCACGGCGCTCAAGCCGCAGGCGGTCATTGATGCCACCGCACAGTTTTATTCGCTCAGCGCCGGCACCGTGCATCGCAGCCAGTTTGCTGCGGCGCGTGCGCTGACGGCACAGTATGAACAGGCACGAGGCGTGGTCGCACAGTGGCTGAATGCCGCTGACGATCGGCAGATTGTCTGGACGCGCGGCACCACTGAGGCGATCAATCTGGTGGCGTACAGCTGGCTGGCACCGCGTCTGCAGCCAGGTGATGAAATCATCGTCAGCGAGGCGGAGCATCACGCTAACCTCGTGCCGTGGCTGATGGTGGCTCAGGCAAGCGGCGCCACGGTAGTGAAATGGCCGCTGGGAGCCGATCGCCGGCCCGACATTGCCCTGCTGCCGGAGCTGATCAATACGCGCACCCGCCTGCTGGCCGTGAGCCAGATGTCAAACGTCACCGGCGGCTGTCCGGATCTGGCCCAGGCTATCGCGCTGGCGCATGAGGCGGGTGCAAAGGTCATGGTGGATGGCGCGCAGGGCGTGGTGCACTGCCCGCCTGACGTGCAGGCGCTGGATATCGACTTCTATGCGTTTTCCGGCCACAAACTTTATGGTCCGATGGGCATTGGCGTACTGTATGGCAAAGCAGAGTTGCTGGAGTCGATGCAGCCGTGGCAGGGCGGCGGCAAAATGCTGACGCAGGTCGACTTCAGCGGATTCACCCCGCAGCCGGTACCGTGGCGCTTCGAGGCCGGCACGCCCAATGTGGCGGGTGTGGTGGGCCTCAGCGCGGCGCTGAACTGGCTGTCGCACCATCATCAGGAAAAAGCGGAGATGTGGAGTCAGCAGCTCGCCTGCCTGGCCGAAGAGCAGCTAAGCGCGCTGCCTGGCTTTCGCAGCTTCCGCTGCGGCTCTTCCAGCCTGCTTGCCTTTGATATTGCAGGCATTCATCACAGCGATATCGTCACGCTGCTGGCTGAACAGGGCATTGCGCTGCGTGCCGGGCAGCACTGCGCGCAGCCGCTGATGGCAGCTCTGGGCGTCAGCGGTACGCTGCGCGTCTCGTTCGCGCCTTATAATAACCTGCAGGATGTGGATGCGCTGGTGCGCGCCATGCACTGCGCCGTGAACCTTTTAGGTGAATAATCTCATGACTACCCTGCTCGCCCCCCACCCCTTTGGCCATACGATCACCGCTCAGGGGCTGACCGACACGTTTGCCCGCTTTCAGCAGTGGGAGGATCGCTACCGGCAGCTGATTCAGCTCAGCCGCCAGCTGCCGGCGCTGCCGGAAGAACTGAAGTGTGCGGAGATTGAGCTGAGCGGCTGTGAAAACCGCGTCTGGCTCAGCAGCCAGCAGCTGCCTGACGGCACGCTGCATTTTTATGGCGACAGCGAGGGACGAATTGTGCGTGGCCTGCTGGCCGTGCTGCTGACCGCCACCGAAGGAAAGACCCCGGCACAGCTGCTGGCGCAGGACCCGCTGGCGCTGTTTGATACGCTGGGACTGCGCGCGCAGCTGAGCGCGTCACGCAGCAGCGGCCTGCAGGCGCTGGCAGAGGCGGTAACGCGCGCGGCGCGTCAGGCTGCCTGACGCGCGCGGCGCGCCTGAAACTTCTTCAGCGCGTGCGATACCGCGATAAATCCAAACGTGGCGGTCACCATGGTTGCCGCCCCGAAGCCTGCAGCACAATCCATACGCTTCGGGCCTTCTGCGGTACTGCGCGAGGCGCATACGCTGCCGTCGGGCTGCGGATAGACCAGCGCTTCAGTGGAAAACACGCAGTCGATGCCCAGTTTGCCCTTACTGTTTTTTACCACGCCAAAATCACTTTTCAGGCGCTCGCGCAATTTGGCCGCCAGCGGATCCTGGATGGTTTTCGCCAGATCGCTGACCTGAATCTGGGTGGGATCGATCTGTCCGCCTGCCCCGCCCGTGGTAATAAGCGGAACTTTATTACGCCGGCACCAGGCGATCAGTGCCGCTTTCGGCCGCACGCTGTCGATGGCATCGATCACATAGTCAAACCCGGCAGAGAGCAATTCTGCGGTGTTTTGCGGCGTGATAAAGTCGTCAATGCAGGTGACAACGCACTCCGGATTGATGGCGCGGATACGGGCGGCCATGACCTCCGTTTTTGCCTGACCGACATTGCCCTGCTGCGCATGGATCTGCCGGTTGGTATTGGTGATACAGACATCATCCATATCGATCAGCGTAATGTGTCCGATGCCGGTACGCGCCAGCGCTTCAGCGGCCCAGGAGCCTACGCCGCCAATACCAATTACGCAGAAATGCGCCTCTGCAAACTGCTGCAGCGCCTCCTGTCCATAAAGACGCGCCGTTCCGCCAAAGCGCTGTCGCCAGGCGTCGCTTACCACTTTCATATCTGACCTTTACTCCGGAATGCGGTGCGCCGCGTGGCGCACCCGATAATGTACTCTCCTGCAGAGAGCTGGCTGTCAGTGTATCAATTTGCGCCGGTCAGCAGTGAACCGTTATTGCCGTTTTGCGCAGTGCTGAACAGCGGCTGTCCGGCGCCGGGAGCGGTCTTCAGTACCCAGACGCGGCCGTAGTGGTTATAAAAGCCAGCCAGATGCGCGGCGTCCGGACCTACGCCCTGATAGATATCAAAGTGCTGGCCTTTGATTGCGCCACCGACGTCCAGCGCCACCATCAGACGCATTTCATACTTACCGTTGAACTTACCTTTTGCATTCAGCTGCGGCACTTCCGCCAGCAGCGCCGTGCCCGCCGGGATCAGTGAGCGGTCAGAGGCAACCGACGCTTTGGCAATCAGCGGAACTGCGCTGGCACCCCGCACCGGCACGTACTCTTCAGGTTTAAAGAAGACAAAGGACTGGTTGGTCTCCAGCACATCACGCACTTCCTGCGGTGAATGCTCCTCAGCCCACTGCCGGATGGCCTGCATCGACATATCTTCGCGTTTAACTTCACCGCGATCGATCAGCTCTTTACCGATGCTGTGATAAGCCCAGCCATTTTTACCGCCGTAGCCAAAGAAGCGCAGCGGACGTCCGTCACCAAAATCGACGTAGCCGCTGCCCTGCACATCCATCATAAAGTTGTCGATCAGCGAGTTACTCCAGGCGATGACGTAGCGCTCATCAAGCGCGCCGCTATAAATGCCGGCGCGGCTCGGCAGCTTCGCCCCGCGCGGGCGCGGCGGCATGCGGTAAATAGGATACTGAAACTCACCCTGCCGGGTGTAGCGCGCTTCCACTACCGGCGTGTAGTAACCGGTAAACTGCACGTTGCCATAATTGTCGGTGCCTTCCATCTGAAACGCATTCAGGCCAAACTGACGCAGCTGACGCGTATCTGCACCCGAAAGAAGCCAGTTCTGGATAGCGCTGTAGGTGTCATTATTACGGCTGAACAGACGCGATGAGGCGGACTGAATCTGCTGCACCTGCAGGCCGAAATCCTGCCCGTTAACCGGACGCCCTTTGGCATTAGGCTCATTAACCAGCCCGAGCGGTTGCTCCAGCTTGCCATCAATATATTGCTGACCGCGATCGGTCGGCTTCGAGCTACAACCTGCTAATAGCGCCAGAAATGCGCCAGTGAGTGCATACTTTACCCGGTGTCCGTTCATGACTCTCTCTTGTTGTCGGTTGTTCGCCCGGCGACGATAGCAAAGCCCTGGTCATAATGAAATCTGCCACCCGCCATCGCCTTCACATCTGTGCATTTTTTCATCCGGATGCGACATTATTCAGCAACTGCTTATGGATTTCACCCGTTAAGCGCAAAAAGGGGTTGCATCGTCACGCGCCAGGTGTATAGTGCGCATCCACGGACGCGGGGTGGAGCAGCCTGGTAGCTCGTCGGGCTCATAACCCGAAGGTCGTCGGTTCAAATCCGGCCCCCGCAACCAATTCTTCTTAGTGAAGAGACAATATGAAGTGTCGCTCAGGCGACAGACGGACGCGGGGTGGAGCAGCCTGGTAGCTCGTCGGGCTCATAACCCGAAGGTCGTCGGTTCAAATCCGGCCTCCGCAACCAATTGTCTTAAGAAGAATACAATGTGAAACGTCGCTCAGTGCGACAGACGGACGCGGGGTGGAGCAGCCTGGTAGCTCGTCGGGCTCATAACCCGAAGGTCGTCGGTTCGAATCCGGCCCCCGCAACCACTTCTTCTGAAGAAACATAAAACACCTTAACGGGTGTTTTTTTGTTTCTGCCGCCGGAAAAAAAGCGGCATCGCTGCCGCCCTGCCCTTAACGCCGTGCCAGCACGCCGCCTTTATCAAAATAGGCTTTGATACCGTGAAAAATCGCTTCGGCCACCTGATGCTGATAGCGTGCGGTGCGCAGCTTGCGCTCCTCCTCCACGTTACTGATAAACGCCGTCTCAACCAGAATTGACGGGATATCGGGCGCTTTCAGCACGGCAAAACCCGCCTGATCAACCGTACGCTTATGCAGATGATTGATGCGCCCCATGCGCGCCAGCACCTCTTTGCCAAACTTCAGGCTGTCGCTGATGGTCTGACGCTGAACCATATCGAACATCGTGTGGTCGAGATAGCGATCGCCGCTCATGCTGACGCCGCCAATCAGATCGGCCTCGTTCTGCGTCTGTGCCAGGAAACGGGCTGCGGCAGAGGTCGCACCGCGCGTGGAGAGCGCGAATACCGAAGAGCCACGCGCTGCCCGGCTGGTAAACGCATCGGCATGAATAGAAACAAACAGATCGGCACGCTGCTTGCGCGCTTTGGCCACCCGCACGCGCAGCGGAATAAACACATCTTCATTACGCGTCATGTAGGCTTTCATATTGTGCTCTTTATCGATCAATGCCCGCAGGTAGCGACCAATCTTCAGCACAATATCCTTTTCACGCGTTTTGTATTTGCCGTGCGCACCGGGATCTTCGCCGCCGTGCCCGGGGTCGATCATGATAATGATCGGACGATCGCGTCCCGCCTTACCCGGCAACGGTGCCTGCGCAGGCTGATCGCGCTCCAGATCGCCTTTGTTGTAATCATTGAGCAGCGCCAGCAGCGGATCGTCGGCGTGCGATGCCTGACTGGGATACAGATCCACCACCAGCCGGTTTTTGATACCGGCCACGGGCGCCAGGGTAAAGGTTTTTGGTGCGACGTTACGCTTCAGCTCCAGCACAATCCGCACCGTGTGCGGATCAAACTGCCCGACCCGTGCCGTTTTGATAAAGGGATCGTCTGTGCGCACCAGCTTATTGATGCCTTTCAGTGCCGGATTAATATGCAGGTTCTTGATATCAATGACCAGACGTTCCGGATTGCTCAGCGCAAACTGCTTGTAGTGCAGCGGGATATTCGACTCCAGCGTGACGCGGGAGTACGTTGATGAAGGCCAGATGCGTACCGCAACAATGTGCTGACTCGCTGCCAGCCCGGTACGCGTTACGCTAAGTAGCCATAGCGCACCGGCACCTTGTAATAACCGTCTTCGGGAAAAAGCCTGGGACATGCTACTCCAACTACTGTTTTATAGATAAATCTGCGTCAGCTGACGCTCAGAAAGCGAAAACTTTATCCAATCTGGCAACGCTTGTCTCGTCGGAAAAGCCAGATAATGCAGGCTGTTATCAACGGATGCATCTGAAAAATCGTAAAGTAACGTCAGGCGCAACGCTTGCAATACGGCGAAAAACAGAATAAAAATACACTAATTACGAATAACCATTCACAGAGGGTGCACCGTGAAGGAACGCAGTACCGAGCTGGTTCAGGGTTTTCGCCATACCGTTCCCTATATTAATGCCCATCGCGACAAGACGTTTGTCATCATGCTGGGCGGCGAAGCCATTGAGCATGAAAACTTCTCCAGTATCGTTAACGATATTGGCCTGCTGCATAGCCTGGGCATCCGTCTGGTGGTGGTCTATGGCGCACGTCCGCAGATTGATGCCAGCATGGCGCAGCAGCAGCTGGAGCCTCTCTATCACAAACACACCCGCGTGACCGATGCGCAATCGCTGGAGCTGGTAAAGCAGGCGGCAGGTCGTCTGCAGCTTGATATCACCGCCCGCCTTTCGATGAGTCTTAACAACACGCCGCTGCAGGGCGCGCATATTAATGTCGTCAGCGGTAACTTTATCATTGCCCAGCCGCTGGGCGTGGATGATGGCGTTGACTACTGCCACAGCGGACGCATTCGCCGTATTGATGAAGAGGCGATTCACCGTCAGCTGGATAATAATGCGATTGTACTGCTGGGTCCGGTCGCCGTCTCTGTAACCGGCGAAAGCTTTAATCTCACCTCAGAAGAGGTTGCCACGCAGCTCGCCATCAAGCTCAAGGCAGAGAAGATGATTGGCTTCTGCTCCGAGCAGGGCGTGACCGATCGCGCCGGCACAATTATTTCAGAGCTGTTTCCCGGCGATGCGCAGGCGCGCATTGATGAGATGGAGAGCGACGGCGATTTTCTGTCCGGTACGGTGCGTTTTCTGCGCGGCGCGGTGAAAGCGTGTCGCAGCGGCGTGCGCCGCAGCCATCTGATCAGCTATCAGGAGGATGGCGCACTGCTGCAGGAGCTCTTCTCACGCGACGGTATCGGTACGCAGATTGTTATGGAGTCTGCCGAGCAGATCCGTCGCGCCAACATCAACGATATTGGCGGCATTCTGGAGCTGATCCGTCCGCTGGAGCAGCAGGGTATTCTGGTACGGCGCTCGCGTGAACAGCTGGAGATGGAGATCGATAAGTTTACCATCATCCAGCGCGATAATATGACTATCGCCTGTGCCGCGCTCTACCCGTTCCCGGATGAGCAGATTGGCGAAATGGCGTGTGTGGCAGTACATCCCGACTATCGCAGCTCATCGCGCGGCGAGCTGCTGCTGGATCGCGTAGCGCTACAGGCGCGGCAGATGGGGCTGAAAAAGCTGTTTGTGCTCACCACCCGCAGCATTCACTGGTTTCAGGAGCGGGGTTTTACGCCAGTAGATATTGAGTCGCTGCCAGAGAGCAAGCAGCAGATGTATAACTATCAGCGTCGTTCAAAGGTGCTGATGGCAGATTTAAAATAATCCACGATATTCCCGGGCCGCATTAATGCGGCCCCTACGTGATCCTGTGGGGGCGCCATTTATGGCGCCCTGGCCGCGTGTGAAATTCCGAATCGCGTTATTCCCCCCCTCAGGGCCGCATTAATGCGGCCCCTACGTGATTCTGTAGGGGCGCCATTTATGGGGCCCCTACGTGATTCTGTAGGGGCGCCATTTATGGGGCCCTGGCCGCGCGGGAATTTCCGGGCTGCGTTATTCCCCCCAGGGCCGCATTAATGCGGCCCCTACGTGATCCTGTAGGGGCGCCATTTATGGCGCCCTGGCCGCGTGTGAAATTCCGGACTGCGTTATTCTCCCCAGGGCCGCATTAATGCGGCCCCTACGGGACGGTGGCGTTTTTTCGCAGGGGCGCCATTTATGGCGCCCTGGCCGCGCATGAAATTCCGGGCCGCGTTATTCTCCCCAGGGCCGCATTAATGCGGCCCCTACGGGCCGGTGATATTTTCGTAGGGGCGCCATTTATGGCGCCCTGCCCTGGCCACATTATCCTGTATAAGGCTTTACGCGTCAGACGTCGCACCAAGCCGTGAGAGCAGGCCGCTGCGGCGCTGCGTGCGCAGCTGCACTGCGCGACGGAAAATGTTTTCATCACTGTAGAGCGTCAGCTGCCTGCGGGCGCGCGTGATGGCGGTATAAATTAACTCCCGCGTCAGCACCGGTAAAAACTGGGCCGGCATCACCAGCGCGGTGTGCTCAAACTCCGAGCCCTGCGACTTGTGCACCGTCATGGCCCAGGCGGTATCGTGTGCCGGCAGCCGGCTCGGCTGGACCGCTTTGATGGTTCCGTCCGGCAGCGGGAAGAAGACCTTCAGCACGCCCTCCTCATCTGACAGCGTAATACCGATATCGCCGTTAAACAGGCCCAGCGCGCTGTCATTGCGCGTGACCATGACCGGCCGTCCCGGATACCAGCGGCTGCCGCCTGCGGGGCGCCGGATCAGCTGCAGCTGCATCAGCTTCTGCTCAATACGCTGATTGAGTCCTTCCACGCCAAACGGCCCTTCGCGCAGCGCGCACAGCAGCTGATAGCGGCCGAAAGAGGCGAGGATCTCAGCCGGTGCGGCATCTTCAGCTACCTGCTGCAGAAAGTCCCGATAACCAGCAGCAATCTCATTCAGCATACGCTGATACGCTTCACCGCTGTTCAGCGGCGCACGCGCAATATCGCTGAAATTGCTCTGAAAGGCGCGCTCCACCGCCTGCGCATCCCCGGCGTTAACGGCTGCTGCCAGCTGGCCGATGCCGGAGCTGGCGTCAAAACGGTAACTTTTACGCAGCAGGCAGATCGCATCGCGAACCGCGGGCGCTGCGGTTTCATTACTGCCGCCGATCTCGCAGCCGGTCATCAGCGTCAGCTGCGTGGCGCGCACCGGACTGTAGCCCGCCTCCGCACAGCGACAGATATCGCCCAGTACCGCACCCGCCTCTACGGAGGCGAGCTGGTCGCGGTCGCCGAGAAAAATTACCCGCGCCTGCGATGGCAGCGCGGCAATCAGGCTGGCCATCATGCCGAGATCCACCATGGAAGCTTCATCCACCACCAGCACATCGAGATGCAGCGGATTTCCGGCATGGTAACGCAGGCGCTGCGTTTCAGGCTGTGCGCCCAGCAGGCGATGCAGCGTGGTGGCCTCCTCCGGAAAGCGCTGGCGCTCCTGATCGCTGACCGCCAGCTGCTGCAGCGCTTTCCCCAGTGACTCCGTCAGGCGCGCCGCCGCTTTGCCGGTTGGGGCCGCCAGCTGAATACGCAGCGCGCCGTCGCTCAGGCGGATCAGCGCCGCCAGCAGTTTTGCCACGGTGGTGGTTTTGCCGGTGCCCGGCCCGCCGGAAATCACCGCGGTTTTCTGCGTTAATGCGACAGCAGCGGCAATCTTCTGCCAGTCATCCGGCGCGGTGCCAAACAGCGCATCCAGCACGCTGCGTACCTGCTCCGGGGCAAACGGCTGCGGCGCAGCCTGAGGATGGAAAAAGCGCGCCACGTCACCCTCATGGTGCCATAAGCGGTGCAGATAGAGCCGGTCGTCGCTCAGTACAACCGGGGCTGCGCGATCATGGGAGCTGAGCGCATCCCAGCCCGCCAGCAGGCTGTGCCAGTCGTGCGGATCGCCTGCTGCCTGCCAGATCGCCTGCGCCAGTTCGGGATGACGGCCGCGAAACAGCTGCTCGCGGTTGAGCTGGGCCAGCGGCAGGCAGACATGTCCTTCTCCGGCTTCAGCGCTGAGACAGGCAGCGGCCAGTAAGCGGGCGGGTTCATCGCGGGTGGCTATCAGCTGAGCAAACTGCACATCCAGCGAGCGCAGCAGCCGCAGCTCTGTTGCCTGCTTTAATAGCGTAGTGATATCGCTCATGCATCCTCTCCCTGCCCGCGAAACAGGCTATCAAGTTGTGTGACAAACTCAGCGGCAGGACGGGTGAAAAAGACGCCATTATCAGGCGAACTGCCATCCATACCGCGCAAAAACAGATAAAATACGCCGCCCATATGCTGCTCATAGTCGTAATCGGGCAGCCGGTGCTGCAGAAACCGGTGCAGCGCCAGCGTATAGAGCTGATACTGCAAATCGTAGCGATGGTCAATCATCGCCTGCGCCATGGCATCCGGGGTATAGGCTTCATGACTCTCCCCCAGCCAGTTGGATTTATAATCCAGCAAGTAATATTTTCCGTCCCGGCGAAACACCAGGTCGATAAAGCCTTTAAGCATGCCCTGCACCTGACTGAAATTAAGTGCGGGCGCCTGCGCAGAGAGCGGATCATGCTGGCGCATCAGCCGGTCCAGCGCGGGCGCGGTAAGCAGAGCGCTGATAGGCAGATAAAACTCCATCTCAATCAGGCGGTCGCGTGCGGCCACGTCAGCCAGCCGGATCTGCTGCGCATTAAGCGGCGTAGTCACAACCCGCTCAATCCAGCTGCTCAGCACCGGCTGCCAGTGCAGCGGGTAGCCGTTCTGCTGCAGATGCTGCTCCAGCAGCTCCGTCCCTGGCGGCTGGGTAAAGTCGATCGACTCAAACAGCTCATGCAGAAACGTACCCGGCGCGGCACCGCGCGGAAAATGATGCGGCGTCAGCACAACCTCTTCGGTCGCCGCCTGCCGCTCTTCACCCGCCGCGTCCAGATCGAAGTGAGGCACCACCTCCAGCAGGCGATGCGCGCTGTGCTGCTGCAGACCTGAATAGCTGGTCACGCGCCACGATTCAGCCAGCTGGCGCGATATCGCGCGTGCATGCAGATCGTCGCGTATCCCAGCCTGCGCCTGCCAGCGTGCGGCTTCAGCACGATCGGCCATCACCACCTCGCACGCTTCGCCGTTCAGCGCTTCCAGCAGGGCGCCGAGCTGCTCTGCCGTCGCCGCTTCGCCGCGCTGCAGCAGATAGCCCAGCGCACTTTTATGCAGATCGCTCTCGCCCTCTTTTTTGCGCGCGCCGCGAAACAGCGGCGCCACGCCGATGCTGCAGTGATACACAGAGCGCGTCAGCGCAACATAAAGCAGACGAAGATCTTCTGCCAGTCGCTCCTGTTCCGCCAGCGCCAGGCTCTGCTCATCGCCCTGCAAATCCAGCACCGCGCTGAAGTTATCGCGATCGTGGTAAAGCGCAATATCTGCTTCACGGAACCCGGCGGCAAACGGCAGCCAGACCAGCGGATACTGCAGCCCTTTCGATTTATGGATGGTGACGATCTGCACCAGATGGCGGTCGCTCTCCAGCCGCAGCTGCTGGCTGGCCGACTGACTGTCGGGCCGCGCTATCTGCTGTGCCAGATAACGTACCAGCGCATGCGGGCTGTCAAGCTGCGATGCCGCTTCCTGCAGCAGCTCCCCCAGATGCAGCAGATCGGTCAGGCGGCGCTCGCCATTTTCCGACGCCAGCATATTTTCAGCCAGCTGGCGCTCCAGCATAATTTCCCGCAGCATCGGCAGCACACCACGCTGATGCCAGAGGCGCTGCCAGCGCGCAAAGGTGTCTACCAGCGTGTCCCAGCCGCGCGCATCGCGATCGAGCGCATCCAGCTGAGCCGCATCCAGCGCAAACAGCGAAGTCGCCAGCGCCGTACGCAGCATCCGCTCCTGTTCCGGAGCCAGAATAGCGCGCAGCAGCCAGAGCAGCTCGCGCGCTTCCGGTGTTGTGTAAACGCTGTCGCGGTTAGAGAGATAGACAGAGGGGATCGCGAGTTGCGCCAGCGCTTCGCGGATCTGATTCGCTTCGTTGCGGCTGCGCACCAGCACCGTGATATCCGATGCCTGTACGGGCCGCAGCGCCGGCCCTTTTCCCAGCATCGCCTCACCCTGCTGCCCCGCCTGCAGCCAGCGGCTGATATCCATTGCGCACTGCTTTGCCATTTGCTGCTGATATTCGCTGACGCTGGCACCGCTGCCGGGCTGCAGCCAGAAGCGCAGCGCGGGCTGCTCTCTGCCCTCTGCCTTTAGCGACAGCGCCTGATTAGGCGGCGCAAACTGCACCGGCAAAAACGGAATTTCAGCGAACAGAAAGGGAGCCGGCAAGCGCGAGAAAAGCTGGTTTACGCTCTCTACCATTGCAGGCGACGAGCGCCAGTTAGTGTCCAGCGTATAGTGCGCCGCAATTTCATTACGCGCCCGGATATAGGTAAAAATATCCGCCCCGCGGAAGGCGTAGATCGCCTGTTTGGGATCGCCTATCAGCAGTAGCGCATGTTCAGTCTGATGCATATAGAGCGTACGGAAAATCCGGTACTGCTGCGGATCGGTATCCTGAAATTCATCGATCAGCGCCACCGGGTAGCGCTGCCGGATCAGCTGCGCCAGCTGCGCACCGCCCGCCTGCTGCAGCGCATCATCAAGGCGGCTCAGCAGATCGTCAAAGCCCAGCAGCGCCTGCAGCCGCTTCTGTTTATGCACCGCCTCTCGCACTTCGGTCAGCGCCCGCGCAATGACCACATCGCGCAGCGACAGCGGCTCAGCCAGAAATGCGTCAATTGCGCTGAACAGCGCGTGCCGCGGGGCGTCGCCTTTTTTGGTTTTCTCATCCAGTATCCGCTGCCCGAAGCGTGCCAGCTCGGGCGGAACCTGGTAATCACTGCTGTCGCTATGGGCCCACTGGCTCACTTTACTGACCCAGGCGGGCAGATGTTTGCTGCTGTAGCTGCGCTTATCCACGCCCGACTGCTCAACCAGCGTCTGCACGTCATCACCCAGCGTTCGCCACTGCGCTTTGATCTCCGCGATGCGCGCCATATTACGTGCATGCCGCGACGCAAGCGTCTCCTGGTCATCCGGCGGCAGCCGCAGCGAGGGCGACTCTCCCTGCAGCCACGGGCGCAGGGTAGCCAGCAGCTGTTCCGGCCCCAGCCACTCGGTGACAATCACGCGCGCGATATCCAGCGTCAGCGGATAGCAGTGACGCCGCCAGAAATCAGCCGTTGCCTGACGCAGCAGCGGATGCTCATCCTCAATCAGCTGCTGTTCAAACAGCATGCCGGACTCAAACGCGTTGAGATTGAGCATACGCTGACAGAAGCCGTGGATGGTGAAAATAGCGGCTTCATCCATCTGTCTTTCCGCCGCCAGCAGCAGCGAGGCGGCCTCTTCCCGCTGCGGAATCGCCTGCAGCAGTGCGGTCAGCATCGGATCGCTGCTGACGCCGCGAATACAGGCGAGCCGCAGCGCGTGAATATTCGCGCGGATACGACCGCGCAGCTCCGCCGTCGCCGCTTCGGTGAACGTCACCACCAGAATCTCTTCTACCGAGAGCGGACGGCTATAAGCGTTCTCTTCACCCAGACCCAGCAGCAGACGCAGATAAAGCAGGCCAATGGTAAAGGTTTTACCCGTCCCGGCAGAGGCCTCAATCAGGCGCTCGCCGCGCAGCGGCAGCGTCAGCGGATTGAGCGATTCAGCACGCTGATTCATGGCGTATCACTCTTAACCGGCAGCGACTGCTGCAGCTGCGCCAGCGCCGGCCAGGTGGTAAAGCCAGGCAGCGCTGCGTAATCTGCCTGCGGTGAACTCTCCTGCGTACCGCTGATCTGGGAAATCATCGCCATTCCCTGCTGCCGGATCGCCTGCCGGAAGAAAGTGGCCAGCCGCGCCGGCGTCAGCTGCTGCACCTGCGCAATCACTTTCTCTCGCGTATCGAACGCATAGTTCTGACGGCTGAAGTCGCGGCTGTAGCGATTGGCTTCCTCCTCCAGCGTCTGAGGGCGCTGTTTCAGCTCATTGATCATCGCCTGCTGATACTGCGCAAAGGTCTCTGGCTTCATGCTGCGCAGCCGCTGTTCTGCCTGCGGATAGAATGCCTGAAAGCGCTGCAGCAGGAAGGCGGGCTGCCGGCTGTTGCTCTGCAGCAGAAAACCGATGCCCCACTGGCGGCCTATCGGCATCTGATAGGTAAAGACGGCATAGCCCAGCTGCTCTTCCGTGCGCAGCTGGTTATAGAACCACGGCTGGATAATCTGGCTCAGCAGCGTACTGGCGGCCATGCTCTGATATTCATCATATCCGACAGGCACATAGAGCGCCGCCAGCGCGGAATCGCTGCTGCTTCCCGCCTGCTGCAGGTTCGCCTTGATCGGTTTATCCACCACAACATAGTCACTGCGCCACGGCGCCTTTCCGCTGCTCTGCAGCTGCGCTTTCAGCGCCGCACCGAGCGCTTCCGTCTCTTGTGCTGAGAGATTACCCACCGCCAGCATCTCTGGCGTTGACTGATGCAGCAGCGCGTCACGCCAGGCGATCACCTCCTGCAGCGTGATCTCCGGCAGCAACCGGCGGCGCTCATCGCGCTGGGTATAGGGCAGCTGCGACAGCATCTGCATCGGCTGGATCGCCTGTTCAAACGCTTTGCCTTTTTCAGCCGCATCCAGGCGGTCGCGATACCAGGATTTAGCCTGAGCGAGCTGCGCTTCATCCGGATGGAAGCTGCTGTAACCGGCGACCAGCTCCTGCAGCAGCTGCGGCAAACGCTGGGTGAATCCGCTGGCGTTAAACACCAGGCCATCATCTTCTCCCACAGAGAAACTGATGCCGCCCACCGACGCCTGCGAATTGAGCTCATCCAGCGCCTGGCTGGAGAGATAATCATTCAGACCAAACAGCACCTGCTGACGCGCGTCGCTAATCGCTGCCTTATTGCGTAGCGCCAGCGTAATCGCCGCTTTTGGCTCGTCAGGATAGAACCGGCTCGGCATCCATAAAATACGCATTGCCGCATCATTACTGAGCACGATCGGATGCGTGTAGTTTTTCCCGTCGCGCGCAATCAGTGAAAAGTCAGTGGGAATATAGGGATTGAGCGCAGGTAAAGAGAGCGCGATATGCGCTGCACGCTGCTGCCAGTCGCTGTACTGCGCGGCGCTGATTTTATCAACCTGATAGGGCGCATTAACAAAGTAGGCCTGCTGGTTGTGCGGCTCCTGTGGGCTGATATACCAGATGCGGGCATTTTGCGGCGTCATCTCACCGAGGCGTGCCGCCACCGCTGCAGAATCGAAGCGATCGGCAAGGTAAGGCGCATCCAGCGTGTGCGCGACCGGCACGCGCAGCATGGTGTCGGCCAGCCACTGAATGTAGTCCATATCACGGGTAATTGACGGGTAGCGGTAATCAAGCGCCAGCACGTGCGATACCTCGTCAAAATAGCGCTTATCAATGCCGTTGCGGCGCAGCATATCGAGGTAGCTGAAAATAGCGGCCACGACTTCATCGCGTTGCGCCAGCCCTTTATCCGTCAGCGACACAGAAATAGCAAAGACGCCGCTGCTGCGCTCGGTGACCGGATCGGCCCCTGCGGTCACGCCATCGGCCAGTCCCTGCTTCTGCAGCCAGTCATTCAGCGTATTGGCGCTGCGGTTACCCAGCAGATAGCCAATCAGCGTATCGGTTTTGCTGCGGAAATCGGCGCTGTTGTTCGCGATACGAAACTCAATCTTCAGCTGTTTACGCGGCTGAGCCGGCACATAGTGAATGATAATGCCTTTCTGCGCGTC
This sequence comes from Pantoea sp. SYBGC1, assembly GCF_057197005.1. Taxonomy (NCBI): domain Bacteria; kingdom Pseudomonadati; phylum Pseudomonadota; class Gammaproteobacteria; order Enterobacterales; family Erwiniaceae; genus Pantoea; species Pantoea sp. SYBGC1. The sequence goes on from NZ_JBXUNM010000012.1 coordinate 101,241, forward strand.
GGTAACTACCGGTACATCTATCTCCGGCACGCTCGCCGGATGCGCCGCGACGCGCCCAAAGGTTGCGGCTGCCATCTGCGCCATCTCAGAGAGCGGTTTGTTGCTGTAGATCACCGCTTTCATCAGGCTGGCGGAATAGTGGGTACGATAGAAATCGCGCAGCGCCTGCTGCAGTTTGCTGCCGGGTTTATCACTCAGCGTCTCCAGATTGCCGCCGGAGAAACGCGACCCCGGATGCTGCGGATTCAGCGTCTCGGCGGTGACCTGCGCCATGCGCAGTCCGTCACGCGATCGCGCCATCGTCAGCTCTGCATTGACGGCGTGACGTTCGCGATCGGCGTTAACCGGATCGAGCAGCGGCTCCGCAATCGCATCCGCCAGGCGGTCTGCCGCAGGCTGCAGCGCATCGTTCTCCACTTCCAGATAGAATGCGGTGCGGTAAGAGGCGGTGCTGGCGTTGTGACTGCCGCCGTGCATTTTGAGAAATTCCGCGAGATTGTCGGGCTGCGGGTAACGCTTTGAGCCCATCAGCACCATATGCTCCAGATAGTGCGCCAGCCCCGGCTGCTGGTCGGGGTCGTCCAGCGAGCCAATCGGCAGCGTCAGCGCCGCCAGCGACTTCGGGGCCTCAGCGTCTGAAACCAGCAGCACCGTCATCCCGTTGTTCAGGGTAATCGCCTGATAGCTGCGCGGATCGCGATCGCTTTTGCGGATAATGTCATTAACCGGCTGCCAGCCCTGTCCGGTATCGGCAAAAACATTCAGCGCCAGCGCGCCTGACAGCAGCGCGCCGATACAGCGTGCGTAAATCCGCATGTAAACCCCTTAATCTTACTCTGCCCTGCGGCTGGTTTTCCGCGCAGGTTTATCAACATATTATTCTGGCGTAAGCGCGACGCTTAGCAGCTATTTATCATCCTGATGGGCGAGACGTACCGGCAGATACCACTGCCGTGCCGCAGCGATAATCGCCTGCAGCATCTCCTCATTCAGCGTGCGATTCAGGCGCTGAAGATAAGGATCGCTGCCCTCACCCTGCACCTGATAGCCGCCCTGCCACGCCTGCAGCAGCTTATTCAGCGCCTTTTTCTGCGTGGCGTCATCTTCCAGCAGCTGGCCGCTTTTGCGATCGAAGCTCGCCTCCAGCCAGGCGCCGCCACTTTTGTTCAACAGCAGCAGCGGCTGCGCCAGCCCCTGCTCGCAGGCGGCGGCATACTCTGCCAGCAGCGCCTGCGCCCGGTCAGCGGCTACAGCATGAAAGCGCCAGCAACTCTGTTTACGGCCATACATCCGGCTTATGCCGCTGCCGCCCAGCGCACAGTAGACCAGATGCTCCAGCCACAGCTGCAGTCCGTCATTCATGTTCAGCACGCCAGGCCGCCAGCGCAGCAGGCCATCAGCCTGTACCTGCGTCAGCCAGCCGGTCAGCCGCACGGCACCGAGCTGCAGATTCACCTCCTGACTCTCTGCCGGCAGGCGTTCTCCGGCGACTTCCGCCGCAACCTCCTGCATCTCTTCGGTCTGGCTCTGCCAGAAAAGTTCACCAAAGGCGCCATAAGGCAGGTTACCTGCTGCGCGATGATGCGCATAGAGCTGCTGTGGATCCTCGCCGTTCACCAGCGCATTGAGCAGCTGCGCGTTTAACTGATAGCGCTCAAGGCTATCGGGTGCAAAAGGCTCGCTATCGGGCAGCTCGCTCTCTTCTGTCCAGAATGAGACGCCAAGACGCTGCTGAAACCAGGCGCGAACCGGATGACGCCAGAAGCGCAGCAGCTGCTCCAGCGTCACGATCTCCTGCGTTTTCACCGCCAGCGGCTGCACGAAGTCGGGCTGTGCCACGCCGCGATTGGTAGCTGCCGGCAGCCATTCGGCAGCGAAGCTCTGCCGGTGACTGTCAGGTGCAAAATTCTCTGCAGCAAATGGCATGCGGCTGTGCAACGTTTGTAAGTGCTCACGCACATGCTGCTCACTGACGTCCGGCTCGCACTGCTCATCGCCCGGCAGGCAGAAACTCTGTCCCAGATAATCACGCAGTTCCGTGACCAGCACTGAGGGATAGCGCTCGGTGTTATCCTGAATCGCCCGGCCGATATAGCTGATATAGAGCTGCTGCTGGGCTGAAATCAGGGCTTCAAGGAACAGATAGCGATCGTCATCGCGCCGGCTGCGGTCGCCTTTGCGCGTCTGCTGCTGCATCAGGTCAAACCCAACCGGTGCCAGCGTGCGCGGGTAGACGCCATCATTCATACCCAGCAGGCAGACGACTTTAAAGGGGATTGAGCGCATCGGCATCAGCGTACAGAAGTTTACCGGACCTGCCAGAAAACGCTGGCTGATGCGCTGCTGATCGAGGCGTGAGCGCAGCTCATCGCGCAGCAGCGTCACCGGCACCGGCTGCTGATAAGCAGAGCCCATACCCTGCTCTATAATCTCTTTCCACTGCGTCTCTACCAGCAGCAGCGCCGCCTCGCTTTCGGCATCGCCGCTGAAAAAGCTGTCAATCAGCTCACGGCACAGCGGCAGCCACTCCGCCAGCGTGCGCTCACCGGCCAGCCGGCTGCGCCAGGTATCAAGCCGCATCAGCAGCTCGGCCAGATGTCCCGCCAGCTCTGCGATCAGACCGCTTGACTCATCGTAAGGCAGGATCCCCTGCCAGTCACCGTTGCGGCTCTCAAGCGCGTAGCCCAGCAGCATACGCTGCAGGCCAAAACGCCAGGTGTGCTGGCCGGTAACCGGCAGCGACAGCGCTTCAATGCTGGCATCGTCCAGCCCCCAGCGAATACCGGACTCCATGACCCAGCGGCGCAGCAGGCGCAACCCGCTCTCATCCACGGAAAAACGCTGCGCCAGCGCCGGCACTTCCAGCAGCGCAAGGATCTCCTCTGAGGCGAAGCGACTCTCCGGCAGCGTCAGCAGGCTCAGCAGCGCCAGAATGGCCGGGTGCGCCTGACTGGCACGACGGTCAGAAATGGCAAATGGCAGATAGCGATCCGGCGGTGCGCTGGCAAATGCCGCCTGAATAAAGGGCGCATAGCTATCGATGTCTGCCACCATGACGATGATATCGCGCGGCTTAAGCTCAGGATCGGCCTCCATCATCGCCAGCAGGTGATCCTGCAGCACCTCCACTTCACGCTGTGCGCTGTGACAGATCTGCAGCGTGATGGAGCGATCGGCCGGATCGAGAGGGCGCTTCTCTGCGCTGTTCATCAGCTCTCCGGCACTCAGACCAATCACCGCGCGATCGTCAAGATTCAGCAGATCAGCCTGCAGGCTGTGCAGCAGCGTGTCATCAGGCAGATCGACAAATGCATCGATATCGTTGGCGGCTGACTCCATCTGGCTGAGCAGAAACAGGTTATCGCGTCCCAGCTTTCCCCAGGAGGCGAGCAGCGGGTTTGTCAGCTGCTGTTCACCACTGCTGTTAAACAGCGTGGAGGCGGCTTCAGGTTCGCGAAACAGCGGCAGCGTCTCCTCTGAATGCAGACGGCGGCGCTGACGGCTCTGCAGCTTCGCCAGAAACGCGTAATCCTGAATATCCCCCCAGTAGTGGCGGCAGGGATTAGTAAACAGCAGATGAATATCGATATGGCGGCCCAGCGCTTCAAGCGCCTGCAGGTAGACTGGCGGCAGCGCGGAGATACCGCAGATAAATACGCGCGGCGGCAGGCCAGGCGGCGTGCTTTCAGCCCGCTCCAGCGTCTCAATAAAGCGGGCGTAGAGATTGGCACGGTGCCACATCGGCTGACCGAGGCTCTCCGTGAAGCTGACCAGATCGCGCCAGAGCGCCGCCTGCCACTGCTGGGCATCACCCAGCCCGTCAATCAGTGCACCACGCTCCCAGCTGTTGAGCCAGTCAGCACGATAGACCAGATACTGGTCAAAGAGATCGGCGACGCGGGTGCTGAGCTGGTAAAGCTTGCGCTTGTCGTCGTCATCCTGCAGATAGAGCCGCAGCGACTGAAACGTCTCCTGCTCCAGCAGCACCGGCAGACGCTGCATCAGCTTCCAGCTCATGTTGGCTTTGGTAAAAGCACTCTCTTCCGGGATCCCCGGCAGCACTTTCACAAACATGCTCCAGATAAAGGTAGCTGGCAGTGGGAAATCGATATTTGCGGCAATGCCAAAGCTGTTTGCCAGCTCCATCTGCAGCCACTGCGCCATTCCCGGGCTCTGTACCAGCACCTGTTCAGCCGCAAAAGGATCGGCGAGAGGCTGGTTTTCAATCAGGATGCCTGCCAGATTTTTCAACAGATCGAGCTGATTGGAGTGGTAAACCCGGAACATAATTCTCCTTTAACAAAGCAGTACCCTACAGCCTGGTCACTCTACCCTTAAACGGCGGAGATGCCTATTAATCTGCTCATCTTCGTGACATGTCAGCCGTGCCAGCATCGCTGTGCGCTGATGCGGGCCGGTCACGGTCACCTGTTCCAGCGTGCAGCTACCTGGCAGAATCTGCTGCTGGCGCTGCGTGTGCCAGCCCACTGTGTCATGACCCAGCAACGCCTGCTGCGCAACCTGCCACGCCTGTCGCTGCTGCCACTGCTGGCTGAACCCCAGCGTCAGCGCACGCTGATAGTGCAGCAGCGTCGAGATGCTCAGCGCCAGCAGCAGCATGCCCACCAGCGCCTCGGCGAGGCTAAATCCCCGCTGTAACTGCCTCTCCCGGACACGCCTCCGGCGCGGCCAGCGGGCAGAAGTCAATCCAGCCGTGCGGCAAGGCCAGCACGCGCGCTCCACGAAGTTCAACCCAGCGGTAGAGCCAGAGTGCGCTGCCTGCCTGGCGCGCGGATAACAAGCCATACCCCTCCTCCCTGCGCAGCAGACAGCTCTGCCACTGCGCGGTTGTCCACTGCTGACACTGCCAGCCTTCAGCCGGCGACCACTGCTGCTGCACTCCCCAGCGCAGCGCCGCCTGCGCCTGGCTGTGATGCTGAAAGTAGTGCTGCGTATCGGCAACCAGCACCATGCTGCGGCTCAGCTGCTGGCGGGTCGCGTGCAGCGTGACGCCTCCCAGCAGCAGCAGCATCATGACCATGCCGAGCGTACTGTTGCCCTGCTGTTTCACAGATTGATGCCTTCGATAACGCGCACCAGCATGACCTGCTGCTGACCTGCACGTGCAGCCAGCTCCAGCCGCAGGTAACGCTGCTGGCGGCTGACCTGAAAACGTTCCAGCAGCATAAACGCGGGATCGGTAATGCGCTCCCAGCCGCTGCCGTGACACGCCTCAACGCCGCGCTGCATCTCCAGCTGCCCGCTACGCAGACGATAGCCGTAGTAATCACTGTCGCTATGCCCCGCACCCTCCCAGCGACCGTTGCTGTTCTCATCCCAGCGCAGCAGCACACAGCTGCCGCTGTTTGCCAGCGTCAGTGGCGCGCCGCGGCAGGTTCCCCGGCAGTAGCCCGCCCGGCGCAGCGCTTTTTCCAGCATGCCGGCTATCTGCTCCAGCTCCTGCTGCAGCTGTACCCGCTGCTGCAGCCGCAGATTCTGTTCCAGCAGCAGCGGCAGAAAACGCCCCAGGCTGAGCATCAGCATGGCGCTTATCGCCAGCGCAATCAGCGTTTCCAGCAGGCTGAACCCGGCCTGAGCTACCCGCACGTCGCTGCTTCCGGCTGGCAGAGACGAATACGCGCGCGGGCGGAGATGATTGCGCGCCAGCGCCCGGCAGCGCTCGTTATTTCCACACTACCGGCGCGCGCCACGTCCCTGCGCCCGTAAAAACCGGGTTCGCCCGTCAGTGCGCTAAGGTGTATGCCTGCATACGGTGGCGTGAACCACCAGCGCGAGGGCGTCGTGCAGCCTGCAGGCGGTACGGGGCCGGTACCGAGACAGCCACCCTGACCCGGTTGCAGCCAGAGCTTTAGCTCGCGATTATGCCAGCCCGCATGCGCACGCAGCTGCAGCAAAAACGCCTGCAGCTGCAGCACACTTTCGCGCAGCTGTTGCTGCTGCTGCCAGCGCTGCCACCCCTGTATCGCCCCGCCTCCCAGTACGCCTGCGATGAGCATGACGATCAGCAGTTCCGGCAAGGTAAATCCGTGATGATTATCTCTGTTCATGACGTCACTCTGCCGTCAGCGCAGCAGCACTACAAGCGTGACAATTGTGCGGTCAGGAGTGGCTCACAGGCGTGCTTTAGCTGCTACAGAGAAAACCATTTTTTTGTGCGGCAGCGTCAGAAAAGCGTGGCCGGGCAGGCAAAAAAAAGCCCTGCACGGCGGCAGGGCTCAGGCGCGATCGGGAGCAGATCAGACTGCCACAGGGGCCTTGATGGCAGGATGGGGATCGTAGCCCTCTACCTCAAAATCCTCAAACTGGTAGTCAAAAATTGAGGCGGGCTTACGCTTAATCACCAGCTTCGGCAGCGGACGCGGTTCGCGGGTCAGCTGCAGGCGAGCCTGCTCCAGATGGTTGCTGTAAAGGTGGGTATCGCCACCGGTCCAGACAAAATCACCCACTTCCAGATCGCACTGCTGCGCGACCATATGCACCAGCAGCGCATAGCTGGCAATATTAAACGGCAGGCCGAGGAAGATATCGCATGAACGCTGATAGAGCTGGCAGGAGAGTTTGCCGTTCGCGACGTAGAACTGGAAAAAGGCGTGGCACGGAGCCAGCGCCATCTGATCCAGCTCGCCCACGTTCCAGGCTGAGACAATAATGCGGCGTGAGTCCGGATCGCGTTTCAGCTGCTCAATGACTCTGCTTATCTGATCGATCTCTGCGCCAGAAGCGCTGCCCCAGCTGCGCCACTGCTTGCCGTAGACCGGACCTAAATCTCCGTTCTCATCCGCCCACTCATCCCAGATGGTGACCTTGTTCTCTTTCAGATACTGAATGTTGGTTTCCCCTTTCAGGAACCACAGCAGCTCGTGAATGATGGAGCGCAGGTGCACCTTTTTAGTGGTTACCAGAGGGAACCCCTCCTGCAGATTGAAACGCATCTGGTGGCCAAAAATGGAAAGCGTGCCGGTACCGGTACGGTCGGCCTTTTCTGCGCCTTCATTCAGCACATGCTGCATCAGTTCCAGATACTGTTTCATTTTACCTCTCGGGTTTGTTGCTGCGGACGACGATACGCCCAGATCATCATGATAATGCCCGCCAGAATCATCGGCACAGAGAGGATCTGCCCCATGCTGATGCCGCCTTCAAACAGCCCCAGCTGCGCATCCGGCTGACGGAAAAACTCGACAATAATGCGAAACGCGCCGTAACCAATCAGGAACAGGCCGGAGACGCTGCCCATGGGACGCGGTTTGCGAATAAACAGGTTGAGAATAATAAACAGCACCACGCCTTCCAGACACAGCTCATAGAGCTGCGAGGCGTGACGGGGCAGCACGCCATAGGTATTCAGCAGCTGCTGATACTGCGGGTTGTTTACCGCCAGCGCGAGATCTTCACTGCGCGAACCCGGAAACAGCATCGCGAATTTAAAATCGGGCGCCACGCGGCCCCACAGTTCGCCATTGATAAAGTTACCGAGGCGACCCGCGCCAAGACCAAACGGGATCAGCGGTGCAATAAAATCAGAGACCTGGAAGAAGGTGCGTTTTGTACGGCGGGCAAAAATCAGCATGACCACAATCACGCCAATCAGGCCACCGTGGAAGGACATGCCGCCATCCCAGACCTTGAACAGGTAGAGCGGGTTTTCCAGAAACAGCGGCAGATTGTAAAACAGCACATAGCCGATACGACCACCGAGAAAGACGCCGAGGAATCCGGCATAAAGCAGGTTTTCCACTTCATCTTTCTTCCAGCCGCTACTGGGCTTATTAGCGCGGCGCACCGCAAGCCACATGGCAAAAACAAAGCCCACCAGATACATCAGGCCGTACCAGTGAAGCGAAATCGGTCCGATTGAGAAGATCACCGGATCGAATTGGGGAAATGAAATGTAGCCGTTATTCATTATTCACCATCGATTTTTCTGCCCAACGCGGGCGTGGCTAAAGGGCCAGACAATAAAAGGCTGCGCATCATAGCACAGCCGCTTTTCACAGTTTCCGCAGAAATGTAAACCGTTAACGACCGCCGCGAATCAGTCCACCCAGACCGCGACGCTCCATAAATGCCGCAACCAGATGACGCACTTCCGAAGCGGTATGCGCCGCAATTCCCTGCTGGCTCAACTTCTGTACTTCCTCCCAATCCAGATGCCGCAACAGATACTTGACCCGCGGAATATTTTTGCCGTTCATGCTGAGATGATGATAGCCAAGCCCGACCAGCAGCGCGACACACATTGGGTCGCCCGCCATTTCACCACACAGGCAGAGCTCAAGTTTGGCTTCCCGGGCTTCACGCGCAATGGTATGGAGCGCGCGCAGCATGGCGGGATGCAGTGAATCGTAGAGGTTTGCGACCCGGGTATTATTGCGATCCACCGCCAGCAGATACTGTGTCAGATCGTTAGTGCCGACCGAGATAAAATCAACGCGGCTGGCAAGATGCGGGATCATAAACAGCATTGAGGGCACTTCGATCATAACGCCGATACGCGGCCGGGGAATGGGGTATCCCAGCACCTCCTCCACTTCGCGTCCGGCGCGATCGATCAGCCGGCACGCGTCATCGATCTCATCAATATGGCTGATCATCGGCAGCAGAATATTGAGGTTTCCGGAGGCGACGTTAGCGCGCAGCATGGCCCGAACCTGGACCAGAAAGATCTCCGGCTGATCGAGCGTCAGACGAATACCGCGCCAGCCAAGACACGGGTTCTCTTCGCTGATTGGCATATAGGGCAGCTGTTTGTCTGCGCCGACGTCCAGCGTGCGCAGCGTGACCGGCTTATCGTAAAACAGCTGCAGCATGCCCTGATACTGCGCCACCTGCTCCTCTTCTGAGGGAAAGCCGCTTTGCAGCATAAACGGGATCTCAGTACGATAAAGGCCGATGCCATCGACCCAGCTGTCCAGCGCCTGCTCATGTTCCGGGCTAAGACCGGCATTGAGCATGACCTGCACCCGCTCCCCGCTTTTCAGCTCACCGGGCTGATCCACCACGCCTTCCGCCATTTTGCTCAGCGCGTTCTCTTCGCTGATCAAACGCTGATACTCCTGTACCAGCACCGGCTCAGGATCGATCAGCACTTCCCCGCGATAGCCATCAACGATCAGCTGCCGCTTATTAAGCTGCACCGGCAGAATATCGGCACCCATCACGGTCGGGATCCCCATCGCCCGCGTCAGGATCGCCGCATGTGAGTTGGCGGCGCCATCGCGCACGACTACGCCTGCCAGCCGCTCATGTGGCAGCTCAGCCAGCGTCGTGGCCGTCAGCTCATCAGCCACCAGCACAAAGCGTTCCGGCCAGGCGTTGGTTCCCACCAGCGTATCATCAAGATGAAACAGCAGCCGCTGCCCCAGCACCCGCAGATCGCCGGCCCGTTCACGCAGATAGTGATCCTGCAGGCTGGCAAACTGCGCCGCAAACTTTTCGATCACGGTTTTCACCGCCCACTCAGCCACCGATCCGCGCTCAATCTCCGCAAACAGATCTTTTTTCAGCCGCGCATCGGTCAGCAGATGCGAGTAGAGATCGAAGATTGCCGCGCTCTCTTTCTGCACGCCGGCCGCAAAGCGTTTACTGAAACGACGGAATTCATTGCCCGCTTCCCCCATCGCCACCACCAGCCGCTCGCGCTCGCGCTGGGGATCAAGGGTTGATGCGGCAGATACCTGGTCCAGCAGCGGCTGTGTTTCATCCACCCAGCCGATCGCCACCGCCACGCCCGGAGAGGCGGCAATCGCTTTAACACGGGTTTGCCGGAACTGGCCAAATAACTGGCCGAGCTGTGACTGCGAGAGCAGCCCCGCCATTTGCGTGGCGAGCGTCACCAGAAATGACTCTTCGCTCTCATCAAACTGACGGTGTTCGCGCTGCTGCACCACCAGCACGCCCAGTAACTGACGACGACTGATAATAGGTACACCAAGGAAAGAGCGATAACGCTCTTCTTTTACGGCAGGAATATATTTGAAGCTGGGGTGACTCTGCGCATCGGCCAGGTTAATGGGTTCAGCAAGCCGGCCAACCAGGCCGACAATGCCTTCATCAAACGCCAGTGCGATCGTACGGCCGCGCGGTTTTTTCAGACCGCGGGTCGCCATCAGGTAGTAGCAGTGTCGATCGTGATCGGCGAGGTAAACCGAGCAGACCTCGGTCTCCATCGCCAGGCAGATTTCGTTAACCAGAATGTCGAGTGCTTCATTCAGACGCGGTGCACCCGCCACTTTTTCTACTATTTCGCGCAACTGAGTGAGCATAAGGGGCGTGGCCTATCCTCTTTTACGACGGTGGGCAACAGGGTTATTACGCTGCCCCACACTCTCCTGCATCGACATTACCACGCCAGCAAACTCTTTCATGACGCGCCGGTACACATCGCGCTTGAAGGAGACCACCTGACGTACCGGATACCAGAAGCTCACCCAGCGCCAGCCATCAAACTCGGGGGTGCTGCTGTGTTGCACATTGATATCCGCGTCATTACACATCAACTGCAGAAGAAACCACTTCTGTTTCTGGCCGATACAGACCGGCTTTGTATCCCAACGCACCAAACGTTTAGGCAACTTGTAACGTAACCAGTTACGGGTTGAAGCAAGTATTCGAACATCTTTGCGGTGTAAACCCACTTCTTCGAACAGTTCGCGATACATCGCCTGCTCTGCGGTTTCACCCGGATTGATGCCTCCCTGAGGAAACTGCCAGGAGTGCTGTCCAAAGCGCCTGGCCCATAACACTTGCCCCTGCCTGTTGCAGATTACGATACCAACATTCGGGCGGTAGCCATCATCATCGATCACTGGACTACCTCAAAGCTTAATTTGAATGGTCTGATTGTTTCACACTCCTTACAGGCGGTAAACCACTGGATAAGCCGGACCTCCGCAGAATAAAAAAGAGTTAACCCACAGAGAAGACTTAACTTATAAACAGTTAACCCGTCTGCTGTGCGATCTTATGCACTTTTTCTGTGGATAGCTTTGTGCAGAACGCGGTAATTAACTGCAGACAGTTTAACGTCAGCGCAAAACAGAGGATTCTTATCATGATTAAAAAATGATTATAATCAGTATCTTGAATTAAAAAATGGCGTCCGGTCAGGATGTTTTTTTTAGCGCAGATCAGCTACAGAACGTTATGTGGTTAAAAATTAATCGCCGTTGTTTTTATCCACAAGGAATGCCCTAAACCTGGTCAGATGATGCAAAAAAATCGCGCATTGCGGTTCAGCAGGCCCTGTAAATAGAAACAGGGATCGGCTCAGGGCGGGCTTATCCCATTTATCTGTGGATAACTTACACTGATATCCTGTTTATTGTGGCGGACAAATCGGGATAAACTGCCGATCTGAATTGTATCTGCTGCTGCAGTCATAAAAAAAAGTAGTATGAATCATGCTATTATGATGCCCGTTCAGAAAGAGGCGATGTGGACAACCTGCCCGCCCGCAAGTTGATTACTTTTTAACCAACCAGATATTCATCATGACATTTCACACTCCATTGCCCGGTTCCCCGCTAAGTGAAGAAGAGCTGCTGCAGCGTGCGCATCAGCTGGCCGGAGAGCGGCTGGAAACCCTGGCAGCCCGGCTTAACCTGCCGGTACCTGATAATCTTAAACGCGATAAAGGCTGGGTCGGTATGCTGCTGGAGCTGCACCTGGGTGCCAGCGCCGGCAGTAAAGCGGAGCAGGATTTTGCGCATCTGGGTATCGAGCTTAAAACCATCCCGGTTGATGCTCAGGGCAAGCCACTGGAGACCACCTTTGTCTGTGTGGCGCCGCTGACCGGTAATAGCGGCGTGACCTGGGCGTCAAGCCATGTGCGCCATAAGCTGGCGCGGGTATTGTGGATCCCGGTTGAGGGCGAGCGCACGATCCCACTGGCTGAGCGCCGGGTAGGTACGCCCCTGCTCTGGCAGCCTGATGCAGAAGAGGAACAGCAGCTGCGCGCCGACTGGGAAGAGCTAATGGATATGATTGTGCTGGGGCAGGTCGAGCGTATTACCGCCCGCCACGGCGCCTGCCTGCAAATCCGTCCCAAAGCCGCAAACAACCGGGCGCTGACGGAAGCAACAGGTGAACATGGCGAACGCATTATGACGCTGCCGCGCGGCTTCTATCTCAAAAAGCACTTTACGGCTGCGCTGCTGGCACGCCATTTTTTACTGTAATTCGCAACCCGCTCTTTCATACCGCACATTTCCCGATGTCTGGCTTTGCCAGCGTCCGCCTGGTAACGTTACACTCCTCCGGTGCTGTGCAACCAGCAGGAAACGAGCCTGCTTGTCAAGCTAATGCACGCTACCTCTCGCTTTTTTAAGAATCATGCGATTACTTCGTCACGTAAAAGCATTTATTACTACACTTTTGCAGTTAAAGCAGCTCAGGGAGCGGATAATGAAAGGGTTAGCGGGTGTAGCGGGTTTACTGCTGGCAGCATCAGTGCTGAGCGGTTGCAGCAGTGACTACGTGATGGCAACAAAAGATGGCCAGATGATTATGACCGAGGGCAAGCCCTCGATCGATAAAGAGACCGGCCTGGTGGAGTACACCGATCGGCAGGGTCACGTTATGCAGATCAACGGTGATGAAGTTTCCACCATCATTGAACGTTAAGTGCCAGATTACCCGGCCTGTACGGCGTTTTCCTCCGTGCAGGCGATTTCCCGGAGTTTCCCCTCTTCCTTCCTCTGTGCCAGACAGGCTATAGTCCAAAAGGACAGAACATTCCGTTTCATAATGAAAAAAGGAAGCCGGCAATGCATTATCACCGTATCCCCCATAGTACGCTGGAAGTCAGTCAACTGGGGTTAGGCACGATGACGTTTGGTGAGCAAAACAGCGAAGCCGACGCCCACGAACAACTCGATTACGCTGTGAGCCAGGGCATTAATCTGATCGATACCGCAGAGATGTACCCGGTTCCGCCGCGTCCTGAAACCCAGGGATTAACTGAACAATACATTGGCAGCTGGCTGAAAAAGCGCGGCAGCCGCGATAAAGTGATCCTCGCCAGCAAAGTCGCCGGTCCGGTTCGCGGCAGCGACGCGCTGATCCGCCCGCATCAGGCGCTCGATCGCAAAAACATTCGCGAGGCGCTGGATGCCAGCCTGAAGCGTCTGAATACCGACTACCTCGATCTTTATCAGCTGCACTGGCCGCAGCGTCAGACTAACTATTTTGGCAAGCTGGGCTATGAGTACAGCGAAAGTACTGCGACCGTGACGCTGCTGGAGACGCTGGAAGCGCTGACCGAACAGGTGCGCGCCGGTAAGATCCGCTACATCGGCGTTTCAAATGAGACCGCCTGGGGCGTAATGCGCTATCTGCAGCTGGCTGAAAAACATGAGCTGCCGCGGATTGTGACGATTCAGAACCCTTACAGCCTGCTGAACCGTAGTTTTGAGGTTGGGCTGGCTGAGATTAGTCAGCATGAAGGCGTGGAGCTGCTGGCTTACTCAAGCCTCGCATTTGGTACCCTGAGTGGCAAGTACCTGAATGGCGCGAAGCCTGCTGGTGCGCGCAATACGTTGTTCAGCCGCTTTACCCGCTACAGCAGTGAGCAGTCGCAACAGGCGATCGCCGCCTATGTCGACCTGGCAAAGCAGCATAATCTGGATCCATCGCAAATGGCCCTCGCCTATGTGCGCCAGCAGCCGTTTGTTGCCAGTACCCTGCTGGGCGCCACCACGCTGGAGCAGCTGAAAACGAATGTGGAGAGTTTTAATCTGACGCTGAACGCCGATGTGCTGGAAGCGCTGGAAACCATCCACCGGCAGTATACCTATCCCGCACCGTAATTTTTCAGGGTTGCATAAATACGGCGGAGATTAACGTAAGGGCGTCATTAATGACGCCCTTTTTTTTACGGCGGTAATCGTATAAACGCGACGGGAATTACCGTAGGGGCGTCATTGATGACGCCCTTTGAATGCACCAGGGCCGCATAAATGCGGCCCCTACGGGAATGTTGAATCACGCAGTGCGAATTCGTAGGGGCGTCATTAATGACTCCCTTTGAACGCACCAGGGCCGCATTCATGCGGCCCCTACGGGAATGTTGAATCATGCAGTGCGAATTCGTAGGGGCGTCATTAATGACGCCCTTTGAACGCACCAGGGCCGCATGAATGCGGCCCCTATAGGGGTTTGAATCACGCGATGGGATATTCGTAGGGGCGTCATTAATGACGCCCTTTGAACGTACCCGGGTCGCATAAATGCGGCCCCTACAGGGGTTTGAATCACGCGATATGAATTCGTAGGGGCGTCATTAATGACGCCCTTTGAACGCACCAGGGCCGCATAAATGCGGCCCCTACGGAAATGTTGAATCACGCGATGGGAATTCGTAGGGGCGTCATTAATGACGCCCTTTGAATGCACCAGGGCCGCATAAATGCGGCCCCTGCGGGAATGTTGAATCACGCGATGGGTATTCGTAGGGGCGTCATTAATGACGCCCTTTTTGATTGCGGTGAAATCGTATAAATGCGGGTGCGTCGATACATACGCTAGGGCCGCATAAATGCGGCCCCTACGGCGATACGGGACGCGATTTCCACCACAGCAGCGCGATTGCGGCGGCAAACGCTATGCCAAAACCTGTGCCGGTGGCAACCGCCGGGGCCCCGAGCTTAATCGCCAGCGTATAGAGGCCCAGCATCAGCAGCATAGCGCTATTTTCACCAAGGTTCTGCACGGCAATCGCGTTGCCTGAGCCCACGCTCGCCTTACCGCGCTCCTGCAGCAGTGCGTTGAGCGGCACCACAAAAAAACCGCCCAGGGCGCCGATCGCCATCAGCAGGAGATAAGCGTTCAGCAGCGTGGTTTGCAGCGAAAACAGCACCACCATCACCCCTATCAGCACCCCTGCCGGCATGCAGCGCCGCACCGTCTGCAACGTCACCAGCTTAGCCGCTGCCGCCGCGCCCAGTACAATCCCTATCGCTACCATGGCGTTGAGCGTGGTGGGCGTTTTGTTATCGGTAATACCTAAGGCCACCGGCACCCAGAGCACCAGCAGGAAACGCAGCGTGACCCCTGCTCCCCAGAACAGACTGGTACCCAGCAGGGAAAAACGCGTCTCGCCGTTATGCCACAGCTGGCGTGCTGCACCGCTGAAGCTGCGCAGCATCCTGAGCGCATGCCAGCTCTGACCCGGACGCGCCGCGCTGAGGCGGGGAATGAAGAGATTGGCGACGACTGCCAGCGCGTAGGTCAGCGCACAGGCGGCCAGCGCCATCAGCAGATGCCAGTCCGCCAGTATCCCGCCCGCTACTGAACCGAGCAGAATGGCCGCGATGGTCGATGCCTCCATCAGCCCGTTGGCTTTCACCAGGCGTTCACCGCTGGTGATTTCCGTCAGAATGCCATACTTCGCCGGCGAGTAAGCGGCCGCGCCGATGCCCACCAGCGTATAGCCGGGAAACGGATTGAAGCCGAAGCAGATGGTCAGCGCCCCCAGCAGCTTCAGGCTATTCGCCAGCATCATCACCCGTCCTTTGGCGAAGCTGTCGGCCATCTGCCCGACAAACGGTGCCAGCAGAATATAGGTGGCGACAAACAGCATCTGCAGGATCGGCTGGCTCCAGTCGGGGTAGAACTGATTTTTCAGCACCGCCAGCGTGGCAAACAGCAGCGCGTTATCACCAAAAGCGGAAAAAAACTGCGCCACGATCACGGCAATCATACCGCGCGACAGCAGCGGAGCGCGGGCCTCCTCATGCTGGCTCATGCTCTCTCCTCTTCTGCCAGCTGCTTCAGAGTGACGTAGTCTGGCTTACCGCTGCCCAGCAGCGGCAGCTGTTTCATGACGCGGATATCGCGCGGCACCGCCAGCTCTGGCGCACCGGTTTCACGCGCCGCCTGCAGCAGCTGATCGCGCGTCAGCTCGCTGTCGGTGGTAAACAGCACCAGCGCTTCGCCACGATTACCCTCCGGACGCAGCGAGGCGGCATGCTGTTTTTCGCCGGAGGCTTTCAGCGCAATCTGTTCAACGCTCTCCAGCGACACCATCTCACCCGCTATCTTGGCAAAGCGCTTCGCCCGGCCCTGAATCTGACAAAAACCGCCTTCATCGAAGCTGACAATATCACCGGTATCATACCAGCCCGCCTCCATCACACCTTCGCCGTTGTCCGCCACGGGCGGTTCCAGCACGCCGGGCGCGTCAACGCGCAGATAGCCATTCATGATATTCGGGCCGCGCAGCTGCAGCCGGCCACCCTGCTCAATGCCCGGCACTGAAATCAGACGGGAATCCATGCCGGGCAGCAGACGGCCAACGGTATGCGTGCGGGCAGCCATCGGCACGTTGATCGCCACAACCGGCGCGCACTCGGTGACGCCATAGCCCTCCAGAATGCGAATGCCATATTTCTCCATATAGAGCTGGCGCGTGCCCTCCTGCAGCTTCTCCGCACCGGCTACCACATAGCGCAAACGGGCAAAATCATAGGGGCTGGCGAAGCGCGCGTAGTTACCCAGAAACGTTGACGTACCGAAAAGAACGGTGCAGTTGCGGTCATACACCAGCTCCGGCACAACGCGATAGTGCAGCGGACTGGGATAGAGGAAAACCTGCGCGCCGGTCAGCAGCGGCGTAAACAGACCAACCGTCAGACCAAAGGCGTGAAACAGCGGCAGCGCTGACATAAAGCGATCGCGCGGCGTAAAGTCGGCCACGGTGCGGATCTGCTCTACGTTAGCCAGCAGGCTCTTATGGGAATGCACCACCCCTTTGGGATGCCCCTCCGAACCAGAGGTAAACAGCACCATCGCCGCCTCTTCCGGCTGCTGCGCCAGCTGTGCCCGGCGCGGCAGCAGCAGATGGCCGAGGATCCAGAGCTTATCCTGCAGCGTTACCGTCTCTTTAAGATCTTCGAGATAAACCCATTCGACTTCAGTCAGCCCCTGCGGCAGATGCCACAGGTTGCCTTTTTCCAGAAACTGGCGTGAGGTGAACACGGTTTTTACCTGCGAGGCGGTCAGCGCGGCCCGCATGCCGCTGACGCCAGCCGTATAGTTCAGCATGGCCGGGACGCGCCCGCGCATGGATGCACCGAGGATCGCTGCAGCGGTCACGGTAGCATTAGGCAGCAGCAGACCAATATATTCTCCCTGCCGGCTGTAGCGCTCAAGAATACGTCCCACCCCGAGCGCCTTTTTCAGCAGTCCGGTATAGCTGTCCGGCTGAAAATTCACATCTTCAATACAGGCTTTGGTCAGCCCGTAGCGGGTACGCGCGCTGAGAAAAGCTTCGTACAGCGTTTCGCGCGGGCGCACCGCCATGCGCGCTTCCATCATAATATGGTGCAGGTGTTCACCTGCCAGCACGCGCCGGTCGCGGGCGCGTTTCGCCTCCGGCATCGGAATATGGGTCGCTGGCAGCACGCTCAGCGTAATTCGGGGAAACAGGCGACGCTTAAACACTCCGCCAAGACGGCCAAACGGCGTGTACTCCGCTCCCTCGATGCGCATCGGCACCACCGTCGCGCCCGATTTCGCCGCAACAAAGCCGGCACCGCTGTAGATCTTCATCAGCGACCCGGTCACGGTGATACGACCTTCCGGGAAAATCACCACCGGGCGGCCGGTATTAATCATGCGAACCAGATGTTTGATCGACATCGGCTTAGTGGGATCGAGCGGAACAAAGTCGATAATCGGTTTCAGCAGGCGCATATACCAGCGGGTGCTGATAGCAGAATAGACCGCAAATACTGGCCTGATCGGTAAAAACAGCGCAACCAGCACGCCATCCAGAAAGGACATATGGTTAGGCGCGATCAGCACTTTCTCTTTATGCAGCGCCGTAAGATCGCCGCGCAGTTCCACGCGCCATAGCAGGCGACAGAGAGTGCGCAAAATGGCAAATAGCATGCCAGCTCCTTAGCAAAGTCAAAAATGGTAATTACCTTGCAGGATTTGCCGGGCGGCGACAAGTACAGAGCAGAATTAAAGCGGGTCCCCTGACAAACTGCGACGCGGGGCCGCAGAAAAAAGATAAAAAAAACCCACGCGTCTGCGTGGGTCGGTGCAACCGAACAGGGTTATACCCGCAGTACAGGTATCGCTGCCGCAGCAGCCGATCTTCACACCAATCATACCTCTGGGATCGCTATCGTCGCGCAGCAGCCGGGAAAATAACAGCGGCTAAACGCAACCGTATTCAGCGAAATGCAACCAGGTGTGAACAGCGCCTCTTGCTGGTTACATTTTGATTTAGCTAGGATTTATCTGACTGCGGTTTACTGTAAAGCGCATCCGGCGCAATGTTCATGTGCTTCAGCACCGGCCCCATGATATTGCCGAAGATGGGCGCGGCCACCGAGCCGCCGAAGTGATCGCCCGCGGTCGGATGGTTGATCATCACCACCAGCGCCACCTCCGGGTGGCTGGCTGGCGCAATTCCGGCGGTATAGTTCACGTAACCGCCATCATATTTGCCGCTGCTGCCCATCTTTTCTGCGGTACCGGTTTTGGTCGCCAGGCGATAACCCGGTACCGCAGCCTTGATACCGGTGCCGCCCGGCAGCACGTCACTCTCCAGCATATGCACCACGGTCTGTACAATCTGCGGATTGGCCACCTGTTTGCCCAGCACCGGTGGTGTGACTTTGGTTATCGACAGCGGACGATAAACGCCAAACGAGCCCAGCGTGGCATATTCGCGCGCAATCTGCAGCGGCGTCACGCGCAGGCCATAACCAAAGGAGAAGGTTGCACGTTCAATGTCCGCCCAGCGCTCGCGATGCAGCGGAAAGTAGCCTACGCTCTCGCCGGTTAATCCCAGTCCGGTAGGCTTGCCGAGCCCAAATGCCTGATAGGTGTTGACCAGCGCTTCTGCCGGCATCGCCAGCGCAATGTGCGATACGCCGATATCACTCGATTTTTGCAAAATGCCGGTCATGGTGAGACGCGGCCAGTGGCCGACGTCGCGGATAAGATGGCCATTGACGCTGTAGGGGGTGGTATCAATCACCGAGTCAGGCCTCACCAGATGGCGCTCCAGGCCCTCCATCACCACCAGCGGTTTGACCGTTGAGCCCGGTTCAAAACTGTCATTGATGGCGACGTTACGCATCTGGGCGGGTGTCGCCTTGTCGAAATTATTCGGGTTGAATGAGGGATACGATGCCATTGCCAGAATTTCACCGGTATCGATCTTCACCAGCACCGCGGCGCCGGAGTCCGCTTTGTTCAGCAGCACGCCGTCGCGCAGCCTGCTGTAGAGGGTAAACTGATCAAATTTGTCGATGCTGAGCTGCACCGTGGGCGGCTGCTTCGGCGGCTCATAGTCGATCATTGAAATGATATTGCCCTCGCCATCCTGGCGATAGACCTCTTTGCCCGGCTCGCCCTGCAGCACCCGATCAAACCCTTTCTCCAGCCCGTTAAGCCCGTTGCTGTCAGCTCCCACAATGCCAATCAGCGGCGCAGCCGCTTCACTCATCGGATAAAACCGGCTGTCGTTATAGACCGAGCTGATCCCTTTCAGGTGCAGTTCGGCGATATCTTTGGCGATCCCCAGCTCAATTTTGCGGCCCAGATAGAGAAAGCGTTTTTTCGGGTTAGCCGTAATCTGCGCCTGCAGATCTTCCGGCCGCATGCTGAGCGCCGCCGCCAGATAGCCCCACTTTGCGCTGCTGAAGTCGGGATTCGCCTCCAGCACCCGTTTAGGATCGGCGATGATGTCGCGCGACGGTACGCTCAGCGCCAGCGCCTGGCCGTCGCGATCCAGCAGCGTGCCGCGATTCGTGGGCAGCGTAACGGTGCGCAGTGAGCGCTGATCCGCTTCATGCTCCAGCATCGGGTGGTTGATCAGCTGCAGATCGCCAACGCGGGCGAGCAGCAGTCCCATACAGGTTAGCACGCCCAGACAGATCAGACGAAAACGAAACGGGTTAAACGGGGCTTTGATCTGGTCTTTACCCAGAAATTTTTTAATCGGAGGCATAGCATTCCGCTGCGGTGAGAGTCGTTATCCAGACTGGTTATCGGCTGTTATAAAGAAAGGCCTGACAAGTTGACAGGAAAACTGTGTTTCAGTTATTTGCAGAGATGACGGACAAAAAAAACCTGCGCATCTGCGCAGGTTGGTGTAATCAAGAAAACGTTTTGATGTTCACCCATCAATACCTCTGGGACCCTGACTGTAGCAAGCCAGCTGACAGCCCTGCACCTGCTTAAACGCAACAGTTGCCCGCAAAATGTAACCAGCGGTGAGATTGTTAGTGGTTTGTGCAACCGTGATGTTTTCTGACTTCCACCAGGCAGCTCATGGCGTTCGGTCCCTGCGTCAGGGAGGAGGTTCCGATATCCAGCGTCAGTACGTTCGGGTTGCCGGCGCGATCCCACGGCTGCCATGTGCCGCCAAAGCCGGGATCGAACCATGCACCGGTCGCGATAATCAGTACGCCTGGCGCAACACCGTCGGTCAGGCGCACGCCGGCCAGCATACGGCCGCGCGCGTTGCTTACCTCAACCACCTCCCCGTCGGCAATGCCGCGCTGCGCGGCATCCTGCGGATGCATCGACAGCGTCTCATGCCCGGCAGTTTTATTGGCCTGAACGGCAGGGGTTGCATCCAGCTGGCTGTGCAGCCGGTCGGCAGGCTGCACTGAAATCATATGCAGCGGATAGTCGCTGCTCAGCGGCGCACCCAGCCACTCCTGCGGCTCACGCCAGGTGGGATGACCCGCGAAGTCATCCAGCTGATAGTCCGCAATGGTCTGGCAAAAGAGCTCAATTTTGCCGCTGGCGGTGGCGATGGGATGCGCCTGCGGATCGGCGCGAAACGCCTCCATAAAGATATAGGGTTTCCCGCCCTCGGGGATCTCCACAAACCCGCGCTCCCAGAACTCACTGAAGGTCGGGAAAGCGATATCGCGTCGCGCATGTGCCTGTGCGCACTGCTGATAAAGATGCTCAATCCACTGCATCTCATTGCGTCCTTCCGTGAAGCGGTCGCGATAACCGAGGCGATCGGCGATATCGGCAAAAATATCGAAGTCGTTGCGCGCCTGATGCTGCGGCCTGACGGCCTGGTGCATCGCCAGCACAAAGCGATCGCGCGACGATCCGCCAATATCGTTGCGCTCCAGCGTGGTGGTCACCGGCAGCACAATGTCCGCCATCTGCGCCGCAGGCGTCCAGACAATATCCTGCACAATCACCGTATCGGGTCGCTGCCAGCCGGCGACCAGCCGGTTAAGCTGCTGGTGATGATGAAACGGATTACCGCCCGCCCAGTGCACCAGATGAATATCAGGATAGTGCAGCGTCTCACCGCAGAAGTCGTAAGGTTCGCCTGGCTGCAGCAGCATGTCGCTGATGCGCGCTACCGGAATCGCCAGATTGGCCGGATTAGGCCCGGTGCTCATCATCGGCGCCGGTCCCTCCTGCCGCGGATTGCCCACGCTGTTCATTGAGCCATGCCCGAATGAGAAGCCTGCGCCTGGCAGGCCCGGCTGACCCAGCATGCAGGAGAGCGCAATCATCATCCAGTAGGGCTGTTCACCGCGATGTGCGCGCTGCACGGAGTAAGCGCTGGTCATAAAGCTGCGCCTGCCCGCCAGCTGCTGTGCCAGCTGTGCGATGCGTGCGGCCGGAATAGCGGTAATGGCGCTCGCCCAGGCTGCGTTTTTTGCCACGCCGTCGCTTTCGCCCAGCAGGTAAGCGCGCAGCTGCGGCCAGCCGGTGCAGTGCGTGGCGAGGAAGGTGTCGTCAGTGGCGCCGTTGCGCAGGATCTCATAGCCCAGCGCCAGCATCAGCGCGACATCCGTATTGGGGCGAATCGGGATCCACTCGGCGTTCAGCCACGCCGGACAATCATCGCGCTGCGGGCTGATGTTGATTACCGGGGTGCCCCGGGCGCGCAGCTGCTCCAGCGCCGGCTTCAGGCTGTGCTGCCCCGCTCCGCCGGACGCGACCTGCGCATTTTTCAGCGCCAGGCCACCAAAGGCGACAAAAATCTCCGCATGCTCCACCACCTGCGGCCAGTCGGTTACACGCCCGGTCAGCGGCATGTAAGTGCCAATCACATAGGGCAGGAAGAACTGGGCGGCGCCCCAGCTGTAGTTGCCCTGCTGATCGACGCCGCCGCCGCCCTGAAAATAGAAACGCCGCACCAGTGTCCGCGCATGGTTCACCCGCCCGGCCGAGGACCAGCCGTACGAGCCGGTAAAGATGCCGGCTGCCCCGTAGCGCTCGCGTACGCGGCGGTTCTCTTCTGCGACCAGATCGAGCGCGGTATCCCAGCTGACCGGCACAAAGTCTTCACGCCCGCGCAGGGTGCGATCGCTGTTCTCGCGCGATTTCAGCCACGAGCGGCGCACCATTGGCTGGCGGATACGCCTGTCGGAGTAAACCAGCTCCGGGATGGTGTGGATCATCGGTGAGGGATCGGTATCGGCAAAGAAAGGTTCGCAGCCTGTCAGGCGGCCATCTTCCGTTACGGCGGTAAAAGCGCCCCAGTGCGCCAGGTGCGGCACGCGTGTTTTCATGAGAGTGTCCGGCAGATAAACAGAGAATGCGCGGCAGCATAGCATGAGGCTGCAGTCCGCCAGAAGCCTGCCTGTGAGCGGCTGATTTTCCGCGCTTTTGCGACAACGCTGGCATTCTGATCGCTTGCGGCTCAGGGGCTTTTCCGTAACACTGATGCGATGTGTAAACGTTTTCCCTGGATGTCGATAATTGCATGGCTACCATAAAGGATGTTGCCCGTATGGCCGGGGTGTCGGTTGCGACCGTTTCCCGTGTTATCAATAACTCTCCCAAAGCCAGCGAAGGTTCGCGCCTCGCGGTAACCCAGGCGATGGAGCAGCTGCAGTATCACCCTAACGCCAATGCGCGCGCGCTGGCACAGCAATCCACTGAAACGCTGGGGCTGGTGGTGGGTGATGTATCTGATCCTTTTTTTGGTGCGATGGTAAAAGCGGTGGATGAAGTGGCAGGCGAGACCGGCAACTTTCTGCTGATTGGTAACGGTTACCATAATGAACAAAAAGAGCGGCAGGCGATTGAGCAGCTGATGCGCCATCGCTGTGCGGCGCTGGTGGTGCATGCCAAGAAAATCCCGGCGGACGATCTGGAGATGCTGATGCGTCAGGTGCCGGGTATGGTGCTGCTGAACCGGCTGATCCCGGGCTTTGAGTCACGCTGTATCGCGCTTGACGATCGCTATGGCGCCTGGCTCGCCACCCGGCACCTTATTCAGCAGGGCCATACGCACATCGCGTTTATCTGCTCTACGCACACTATTTCCGACGCAGAGGATCGCCTGCAGGGCTATTACGATGCGCTGCGGGAACACGGCCTGCCCTGCAACGATCGTCTGGTGGCCTGGGGTGAGCCTGATGAAACAGGCGGTGAGCAGGCGATGACGGAGCTGCTGGGCCGCGGCAAATCCCTGACGGCCGTCGCCTGCTATAACGATTCGATGGCTGCCGGCGCGCTGGCGGTGCTGAGTGATAACGGCATCCGCGTACCAGAGGAGATGTCACTGATCGGGTTTGATGATGTGCTGGTGTCACGTTACGTGCGCCCGCGCCTTACTACCGTGCGCTACCCTATTGTCACTATGGCGCAGCAGGCGGCACAGCTGGCGCTGGCGCTGGCGCATGGCAGCGAGCTGCCTGAAGTCACCAATATGTTCAGTCCGACGCTGGTGCGGCGTCACTCAGTGGGTGGGCCTGGATAAGTGATGCGCCGGGCAGCGCGCTAAGCAGCGCGGGGCTGGGCGCTGAGCAGCGCGGGGCTGGGCGCTAAGCAGCGCGGGGCTGGGCGCTGAGCAGCGCGGGGCTGGGCGCTGAGCAGCGCGGGGCTGGTTGCGGCAGCGCGTGACGCCGGAGGGGTTCCGCCCGCCAGGCTTCCGGCAGTTTCAGCGGCGTTCCCGCACGCGGACGGGCTAAGGGGCGGGTGGG
>NZ_JBXUNM010000013.1:0-99923 GCF_057197005.1 Pantoea sp. SYBGC1
CGCGCAGCGGCGGACGGGGCTGGCGCAGGGCCGGGGAGTGCAGAGGGCGCGGCCAGGCGTCCTCTGCCCGGTCGCCGTGCCGGGGCACAGGCTGCCGCCGCAGCTGACGGCGAACGGAACCGGCGCTTAACATTACCCGCAGCTGACGGCGAACGGAACCGGCGCTTAACATTACCCGCAGCTGACGGCGAACGGAACCGGCGCTTAACATGCGCCCCGCAGCGAACGGAACCGGCGCCCGCGCCCGCGCCCGTGGCGAACGAAACCAGCTCCCGTCACAGATCCTGCTTATACACCCTCACCTGCTCGGCGGGAAACTCCAGCGCTTCGCAGACATACTCCCAGCCGTGCCGCTCGTAGTAACCGGCAAACGTTGACCAGAGCCAGATACGTGCGTGGCCGCGCTCGCGGGCAAAATCGATCACGTGCTGCTGCAGCGCCTCACTCACGCCCTGCCCGCGTGAGGCGGGATCGACATAGAGCGCTGCCGCCCACGGCCAGAGATCCTGGCGGCTGATCAGATCGCAGCGCCAGAAACCGATAGTGCCCAGCGGAATATCGTGCGCGTCCAGTGCGACAAACGTCACCGGCAGATCGGCACCGTTCAGGCTGCTGCGCACGACACTGTGATAGAACTCACGCGTCGTGCCATCGCCAAACGCCTGCCATAGCCAGTCGGTTATCTGACTGGCGTGATGCGGCACGCTGCTGAGCGGCATAATACGCATCAGTTCAGCTCCAGCGCCAGCAGCTCCTGAATCGTCTGCGCGCGGCGGATCTCACGCACGCTGCCGTTTTCAAACAGCACTTCCGGGATCAGCGGGCGGCTATTGTAGTTAGAGGACATGGACGCGCCGTAAGCACCGGTGTCGTGAAAGACCAGATAGTCGCCCGGCTGCACGGCAGGCAGCGCGCGGGTCTCCACCTTGCCGCCCTCCTGCTGGGTAAACACATCGCCTGATTCGCACAGCGGCCCGGCCACCACGCTCTCCTGCGTGGCTGCCTCCGGCGTACGGCCATCGGCTGGCAGCACTGAAATATGGTGATAGCTGCCATACATAGCCGGACGCATCAGATCGCTAAAGCCTGCATCAACCAGCACAAAGTGGCGACTGCCCATCGCTTTAACCGCCCGTACCTGTGAAACCAGTACGCCCGATTCAGCCACCAGGAAACGTCCCGGCTCAATTTCCAGCTTTACCGGATGCCCGAGGTGGTCAGCAATGCGATCGCGCGCGCGGCTCCAGAGGCCAAAATAGTGGTCGGTATCGATCGCCTCTTCACCAAAATGATAGGGAACAGAGAGACCGCCGCCGGCTGAGATGGCGCTGAGATCCTGACCAAACGCAATCACCTGATCGACCATGGCGTCACACACCTGCTGCAGATGCGCATAATCCACGCCGGAGCCGATATGCATGTGCAGCCCTACCAGCTGCAGACCGTGCTGCTGAATCGCAGCCAGCGCCAGCGGCAGATCGCCATACCAGATGCCGTGCTTGCTGTTTTCGCCACCGGTGTTGGTTTTCTGGCTGTGACCGTGTCCAAAGCCAGGATTGATACGCAGCCACACTTTATGACCCGGCGAACGCGCGCCCAGCTGGTGCAGCATATCTACCGAACCGGCGTTTACCGGTACCTGCAGCTCAGCCACGCGCTCAAGCGTCGGCAGATCCAGCAGGTCCGCCGTAAACACAATGTCCTCACCGCCCGGCTCAAATCCCGCCGCCAGCGCGCGTTCAATTTCACCCAGCGAGACAGAGTCGACTTTTACCCCGGCCTGACGCATCAGGCGCAGAATATGGATGTTTGAGCAGGCTTTCTGCGCAAAGCGCACCACATCAAACTGGCTGAGCTGCGTAATACGCTGCTGAATAATGGCGGCGTCATAGGCCCAGAACGGACCGCTGTAGCGCTGCGCCAGCGGCAGCAGATGGGTAGCGTTAAGTGCAGATTCGGTGGTGTCTAACGGACGTGGCATAACAATTCTCCTGTACTGTTGCCCCCATTTAGCCACACCACATCGATTCACAGAAATATCTGTTTTAGCGGCAGCTATGCAAATATGATATGCCTTTGGCGGAGGAGCGATGGCGAACATCAACTGGCGACATATCGAAATTTTTCATGCGGTGATGACCAGCGGCAATCTGACGCAGGCCGCCGCGCTGCTGCACACTTCGCAGCCCACCGTCAGCCGTGAGCTGGCGCGTCTGGAGCAGCAGCTGGGGCTGACGCTGTTTGAGCGGGTGCGCGGTCGTCTGCAGCCCACGATGCAGGCGCTGAGCCTGTTTGAAGAAGTGCAGCGCTCCTGGTACGGACTGGACCGGATTCTGGATGCGGCAGAAGGATTACGGCAGTTCCGGCATGGCGAGCTGTCGGTGGCCTGCCTGCCGGTATTTTCCCAGTCGCTGCTGCCGCCTCTGCTGCAGCCCTTTATGCAGCGCTATCCGCAGGTGAATCTGAACATCATTCCGCAGGAGTCGCCGCTGCTGGAGGAGTGGCTGTCGGCGCAGCGCTACGATCTCGGCCTGACCGAGACACAGCACGCGCCATCCGGCACGGAACGCCTCACTCTGCTGACCTGCGATGAAGTGTGCGTTTTGCCGCCGCAGCATCCGCTCTGTCAGCGCGATGTGCTGACACCTGCCGATTTCCATCAGCAGAATTTTGTCAGCCTGTCGCGGCATGACAGCTATCGTCAGCTGCTGGATGCGCTGTTTCTTGAACAGAGGGTTGAGCGACGGCTGGTGCTGGAGACGCACAGCGCCGCATCGGTATGCGCGATGGTGCGCGCCGGGGTTGGTTTATCGATTGTGAATCCGCTCACCGCGCTGGATTACGCGGCGAGCGGCGTGGTAATGCGGCGTTTCAGTATCAGCGTGCCGTTTACCGTGAGCCTGATCCGCCCGCAGCACCGGCCCGCCTCTGCGCTGGTTGAGCGCTTCTGCCACCACCTGCAGCAGCAGGTGGCGGCATTTCCGGGGCTTATCGCCGCGCAGCTTGCTCAGACGCGAACCGTAGCGCCCTGACCGTTAGCGTTGCGAAAGGTGATGACACACACCACCAGACCGACAGCGGCGATGGCGGCGGCCGCAACCGGCACTGCCGTCAGGCCGTAGCCGCGCGCGATAACGGCGCCGCCCACCCATGCACCCAGCGCGTTGCCCACGTTAAAAGCAGCGATGTTCAGCGTGGAAACCAGATTCGGTGCCTCTTTGCCGTGGCGCACCACGTTGATCTGCAGGCCAGGTACGGTGGCAAACGTCGCCATGGCCCACAGGAACAGCGTAATTTCAGCCAGCCAGAGCGCATGGCTGGTCCAGCTGAAGAGCAGCGAAAACAGCGCAATCAGTGAGAAGCTGAGGATCAGGCTGAAAGAGACTTTCCAGTCCGCCAGCTTGCCGCCAATGATATTACCTGCCGTCAGACCGGCGCCAATCAGGAACAGCGTCCAGCTCACGCCGCGGTCGCTGATGCCGGTGACCTGAAGCAGCAGCGGCGCAATATAGCTGAACAGCGCAAACATCGCTGCGGCAAAGCAGACCGTCATCAGCAGCGACAGCCAGAGTCGTCCGTTGGCCAGCGCACCAATCTCACTGGCCAGATGAACCGGCTTCTCTTCTTTATTTGCCGGCAGGCTGACAATCAGGGCGATAAACGCCAGAATGCCGATAATCGCCACGCCCCAGAAGGTGGCACGCCAGCCAAACAGCTGACCAAACCAGGTGCCAAGCGGTACGCCAAGCACGTTTGCCAGCGTCAGTCCGGTAAACATCAGCGCCACCGCTGACGCCTGACGGCCGGGCGCCACCAGGCTTGCGGCCACTACCGATCCAATGCCAAAGAACGCGCCGTGGCAAA
Source organism: Pantoea sp. SYBGC1 (assembly GCF_057197005.1). Classification (NCBI taxonomy): domain Bacteria; kingdom Pseudomonadati; phylum Pseudomonadota; class Gammaproteobacteria; order Enterobacterales; family Erwiniaceae; genus Pantoea; species Pantoea sp. SYBGC1. Next base: position 3,865 of record NZ_JBXUNM010000013.1, read on the forward strand.
GTGCGGTGACCACCCGCGCCAGCATCAGCAGGTTATAGCTATAGGCCAGCGCGCAGAGCACGTTACCGATAATAAAGATCACCATCAGCAGGCTCAGCGTGCGCTTGCGTGGCAGGCTGGCGGTCAGCAGCGCCATAATCGGCGCGCCAATCGCCACGCCGAGCGCGTAACCGCTGATCAGCCAGCCGGCTGAAGGAATCGACACCTGCAGATCGCCTGCCACTTCCGGCAGTAACCCCATGATGACAAACTCCGTGGTGCCAATGGCGAACGCACTCAGCGCCAGCGCCAGTAATGCAACAGGCATAACACACTCTCCCAAGATAATTTTGCAGGCGGGCCGTACTGCGAACACAGCACGGTAAAACAGAACGCTTATTAATATTTGAACTGCGTCACGCTGCATTAAAGCACAGCCCTGGCAGCGCAACCACCCTGTGCGCCGCAAGGCTATGTTGCCGGCGCGGCAATAATCAGCGCCGGTCCGGCTTGTGGCGCGGTGGCGGATAGTGATAGCGTTGCCCGGTTTTCAGCCGGCGGAAGCGGGTAACGGTCAGGACGCAGCGCGCAGGTGAGCGCTCCACAGGAGAAAAAAGAGATGCGCTGGATAATTGCGCTGGCGGCGTGCTGCCTCAGCGGCTGCTCGGTCGGACACTATGAATACAGTAAAGAAGCTGCGCGCCGGGTGGATATGACCGTTACCGGTATTCCCACTATTTTTGGCGTCGGCACGCTGGGCACGACTATCCCGCTGACCGCCGACTACAGCCTGACGGCGGCACACGTGGCGAAATACTCACTCTACCGGGTAAAAGCCTGGCACCCCGACTGCGATCTCGCCGTGGTTTACCATAAAAACCGGGCGGGCAACCTGCCGCCGGCGTTCCGCAACGGCCACATTGGCGATCGCGTGAATCTTTATGGCTATAGCTTTATCTCTGCCCTGCCGGTCGCCTCCAGCGGAGAGAACCTGGTGAATACCACGCTGGTAAACAGCTGGAACAAAGCAAACTGTGTGGTGGTGGCGGCCAGTGCTGGCGTAGTGAAAGGCATGTCGGGCGGCGCAGTCTATAACGCCAGTGATGACACGCTGGCTGGGGTGATCACCGGATACAGCCGGCGGATCGATGATAACCAAAGCGGAAAAACGCTGTATAGCGATGTGGCACTCTACATACCCTATGCGCGCTTTCAGGCGTGGCTGGCAGAGGCGATCGCGCCGTGATAATTGCTGCCCGACTCTCGCCTGCGGGAGAGAGACGGGCAGCGCCTGCCGTTACTTCGCCGTCGGGCGCAGCGCCGGGAACAGGATCACATCGCGAATGGTGTGGCTGTTGGTAAACAGCATTACCATACGGTCGATACCGATACCGAGGCCAGCCGTTGGCGGCAGTCCGTGCTCCAGCGCGGTTACGTAATCTTCATCGTAGAACATCGCTTCATCATCGCCGGCATCTTTTGCATTGACCTGCTGCAGGAAACGCTCTGCCTGATCTTCAGCGTCGTTCAGCTCTGAGAAGCCGTTACCGATCTCGCGACCACCAATAAAGAACTCAAAGCGGTCAGTGATTTCCGGGTTCTCATCATTACGGCGCGCCAGCGGTGAAACCTCTGCCGGGTATTCGGTAATGAAGGTAGGCTGAATCAGATGGGCTTCCGCCGTCTCTTCAAAGATCTCCGTTACCACGCGGCCCAGACCCCAGCTTTTTTCCACTTTGATATGCAGCGCACTGGCGATCGCTACCGCTTTATCAAAGTCTTCCAGGTCAGCCAGGTCCGTTTCCGGGCGATATTTTTTGATCGCTTCACGCATTGTGAGCTTCTCAAAAGGCTTACCGAAGTCAAAGGTATGTTCGCCATAGGCCACTTCAGTGGTGCCCAGTACGTCCTGCGCCAGCGTGCGGAACAGGCTTTCGGTCAGCTCAATCAGATCTTTGTAATCTGCATACGCCATATAGAGTTCCATCATGGTGAACTCAGGATTATGGCGCGGCGAGATGCCTTCGTTACGGAAGTTACGGTTGATCTCAAACACGCGATCGAAGCCGCCCACCACCAGACGCTTCAGATAAAGCTCCGGCGCAATACGCAGATACATATCGATATCCAGCGCATTGTGATGGGTGATGAAAGGACGCGCAGAAGCGCCGCCCGGGATCACCTGCATCATTGGCGTTTCCACTTCCATAAAGTCGCGATTTACCATGAACTGGCGAATACCCGCCATGATTTTTGAACGCACCTGGAAGGTGTGGCGCGATTCATCATTGGAGATGAGATCAAGATAGCGCTGACGATAGCGCGTCTCCTGATCAGCCAGGCCGTGGAACTTGTCCGGCAGCGGACGCAGCGCTTTGGTCAGCAGGCGCAGTTCTGAGATATGGATTGAAAGCTCGCCGGTTTTGGTTTTGAACAGCTTACCGCGTGCACCCAGAATATCGCCCAGATCCCACTTCTTGAACTGCTCGTTGTAGACGCCTTCCGGCAGATCGTCACGGGAAACGTAGATCTGGATCTGACCGCCAACATCCTGCAGCGTGGCAAACGACGCTTTACCCATGATGCGGCGCGTCATCATACGACCGGCAACGCTCACTTCCACGCCCAGCGCTTCCAGCTCTTCGTTGCTCTTGTCGCCATAGCTGGCGTGCAGCCGATCGGAGGTGGTGTCACGACGGAAATCGTTGGGAAACGCCACGCCCTTTTCACGCAGCGCGCTGAGTTTTTCGCGACGCGCTTTCAGTTCATTATTTAACTCAAGTGCGGCGTCAGCGTTCTGCGGTTGTTGTTCAGACATGTCGGTTCCTTATAGCCCTGCTTTTAAACTTGCTTCAATAAAACGATCCAGATCGCCATCCAGCACCGCCTGAGTATTGCGGGTCTCTACGCTGGTACGCAGATCTTTGATGCGGGAATCATCCAGCACGTAAGAACGAATCTGGCTGCCCCAGCCGATATCTGATTTGTTCTCTTCTGCGGCCTGCTTGTCAGCATTTTTCTTCTGCATCTCATACTCATAGAGCTTGGCGCGCAGCTGTTTGAAGGCCTGGTCTTTGTTCTTGTGCTGTGAACGGTCGTTCTGGCACTGCACCACAATGTTGGTCGGCAGGTGGGTAATACGCACCGCAGACTCCGTTTTGTTAACGTGCTGACCGCCCGCACCCGATGCGCGATAGACGTCAATGCGCAGATCGGCCGGGTTGATATCGATATCGATATTGTCATCCACTTCCGGATAGATAAACACCGAACTGAATGAGGTGTGACGACGGCCGCCGGAGTCAAACGGACTCTTGCGCACCAGGCGATGGACGCCGGTTTCCGTACGCAGCCAGCCGTAGGCGTAGTCACCAATCACCTTGATGGTGGCGGATTTAGTGCCCGCAACTTCGCCTTCCGACTCTTCAATGATCTCGGTTTTAAACCCTTTGGCTTCTGCCCAGCGCAGATACATACGCAGCAGCATGCTGGCCCAGTCCTGCGCTTCCGTACCGCCAGAACCTGCCTGAATATCCATATAGCAGTCGGCGCTGTCATACTCGCCTGAGAACATGCGGCGGAATTCCAGCTCACCCAGCTTGACTTCCAGCGCGTCGAGCTCAACCACAGCTTCGTTGAAGGTTTCTTCATCGTCCGCTTCAACCGCCAGCTCCAGCAGGCCCTGCACATCTTCCAGACCCTGGTGCATCTGATCGAGGGTTTCAACAACGGCTTCGAGCGACGCGCGCTCTTTGCCGAGCGCCTGCGCGCGTTCAGGTTCATTCCAGACGTCCGGCTGCTCCAGCTCGGCGTTTACTTCTTCGAGACGTTCTTTCTTGGCATCGTAGTCAAAGATACCCCCTAAGAACGCCGCTGCGCTCGCTGAGGTCCTGGATACGATTTTTGACCGGATTAATTTCAAACATGGCTTTTCAGTCTTTTTTGGCGATACGGTGAGAAAAGATAAAGTAACGCATGAGTTTACCCGAAAGTGCGCGCGGTTTGTAGCGGCGCGCGCGGTCAGAGCGGCCAGATATGATCGATTATCAGCTGCACAGAACGGTTACCGCGATACTCGTTGATATCCAGCTTATAGGCCAGCTCAACCTGCCGCACGCTGGTATCCGGCCAGAGCCGGGTATCAACATTAAACGCGATCCCGTCCAGCAGCGGTCCGCCGCCGAGCGGTTCCACCATCACCTTCAGGTGACGCTCGCCCACCAGCCGCTGCTGCAGCAGTTTAAATTTGCCGTCAAACACCGGTTCCGGAAACGCCTGTCCCCACGGCCCCGCCTCGCGCAGCATTTCAGCGGTATGCAGGCTGAACTCCTGCGCGTGCAGCTCCCCGTCTGACCAGACCACGCCCTGCAGCGCTTCCCCATCCAGCCACTCATCAATCAGCGCGGCAAAGCGCTCGCGAAACGCATCATATTTATCCGTTTCCAGCGAGAGGCCTGCCGCCATCGCATGGCCGCCGAACTTGATAATCAGCCCCGGATAGAGCGTATCCAGCCGCTCCAGCGCGTCACGCAGGTGCAGTCCGGCGATTGAGCGACCCGATCCTTTTAGCGTGCCATCGCCCGCGGGCGCAAACGCAATGACCGGCCGGTGAAAACGCTCTTTCAGACGCGATGCGAGGATCCCGACCACCCCCTGATGCCATTCGGGGTGATAAAATGCCAGGCCCAGCGGCAGGTCGCTATGCTGACGCTCCAGCGCATCGCACAGCGCCAGCGCTTCGCTTTTCATGCCCTGTTCAATTTCTTTGCGCGTCTGGTTCAGCGCATCCAGCTCGCTGGCCAGCATGCGCGCCTGCGCAATGTCCTCGGTCAGCAAGAGCGCCACGCCAACCGACATATCGTCAAGCCGCCCCGCCGCGTTAAGACGCGGGCCGACGGCAAAGCCGAGATCGCTGGCGGCCAGCTGACGCGCATCGCGGTTTGCGATCTCCAGCAGCGCCCGGATACCGGCGCGGCATTTACCGGCGCGAATGCGGCTCAGCCCCTGCCACACCAGAATGCGGTTGTTCGCATCCAGCGGCACCACGTCCGCTACGGTGCCGAGCGCGACCAGATCGAGCCACGCGGCCAGATTGGGTTCGCTGCGCTGGGGGGTAAACCAGCCCTGCTCGCGCAGATGCGCGCGCAGGGCCAGCATCAGGTAGAACGCCACGCCGACGCCTGCCAGCGCGCGCGACGGAAAAGCGCTGTCGCTGAGGTTGGGGTTAACAATAGCGTCGGCGGCCGGCAGCGTTTCGCCCGGCAGATGGTGATCGGTGATCAGGACCGGGATGCCGTGTGCTGACGCCGTTTCGACGCCCGCGTGCGAGGAGATGCCGTTATCCACGGTGAGGATCATCTCCGCGCCGCGCGCGCGCGCCTGCTCCACCACTTCCGGACTCAGGCCATAGCCATCGTCAAAGCGGTTAGGCACCAGATAATCCACGTTGCCGCCCATGCTGCGCAGCGCCAGCACGGTCAGTGCGGTGCTGGTCGCGCCGTCGGCGTCAAAATCGCCGACGACCATAATGCGCTGACCGCCCGTAAGCATCCGGTGCAGCAGCGCAACCGCAGCCTCTATACCGCCGAGGCTCTGCCACGGCAGCAGATATTTTGCCCCGCGCTCCAGCTCTGCTGCGGTTTTAACGCCGCGATGCAGATAGAGACGGCGCAGCAGAGGCGGCAGGTCGTCAGGCAGGCTGGCATCAGCCGGCAGCGTGCGCCGACGCAGTTCTGTAGTGTGCATCACTGTGAATCAACCGCCCCGCTTCTGACCATCAAGCACCTGTTTCAGCTCCTGCGGGCCCTGATAGCCCGGGATCATCATACCGCTGTCGGTAAGAATGGCAGGCGTACCCTGAATGCCGAACAGAATGCCGAGTTTGTAGTGCTTATCGAGATTGAGGCTGCAGGTCGCTGGCGCATCCATCTGCGGCGTATCGCCTTTCATCGCCTGATCGAACGCTTTGTTGCGATCGGCACTGCACCAGATCGCCCTCATCGCTTTCTCAACCTGACCGTTCAGCCCTTCGCGCGGGAAAGCGAGATAGCGCACCGTGATACCCAGCGCGTTGTAGTCCGCCATCTGCTCATGCAGCTTACGGCAGTAACCGCAGGTGATATCAGTAAACACCGTAATGACGTGCTGCTCTTTCGGCGCTTTATAGACAATCATTTCCGGCGCCAGCGCGGCGACTTTTTTGTCCAGCAGCTGGTTGGTGACATTAACCGGCTGTGCGCCGCTGACGTCATACAGCGGGCCCTGAATCATATGTTTGCCATCTTCAGTAATGTAAATCACGCCGCTTTCTGTCAGCACGGTTTTCATGCCCGGCAGCGGCGAAGGCTGGATCTCAGCCTGCTGCAGACCCACTTTTTTCAGCGTCTGCTGAATGGCGCTGTCATCAGCCTGTGCCAGAGCGGAAAAGGCGCTGACCAGCAGTGCCAGAACGGTAAACTGTTTTTTCATCATAAGTCCTTGTTGCCGCTGCTCAGGCGCGCGGATGGTGCTGTTGATGTAACTGACGCAGCCGCTCGGTGGCAACATGCGTATAAATCTGGGTAGTCGACAGGTCACTGTGTCCCAGTAGCATCTGTACGACGCGCAAATCAGCGCCGTGGTTCAGTAAATGTGTGGCAAATGCATGCCGCAGCACGTGCGGTGACAGTTTATCGCTGTCGATACCTGCCAGCGTCGCGTAGTGCTTGATGCGGTGCCAGAAGGTCTGACGCGTCATCTGCTGCGCGCGCTGGCTGGGAAACAGAACGTCCAGCGTCTGTCCGTTTAGCAGCCACGGCCGGCCATATTCCATATAGTGCTCTAACCAGTGGATCGCTTCTTCACCTAATGGCACCAGCCGCTCTTTGTTACCTTTACCGATAACGCGCACCACTCCCTGTCGCAGGCTGACATCGCTGATAGTCAGCCCGACCAGCTCTGAGACGCGCAGGCCGGTGGCATACAGCACCTCCAGCATCGCTTTATCGCGCAGCTCCAGCGGAATATCTGTGGCCGGCGCCTGCAGCAGCCGATCTACCTGACTCTCGCTGAGATCTTTCGGCAGCCGCTGCGGCAGCTTAGGGGCGGAGAGCAGCGCGCTGGGATCGTCACTGCGCAGCTTTTCACGATAGAGGTACTGAAACAGCCGGCGCATGGCGCTTAGCGTGCGGGCTGAACTGGTGGCTTTATAGCCACCTTCAATACGCTCGGCAAGAAACTGCTGCAGATCCAGCGCCTGCAGCGTCAGCAGCGTCAGATTGTGATGCTGCAGCCATGCGGTGAGGGTTTGCAGATCCTGGCGATAAGAGGCCAGCGTATTTTGCGCCAGATTACGCTCCAGCCAGAGCGCATCAAGAAACTGTTCAATCAGATCGCTATCCTGCACGTTATCCTCTCGCCAGTGTGAAATCGTGCTCATTATGCCTTAAAGCAGAGGGGTTCTGGTACAATTGCGCCAGAGTGAGTTTCATACAGAGCATTAACCGCATGAATATCGGACTTTTTTACGGTTCAAGTACCTGTTACACCGAGATGGCAGCGGAAAAAATCCGCGACTTTATTGGTGAAGAGCTGGTGACGCTGCACAACCTCAAAGATGATGATCCCTCGCTGATGGAGCAGTATGACCTGCTGATCCTCGGTATTCCGACCTGGGATTTTGGCGAGCTGCAGGAGGACTGGGAAGCGGTATGGCCGCAGCTGCCGGGACTTAACCTGCAGGGGAAAATTGTGGCGCTGTACGGTATGGGCGACCAGATTGAGTACAGCGAGTGGTTTCTTGATGCGCTTGGCATGCTGCACGAACTGCTGCAGCCGATGGGCGTGCAGTTTGTCGGCTACTGGCCGCTGGAGGGGTACACCTTTACCAGCCGCAAGCCGCTGACTGCTGACGGCACACAATTTGTGGGCCTGGCGCTGGATGATGTTAACCAGTTTGAGCAGAGCGACGAGCGTATTGAGCAGTGGTGCGAACAGGTGCTCACGGAAACAGCTGACCGGCTTTAACGCCGGTCTGCAGCGCTACTGACCGCGTCCTGCGCGCGCAGCTGCCGCCAGCTGCGCGTCGTCATGGCGTCCTGCATCAGCCAGAAACGCCAGCGCTCTCCCTGCGCATTCTGCAGGGTCAGCAGCACGCCCCACGGCAGCCACTGCGCCGTCCGGGCGGTATGCCAGCGGGTTCCCCGCCAGCCCCAGCTTCCCTGCGCATCCCGCGTCAGCTCGCCGCAGCGTTGTCGTAAGCGCCGCTCCGTGCGCCAGCTTTCCGCCAGCACCGCCACGGAAAGCAGCGCCTGCAGCGCATACCACTTCGCAGGCCAGACGAGCCACAGCAGCAGCGTCACGCAGCTAAAACCCGCTGCCAGATTCGCCAGCCGGGCGCTGCGTGAAGGGCGCAGGCTACATTGCCACCGGACCGCGTTCACGGTTGCGCTGCTGGATCAGTTTTACCATGCGCTTAAACTCGGGATCCGCAGGCTCGCCGTGGTCCATCATCCAGTTAAACAGATCCGGATCGTCACTCTTCAGTAAAGCAACAAACACCCGCTTATCTTCATCACTCAGCGAATCATACTCATAGTGAAAAAAAGGCATAATGGAGACATCAAGCTCAAGCATGCCCCGACGGCAGGCCCACTTAACGCGTGATTTATCATGAATATCCATGTGTCGTGTTCCACGGCTGTAAACAGTAGGGTCAGTGTACCTGCTTTTTTTGCCTGCTGCAGGCTGAGTGCTGTTTCCTGCGCAGGATTACGCAAAGTGGCAGGCTGCGTTGCCGCCTCATCACGCGATTTGTGCGCCCGGTTCCGTAAACAGGTTGCATTGCCCGGCCGCTCTTTTAACATTGAACAAACAACTCCGGACAAATTTGATTAATCAGGATGGACACATGCCGATTTTTACCCTCCCTCCCCGCCAGCCTGTCGCTGCGGCACGCCTGCCCCTGACGCTGATGTCGCTTGATGAGTGGGCGCTGGTGTCGGTACAGGGCAAAGACAGCACCAGCTACCTGCAGGGACAGCTGACGCTGGATGTCGCGACGCTGACCAGTGAGCAGCATCGTCAGGCTGCCCACTGCGACGCCAAAGGCAAAATGTGGAGCAATCTGCGTCTGTTTCATCGCGGCGAGGGATACGCTTATCTGGTGCGCCGCAGCCTGCGTGACCAGCAGATTGCTGAACTGAAAAAATATGCGGTGTTTGCCAAAGTGACCATCGAAGCTGACGATGACGCCGTCGTACTGGGCGTTGCCGGCTTTCAGGCGCGTGCGGCACTGACGAATCTGTTTGCCACGCTGCCGGATGCCGCGCATGCGGTAGTGCAGCAGGATGAGAGCACGCTGCTGTGGCTGGATCAGCCCGCTGAGCGTTTTGTCGTGGTCACCACCCCTGCCAAAGCGGAAGCGATTAAAGCAGCTCTCGAGGGCGAGGCGCAGTTCAACGACAGCAGGCAGTGGCTGGCGCTGGATATCGAAGCGGGTATTCCGGTTATCGATAGCGCTACCAGCGCCCAGCTGATCCCGCAGGCAACCAACCTGCAGGCGCTGGATGCAATCAGCTTTAAGAAAGGTTGCTATACCGGTCAGGAGATGGTCGCGCGGGCGAAGTTCCGCGGTGCCAACAAGCGCGCCCTGTTCTGGCTGGCGGGCAGCGCCGGTAAAGTACCGGAAGCGGGGAGTTCGATGGAGCTGCAGATGGGCGATCGCTGGCGGCGCACCGGCACGGTACTGTGTGCGGTACAGCTTGAGGATGGCAGCGTCTGGGTGCAGATGGTGATGAATAACGATCCGGAACCAGACGCTATCCTGCGTGCTGAAGGCGATGAAGGCGGTGAACTTACCATTCAGCCACTGCCTTACGCGCTGGACGCGTAAGAGGCGCAGAGCGGGAGGCCGTCCGGCGTCCCGCTGCAATACGCATAAAGCCGTTTACTTCACATAAAAGTAGATGGCACAGAAGTGCAGTACGCTGCCGCCGAGTACGAAGCCGTGCCAGATCGCATGGCTGAAGGGTATCCGGCGCGACACGTAAAAAATCACGCCCAGGGAGTAGACCACGCCCCCCGCCGCCAGTAGCCAGACGCCACCGGCGGAAAGCCGCATCGCCAGCTGATAAATCACCACCAGCGACAGCCACCCCATGCTGAGATAGGTCACCAGCGACAGCACTTTAAAACGGTGCGCTATCGTCAGCTTAAAAATAATGCCCGCCAGCGCCAGACTCCAGATCACCACCATCAGTCCGTGTGCCAGCGGTGATTTCAGCCCGACCAGCAAAAACGGCGTATAGGTGCCGGCGATCAGCAGATAGATAGCGCAGTGATCAAATTTTTTCAGCCACGGCCGGGCGCGCTGATGCGGAATAGCGTGATAGAGCGTAGAGGCGAGGTAGAGCAGAATCATGCTGCCGCCATAGAGGCTGTAGCTGGTGATAGCAGTGATGCTCGCCTGCGTTTCCACTGCCTGCGTCAGCAGCAGCACCAGACCGATAATACCAAACAGGCAGCCAACGCCATGGCTGATGCTATTGGCTATCTCTTCGGCCAGCGAATAACCGGGCGTAATGAGTACGGATTTTACCATGGTGCGGGATCCCTGAAGATAAAGGAGCGTCTTTTTTAACCCCTTCAGCCTAACCAGGAATATTTTCAGTGTACACATGTACGCTCAATTATTTCTGTGTCGGGGTGTGTCACCCGGCACGCGGTGCAATCTGGTACACTGCAGGCTCCTTTTGCTGCCTGAGCGATGCTCCGCATGTTTGCACACCGCGATCTCTCCAGCCTGAACGATCTTGAGATGCAGGTTTACCATTTCATCATCAAACATCCGCAAAGCGTCAGCTATATGACCATTCGCGATCTGGCGGCGCAGGCGGGCGTCTCTACCACCACCGTACTGCGCTTTTGCCGCAAGCTGCACTGTGACGGCTGGTCAGAGTTTCGCATCCGCTTTCGCCTGGCCCAGGAGCAGACCCCGCCTGCGATCCCCTCATCGGGCGCTGGCGAAATGCTGAGCTTTTTTAAAAGTATTCACAATGCCGAATTTGAGCAGCAGATTGCGCAGGCCGCGCAGATGATCCTGCAGGCCGGGCATATTTTCTTTATTGGTGCCGGCACGTCGGGCAGCCTCGGTAAATATGGCGCGCGCTTCTTTTCCAACGTCGGCAAATTCAGCCACCATATTGATGATCCTTACTATCCGGTTATGCCTGGAGTCAGTGAAAGCGCGCTGGCGATTATTCTCTCCGTTTCCGGCGAGACCGAAGAGATTCTGCGCTTCGCCAGTCAGTTCAGCCTTAACCGCTGCAAAATCATCGCCATCACCAATCACGACACCAGCTCGCTGGCAAAAATGGCGGATTTTACCCTCTCCTATCACGTGCCGCAGATCACGCTGGCCGGGCAGCACGACATCACCACGCAGGTGCCGGTCATGTACATTATCGAAACGCTGGGGCGCACGCTGGCGCATATGCTATCCCCCTGAAAACACCCTGTTTTTTAGCTGTGACAGGTTACATTCTGCACGCGGTGTTATAGCGTGACATTCACCGGCTGCTTGTTACACTGCGGGAAATTCTGTTTTCACCCGACGTATGATGAGGCTGAACAATGCGTGATGATTTGCAGTTACCACAAGGGTTTCTCTGGGGCGGCGCAGTAGCCGCGCATCAGGTTGAAGGCGGCTGGGATCAGGGCGGCAAAGGCGTCAGTATCGCTGACGTGCTGACCGGTGGCGCACACGGCGTTGACCGCGTGATCACCGACGGCGTACAGCCGGGCAAACACTATCCCAATCACCAGGCGGTAGAGTTTTACTCACACTACAAACAGGATGTCGCGCTGTTTGCTGAGATGGGCTTTAAATGCTTCCGCACCTCTATCGCCTGGACGCGCATCTTCCCTAACGGCGATGAAGCGCAGCCCAACGAAGCGGGCCTGCAGTTTTATGATGACCTGTTCGATGAGCTGCTGAAATATGGTATCGAACCGGTGATCACCCTCTCTCACTTTGAGATGCCTTATCATCTGGTAAAAGAGTATGGCGGCTGGGCTGACCGCCGGGTAGTCGATTTCTTTGTGCGCTTCAGCGACGTAGTGATGACGCGCTATCAGCACAAAGTGAAGTACTGGATGACCTTTAACGAGATCAACAACCAGCGCAACTGGCAATATCCGCTGTTTGGCTACTGCTGTTCCGGCGTGGTGTTTACTGAGCATGAGAAGCCAGAGCAGACGATGTATCAGGTTATGCATCACCAGTTTGTCGCCAGTGCAAAGGTGGTGAAGCGCGGTCATGAGATCAATCCCGGTTTCCAGATCGGCTGCATGATCGCCATGGTGCCGGTCTATCCCTTCTCCTGCCATCCGAATGATGTTATGCGGGCGCAGGAGGCGATGCATCAGCGTTACGTTTTCAGCGACGTGCAGATGCGCGGCGCTTACCCCGCTTACACGCTGAAAGAGTGGGCGCGCAAAGGCTACCACATCGAGATGGCAGCAGATGATGCCGAAACCCTGCAGCAGGGCTGCTGCGACTACATCGGTTTCAGCTATTACATGAGCAACGCGGTCGATACCCGCGCCAGCGGCGTGGATGATCCGATCACCGGCTTTGACGGCGTGGTACCCAATCCGCACGTTAAAGCGTCAGACTGGGGCTGGCAGATCGATCCGGTGGGCCTGCGCTATGTGCTGAATTCACTCTATGAGCGCTATCAGAAGCCGCTGTTTATTGTGGAAAATGGCTTCGGCGCGATCGATAAGCCTGATGCAGAGGGCTTTATCGCCGATGACTACCGCATTGACTACCTGCGGGCGCATATCGAAGAGATGAAAAAAGCGGTGGCGCTGGATGGTGTTGAGCTGCTGGGTTACACGCCGTGGGGCTGCATCGACTGCGTCTCGTTCACCACCGGTCAGTACAGCAAGCGCTATGGCTTTATTCACGTCGACAAAAACGACGACGGCAGCGGCACCTTTGCGCGTTCAAAGAAAAAGAGCTTCAGCTGGTATCAGCAGGTGATCGCCAGCAACGGCGCCACGCTTTGACCGGCGATGCGGGCGGATGTCAGAGTCCGCCCGTCACGTCCAGCATGCTGCCGGTGACATACGCGGCGGCATCGCTGCTCAGCCAGAGGATCGCGCGGGCAATCTCTTCCGGCTGGGCGCCGCGCCCCAGCGGAATACGCTGCGCCACCCGATCCACCCGCTCCGGCTCGCCGCCATCCGCATGCATGTCGGTATACGTGGAGCCGGGACGCACACCGGTTACCCGGATCCCCTGGGCGGCCACTTCGCGCGCCAGCCCGCGGGTCAGCGTGTCCACCGCCGCTTTTGACGCCGCATAATCCACATATTCATCCGGCGCGCCGCTGTGTACGGCACCTGATGAAACATTCACGATCACACCACCCTCTCCGCCGTGCGCCCTGCTCATGCGTTTCACCGCTTCCCGGCAGCAGATAAAAGTCCCGGTGACGTTTGTCGCCAGCACGCGCTGGATCCGCTCAGCGCTCAGCGCCTCCACCCGGCACTGCGTAAACAGAATTCCGGCGTTGTTCACCACTATCCGTAGTGCGCCCGGCAGCTCATCCAGCTGCGCAAACAGCCTCACGACCTGCGCCTCATCAGCAATATCCGCCTGCAGCGCGCAGGCGCTGCCGCCCTGGCTGATAATCTCCCCGACCAGCTGCTCTGCATCCGCAGCCCGCTGACGGTAGTTGATTACCACGCGGTAACCCGCCTGCGCCAGCAGCAGCGAGGTGGCGCGTCCGATGCCCCGGCTGCCGCCGGTAACCAGTGCCAGATCCATAGGTGCCTCCAAAAGAAAAAGGACCGGCAGCCGGTCCTTAAGGGTTCAGTTCACCGCGCTTACTGATATTCGCTCATCGGCACGCAGGCGCAGAAGACGTTGCGATCGCCGAAGACGTCATCAAGACGTTTTACCGTTGGCCAGTACTTATTCGCACTGCCTGCCGGGAATACCGCCAGCTCTCGGGTATAGGGATGCTGCCACTCGCCCACGATTTCCATTTGCGTATGCGGTGCGTTGACCAGCGGATTGTCATCAGCAGGCCACTCACCGGCGGTGACGCGGTCAATCTCCATGCGGATCGCCAGCATCGCGTCGATAAAGCGATCCAGCTCTGCTTTGCCCTCTGATTCGGTCGGCTCCACCATCAGCGTACCCGCTACCGGGAAAGACATGGTCGGAGCGTGAAAACCGTAATCGATCAGACGTTTGGCAATATCCAGCTCGCTGATGCCGCTCTGCTCTTTGAGCGGACGAATATCGAGAATACATTCGTGCGCCACGCGACCATCGCGTCCGGTGTAGAGGATCGGATAGGCCGACTGCAGACGACGCGCAATGTAGTTGGCGTTGAGGATCGCCACCGAGCTCGCCTGTTTCAGTCCTTCTGCGCCCATCATACGGATATACATCCAGCTGATAGGCAGAATGGAGGCGCTGCCAAACGGCGCAGCCGAAACGGCGCCCTGCAGCGTCAGTACGCCATCAATCTGCACCACGCTGTGCCCCGGCACAAACGGGGCCAGATGCGCTTTTACGCCAATCGGCCCCATGCCCGGTCCGCCGCCGCCGTGCGGAATGCAGAAGGTTTTATGCAGATTGAGATGTGAGACGTCGGCACCGATATAGCCAGGCGTAGTAATGCCCACCTGGGCGTTCATGTTGGCGCCATCCAGATACACCTGACCGCCATACTGATGCACAATCTGGCACACCTCGCGGATGGTTTCTTCATAGACGCCGTGAGTGGAGGGATAGGTCACCATGATACAGGAGAGCGCATCGCCCGCCTGAGCCGCTTTCTCACGCAGATCGCCGAGATCGATGTTGCCCTGTTTATCGCAGGCAACCACAACAACCGACATGCCCGCCATTTGCGCCGAGGCTGGATTGGTGCCGTGTGCCGAACCCGGGATGAGGCAGATGTTGCGCCGGCCTTCATTGCGGCTTTCGTGATAGCGGCGGATCGCCAGCAGGCCGGCATACTCTCCCTGCGCCCCGGAGTTAGGCTGCATGCAGAGCGCGTCATAGCCGGTGAGCTGTACCAGCCACTGCGACAGCTGCCCAATCATCTGCAGATAGCCGGTAGCCTGTTCAGCGGGGCAGAATGGGTGCAGTTCAGAGAACTCCGGCCAGGTGATCGGGATCATCTCTGCGGCGGCATTCAGCTTCATGGTGCAGGAGCCGAGGGGGATCATTGCCTGATTCAGCGCCAGATCTTTTTTCTCCAGGCTGTGCATGTAGCGCATCATTTCTGTTTCGCTGTGGTAGCGGTTAAATACCGGATGCGTCAGATAATCACTGCGGCGCTGCTGGCCTGCCGGAATAGCCGCACTCTCCGCCGATACGGCGGCATCAAGCGTATCGATATCCAGCCCGTGCGCGTCGCCCAGAAAAATAGCAAACAGCGCCTGTACATCTTCACGGCTGGTGGTTTCATCCAGCGTGATACCCACGGCGTCAGGCATATCGCTGCGCAGGTTTACGCCAAAACTCAGCGCGCGATTAAGCACGGCAGCCTTGTCAGCAACCTCAACGGTCAGCGTGTCAAACCAGCTGGCGTGGCGCAGCGTCAATCCGCCTTTCTGCAGGCCGGTTGCCAGAATGCTGGTCAGGCGATGAATGCGCGAGGCGATGCGCTGCAAACCCTGCGGACCGTGCCAGACCGCATAGAGGCCGGCGATATTGGCCAGCAGGACCTGCGAGGTACAGATATTGGAGTTCGCCTTTTCACGACGGATATGCTGCTCGCGCGTCTGCATCGCCATGCGCAGCGCGGTGTTGCCCGCCGCATCGCGTGAGACGCCGATAATCCGGCCCGGCATTGAGCGTTTGTGCTCATCGCGGCTGGCAAAAAAGGCCGCGTGCGGTCCGCCATAGCCCATTGGCACGCCAAAGCGCTGAGCGGAGCCAAACACAATGTCAGCGCCCTGTTTGCCGGGCGCCTCCAGCAGCAGCAGCGCCATGAAATCAGCGGCCACGCTCACGACAACTTTGCGGCTGTTCAGCTCTGCTATCAGGTCGCGATAATCATGTACTTCACCACTGGTGCCCACCTGCTGCAGAAGAACACCAAACAGATCCTGATGATCGCGCGCTTTCTCTGCCCGATCGATAATCAGATCAAAGCCAAACGTTTCGGCGCGGGTGCGTACGACATCCAGCGTCTGCGGATGAATATCATCGGCGATAAAGAAGCGCGTGGCGCTCTTCAGCTTGCTGACGCGTTTCGCCATCGCCATCGCTTCAGCTGCCGCGGTGGCTTCATCCAGCAGCGACGCGGAGGCGATATCCATACCGGTAAGATCCAGCGTCAGCGTCTGGAAATTCAGCAGCGCCTCCAGACGCCCCTGCGACACCTCGGGCTGATACGGCGTATAGGCGGTGTACCAGCCAGGATTTTCCAGCATATTACGCAGGATCACCGGCGGAGTGATCGCTGCACTGTAGCCCATGCCGATCCAGGATTTGTAGCGCTGATTCTGACTGGCCATCGCTTTCAGCTCTGCCAGCGCCTGCTGCTCGGTCGCGGCTTCACCCGTGGCCGGCGGCCCGGGCAGCTGAATATCCGCCGGTACGATGGTGCTGATGAGTTCGTTTAGCGAACCGGCACCAATCGCTTCCAGCATGCTGGCCTGCTGGGCGGCGGTGGGACCAATATGGCGCTCGATAAATGCACCGTTATGTTCAAGCTGGCTGAGAGTCTGGGTCATTACAGTCAATCCTGCATCGGGCTGGGTTACACAAAGGACTTACAACAGGCAGATAAAGAAGAGGTGCCGCACTGCGACACCGTCAGAGGCTACCGGTTACTCGTCGATACTGGCTTTATAGGCGTCAGCATCAAGCATGCTGTCGAGTTCAGCTTCATCGCTGGCTTTCAGGCGGAACAACCAGCCCTCGCCATAAGGCGCGCTGTTCACCAGCTCAGGGGAGTCGGTCAGCGCTTCATTTACCGCAACAATTTCACCGCTCAGCGGTGCATAGATATCGGAAGCCGCTTTAACCGACTCCGCGACGGCGCAGTCGTCGCCCGCGCTAAACGTAGCGCCGACCTCTGGCAGATCGACAAACACCATATCACCGAGCAGCTCCTGGGCATGCTCGGTGATCCCCACGGTCCAGGAGCCATCTTCTTCTTTACGCACCCACTCGTGGCTGTCACGGTATTTCAACGTATTTGGCACATTACTCATCGCCATTTCTCCTGAAAAATTTACTGAGCGACCGGCTTACCGGCGCGTACAAAAACGGGTTTAGTCACTTTTACCGGCATTTCGCGATTGCGGATCTCCACAATGGCCTGCTCGCCAATACCGGCAGGCACGCGCGCCAGGGCGATGCTGCAGCCCAGCGTCGGCGAGAAGGAACCACTGGTAATCATACCCTGCTGCGGTACGCCCTGCTCATCGGTGAAGCGCACCGTCTGGCCACTGCGCAGTACGCCTTTTTCCGTCATGACCAGCCCCACCAGTTTCTCACTGCCCTGTTCGCGCTGCGCTTCCAGCGCTTCACGTCCAATAAAATCGCGATCGGCTGGTTCCAGGCTGATAGTCCAGCCCATATTCGCGGCCAGCGGCGAAACGCCTTCATCCATCTCCTGGCCATAAAGATTCATACCGGCTTCCAGACGCAGCGTGTCGCGGGCGCCTAAGCCTGCGGGTTTGACGCCGGCGGCCAGCAGCTGCTGCCAGAACGTTTCCGCCTGCTCAGCGGGCAGCGCAATTTCATAGCCCGCCTCGCCGGTGTAGCCGGTGGTGGCAATGAACAGGTCGCCTGACTGCACGCCATAAAAAGGTTTCATGCCGGCAACGGCAGCGCGCTGGCTCTCATCAAACAGCGTCTGTGCTTTCTGCTGCGCATTCGGGCCCTGCACGGCAATCAGCGCCAGATCATGACGTTCGGTCAGCGCCACGCCAAACGGTGCGGCGTGCTGCGTGATCCAGGCGAGATCTTTCTCTCGCGTGGCGGAGTTGACCACCAGGCGGAAAAAATCCTCCTGCATGAAGTAGACGATCAGATCGTCTATCACGCCGCCCGATGCGTTAAGCATGCCGCTGTAGAGCGCTTTGCCAGGCTGCGTCAGTTTTGCGACATCATTTGCCAGCAGATAGCGCAAAAACTCGCGAGTCCGTGCGCCGTGCAGATCAACGATGGTCATGTGCGATACATCAAACATGCCGGCGTCACTGCGCACTGCGTGGTGCTCATCGATTTGCGAGCCGTAGTGCAGCGGCATCATCCAGCCATGGAAGTCCACCATACGTGCACCATCCTGCTGGTGCTGCTTAAACAGAGGCGTTTGCTGAGTCATAACCATCCTGTGAAAACCAATAAGCGGGGCTCGTCTGCGCGATGATAAATCGTCCACGCAAACGTTCTCTTTCAGCTGACGTTACCACTGAAAAACAGATTTAACCATAAGCAAAACGAGGTCGAAGCCGGGTCTCATCTTTGCGGTGCCTTCCATAGCATGCAGCATAATCCGCTGTCTTTGTGTGATTAAACGCGCAGATTATGCAACTACGGGGCGATATCTCAGTAAATAAAACACGCTACCGCGGGTAAAGTAAGAAATGGCATAGTTGTGCGATTAATCCTGCATGAAAATAACTAATGCGAATCTTGCAGTGAAATTAGAATAAATCAAACGAGGCATCATTATGATGCAGAGCGCTCTGTTTTAGTGCGAACAGAGATTAAGGGGAGGTTTATGCCGGGGTGCATTAATGCGCCCCCTGCGGTAAGGCGGGGTGAAACCATGACGCCCGGTATTGAGCCACCGTAGGGGCGTCATTTATGGCGCCCGGGTTAACGCGGGTGCGAAATGTGACGTCCGGGAATGGATTCGAACCGGGGCGCATTCATGCGCCCCCTACGGTAAGGCGGGGGCGAAATAATAACGCCCTGTGTTGGGCCACCGTAGGGGCGCCATTTATGGCGCCCGGGTTGAGGCGGGTGCGAAATGTGACGTCCGGGGATGGATTTGAACCGGGGCGCATTAATGCGCCCCCTGCGGTGAGGCGGGTGCGAAACCATGACGCCCGGTATTGAGCCACCGCAGGGGCGTCATTTATGGCGCCCGGGTTAACGCGGGTGCGAAATGTAACGTCCGGGGATAGATTTGAACCGGGGCGCATTAATGCGCCCCCTGCGGTGATGCGGGTGTGAAATGTGACGTCCGGGGATGGGTTCAAACCGGGGCGCATTAATGCGCCCCCTACGGTGAGGCGGGAGCGAAATGATGGCGCCCGGGGTAAGGCGGATACGAAACGACAGCGTCCTGGTTAGCTAGCGGATCCACTCTGGCAGGTCGTTCAGCCCCATCGCCTGCTTCAGCAGACGCGGCTTTACGCCTGGCAGCGTATCGGCCAGCTTTAGCCCGACATCGCGCAGCAGCTTTTTCGCCGGATGCGTGCCGGCGAACAGCTCGCGGAATCCCTGCATGCCGGCCAGCATCAGCGCTGCGCTGTGCTTGCGGCTGCGTTCATAGCGGCGCAGTGAGAGGTGCTCGCCGATATCACGGCCCGCCTGATGCAGGCGGCGGATCTCACCAATCAGCTCAGCCGCATCCATAAAGCCTAAGTTCACGCCCTGCCCGGCCAGCGGATGAATGGTGTGCGCCGCATCGCCGACCAGCGCCAGACGATGAGCTGCAAAATTGCGCGCATAGCGTGCCGTCAGCGGGAACGTTTTGCGCTCGCTCTCAACGCTGCATAATCCCAGCCGCATATCAAAGGCTACAGAGAGCTGCTGATTAAACAGCGCTGCGGGCATCGACTGCATGCGCGCTGCTTCCTGTGGAGCCAGCGACCAGACGATTGAGCACAGGTGCGGATCCTGCATCGGCAGAAAAGCGAGAATGCCATCGCCGTGAAATACCTGACGCGCGATGGCATCATGCGGCATGTCAGTACGCACGTTCGCGACCAGCGCATGATGCTCATAATCCCAGAACGTCAGCGGGATATCCGCTTTTTCACGCAGCCAGGAGCTGGCGCCGTCGGCGGCTATCATCAGCCGGGCGCTCATCATGGTGCCATCTTCCAGCGTGATAAACGCTTCGTTATCACCAAACGCGACCTGCTGCAGACGGGCCGGTGCAAACAGCGTAACATCTTTGCACTGGCTGGCACGCTGCCACAGCGCACTGTGAATCACTTCATTTTCAACAATATAGCCAAGATGCGATAGCCCCTGCTGCTCATCATCGAAGCTGACAGAGCCAAAGCTATCCTGATCCCACACTTCCATACCGTGATACGCGCTGGCGCGCAGGGCGAGAATAGATGACCAGACGTCAAGTTTTTGTAGCAGCCGTTCGCTGGCTGCATTAATTGCTGATACCCGAATCGACGCTGCTGCTGCCGGATCAAACTGCGGTTCCGCCGCTTTCTCCAGTACTGCAACGCGCAGACCACTTCCCTGCAAACCGCAGGCCACTGCCAGACCGACCATGCCGCCACCGGCAATCACCACATCAAATGTTTGCATTGCTGCCTCTTTATTAACGCTTTACCCAGCCGAGCGTACGCGCGGCCAGCGGATGTTGCAGCCAGGGGAGGTGATCCATAGCCACCAGCCCGAGATTTCGTCCTGCAACCAGCGGTGCATAACGGTTAGCGAACAGGCGCACCAGGCCGTCAGTCACGCCGATTGTCGCCGCGCGGTCAGCCTGACGCCGGGCGGCAAAATGCTGCAGCACCGCATAACTGCCGGGATCCTGCTGCTGGCGCCAGGCGCCGGCCAGCGTTTCCGCCAGCGACATGACATCGCGCAGGCCAAGATTAAAGCCCTGTCCGGCGATCGGATGCAGCGTCTGGGCAGCATTGCCGACCAGCGCCAGCCGGTGCTTCACCTGACGATCGGCGGTTTGCAGCGCCAGCGGGTAAATTTCACGCTGACCGGCATGGGTAAAGCGCCCCAGCCGCCAGCCAAATGCGCGCTGCAGTTCGCGCCGGAATGTCTCTTCATCCCACGCCCGCACCCGGGATTCTGCGGCTGCCGGATGGCACCACACCAGCGACATACGATTGCCGGACATCGGCAGCAGCGCCAGCGGCCCGTGCGGCGTAAAACGCTCAAACGCCTGCCCCTGATGCGGCAGCTGAGTGGACACGTTGGCAATCACCGCCAGCTGCTGATAATCCTCGCGCTGCCACTGAATACCGCATGACGCCGCCAGCGATGAGCGCGACCCATCTGCAGCCACCAGCAGCGTACCCTCCAGCGTTTCGCCGCTGTTAAGCGTCACCTGCGCATGCGCTTTATCACGCGTGACCTGCGTGACGTAATCGGGGCAGCGCAGCGTAACGCCGGGCGCCTGCCGGAGACGCTCAAACAGGCGCTGTCCGACATCGAACAGTTCCACCACCTGCCCGAGCGCAGCCAGCTGATACGCCTCTGCGCTGAGCTGTACAAAGCCACTGTGGCCGCGATCGGAGACGTGAATGCGGGTGATCGGCGTGGCGCACTCCGCCAGCGAACGCCAGAGGTTGATCGCCGCCAGCTGCTGGCAGGTGCCGGCGGCCAGCGCAATCGCCCGGCCATCAAAACCGGGGTGCGCACGGCTAGCCGGCTCGCTGCGCTCAATAAGCGTGACCGGTAACCTGCCCTGCGTCAGATGCGATATCGCCAGCGCCAGCGTGGCGCCGGTCATGCCCCCGCCTGCAATCAGAATGGTCATACGCCGCGCGCCGCTGCCATCAGGGCTTCAATCGCATCCGGATCTTTCACCACGCTATCGGTAAGATTCTCATGGCCTGTCGCCGTGATCACAATATCATCCTCAATGCGCACGCCGATGCCGCGGTACTGCGGCGGCACGCTGGCATCAGGTGCAATATAGAGGCCCGGCTCTACCGTAAGCACCATGCCTGGCTCCAGCACGCGGTCGCGGCTCGGCGTACCGTAATCGCCGACGTCATGCACATCCAGGCCCAGCCAGTGGCCGAGGCCGTGCATAAAGAAAGGACGATGCGCCTGCGCTTCAAATAGTTCGTCGATATTGCCGTCAAGAATACCGAGATCAACGAGGCCGGTGATCATGATGTGCACAACTTCATCATTCACTTCA
Organism: Pantoea sp. SYBGC1; assembly: GCF_057197005.1. Lineage (NCBI taxonomy): Bacteria > Pseudomonadati > Pseudomonadota > Gammaproteobacteria > Enterobacterales > Erwiniaceae > Pantoea > Pantoea sp. SYBGC1. The sequence goes on from NZ_JBXUNM010000013.1 coordinate 25,953, forward strand.
TGAATGCTGACGCCGGGCCGGAACATCGACAGCGCTTTATGCAGCGAAGCCAGCACAATGTCGTAGATTTCCCGCTGCGGCGGCGTGAACCTGCCGTTTACCGGAAAGGTACGGGTAATATCACCCGCATAACCGTGAAACTCACAGCCGGCGTCGATTAGCACCAAATCGCCGTCGCGCATTGCGCTTTCATTTTCGGTGTAGTGCAAAATGCAGCCGTTTTCGCCACTTCCGACAATGGTGTTATAGGAGGGAAAGCGCGCGCCGTGGCGGGAGAATTCGTGGTGGATCTCCCCTTCAAGCTGATACTCATACATGCCGGGGCGGCACTGCTGCATGGCGCGGGTATGCGCCAGCGCGCTGATTTTTCCCGCCTGACGCAGGATCTCAATCTCTTCTGCGCTTTTAAACAGCCGCATCTCATGCACCCAGGGACGCCAGTCGGTCACGCTGGCGGGTGCGCTGAGATTCTGCCGGAAACCGCGACGTAATTTTTCCAGTGCGCTAAACAGCAGCTGGTCAGCGTAACCATATTCGCCCTGCGCGTGATACACCACGTCAAGGCCGTTCAGCAGCAAGTGCAGCTGTTCGCCAATATCATCCCACGGCAGTGCACGATCAACCCCCAGCTTCGCTGGCGCAGCCTCCTGCCCGAGGCGACGGCCAGACCACACCTCGGCAGTGAGATCGCGTATGCGGTTAAACAGCACGCTGTGATTATGATGTTCATCGCTTTTGATCAGCACCAGCAGCGCCTGCGGCTCGTTAAACCCGGTGAAATACCAGAAGTCACTGTTTTGCCGGTAGCTATATTCGGTGTCGTTGCTGCGCGTGACTTCAGGTGCTGCAAAAATCAGCGCCGCGCTGCCGGGGGCCATCTGCGTAATCAGCGCCTGACGACGCTGCCGGAACTGTTCCAGTGTGATCATAGTTGCACTCCCTGTTGATAACGGGCAGCAGCGCTGCCCGCAATGACGCGCTTAGTGTAGCGTAGGTTTCTGCACTTCCGGTGCGGTTGGCGTATGCGGGCGTGTGAAGGTGTCGTGGCACAGCAGCGCCGCGACGCGCACATACTCAATCACCTCTTCCAGCGACTGCTCCAGCTCTTCCTGATCTTCATCTTCTTCATAGCCAAGCTGAGCAATCGTACGCAGATCGTCAATCGCCTCGCCGGTTTCACCGGTGACTTTATCCAGTTTAGGCTGCGTGACGCCCAGGCCAAGCAGGAAATGATTGACCCAGCCCGCCAGCGCATCAGCCCGGTCAAACACGGTAATATCCTCTTCATCCGGCAGCATCAGCTGAAACAGAAAACCATCTTCTTCCAGGGTCGTGGTCAGGCTGTCATGCAGCGCCTGCAGCGGCTGTGCCAGGCTCTGCGAGAAAGCCATGCCTTCGTTGGCCAGATCGTGCACCAGCGTCTTCCAGCTGGCGTCCTGATTACCGCCACACAGGATGCCACACAGCAGTCCGTGCATTTCGGCAGGCGTCATGCCCACACCCTGCTGAGAGAGGGCTGCGGCCAGCGCGTTGTAAGTGGGTGTTGCGTTCTGTAAAGACATAAGCTTTGGTCGTCGTTGGCAGAATAAGTTCGTGATATGCTACCACCAGGTGCCTCAGGGTTTCCAGAAAAGGGGTTGTATCTTCTTACCCGCGTCTATATAGTTGCGCACCTTCCGGGCCAGTGGCGAGCCGGGTGGAGCGAACGAAGTAATCAGTCAGGATGGTGGCATGTCTGCACAACCGGTAGATATACAAATTTTTGGTCGTTCTTTGAGAGTAAATTGTCCGCCTGAACAGCAGGATGCGCTAAATCTTGCCGCAGAGGACCTCAATCAACGGTTGCAAGATTTAAAAGTTCGCACTAGAGTCACAAATACAGAGCAACTGGTGTTCATCGCCGCGTTAAATATCTGCCACGAGCTGGCGCAAGAGAAAGGTAAAACGCGTGACTATGCAGCAAACATGGAACAACGTATCCGCATGCTGCAGCAGACGATTGAACAGGCTTTAGTTGAGCAGGGTCGCATTACCGACCGCCAGGGCCCTAAATTCGAATAATACTTCATGGTTCTCATGCCAGAGCAACGATGAAGTCCTGTTTCTCTGAGATGTTTGCAAGCGGGCCAGTCCCCTGAGCCGATATTTCATACCAACAGAGTGTGACGCTCTGTAGCCTGTGAGCATGCTCGGTTCGTCCGAGAAGCCTGATGGTTGCGACGGCATACTCACCTTGAACCAAGGGTTCAAGGGTTACAGCCTGCGGCGGCATCTCGGAGATCTCTTTTCTGTTTTACCCGGCGTCATTTCAGGTAGTAGCGTCAGCTGCGACTGCGGCTACTGCCTGAAGCCAGTCCCCCTCCCCCTCTTTTGCATGTTATAGTCAGCGCAAGCTAATCCACTCGTCGGGGAGATCCTGTGTCAGCTATCGATTATTCCGAACGCCAGCTGCTGCGTCAGCATATCCGCCATCTGCGCCGGCATCTGACGCCTGAACAGCAGAGTGAAGCGGCCGAACAGCTGGCTGAGCACGCGATTAACCTGGCGCCTGTCTCAGCCGCGCAAAACATTGCGCTGTTTCTCTCCACCGACGGTGAAATCAATACCCGCCCGCTGATCGCCCGTCTCTGGCAGCAAAAAAAAGCGGTTTATCTGCCGGTACTGCATCCGTTTGCGCCAGGCAACCTGCTGTTTTTGCGTTACACCCCTGAGACACAGCTGGTCATGAATAAGCTGCGCATTCCGGAGCCGCCGCTGGATATTACGCAGATAGCGACGCTGGATCGGCTGGATGTCATGCTGGTTCCGCTGGTGGCGTTTGATGAGAGTGGACAACGGCTGGGGATGGGCGGCGGCTTTTACGATCGCACGCTGCAGAACTGGCAGCGCCACGGCTGTCTGCCGATTGGCATTGCCCACGACTGCCAGCGCGTTGAGGCGCTGCCGGCAGCCGCATGGGACATCCCGCTACCCGCCGTGCTGACGCCGGCAAAGCTGTGGCAGTGGGATGCTTCGTTCTGACGGGCATATGCCCGTCACCAGTCAGTAAAGCAGGCGGGCGCGCATGGTGCCCGGGATGGCGCGCATGAGCTGCAGCGCTTTATCCGCCACATCTTTTTCCGCATCGATATCAATTACCACGTAACCAAGCTGTGGCGAGGTCTGCAGGAACTGCGCCGCGATATTGATATTCTGCTCAGCGAAAATCTGGTTGATGGCAGTAAGAATGCCCGGACGGTTTTCGTGAATGTGCAGCAGACGGCTGGCGCTGGCACCGTGCATCGGCAGTGACACTTCCGGAAAATTAACCGCAGAGAGCGTCGAGCCGTTGTCGGAGTATTTTGCCAGCTTGCCCGAAACTTCCAGACCAATATTTTCCTGCGCTTCCTGCGTTGAACCGCCAATGTGCGGCGTCAGAATAACGTTATCAAACTCGCACAGCGGTGAATTAAACGGATCGCTGTTGGTTGCCGGTTCGGTCGGGAAGACGTCAATAGCTGCACCCGACAGATGTTTGCTGGAGAGCGCATGGCACAGCGCCGGAATATCGATAACGGTGCCGCGCGCGGCGTTAATCAGCAGCGCACCTGGCTTCATCAGCGCCAGCTCTTCTGCGCCAATCATGTTCTGGGTTGAAGCGGTCTCCGGCACATGCAGGCTGACCACATCACTCATATTGAGCAGATCCGACAGGTGGCGCACCTGCGTGGCATTCCCCAGCGGCAGCTTGTTTTCAATATCGTAAAAGAAAACGTGCATTCCCAAGCCTTCAGCCAGCACGCCGAGCTGCATGCCGATGTGACCATAACCAATGATACCCAGCTTTTTGCCGCGCGCTTCATAGGAGCCGGTTGCTACTTTGTTCCAGATACCGCGATGCGCTTTGGCGTTAGCTTCCGGAATGCCGCGCAGCATCAGCAGCATCTCGCCAATCACCAGCTCAGCAACGGAGCGGGTGTTAGAGAAAGGGGCGTTAAAGACCGGAATACCGCGCCGGGCAGCGGCGTTGAGATCGACCTGATTAGTGCCGATACAGAAGCAGCCTACCGCGACCAGTTTTTCTGCGGCGGCGAAGATCTCTTCCGTGAGCTGGGTGCGGGAGCGAATACCGATAAAGTGCGCATCACGGACAGAGGCTTTCAGCGACTCCGCATCCAGCGCCCCTTTGTGAAACTCAATGTTGGTATAGCCTGCCGCGCGCAGATTCTCCAGCGCGCTCTGATGCACGCCCTCCACCAGCAGAAATTTAATTTTGTCTTTATCCAGTGATACCTTTGCCATTTCCCGACCCTATTCAGAATTCAACGTGGAGTGCCATAAGATTACCTTCTGCCAAAATAACAAATTCTGGCAATGCGGCAATACAAACGATTGCGACCACGGCAGCACGCCCCGGCTTTCAGGCAGCACAAATCCATACAAAATCGCAGGAAGCCAGGAGCAGAAAGCAGGAATCGGCTCTCCATGCTCTGTTTGTGACATAAGTCACCAAATTCAGGCTGATAAAGAAAAGCAGAATTAGCCGGGGGAAAAACGGCGCGTCAGGCGCGCCGGAGAGATCATTTGAGAATGGTTTTGACGCCATCCGGTGTACCAATCAGCGCGACATCAGCGCCGCGCGTGGCAAACAGGCCGACCGTGACCACGCCCGCCAGCGCGTTGATGTTTTTTTCCATCGCGACAGGATCGAGGATCTGCAGATTGTGCACGTCGAGAATGATATTGCCATTATCGGTCACCACCTGCTGCCGATACTCCGGCTGGCCACCAAGCTTAACCAGCTCGCGCGCGACATAAGCACGCGCCATCGGGATCACCTCAACCGGAAGCGGGAAACGGCCAAGGATATCAACTTCTTTAGACGCATCCGCGATACAGATAAACTTCCGTGCGACCGCCGCCACAATTTTCTCGCGCGTCAGCGCCGCGCCACCGCCCTTGATCATCTGCATATGCGGATTGATCTCATCGGCACCATCGACATAGACCGCGATATCGTCCACGTCGTTAAGATCGAAAACCGGTATGCCCAGCGATTTCAGCTTCAGGGTGGAGGCTTCAGAGCTGGAGACCGCCCCCTCAATCTGGTGCTTCATGGTGGCCAGCGCGTCGATAAAATGCGCGGCCGTTGAGCCGGTGCCTACGCCAACAATGGTGCCTGGCTGCACATACTGCAGCGCCGCCCACCCTACCGCTTTTTTCAGTTCATCCTGGGTCATGGTATGTTTAAAACCTGTGCGACATCAAAGTGCGCGTAGTATAAAACAACGCGCTGTAAAAGTGCGCGGCTCACGCACCACCGATTTTTACCTTTGGAAGCCAGTCCGCAAAAATGCACCCGCCGCACAGCGCGGCCATTTTGTGGCATAGTACTTTCCACCCTGAACGAGAGAGAACAATAATGAAACGCCCGGATTACCGTACGCTTCAGGCGCTGGATGCAGTGATTCGCGAGCGCGGCTTTGAACGCGCCGCACAGAAGCTTTGTATTACCCAGTCAGCCGTATCGCAGCGTATCAAACAGCTGGAAAACCTGTTTGGGCAGCCGCTGCTGGTGCGCACCGTTCCGCCCCGCCCGACTGAGCAGGGGCAGAAGCTGCTGGCGCTACTGCACCAGGTTGAGCTGCTGGAAGAGGAGTGGCTGGGTGACGATCAGAGCGGAACCACGCCGCTGCTGCTCTCGCTGGCGGTGAACGCCGACAGTCTTGCTACCTGGCTGCTGCCGGCGCTGAAAGATGTGCTGGCGGACTCCCCGGTGCGGCTGAATCTGCAGGTAGAAGATGAAACGCGTACGCAGGAACGTCTGCGCCGCGGCGAAGTGGTGGGCGCCGTGAGTATCCAGCCGCAGCCGCTGCCGAGCTGCCTGGTCGATCAGCTGGGAGCGCTCGACTATCTGTTTTGCGCCTCACCCGATTTTGCCGCCCGCTATTTTCCCAACGGCGTGACGCGATCTGCTTTGCTGAAGGCGCCGGCGGTGGCGTTTGACCATCTGGATGATATGCATCAGGCGTTTTTGCAGCAGAATTTTGATCTGTCACCGGGCAGCGTACCCTGCCATATCGTTAACTCGTCAGAGGCGTTTGTGCAGCTGGCGCGGCAGGGATCGGTCTGCTGTATGATCCCGCATCTGCAGATTGAGCGCGAACTGGCGCAGGGTGAGCTGGTGGATCTGACGCCGGGACTCTATCAGCGCCGGATGCTCTACTGGCACCGCTTTGCGCCCGAGAGTCGCCTGATGCGCAGCGTCACCGACGCGCTGATTGCTCACGGGCATCGGGTGCTGCGTCAGGATGAGGTCACGGTCTGAGCATAGCGCAGCGGCAGATGCCGCTGCGGCTGTCAGCTATCAGGGCGTCGCGGCGTTCGGTTTGATTTCAAACACCACATCGACCTGATCGTCAAAGTGAATACTCTGCTGTTCGTACGTCTGCTGCGCGGTGGTATCCGCTGGCGCGGCAGCAGCTTTATACATGCGCGCCATCGGCATCGGCTGATAGTTGGCTACGTGATAGCGAACGCTGTAGACCGGGCCCAGCTTCGCGTTAAAGCCTTCTGCCAGCGCGCTGGCCTGCTGCGTCGCGTTAGCAATCGCGGCTTTACGCGCCTGCTCTTTATAGCTTTCTGCGTCTGCCACACCCAGCTCAACGGTGCGGATTTCGTTCAGGCCCGACTTCAGTGCGCCATCCAGCAGATCGTTCAGCTTGTCCAGCTGACGCAGCGTCACTTCCACCTGGCGTACCGCGCGGTAGCCTTTCAGTACCGACTTACCCTCTTTGGTGTAGTCATATTCTGGCTGGGTGCTCAGGTTAGCCGCATCGATATCTTTCTTTTCGATACCGCTCTTTTGCAGAAAATCAAAATATTGCGCCACGCGCGCGTCAGCCTGTTTTTTAGCATCGGCAGCTTCTTTGGAGGCGACGCTGACCATAATTGAGAGCGTCGCCATATCGGGACGCGCATCAACGCTCGCCTGGCCGGAAGTGACCACGTGCGGTCCCTCAGGCACTTCTCCGGCCTGTACTATGCCCGACAGTGCGCCAGTGCTCATTGCGGCGACCAGCGCCAGTGCTTTCAGTTTCACAAACTCCTCCTTGGAAATCGGGTTACCGGCTGCCACTATGGCGAAACCGCTATCGCTTTACTATGCGTGATGCTCTGAGTTTACGCAGACAGAAAAGTTCGTTCGCGCTGCGTTTTAACCTGCTGCCGGCTGCAAACTTATCACTACAGGGTTGCTAAAAACAGCATTGTGCGTTTCGCTTGATGGATACTCTCTGTTTCCAGGAACCCTGCCCATGGCGCACGATCCCTCAAGCCCTGGCGCGCCTGCTGCTGGCGTGCGCGTCGGGCGCACGCGTTTTCTGATGCTGGCGCTGGTGTTTGTGAACATCATTATCAACTATATGGATCGCGCTAATCTGGCCGTGGCAGCGCCCGCGCTGAGCGCTGAGTTACAGCTCACTCCGCTGCAGATGGGGCTGATTTTTTCTGCGTTTGGCTGGATCTACGCCGCACTGCAGATCCCGGGGGGCTGGCTGATTGATCGACTCGGTGCGCGTATGGTGTATGCCGTGGCGATGATCGGCTGGTCGCTAATCACCCTGCTGCACGTCTGCGCCAGCAGCGTGGCGGCGCTGGTCGGGCTGCGGCTTGGCGTCGGCGCATTTGAAGCGCCGGTAATGCCGGCGAATAACCGTATTATTTCAGGCTGGTTTCCTCTGCATGAGCGTGCCAGCGCCATTGGCATTTACTCCTCGGCGCAGTTCGCAGGTCTCGCCTGCGTTACGCCGCTGCTGTTTCATATTGAAGCGGCATTTGGCTGGCGCGGGCTGTTCGCTATCACCGGGCTGACCGGCATTCTGTGGGCGGGCGTCTGGTTTGCGCTCTATCGCGAGCCTGGCGAACATAAACGGGTATCAGCCGCAGAGCGCGCCTGGCTGCTGGAGAACGGCGCGCTGCCCGACAGCGCATCGGCCGGGCGCACACCGCTACGCCTGAGTGACGTGCAGCAGATGCTGTGCAACCGCAGACTGCTGGGCATCTGTCTGGGCCAGTTTTCTATTTCCGCCACGTTCTGGTTTTTTCTGACGTGGTTTCCGACCTATCTGGTCCGGTACCGGCATATGGATTTCATTAAAAGCGGCTATGTCGCCTCGCTGCCTTATCTGGCGGCGTTTTGTGGCGTACTGCTGGCGGGATTTATCTCCGATTATCTGCTGCGGCGCGGCGTTTCAGCCAGCGTAGCGCGCAAGCTGCCGATACTGCTCGGGCTGACGATGACCCTGTTTATCCTCGGAGCCAACTATACGGATAACACCACGCTGATCGTGTTATTTATGTCGCTGGCTTTTTTTGGCAACGGGCTGGCAACCATTACCTGGGTTTTTGTCACCACGCTGGCACCGCGTCATCTGGTCGGGCTGGCAGGCGGCATGTTTAACTTTACTGGTGCCCTCTCCGCAATCGTGGTGCCAATTGCGATTGGCGCGCTGATCGACGGCAGTGATTTTGCTCCGGCGCTGGTGTTTATCGCCGCCCTGGCGCTGGTGGGGATCGGCAGTTATCTGTTTATCGTTGGCCGCCCCGACGAGATTACTGCTCCCCGGTGATCTTCTGCGCCAGCGCTTTCAGCTGCGCCACCCGCTGCGCCAGATGTTCATCATCCCGCTGCCAGATTTTAGCGAACGCCAGCGCCGCGCGATTATGATTGATCGGCAGTGCCATACCAATCTCACCATCATCACGCTGCCAGATGAGATGATCGCTCTGGCGTTTGCGCGCCAGCAGAGGCGCCATCTGCGTCCACTGCGCTGCGGCAAAACGCGGCTGCAGCTGCACATCAGGCTCTGCGGCCAGCAGCGCTATGCCAATCACCGACTGCCACGCCGGCAGCATGCGAAATCCGGCCAGCGCCTGACTGGTACGGGTGCGTTCACCGGGCTCTGAGTGCCAGATATAGATGACCTGATCTTCCCACAGCACGCCCAGCGCCACCACGATATCGGGCGGTGCATAGAGCTCCAGCTGCGGCAGCGCCTGCGCAAACAGCGAGGAACCCCGAATCGCCTGCGCCGCCAGCGCGTGAACCCCCGGCCCTGGCAGGTAGCGACGCTGCTCATCCTGAACGGTGAGGCCGATCGACGCCATGGTCATCAGCAGACGGTTAACGCGCGTGCTGTTCATTCCCATCTGACGCGCCAGCTCACGCCCGCCAATGGCTCTGTCGCTGGAGACCAGATACTGCAGGCAGCGGATACCGTCAATCAGGCTCTGGTTAGGTTGAGAAGACATCGGTCACCTCCGGGCGCTAAAAACTCAATCTTAGCAGCCTCGTCGCGTCAATAATGCCCCCTGCGCGTTTTACTTTTTAATCCGTCAGCGCCTGATGCGCCAGCTGGAAAGCGATAAGCCACATGACGCTGCCGACCAGCAGGTTGATGATGCGCTGCGCGCGCGCGGTGCGCAGCCGGGGCGACAGCCAGGCCGCCAGCAGCGCCAGACCATAAAACCAGATTACAGAGGCGCTGACGGTGCCCAGCGCGAACCATCGGCGGGCATCGGCTGAGGGCAGCTGACCGCCGAGGCTGCCGAGCACCACAAACGTATCCAGATAAACATGCGGATTGAGCCAGGTCACCGCCAGCATCATGGCGATAATGCGCCAGCGTCCCTGTTTCAGCGTGCTGTCCTGCTCCAGCGCAATACCGCCGCGCCATGCGCTGCGTAACGCTCCCCAGCCATACCAGAGCAGAAACGCAACGCCTGCCCAGGTGATCAGCGTCAGCAGCAGCGGTGACTGATGCAGCAGCGCGCTGCCGCCAAATATGCCGCCGCAGATCAGCGCAATGTCGCTCAGGGTACAGAGCGTGGCGGTCATCAGATGATAGTGGCGCTTGATGCCCTGATTCATAACAAAGGCGTTTTGCGGGCCCAGCGGCAGGATCAGTGCAGCGCCCAGCGCCAGCCCCTGCAGATAAATTGATAACACGTTGAATAACCTGAAAAGAGAAGAGGATGGGCGCAGTATATCGGCCGGAGGGTATTAGCGGAAATTGAAAGATTTAATTGGTCATTAGCGCTGTTAATAAGTAAGGCACCCGCAGGTGCCTTACGCTAACGTTATTTGGTCAGGTTGACCGGCTGCTCCTGCGCCTCGCCTTTAACCTGGTGCAGATGCACATCCATCTGCGGATAAGGGATGCCGATGCCGTGCGCATCCAGAGTACGCTTAAAGTTTTTCATCAGATCCCAGTAAACGTTCTGCAGGTCGCCGCTTTTACTCCAGCAGCGCACGACAAAGTTCAGCGACGAAGCTGCCAGCTCGTTGAGGCCAATCTGAATACCCATATCTTTCAGCACGCGCTCATCCGCTTCCACCACCTCACGCAGCAGATCGATTACCTGATCGACATCCGCGTCGTAGGCCACGCCGATAATAAATTCGTTGCGGCGGATCGGCTCACGGGAGAAGTTAATGATATTGCTGGCGATGATTTTACCGTTAGGCACTACCACCATTTTACCGTCCGCGCTTTTCAGCGTGGTTGAGAAAATCTGCACATTCTGTACGGTTCCCATCACGCCACCGAGGTCAACAAATTCGCCGGTGCGGAATGGACGAAAAGTCACCAGCAGTACCCCTGCGGCAAGGTTAGAGAGCGAACCCTGCAGTGCCAGACCTACGGCCAGACCCGCCGCACCCAGTACGGCGATGACTGATGCGGTCTGTACACCCACCCGCCCCAGCGCTGCGATGATAGTAAATGCGATAACGCCATAGCGGACTAAGGCTGAAAGAAAATCTGCCACGGTCGCATCGATATGGCGTGCCACCAGCAGACGATTTACGCCGTTTGAAACAATACGCGCGATAATCATACCCACGATAATAATCGCGATTGCTGCCACGATATTGACCGCATAGCTCAGGATCAGTGCCTGATTACGCACCAGCCATCCACCTGCACTGTTAATGCCATTTACGACATTTAAGTCTTCCATTTGTCAGCCCTGTTGTTGAGTTTCCCGCAGGAAATTACAAAAACGGCCAGATTGACTCCGGCACTCCAGGCTTCAAGGTTAAACAAAAACAGCATGAAGCGCCAAAATTAAGCTGATTTAACATTGTATTGAGGGAAAAACGTACCGGAATTGATGCAGATTAGCGCAGCACAGACCTGCAGGCCGCTGGTTCGTTAGCGGCAACGTATGGCGGGCTGGTATGTGGTTTTGTCGGGCAGAAAGCGCACTATAACACCGTGAAAAACGCATAAAAAAGGCCCCAATGGGGCCTTTTTACTGCAGCGAACTTACAGTACGTCGACTGCGTTCAGCTCTTTAAACGCCTGCTCTAAGCGCACAACCATTGAGGATTGTGCCGCACGCAGCCAGACGCGTGGATCGTAATATTTCTTGTTCGGGCTGTCCGGGCCATTCGGGTTGCCCAGCTGCGACTGCAGGTACGCTTCGTTAGATTTGTAGTACTGCAGAATACCGTCCCAGGTTGCCCACTGGGTATCGGTATCGATGTTCATTTTGATCACACCGTAGCTGATTGACTCTTCGATCTCTGCTGCAGAAGAGCCGGAACCGCCGTGGAACACGAAGTCCAGCGCGTTATGTTCCAGACCATGCTTCTCGCACACATATTTCTGTGAGTCGCGCAGGATGGTTGGGGTCAGCTTCACGTTGCCTGGCTTGTAGACGCCGTGCACGTTGCCGAAAGAGGCGGCGATAGTGAAACGCGGGCTGATTTTGCTCAGCTCGGTGTAGGCGTAATCCACATCTTCAGGCTGGGTGTAGAGGGCTGAAGCGTCCATATGGCTGTTGTCCACGCCATCTTCTTCACCACCGGTGCAGCCGAGTTCGATTTCCAGCGTCATATCGATTTTCGCCATGCGCGCCAGATATTTGCTGGAGATTTCGATGTTCTCTTCCAGCGACTCTTCAGAGAGGTCGATCATGTGTGAAGAGAACAGCGGCTTACCGGTTTTTTTGAAGTGCTCTTCACCGGCATCCAGCAGACCGTCGATCCACGGCAGCAGTTTTTTCGCACAGTGGTCAGTGTGCAGAATGACCGGCACACCATACTGCTCAGCCATCAGATGCACATGGTGTGCACCGGCGATAGCGCCGAAAATTGCCGCGCCCTGTGGTTTGTCGGTTTTGAAACCTTTACCGGCGATAAATGCAGCACCGCCGTTAGAGAACTGAACGATGACCGGCGCTTTAACTTTGGCAGCAGCTTCCAGTACCGCGTTGATGGAGTCCGTGCCGACGCAGTTAACTGCAGGCAGAGCGAACTTGTGCTCCTTCGCTACCTTGAAGACTTTCTGAACGTCATCACCAGTGACAACGCCGGGTTTTACGAAATCAAAAATTTTAGACATGGTTGTGTCCCGTTTCGTTACCGTTCATTCCCGAAGGGAATGGGATTTATTTGCCCCGGTCGGGGCCAGTTTTAAGGCAGCGCCGGAGCGCTGCCCCCAGAATTACTGCTTAGCGCGCTCTTCCAGCATCGCCACCGCAGGCAGCTTTTTGCCTTCCACGAACTCCAGGAATGCGCCGCCACCGGTTGAGATATAAGAGATCTTCTCTTCAATACCGAACAGATCGATAGCCGCCAGAGTGTCGCCGCCGCCTGCTACAGAGAACGCATCGCTGTCAGCAATCGCATTGGCCACAATTTCGGTGCCTTTACGGAAGTTAGGGAACTCAAAAACGCCTACCGGGCCGTTCCACAGGATGGTTTTGGCCTCTTTCAGGATCTTCGCCATGTTCTGTGCGGTTTCATCACCGAAGTCCATAATCTCTTCGTTATCCTGCACTTCTGAAACCTTTTTCACGGTAGAAGGTGCAGTTTCAGAGAATTCCGTGCCTACGCGGGAATCGGTCGGCACCGGAATACCATACTGGTCACGCAGGCCTTTGGCTGCTTCAACGAAGTCCGGCTCATAGAGTGATTTACCGACCTTGTTGTCGATAGCCACAAAGGTGTTGGCGATGCCGCCGCCCACAATCACGGTATCCGCAATTTTGACCAGCGACTGCAGCACATCAAATTTAGTCGATACTTTTGACCCGCCGACTACGGCAACCAGCGGACGCTCCGGGTTGCTCATGACTTTACCCAGCGCTTCCAGCTCAGCAGAGAGCAGCGGGCCTGCGCAGGCGACTGGCGCAAACTTGCCCACGCCGTGAGTCGAAGCCTGCGCGCGGTGCGCGGTACCAAATGCATCCATTACAAAGACGTCACACAGCGCGGCATACTTCTTCGCCAGCGTCTCGTCATCTTTCTTTTCGCCTTTGTTAAAACGTACGTTTTCCAGCACGACCAGCTCGCCAGCACCCACTTCCACGCCGTCAAGATACTCTTTCGCCAGCGTAACCTGGGTACCGTTCAGTTTTTCTTTCAGGTAGTTAACAACCGGCAGCAGCGAGAACTCTTCGTTATATTCACCTTCAGTCGGGCGACCAAGGTGAGAGGTAACCATCACTTTCGCGCCCTGTTTCAGTGCCGCTTCGATGGTAGGCAGGGAAGCACGGATACGTGCGTCAGATGTCACTTTTCCTTCTTTCACTGGCACGTTCAGATCGGCACGGATCAGAACACGCTTACCAGCAAGGTCCAGATCGGTCATCTTAATTACAGACATGGTGAATCCTCTCGTTGATTCTCGTAAGTTTTGCCAGACGCCATCCGCGTCTTACCTGAAACCGCTTGCGGCCATTGCTAACGTAGTATCGATCATCCGGTTAGCAAAGCCCCATTCGTTGTCACACCAGACCAGCGTCTTGATCAGGTGATGACCGCTGACCCGCGTCTGCGTACCATCAACGATGGCACTGTGCGGATCGTGGTTAAAATCTACTGAGACTAACGGTAATTCCGTATAGTCAACTATACCACGAAATGCCCCTGCTGATGCGTTTTGCAGCAGCGCATTGACCTCACACGCCTTTACCGCCGCCCGCACCGAGACGCTCAGATCAATCGCCGTCACGTTGATAGTGGGTACGCGCACCGCTATCGCTTCGAAGCGATCGTTAAATTTCGGAAAAATGCGGGTGATGCCGGCAGCCAGCCGCGTATCGACCGGAATGATCGACTGACTCGCTGCCCGGGTGCGGCGCAGATCGCTGTGATAGGCGTCGATCACCTGCTGATCGTGCATGGCTGAGTGGATCGTGGTCACGGTGCCGGACTCGATCCCAAAGGCATCATCCAGCAGCTTGATCACCGGAATAATGCAGTTGGTGGTACAGGATGCGTTAGACACAATGCGGTCAGTTTGTTTAAGAGCCTGTTCGTTTACGCCGAACACCACGGTTGCATCCAGATCGTTGCCGCCCGGATGCGAAAACAGGACTTTTCTGGCACCCGCCTGCAGATGCGCCTCGCCGTCGGCGCGGCTGCCGTAAACGCCGGTGCAATCCAGCACTACATCCACGTCCAGCTGCTGCCACGGCAGCGTGCCGATCTCAGCCTGATGCAGGATGCGGATAGTGTCCTCCCCTACCCACAGCAGATCGCGCTCCTGCCGCACGTCGAAGGCGAAGCGACCGTGGCTGGTATCGTACTTCAGCAGATGTGCCATGCCGGCGGCATCTGCCAGCTCGTTAATCGCCACAACCGTAATTTCCGCCCGGCGTCCCGTTTCATAGAGCGCACGCAACACATTGCGTCCGATACGACCAAAGCCATTGATAGCAATACGAATGGTCATCGCTTTTCCTGCAACTGCACCTCTGAAATGTGCCAGATACCTTGAGCGTTTCACGCCATTTTGTACAGGAAATTCTTGCGCAGCGCCTGGGGCACTGCTGCGAGATAACCTGCCAACTGAAACGGTTCAGCCAGAATAATGCATGCGAGGAATAACCGGAATGATTGCGATCAAGGATGGTGATGATTATTGGATCTGCGTCACAAAAATGAGGCGACTAATCGATTACTGCAGGAATAATTGAAACGTTTCAGGTGGAGAAGGAGGAGAAAATAAAACAGGGCGCGCATCAATGCGCACCCTGTGGTTCACGATATCCGGTCTGGTAAGCCGCCGCTAAAGGCGACCCCGGATTACAGAATAGATTTTGCGGTTTCTACCACATTCTCAACGGTAAAGCCGAACTCTTTAAACAGCAGCTCTGCCGGCGCAGATTCACCAAAGGTGGTCATGCCAACGACCGCACCGTGCAGGCCGGTGTATTTGAACCAGTAATCGGCAATACCCGCTTCAATGGCAACGCGCGCGCTAACCGCTTTCGGCAGCACCGCTTCACGGTAGGCGGCATCCTGCTTATCAAACGCATCCGTTGATGGCATAGAAACCACGCGTACATTACGACCTTCGCTGCTGAGTTTGTCAGCGGCAGCTACCGCCAGCTCAACTTCAGAGCCGGTAGCGATCAGGATCAGTTCCGGCGTGCCGTTGCAATCTTTCAGCACATAGCCGCCACGTACCACGTTTGCCAGCTGCTCAGCGGTACGATCCTGCTGCGCCAGGTTCTGGCGGGAGAAGATCAGCGCTGACGGGCCATCCACACGCTCAATGGCATATTTCCACGCAACAGCAGACTCAACCTGGTCACAGGGACGCCACAGGCTCATGTTTGGCGTCGTACGCAGGCTGGCCATCTGCTCAACCGGCTGATGCGTCGGGCCATCTTCACCCAGACCGATAGAGTCGTGGGTATAAACCATGATCTGACGGATCTTCATCAGCGCCGCCATACGTGCTGCGTTACGCGCATATTCAACAAACATCAGGAAGGTCGCGGTATAAGGCAGGAAACCGCCGTGCAGCGCAAGGCCGTTGGCAATGGCGGTCATACCAAACTCACGCACGCCATAATGGATGTAGTTACCCGCTGCGTCTTCGTTGATCGGTTTAGAACCGGACCACATGGTCAGGTTGCTGGGTGCCAGATCGGCAGAACCACCGAGAAATTCCGGCAGCAGCTTGCCAAAGGCTTCAATCGCATTCTGCGACGCTTTACGGCTGGCGATTTTAGCCGGGTTCGCCTGCAGCTGCTCAATAAACTGCTGCGACTCCGCCTGCCAGTTAGCCGGCAGCTCATTGTTAACGCGACGCGTAAACTCTTCAGCCAGCGCCGGGAAAGCTGCCGCATAGGCTGCAAACTTCTCATTCCATGCTGACTCTTTCGCCTGGCCCGCCTCTCTGGCATCCCACTGCGCATAGATATCGGCCGGGATCTCAAACGGCGCGTGGCTCCAGCCCAGCTGCTTGCGCGTCAGCGCAATTTCATCGTCGCCCAGCGGCGCGCCGTGTGAATCGTGCGTGCCCGCTTTGTTAGGTGAGCCAAAACCGATAACGGTTTTACACATCAGCAGTGACGGCTTGTCAGAGACGCGCTTCGCCTCTTCCACCGCCTGTTTGATCGCTTCTGCATCGTGACCATCCACGCCGCGCACAACATGCCAGCCGTAGGCTTCAAAACGCGCTGCGGTGTCGTCGGAGAACCAGCCATCAACGTGACCATCAATGGAGATACCGTTGTCGTCATAGAACGCAACCAGTTTGCCCAGCTTGAGCGTACCGGCGATAGAGCAGACTTCGTGCGAAATCCCTTCCATCATGCAGCCGTCGCCCATGAAAACATAGGTATGGTGGTCTACGATATCATGACCCGGACGGTTGAACTGAGCAGCCAGCGTGCGCTCGGCGATCGCAAAGCCCACGGCGTTAGCGATGCCCTGACCCAGCGGGCCGGTTGTGGTTTCCACGCCTGGCGTATAGCCATATTCCGGGTGACCTGGGGTTTTAGAGTGCAGCTGGCGGAAGTTCTGCAGCTCGCTCATTGGCAGATCGTAGCCGGCAAGGTGCAGCAGGCTGTAGATCAGCATAGAGCCATGCCCGTTCGAGAGCACGAAGCGGTCGCGGTCAGCCCACTGCGGGTTAACCGGGTTGTGGTTCAGGAAATCGCGCCACAGCACTTCAGCGATATCCGCCATGCCCATCGGGGCACCCGGGTGTCCCGATTTAGCTTTCTGTACTGCGTCCATACTTAACGCACGAATGGCGTTGGCAAGCTCTTTACGAGAGGGCATGTTCTACTCCAGATCGGATTAAGGCTCCGCCGCACTTAACGTATTGTAATTAATCAGTTATAAGGCGAAGCGTGAAAGAAGTCGCCCATCAATGTACATGAAAATCGGCACAAAAGTACATGCATCCGCGTGCTAATTATCATGGCTGCGATTGCATTTTAAGCCGCGTCTGCTAGCAACCGCGAAACGGGCGCGCTATAAACATCGGGTTTATACATCTGGCCTGCTTTCAGGTGTCTGTTTTTACGACGAGTTACTTAAAGGATGATGATATGAAAATCCGGGCTACGGTTACGGCAATCGGAGTGGCAGCGCTACTGAGCGGCTGTCAGGGGTTTGATAACAACGCGCTGCTGCAGTCGGGCGCGCAGGCCTATCAGGCCTATTCGCTCAGTGATGCGCAGGTAAAACAGCTGAGTGACCAGTCCTGTACGCAAATGGACAAAGAGAATCAGGTTGCGGCGGCAAACAGCAGCTATCAGCAGCGTCTGAATAAGATCGCTGCCGCGCTGGGCGACAATATCAACGGCACGCCGGCGAACTATAAGGTGTACGTCACCAAAGATGTCAACGCCTGGGCGATGGCCAACGGCTGCATCCGCGTTTACAGCGGCCTGATGGATATGATGACCGATAATGAAGTGGAAGGCGTACTGGGCCATGAGATGGGGCACGTTGCGCTGGGCCACACGCGCAAAGCGATGCAGGTTGCCTTTGCCACCGAAGCCGCACGCGGTGCTGCCGCCTCGGTCGGCGGTATTATTGGTTCGCTGTCGCAGTCGCAGCTGGGCGATATCGGCGAGAAGCTGGTTAACGCGCAGTTCTCGCAGACTCAGGAGTCGCAGGCAGATGACTACTCATATGATCTGCTGAAAAAGCGCGGTATCAACCCGCTCGGTTTAGCCACCAGCTTTGAGAAGCTGGCGAAGATGGATCAGGGGCATCAGAGTTCGATGTTTGACTCCCATCCTGATTCCGAAGCGCGCGCGCAGCATATCCGCGATCGTATCGCGGCAGACGGCAAATAAGCACCTGCTGCAGCCCTTCTTCCGCCGGGAGAAGGGCTGCCACTATCAGCCTTTGTTCGCTGCCTGCACGTGCAGCATATCCAGCGCCAGCGTAGCCGCCGCCAGCGCGGTGAGATCGGCGTGATCGTAGCCCGGCGCCACCTCGACCAGATCCATGCCGACAATATTCATTCCCTGCAGGCCGCGCACCAGTTTGGTCGCTTTGTCGCTGCTCAGACCACCAATCACCGGCGTACCGGTGCCTGGCGCGTGCGCCGGATCGAGGCAGTCGATATCAAACGTCAGGTAGACCGGCAGGTCGCCCACGGTGCGCTTCACCTCCGCCAGAATATCATCCACGCTGCGATCGTTAACCTGCGCCGCGTCCAGCACGTTGAACCCCAGGCTCTTATCAAATTCAGTACGGATACCGATCTGCACCGAGTGCTGCGGATCGATCAGCCCCTCTTTTGGCGCAGTGAAAAACATGGTGCCGTGGTCAAACGTCGGGCCGTTAGAGTAGGTGTCGGTATGCGCATCAAAATGCACCAGCGCCATTTTACCGAAATGCTTCGCGTGGGCGCGCAGCAGCGGCAGCGTAATGTAGTGGTCACCGCCAAAGGTCAGCATGCGCTTGCCGCTGGCCAGCAGTTTTTCCGCATGCGCCTGCAGTTTGTCTGAGAGATCCTGCGAGTCGCCAAATGCGTAAACCAGGTCACCGCAGTCCACGACATTCAGGCGCTGACGCAGATCAAACTCCCACGGCCAGCGGCACCCTTCCCACGCCAGGTTAGTGGAGATCTGACGAATCGCGCCCGGCCCCAGACGGCTGCCCGGACGGCCCGACGTCGCGGCGTCAAACGGTACACCGGTAATCACCCACTCAGCATCGCTGTCATACGGCTGGAAGTTGAGCGGAAAACGCATGAAGCCAAAGGCGTTGGAAACCAGGGAGTTGTCATACTGATTGCCCAGGGTGTTATACATAATTCATCCTCTTTACGTCAGGCAGCACCGGCCTGGTTTTGGGTCAGATATAAAAAAATCCCTTCCGCGTCGTTAGGCCCGACGAGGAAGGGATTGATGGCGTGATTATCGCCGGGAATATACTCCCCTGCAATCCTCATCCGCTTAGCGCTCGCGCATCGCCTCTTCAGCTTTATTGAACGGCTTAACCAGATAATCCATCACGGTTTTCTCTCCGGTTTTGATATCCACCGTGGAGACCATGCCGGGCGTGATAGAAAAGCGCCGGCCCGCTTTATTCTGCACATAGTCGTTATCGGTGCGGATAAATACCCGATAGTAGTAGATCTCTGGTTTCACCTCATCCTGGATGGTATCCGGCGAAATGCTCTCTACTACGCCATTGAGACCGCCATAGATGGCGTAATCGTAGGCGGAGATCTTTACCACCGCGCGCTGCCCCGGATGGATAAAGGCGATATCGCGCGGCGACAGGCGCGCCTCCACCAGCAGCCGGTCGTTGAGCGGGACAATGTTCATCAGCTCGCCGTTGGGCGGCACCACGCCGCCGACCGTAGAGACTTTGATATTTTTAACGATACCGCGCATCGGGGCGCGGATCGTCAGTCGCGTCACCGTATCTTCGCGCCCTTTAATCACTTCAGCGAGGCTGTCCGCTTCCGCGCTCGCTTTGGCCAGCTCTTCACGCGCCTGAACATAATATTGCGAACGCATATCGGTCAGCTTCAGCTCCAGATCGGATTTTTCACGCTGCAGGCGCAGCACCTCCACATTGCTGGCAGCCCCACTCTTTGCCAGCCGCTGCGTAATCGCCAGCTCGCGGTTAGCCAGCGCCAGCGACGCCTTAAACTGCTTCGTCGCGTCGTTGAGCTGTGCCCGCTTAGTATTATAGAGACGGGTTTCTGCCGCGATCAGATCGGGCCAGCCGCTAAGCTCATCCGGAAAGGTCAGCCGGGTGTCGTTAACCTCTGCCCGCAGGCGTGACGCCGCCGCCAGCGCGGCGCGATAGCGTGCCGCGCTCTCACCCACGCTTGACTGGGAACGGGTCGGATCGAGACGCGCCACCACCTCACCCGCCTGCACCTGATCGCCCTCGTGCACGTACAGCTCCGTCAGAATGCCGCCCTCCAGCGACTGCAGCACCTGCTCGCGTGAGCTGGGGATCACCTTACCGGTCCCGGTTGAGACTTCATCCAGCACGCCAAACCACGCCCAGATCAGCGCGACCAGCATCAGCGCGGCGCTGATAACAATCAGCCGCACCGCCCCGCTATAGTGCGTTTCCGATTTCAGTTCACCCAGCAGATCGTCTGACGCATCTGTTTCAGCAGCCGTGACCAGCCGCAGTTTTGCCGGCAGCTGCTTCATGCGTTTACCTCCGGCAGATTTCCGCCGCTGCGCGCTGGCGGCAGCGCTTTCTCTTTCGGACTGTCCATGACCAGCTGTCCCTCTTTCAGCACCAGTATCCGATCCACCAGCGACAGAATCGCGGCACGATGCGTCGCCACGATCAGCGTGCGGCCGTTCAGCCACGCGCCGAGGCGCTCAATAAACTCTTTCTCCGTGTGATCGTCGAGCGCGGCGGTGGGTTCATCCAGCAGCACGATATTGGGATCGCGCAGCAGCATGCGCGCCAGCAGCAGCGACTGCCGCTGCCCGCCGGAGAGGCCGGTGCCCCCCTCCATGACCGGGTGATCCAGCCCCAGCGGCAGACGGCGAATAAATTCTGCTCCGCCGCTCACCGTCAGCGCAGAGAAGATGGCATCATCGGTAGCGTGTGCCGCGCCGAGCGTCAGGTTTTCGCGCAGCGTACCGTGAAACAGACGCGCGTTTTGCGTCAGCAGCCCGACGTTGCGCCGCACGTCGGCCACGTCAATATGCGGCAGGCTGAGGTTATCAAGCCGCAGCTCACCGCTCACCAGGTCCATACCGCCCGCCATCGCCTGCAGCAGCGTGGATTTACCGGAGCCGTTGCGGCCCAGCACCGCAATACGCTCCCCTGGCTGAATGGTCAGGGATTTGATACGCAGCGCCATGGTCAGCGAGTCGCTGTAGTAGCGGAACATGGCGTCGGTGAACTGATAGTGGCCAAACAGCACCGGACAGTGGATACGCGTCTCATCGCTGCTGTTCTCAACCGGCAGGTTCATCAGGCCGTCGAGGCTGGTTTTTGCCGCCCTGACCTGCTGCCAGCGCGCCAGCACGCCGCACAGCGTCGCCATCGGTGCAATCATGCGCGAGGAGAGCAGCGACGCCGCGACAATCGCGCCGGTAGTGATATCGCCGTTGATCACCATCGGCGCGCCCACCACAATGACGCTGGCGTAAACCAGTCCCTGCACCGTTACGCCCCAGCTAATGAGCGAGTGCATCACTTTACGCATCGCGACGCCCGACTGCGCGGTGATACGGATATAGCTGTTCCACTGCTGCAGAAAGCGATCCTCCGCCTGCATCAGCTTGATATCCTCCAGCCCCTGCACGCTCTCCACCAGCACTGCGTTACGCAGCGTGGACTCTTTCAGCGCCTGCTGCGCCAGCTTCGCCAGTTTTTTCTGACTGAGCAGGCCCGGCAGCACCATCAGCAGCACCGCCACCGGGGCGATCCACGCCAGCTGCGGCGCAATAATCGCCATAACCAGCAAAAACAGCAGGAAAAATGGCATATCGACAATCGCCGTCACGGTGGTTGACGTCACCATTTCCCGGATCGCCTCCAGCTCACGCAGCTGGGAGATAAAGGTGCCGGTAGAGCGCGGCACCACGCTGTTGCGCAGCCGCAGCGCATGACCAAACACCCGATCGGAGACGCGCATATCGGCGCGCTTGCCCAGCAGGTCGGTAACGTGATCGCGTCCCACGCGCAGAATATAGGTAAATACCACTGAAATGATCACGCCAGCATAGAGGACATAGAGCGTCGGATAGGATTGCGCCGGGATCACCCGGTCATAGACCTGCATCGAAAACACAATTCCTACCAGCGCCAGCAGATTGATCAAAAAGGACGCCAGCATCACGTAGCCGTAGGGACGCAGATCGTGCAGCACCAGCCGCCGCAGCCAGTCGGGGCGGACGGTAGCCAGGTAGCGGTCAACCCGGCTATCTTTCGCCGCCGCCACCGGTCGCAGCGCGGCCACCACGCGGAGGGCGGGCAGCAGATCGGTGAGCATCACCGGCGTCGGCTGTTCATCGCCGGAAAAGTGCACCCGAACGCGATCATCACCATCAAACGCCGTCACCACGCCGACCTGGCCATCATCCAGCTCAACCGCCAGCGGCAGGCGCCAGCGCGTGATCTCCCGGCTTTCTTCTGCAAACAGCTGCAGCGACAGCCCCGCCTGACGTGCCAGATGGCGCAGCGCTTTATCGCGCGTCTGTTTGCCCTGCCACTCCGCTGCCGCCATGATCATGCCTGGCGAACAGGGCAGCCGGTAGTGAGTGGCGATCTGAATAATGGCCGTGGCCCAGCCGTTAAGCGGCAGCTCGCCGCCGCTGGCGGGCTGGCTCTCAGGCGCGTCCGGAATTGGTAATTGGGTCATGGCTGGATCTCCACGGTCTGGATGCGCTGGTTATTGAGCGTAAAGGCTGAACGTATCTGTCCGGTGCTGTAAAGACAGTCGAGCTGCAGCGATCGCAGCTGGCTTACGGTCTGCTGTAGCGTAAAGCGGGTCTGCCACACCTCCTGTTCGGCATTGAGCACGTCCAGCAGCGGGCGTGTCCCGAGCTGCAGATACTGATCCTGATAGAGCTGGCGGGTTTTCTCGCCCAGCGCCTGCTGGCGCCCCATAATCGCCAGACTCTGCGACAGGCTGAGCGCCTCATTCTGCGACTCACTCAGCTGCTGACGCGCTTTCAGCCGTGCGGAATTTACCGCTGCGTTCGCCGCCTGCAGCGCACTGGCGGCGGCGTCGCGCGCGGCGGTAATCCCGCCGCCCTGATAAAGCGGCATTTCTACTTTGATAAAGGCAGAGTACTGCGTGCGGTCCAGCGACTGACTGCCGGCGTAGCGATCGTTGAGATAGTGGGTAACCTGCGGCTCCAGCGAGATAGTCGGCAGGTTCTGTGCGCTGGCGTTATCCAGTTTGGCCTGCGCCTGATTAGCCTGCGCCCACGCGGCCAGCACCGCCGGGTTGGTTTTGTCATCCGCTTTGCCACTGGCACAGCCGCGGGTCAGCGTCGCGGGAAACTGGTCGCTGACCTGCTTTACCAGCGGCCAGCCCAGATAGGTGGCTAAAGTTGCGCGCCAGCGGTTAAGGCTCGCCTGATACTGTGTCAGGGTGGTGCGCGCGCCTTCGATACGCGCATCCGTCTGGGTCGCGTCGGAGAGCGAGGCGGCGCCCTCTTCATTACGCTGCCGCGCCAGCACGCCAATCCGGCTTAAGGCGCTGAGCTGATCGCGGGCAATCTTTACCAGCTGCTGATAGCCCTGCACCTGAACCAGTGCCGCTGCGGTATCGTGCGCCACGCTGTCGATACTCACCAGCACGTTAGCCTGCTCCTGCGCCACGCCCGCCTCAGCAGAGCGAACCGAGCTGCTGACTTTGCCAAAGTCATAAAGCATCTGCGACACCGACAGCACAAATGAGGGGCTGAAACCGCTGCCGCTGTAACTGTTGCTATAGCCATTGTTCATGCCCGCACTGATTTGCGGATAATATTTTGCCTTTGCCACATCAACCTGATTCGCCTGCTCCAGCATGGTGCCGATCGCCTGCGCGATATCAGGATGCCACTGCACCGCACGCTGTACCGCCTGCTCAATCGTCAGGGTATCCGGTACGCTGCCCAGCGCCGGTTCGGCGACTTCGCCCGCGAGCGACGGCAGCTCCTGCTGCTGAACCAGCTCACTTTGTGTGATAGACCCAGCACGTATCAGCGTCTCACTGGCGGCACTAAGATGCGCACTGTAAAACAACAGAAAGCCCGCGCTTACTGCGGCGGGCAGAGAGGAACGGCGAAAAGGTGCGCCGGATTGCATCAGATCCATCGATTATCCACCAGTCAGAATAGAGAAAGGGCACCTCCTGTGCCCGTGATGCTTCCCTGCGTCACACACCACTATGCCGTGTGGTTTTGGTGCGGTTGCTGCAGCAGCTCCTCCAGTGACACGTTAACGCCTTCCAGCGTGATCAGCTGCGTAGTGCTGTAGCCCGTCCCGCTACCGTCACGATCGATTGAGAGCACGGTGCTGCCATCAGAAGTATGGTCCACTTTCACGAAATCATTAATATTACTTGTGGAATCATTCCAGCCAATCAGCAGTTCACTGATATCAATCTTGTCTCCCTGTGCGACGTTAAAGTCGGTCCAGGTGTCGTGACCGTTGCCGCCAGTGGCGTCAGCGCGATCCAGCAGATGGTAGACCAGCGTATCCGCGCCGGCGCCAGCGGTGATGGTGTCATCGTAGGCGCTGCTGGTCAGCGTATCGTTTCCGCCGGTACCGTTAATGGTCGGGTGCAGCTCAATGGTGAAGCTGTGGCTGGTCAGGGTGCCGTCCCGGCCCGCCAGGGTGTAACTGAATACCTCCTTATGCGTAATGTTCTGGACGTTAACATCCGCATTGAGTGAGTAGGTGTAGCTCCCGCTGGCGCTGACCTGCAGCACGCCGAACTCACCGGCTACCTGCGTCATACCGGCCGCTCCCACCGTGGTTTCTGCCCCCAGAGCATTAGTGATGGTTAAGGTTCCGCTGTGCGTACTGGCGCTGTCAGCCCAGATGCTGCCGCTCGCGTCATGCTCAGCGCTGCTGCTTTCCGCCAGCAGGCTGGTGGCGGCAAACAGCGTGGCCGCCGGACCGTTATGCAGCGTTACCGTCAGCGTGGCGGAGGTCACAGCACCATTGGCATCGCGCACCGAGTAGGTGAATGTGTCTGCCGCTGGCAGGGTATCGATGTTCAATCCCGCTTTCAGCGCATAGGTGTAGTTACCTCGCGCATCCAGGGTCAGCGTACCGTAGCTGCTGGTGATCACCGTATTACCCGTGCCGGCAACCGTTGCGCCGCCCGCCGTCGTGACCACCACGCCGGCCGGTACCGTACCGGCTATCGAACTGGTGTCGTTCGCCAGCAGATTACCGGTGACGGTGGCCGCCGTGGTTACCGCCAGCGTGGTGTAGTCTGACACCGTGCTGATGGTAGTAGTGGGCAGGAGGCCCACGCTCACATTGGAACCAATTACCACCGCATAGTTACCGGTGCCGAGGTTACTGTAGGTCACGTTGGCCCCGGTCTGGGTGCCCAGAGAAATCAACCCGGTGGAGAGATAGTTACCCCGCGTATTGATCAGCTGCCAGCTGCCATTCGCCTGCTGCTCATACAGGTAGAGGGAGTAGGTTGAGATCAGGCTAATACCGCCCACCGAGCCATTCAGCGTAATGGTGCGGGTGTCATCCGGACCGACGCTAAACACGAAGGCGTTGCCGTTAGACAGCACGCTGGCGTTCAGCACGTTACCCAGTCCGACGTTTGCCAGCGCAATATGGGAAACGCTGGTGGTGCCGTTGCTGATGGTCGCCTGCGTAGTGGTGTAATCCACCTCGTTGCTGTCGTTGGTCGCCACCACGCGAATCGCCCCGAGCACAGAGGTGCTGGCAGAGACGTTGCCAGCGCGGTCCGTCTGCACCACTGACAAAGTGGCCCCGGTGGTTTGCGGTGAGGTCAGCGTAATACTGAAGCTGCCGTTGGCCTGTACCACTCCGCTACCGATAGCGTTGCCGCCAGCATCTCGTATTGTGACAGTGGCATTTGCTTCACCGGTGCCGGTTAAGGTGGTGCCGGTTGCGTTAACCAGCAGCCCGCTCACCGCTGCCGGCGGCACGGTATCGACGTTCACCGTGGCGCTGGTGTTACCGGTACTGACGTTACCCGCCGTATCGGTCACCGTGGTGCTCAGCGGATGGGCACCGTTTGCCAGCGCGGCGGTGGTAAAGCTCCAGGTGCCGCCGCTGGTCACGGTAACCGAGCCGATCGCCGTTGAGCCGTCAAAAATGGTGACAATCGCCCCCGCTTCCGCCCTGCCGCTCAGGGTCGGCGTGGTATCACGCGTGAACGCGCCGTTAGCCAGCGTCACCGGCGTACCACTGGTGTCGTCGGTGATCGTCAGCGAACTGGCGGTCGGCAGCACCGTATCCACGGTCAGCGTAGTAGATACCTGCGGGCTGCTGTTGCCCGCGGCATCGGTCTGCACCACGTTCAGCGTGTGCAGACCATTGCTGAGCGTGCTGCTGATAAAGCTCCAGGTACCGTTCGCACCGACGGTGGTGGTACCCAGCGGCTGCGTGCCATCGTAAACGGTGATGCGTGCACCCGCCTCACCGTTACCGGAGAGCAGCGGCGTGCTGTCATTGGTAAAGCCGTTGTTCGGAATGGTGACGGCGGTACTGCCGTTGTTGTTGAACGCCGCCAGGCTGGTTACCGCTGCCGGGGCGACGGTGTCAATCACCACTGTCGCCGCCGTGCTGCCGCTGACATTACCCGCTAAATCCGTAACGGTCACCGTAAGCGGATGCGGACCATTGTTCAGCGCCGTCAGCGGTGTAAAGCTCCAGCTGCCATCCGCTTGCACAATCGCTGTACCCAGTAACTGCCCGTTATCCTGGATGGTCACGCGCGCGCCGGCTTCCGCAGCGCTCACCGTACCGCGCAGCGTTGGCGTGGTGTCGTTGGTAGAACCGCCGTTCGCCACTGTCGCCCCGGTGGCGTCATTAATGATGGTCAGGGTGGAGTTGGCTGGCGCCACGGTATCCACCGTTACGTTGATCACATCCGAACGCGGCCCGACGTTACCGGCGCTGTCCGTCACGGTAACGCTCAGCGCATGCGCACTGTTGCTCAGGGTAGGTGAGATAAAGCTCCACGCCCCCTGCGCATTAGCAATCGCCGTACCCAGCACCGTGTTGCCATCGTAGACCGTCACCCTGCCGTTCGCTTCTGCCGTACCACTCAGCGTTGGCGTGTTGTCATTGGTGATACCGTTATTAGCAACCGGCGCTCCCGTCACATCGTTGGTAAGCCGCAGTTCGGTCGCCGCCAGCGGCGCTGCGGTATCAATGGTCAGGCTGATGGCCGCGTTTGGACCGGTGTTGCCTGCCGCATCCGTTGCCGTGACGTTGAAGGTATGCAATCCGTCCGTACGCTCGCTGGTGACAAAACTCCAGCTGCCGTTGCTGCCTGCTGTGACCGAACCCAGAACCACATCACCATCGCGAATCGTGACCACGCTGCCGGCTTCTGCAGTCCCGCTCAGACGCGGCGTGTTGTCGTTGGTGACGCCACCCGCCGCAATCGCTACCGGCGTACTGCCGTTGTTATTGGCGGCAGCAAGCCCGGTGACCGCAGGCGGTGGCGTCACATCGATCACCACGCTGCTGCTGGTGGTGCCGCTGACGTTGCCTGCCGCATCCGTCACCGTAACGTTGAGCGTTACCGTGCCTTCACCCAGTGCCGTGGCCGGGGTAAAGGTCCAGTTGCCCGTTGCATCGGCAATCGCCGTACCCAGCAGGGCGTCGCCGTTGCGCAGTGTAATGGTGCTGTTGGCTTCGGCACTGCCGCTCAGGGTTGGCGTGCTGTCGTTAGTCACGCCACCGTTCGGGATCACCGTACCGTTACCGTCGTTGGTCACGACCAGCGTTGAAGTGCCTGGTGCGACCGTATCCACAATCACCGTCACCGGCGCAGTGCGTGCTCCGACGTTACCGGCCGCATCCGTTACCGTCACGCTCAGGCTATGCGCACCGTTCGCCAGCGTCGGCGAGGCGAAGATCCAGCCACCGTTGCCATCGACTGTTGCCGTCCCGAGCAGGGTATTGCCATCGTAAACGCTGACCGTAGTGTTGGCCTCCGCGCTACCGCGCAGCGTCGGCGTGGCGTCATTGGTGGCACCACCGGCTGGAATGCTCACGCCCGTGATGTCGTTCTGCACCACCACATTGGTGGCGATAGCCGGTGGTGTCGCGTCCACATTCAGCGTAAACGTTGCTGGTGTGCTGGTATTTCCTGCGGCATCTCTGGCCACCACACTGAAGGTGTGCTGACCATCGGACAAGGTATTGGTGGTAAAGCCCCAGGTGCCATTCGCCGCCGCAATAACCGAACCAATCGGCGACCCGTTTTCGCTAATGGTCACCAGCGTGCCCGCTTCTGCCGTGCCGCTCAGGCGCGGCGTATTGTCATTGGTGAGTCCACCTGCGGCGATCGCAACCGGCACGCTGCTGTTGTCGTTGCTGGCTGTAATGGTGACCGCAGCCGGTGCCACCGTATCAACATTGACAACGGCGCTGGTGATACCGCTGACGTTGCCCGCCGCATCGGTCACGGTCACCCTGATAGTATGCGCACCTTCGCTTAACGCGGCCGCTGGCGTGTAGTTCCATGCCCCGTTTTGCGGCACGATTAGCGTAGTGAGCGGTGTATTGTTATTGGTGATAGTGATAGTGCTGCCCGCTTCCGCCGTACCACTCAGCGTCGGCGTGCTGTCGGAGGAGAATCCGCCGTTGGGCACGGTTTGTGCCGTGTCGTCGTTAGTGATCACCAGCGTTGAGGCATTTGGCGCGATGGTATCGACCGTGAAGTCCACCGCTGCAGTACGCGGGCTTTCATTACCAGCCACATCGGTGACCGAGACGCTCAGCGCATGCAGGCCCTGACTCAGGATTGGCGTGGTGAAGCTCCAGTCACCATCACCGCTGGCAACCGCTGAACCGATGGCGATATTGCCATCGTATACGGTGACAACGCCGCCAGGTTCAGCGCTGCCGGTCAGAACCGGCGTGCTGTCGTTGATGGTGGAACCGGCGGTGATCGCTACCGGCGTGCCGCCGCTGTCGTTGCTGATAACCAAATCATCGACCACAGCAGGTACAACGGTATCTACCGTAATGTTGATGGTGTCCGAAGGCTCACCGATTACACCACCCGGATTCTGTGCAGTGACGTACCAGGCATACACGCCGTCCGCTAACGCCGTTGGGGTATAACTCCACTGCCCGTTCGCGCCCACCGTAAAGCTGGCGATGACCGTATCATCCGCGTCGTTGTAGATGCGAATAATCTCACCCGCCGTCGCCGCGCCGCTTAGCGTTGGCGTGTTGTCTTTGGTCACTGCGCCGTCTACCAGCGTCACCGGTGTGGTGCCGCTGCTGTCAGTGATCTGCAGCGAAGAGGTCGCCGGTGGCAGCTCCGCCTGCACGTTAACATCGAATGGCGCGGAAGGCGCACTGACGTTGCCCGCCGCATCCGTGACGGTCACGGTAAAGGTATGCACCCTGTTACTCAGCGCTTCGGTGGTAAAGGTCCAGCTGCCGTCCGTGCCCGCTGTTGCCGTACCCAGCAGCACGGTGCCGTCATAAATTGACACCGTGCTGCCCGCTTCTGCCGTGCCACTCAGCGCAGGCGTATTGTCATCCGTGGCATCGCCATTGCCCAGCTCACCGGTGTTGCCCACATTATCCGTTACTGTGAAACCAGCCACCGCTGCCGGTGCGACGGTATCGATGTTAACGGTAATCGGGCCGGTCGGCTCACTGACGTTGCCTGCGGCATCCACCACCTGCACCGAGAAAGCATAGGTACCGTCATCCAGTGCGCTGGTTTCAAAGCGCCACACGCCACTGGCATCCGCCTGCGCCGAGCCAATCACCGTGTCGCCCTGCAGCAGATTAACGAGGGCACCGGCTGCTGCGGTACCGCGCAGCACCGGCGTGCTGTCGTTGGTAAAGCCGTTATTGCTGACCAGCTCAGGCGTGGTGCCATTATTGTCATAAATATCAAACGTCAGCACCGGATCGGGTGCAATCGTATTCACCGTCAGGCTGACATTCACCGGTTCACTGCTGTTGCCTGCCGCATCGCTGACAATGACCGACAGGTTGTAGTTGCCATTAGGAAGCGGATTGGTGTTCAGGCTCCAGCTGCCATCGTTACCCACCACGGCCGAGCCAACCAGCACGGTTCCGTTATAGACATTCACCGTGGCACCCGGCTCACCGGTCCCGCTCAGCAGCGGCGTGTTGTCATTGGTCGCGCCGCCATTAGCGATGGTGGACGGATTATCTGCATCGTTATCGTTCTGCACCAGCAGCCCGCTTACCGGCTGCGGTGGCGTCGCGTCCACCCGCAGGGTAAAGCTGGAGGATGGCGTACTGACGTTGCCCAGCGCATCGGTCACGGTCGCGGTCAGCGTATGCTCGCCGTCGGTCAGCGCCGGTGACGGGAAGCTCCATGTGCCGTCAGGGGTGGCGGTGGCTGAGCCCAGAACAACGTCGCCATCATAGATGATGACCAGACTATCCGGCTCGGCCTCACCGCTCAGCAGTGGCGTGTTGTCATTAGTGAATGTGCCATTCTGCACAATGACCGGATCGGGACCGTTATCATTGGTCACCACCAGCGTGGCCTGCGCCGGTGCCTGGCTATCGACGGTAAACGTGAGCGGTGCAGTCGCCGGACCGGTATTACCGGCGGCATCGGTGACCGTCACCGTCAGGCTATGCCCGGCGTTGGTTAAGGTCGGTACACTAAAGCTCCACTCTCCGTTATCACTGACAATCGCGGTGCCAATCGGCACCCCGTTATCCAGGATATTCACCCGGCTACCTGGCTCGGCGGTGCCGGCCAGCAGCGGCGTGTTGTCGCTGGTGATTGAGCCAGAGGTAATCGGTACGGTTG
Organism: Pantoea sp. SYBGC1; assembly: GCF_057197005.1. Taxonomy (NCBI): domain Bacteria; kingdom Pseudomonadati; phylum Pseudomonadota; class Gammaproteobacteria; order Enterobacterales; family Erwiniaceae; genus Pantoea; species Pantoea sp. SYBGC1. The sequence goes on from NZ_JBXUNM010000013.1 coordinate 56,684, forward strand.
TGGTGCCATTGTCATTCGACAAGGTGAGATCGGCCGCCTGCACAGGTGGCGTGGCGTCGATAGCCAGCTGCGCCGTAACAGGTGCGCTCAGGTTACCGGCGGCATCACGTGCCGTGACCGTCAGAGTGTAGTTACCGTCGGTCAGCGGATTTTGTGGCGTGAAGCTCCAGCGACCACTGTCGCCAACGGTGACTGTACCCAGCTCACCGTTCTGGCTGGCAATAACGATCACGCTGCCCGGATCGCCTGTGCCGCTGAACAGCGGCGTGCTGTCATTGGTCAATCCACCGTTCGGAATGATGACCGGTTCGCCGCCGCTGTTATTGGCAATAGAAAGTTCCGTCACCGCTGATGGCGCTACGGTATCGACATTAAACGCGATAACGTTGCCCGGCTCACTGACGTTGCCCGCCGCGTCCGTAACGGTGACGCTCAGGTTATGCTGACCGTCGGTAAGAATGGGTGAGAAGCTCCAGGCACCCTCTTCATCTGCCGTTGCGGTGCCAATTGGCGTCTGCCCGTCATACACAGTAATGGTGCTGTTGGCCTCGGCCGTACCGCTCAGCAGCGGCGTGTTGTCACTGGTGCTGCTGCCGGAAACGATCGGCGTAGCCGGATCGGCATCGTTATTTACCAGCTGCAGATCCGCTGCCGCGTCAGGTGCCTCAGTGTCCACGGTAAACGTAATCGGCTCCGATCGCTCGCTGACGTTACCGGCAGCATCTGTCTCGGTGACTGACAGGCTGTGCGGTCCGTCGCTCAGCTCACCGGTGACAAACAGCCATGAGCCATCTGCGCCCACGGTCACCGTTCCCAGCGGCGTGGTGCTGTCACCGTCATAGATGGTGATGATGCTGCCCGCGGTGGCCGTGCCGGTCAGTTCCGGCGTCGCGTCGTTGGTCGAGCCGCCTGACGGTATGGCTACCAGCGTATTGCCTTCGTTATTACTTAGCGCTACGTCTAGCGGCGCATCCGGCGCGGTGAGATCGATAGTAAAGTTATAAGGCGCGGATTCAGGTCCGACGTTACCGGCCGGGTCGGTGACACTGGCGGTCAGGCTGTGTGAGCCCGCTTCCAGCGCCGTTTCAGGCGCGACGCTCCAGCTGCCATTAGCGCCGACGGTAGCAGAACCGATGATGACGCCATTATCCCGCACGATCACCAGACTATTCGGTTCGGCGCTGCCGCTTAACACCGGCGTGGTGTCATTAGTCGCGCCGCCGGCAGCCACCGGTATGGCAGGATCGGCCTCATCGTTTGACAACTGCAGGCCGGCAGGTTCGGCAGGCGCTTCGGTATCCACCGTGAAATCGATGGCGGCAGAAGGCTCGCTGACATTACCTGCCGGACTGGTTACCGTCGTCGTCAGGCTGTGATCGCCCTCACTCAGCGCCGGAATCGGGAAGGTCCATGCACCGCTGCTGTCCACCAGCACAGTCCCCAGCACGGTGTCACCGTCCAGGATAGTCACGGTGCTGCCTTCCTGTGCGGTGCCGCTCAGGACTGGCGTGGTGTCATTGGTCGCGCCGCCGCTGGTCACCGGCTGGTTCGCGGTGCCGTTATCGCTAATGAGTTCCACACCACCTGCCGCTGGCGGTGTGGTCAGGTCGATAGTGAAGTTGATAGCCGTTGACGCCGGTCCGCTGTTGCCCGCGGCATCGGTCACCACGGTCGTCAGGCTATGCGCGCCCGCTTCCAGTGCCGGCTCAGGCGTAAAGGTCCAGCGACCGTCTGCATCGACCTGTGCCGTTCCAGCCAATTCATCGTTATCGTAGATAGCGACCGTGCTACCGGGTTCCGCGCTGCCGCTTAACTGTGGCGTTACGTCGTTAGTCACGCCATTGATCGGCAGTGGCGTGGTGCCATTATCATTCGTTAGCTGCAGATCGTTTGCGACTGCCGGAGCGGTAACGTCAACGTTAACCACGACTGGCTCAGAAGGAGGGCTGGTGTTGCCCGCAGGACTGGTCACGGTAGCAGTCAGGCTATGGCTGCCCTCACTGAGCCCGATCGGCGGCGTAAAGGTCCAGGTGCCAGTGTCGCCCACGCTGACCGTGCCGAGTTCAGTGGTGCCATCAAACACTGCGATCGTACTGCCTGCTGGCGCGCTGCCGCTAATCGCTGGCGTGGTGTCATTGGTAAAGCCACCTGCAGCAATCGGTACCGGCGCGGTGCCGCTATCGTTGCTCAGCGTGACCGCTGCCGGTGCCTCTGGCAAGGTAAGATCGATGTTGATCGGTAGCGCTGCTGACGGCTCGCTGCTGTTACCGGCCGCATCCGTCACCGTGACCACCAGATTATGATCGCCCGGAGAGAGTGCTGGTGAGGTAAAGCTCCAGCGGCCATCGTTACCGACCACTGCGCTACCCAGCGTGTTGTTGCCGTCGCTGATCGTCACCGTACTGCCAGGTTCGGCGCGTCCGCTAATCACCGGCGTGGTATCGTTGGTAACGCCGTTATTGATCGCGACTGGCGTGCCGCTCTGATCGGTGCTGATCAGCAGATCGCTGGCAACCGCCGGCGGCGTGGTATCAATAGTTATCACCAGCGGCGCTGATGCCGGGCCGGTATTCCCGGCAGGATCGGTTACGGTAGTGGTCAGGCTGTGATCGCCTTCGTTCAGCGCATTGTCCGGCGTAAAGCTCCAGTTACCGTCGCTGGCGACAATCGCCGTTCCCAGCTCATTCGTGCCATCTGAAACGGTGATAGTGCTGCCCGGCTCAGCGGTGCCGCTCAGCACCGGCTGCGTCACGTTGGTCACGCCACCGGCGCTAATCACATCGCCATCGCCGTTACTCAGCTGCAAGCCACCGGCTGCCGCTGGCGGCACGGTGTCAACAATCACCACCACTGGCGCAGATGGCGTGCTGATGTTGCCTGCCGCGTCACTTTGCGTCGTGATCAGGCTGTGGTTGCCCTCACTCAGCGCTGGCAGAGTAAAGCTCCAGTTGCCGGTATCATCCACCGTGACGCTGCCCAGCGGCGTGCTGCCATCAGAAATGGTCACAACGCTGCCCGCTTCCCCGCTGCCGCTTAATACCGGCGTGCGGGTGTTGGTGGTTTCACCCGACGGAATTTCTGTGCCCGCTCCGTTCTCCAGCACCAGGCCACCCGGTGCGCCCGGTGCAACGGTATCAATGGTGATAATGAGAGTGTTACTTTCCACCACGGTTCCGGCGCTATCGGTGTAGGTGGCGCGGAAGGCATAGGTGTTATCCTGCAGCGGATTCGGGGTAAAGGTCCAGAGGCCAGCACTGCCCGCAATGACGCTGCCAATCTCAACATCTCCGTTAAACAGCGTGACCAGCACACCCGCTTCAGCGCGACCGCTGAGCACTGGCGTGGTGTCCTGCGTGCTGTCGTTATTCGCCAGTACCACCAGCGTACTGCCGTTGTTATCAGCCACCACCAGCAGTTCACTGGTTGGCGGAATACCTGCATCCACCGTCAGGTTAAAGGCTGGCGATGCCGGGCCAACGTTACCGGCAGCATCGGTGACCGTGGTGGTGAGCGAATGCGCCCCGTTAGTCAGCGCAGCCGGGGTAAAGCTCCAGCTGCCGTCGTCACCTGCCGTTACTGTTCCCAGCAGCGTACTGCCATCGTAAATGCTGATGAGCGAACCGGCCTCTGCGGTGCCGCTTAGTACCGGAGTACTGTCAGCTGTGGTGGCACCGCTGCTCAGCGGAACACCAGTGCCACTGCTGTCATCGCTGACCAGCAAGTCGCTGATGACAGCAGGTGCAGTGGTATCAATGGTGAAGTTCAGCGCCGGCGTGGCCGGGCTGGCGTTGCCTGCGGCATCGGTGACCACCGTGCTCAGGCTATGACTGCCATCAGCCAGGGTTGGCAGCACAAAGCTCCAGCTACCGCTGGCGCCCACGGCCACGCTGCCCAGCAACGTGGTGCCATCCAGGATAGTAACAATGCTGCCCGCTTCCGCCTGACCGCTAAATAAGGGCGTGCTGTCATTAGTGGCGATGCTGTCGGTAATGGGTACCACCGTACTGCCCGCGTCATTGCTCAGCGTCAGCTCGCTGGCTGCTGCCGGCGCCACGGTATCGAGCGTGATGGAGAGCGCGGCGCTTTCAATGGTATTGCCGTTACCATCATCAAAGTTGGCGCGGAAGGTATGCACGCCATCCTGCAGGCTCTGCACCCGGTAGCTCCATTGACCATTAGCATCTGCAGTTACTGAGCCCAGTACCGTCGCGCCATCATACAGCGTCACCACGCTGTTTGCGCCAGCAAGACCGGTCAGCAGCGGCGTGCTATCGTTGGTAATATCACCGTTGTTTAATTGCTCCAGCGCGTTGCCGCTCTCGTCATATACTTCCAGCGACAGCGAAGCCTGCGGTGCGTCCGCGTTTATGGTCAGTGTAAAGTCAGAGCTCGCCGGACTCACGTTGCCTGCCACATCGGTGACGGTGACAGTGAGCGTATGCAGACCGTTACTCAGCGCTGGCGTCGTGAAGCTCCAGTTGCCGTTACTGTCTACGGCCACAATGCCCAGCAGTACCTCTCCGTCATACACGCTGACCTGACCATCAGGCTCTGCTGTACCGCTAAGGGTCGGGGTACGATCGTCAGTAGTATCGCCGGAGGTTAACGCGCCCTGCTGAGCGCCCACGTCGTCGCTGACCAGCAAATCAGCGATCGCCGCAGGCGGTACGGTATCGACGATGATGTTTATTGCAGGCGAGGCCGAACCGGTATTGCCTGCGGCGTCAGTTACGGTAGTAGTGAGACTGTGCGCGCCTTCGGTCAGCTCAGGCGTGGTGAAACGCCAGCTGCCATCAGCATTAACCGCTGCTGAACCCAGTATTGTATCGCCATCACTGATGGTCACTATGCTGCCAGGTTCTGCCGTTCCGCTGAGCAGCGGCGTGTTGTCATTGACGTTACCGTTAGCTGCGATCGGTACCTGCAGGCCACCGCTTTCACTACTGACGATAAGATCTGCCGCAGCGGCTGGCGGTGTAGTATCCACGCTAAAGTTAACCGGGACTGATGCCGGGCCACTATTGCCGGCAGCATCGGTGGCCGTCGCCGTCAGGCTGTGGTCACCCTCAGTCAGTACTGGCGTGGTGAAGCTCCAGCTGCCGTCTGCATTGACCGTAGCGCTACCCAGCACCGTGTCATTATCGCGCACGGTAATGATACTGTCGGGTTCCGCGCGGCCACTCAGCACTGGCGTGGTATCGTTTGTGGCTGTACCTGCGCCAATCGGTACTGCGGTTTCGCTCTGGTCATTGACAAGTTGCAGGCTGTCCGGCGCGGCAGGCACCGTACTATCGATGGTAATAGTGATGGTTGGCGTCTGCGAGATCGCCCCGTTATCGTTAATGCTGCCGTAGAAACTGTGCGGTCCATCATCCAGTGCGCCCACCTGATACACCCACTGCCCGTCTGCACCTGCGGTGACGCTGCCCAGTTCGGTCGTTCCGTCGAAGAGCGTAACGATGCTGCCCGGCGCCACAACGCCGCTCAGAATTGGCGTGTTATCGCGCGTGCTTGCACCATCAGCCAGAGTAACCAGCGTATTGCCTGAGTCGTCGGTGATCTGCAGCTCGCTGGTGGCCGGCGGCAGAGCAGCATCAACCGTAAAGTTAACGGCTGAAGACGCCTCGCTACGGTTGCCCGCTGCATCTGTGACGAAGGCGGTCAGGCTGTGTGCTCCGTTGCTCAGCGCTGGAGTGGTAAAGTTCCAGCTGCCATCCGGGTTCACAGCTGTGCTGCCCAGCAAGGTACCGCCGTCGTAGATCTGTACAATGCTGCCAGGCTCGGCCTGGCCGCTTAGTTCCGGCGAGCTGTCATCAATGGTTGCGCCGCCCGCTACCGGGCCAATTTCATCACCGACGCTGTCAGTCAGCACCAGCTGCGAGGCGGCCGCTGGCACAATGGTGTCCACTGCAAACTCAATCGGCTCAGAGGCCGGACCGGTATTGCCCGCCGTATCGGTCACGGTAGTGGTCAGGCTATGATCGCCTTCTTCCAGTGCCGGCACCGGAAAGCTCCAGCTGCCATCACTGCCCGCGGTGACGCTGCCGATAGCAGTTTCGCCATCATAGATAGTTACTGTGCTGCCCGGTTCCGCGCTGCCGCTCAGCACTGGTGAAGTATTATTGGTCGCGCCACCGCTGATGATTGGTTGCGGCGTGCTGCCGCTGTTGTTAATCAGCTGCACATCACCTGCAACAGCAGGCGGTGTGGTATCAATACCAAATTCAATTGGTGATGAAGCCGGGCCGGCATTACCGGCTGCGTCTGTAACCACGGTGGTCAGGCTATGATCGCCCTCACCCAGCGCAGGCGTAGTGAAACTCCACTCGCCGTTGTTGCCTGCAGTCACCGTTCCAAGCTCGATGTCACCATCGCGAATGGTCACGGTGCTGCCGGGTTCCGCTGTGCCGCTCAGGGTTGGCGTGGTGGTGTTGGTCACTCCGCCGGAAAGGATCGGCTCAGACGTAGTGCCCACGCCATCCGAGAGATTCAGATTGCCCGCACCTGCAGGTGGTACGGTATCAATGATGAGCGTAATGGCTGGGGTTTGCGTCACGTTACCGCTGGCATCCGTAACAGTGGCTGAGAACGTATAGCTGCCATCAACCAGTGAGTCCGGCGTAAAGCGCCACTGCCCATCCACACCCGCTACTACACTGCCTATTGGCGTTGTGCCGTTATACAGTGTGACAAGGCTGCCTGGCGTAGTTACGCCGGTGAGCGCGGGTGTCGAATCAGAGGTGCTGGTGCCATTTGGCAGCAATACCGCCGTTGCGCCACTGTCATCGTAAATTTCCAGCTCGGTAGTAGCGGGCGGCAAAGCGGTCTGTACAGTAATGTCATAAGGCGTGGAAGGTGCGCTGATATTGCCAGCCGCATCGGTCAGCGTCACGGTCAGGCTGTGGCTGCCGATACTCAGCTCTGGTGTGGTGAAGCTCCAGTTGCCGTTCGCCCCGACGACGGTGGTACCCAGCAGGGTCTGTCCGTCATAAACAGTGACGATGGTGCCCGCTTCGCCGCGACCGCTCAACACCGGTGTCCTGTCATCGGTAGCAGAACCCTCAGGAACGGGTGCAGGTGTACCGCTATTATCTGTGAGCGTTAATTCCGTAGCGGCAGCTGGCGGCAAGGTGTCAACGATAAATGTAATGCTACTACTGGCCGAACTGGTATTACCCGCAGCATCCGTGGCCGTGACGCTCAGGCTATGCTGGCCTTCGCCCAGCGTTGAGGTGGTGAAACTCCAGCTGCCATTTGCGCCTGCTGTCGTACTGCCAATCAGCGTCGTACCGTCGTAAATGCGGATAATCGCACCCGCTTCGGCGGTGCCGCTCAGCGTTGGCGTATTATCTGCGGTTGCTGTACCGTTAGTGATTGCACCCTGTTGATTGCCGGCATTGCTGATAATCTGCAGATCGGTTACGGCAGCCGGTGGCGTGTTATCGCCTCCACCGTTATCACCTCCGCCATTACCTCCGCCGTTATTGCCGCCACCTCCGCCAGGATTGTTGCCTCCGTTACCGGGATTGGTGCCGCCGCCGGAATTATCCGCATCATCGCCACCGCCGCCGCCGCCGCCGCCGCCGCCGCCGGTCGCAAACAGCGCCCCGATACCGGCCAGGGCCGCGCCACCGATACCGAAGGCGGCAATCGTGCCGTTATCCGTTACGTTTTCTGCCAGCAGACCTTCTGTACTGTCGATTGACACATACTGAAAGCCCTCTGTGCCGGGATCCTCAACCCACCAGAGCGCACCGCGGTCATCTTGCAGGACCAGATCGCTGTCGCCATTGGCGCTGTAAAAATCATGAATAACAAGTGTTTCACCTGATTTAGTTGTTACGACTAAATCGTTACCATTGCGTGTGAAAGCCTTAATGTCAGCCTGATTCAGGTTAAGTTTAACCACACTGGGTGCGGTCAGCGTAATCTGAGTACCGCTCACTTCGTTAGCAATCGTCCCACCTTTGGGCGTGATAGAGATATTGTTCATGTTATCGGGATCCCGCGCAGATATAAGTTTATGAGCGTTACTGGCACGCCCGGTATCATCAGATACCGCTTGCTATCGCAAGTAATTCAGGGAATTACTCACATCCTTCATCGGCTGCTCTTATTCCGGTAAAAGAGTAAGCGCAGCGCAGAATAGGTTTAATCGCGTATTCAGAAAGGACATCAGGCGTTATGCGGAATACAGAAGCGTTATTCATAGGTGATAATAAGCGAAGCAGGCACGCTTAATTTTCACCTGAAATCCCTTTCTGCGCAGACCATAATCGCAAAGCTGTGTGCTGAATTACGCAAATAAATCATCAAGATAAACACTCTGCCAGTGGTAACCCTGCATGCCATAAACAGGCTTATGCGCAAGCAGGTCCACATAGTGTTGATTTTCAACACCCTCAACAATGACGCCGCGGCATAATTGATTAAGGTGATTAAGCAGAATGTCAAAGGTGCGGTCTTCGCTGAATTGCCAGAAAAACGCTTTATCAATCTTGACGATCTCAAATATTCCGCTGTCAAGCATGGTCAGGCTTGAATAACCCGGACCAAAATTGTCAAGCCAGAGAGGAGCGGGCGTAATTTTTGCTACGCCTTTCAGGGTCAGCAGATCCTCGCTATTAAAACGCGAGGTAAAAAATGCAGAGATTTCGAGCCGCAATAATGCAACAGACGCCAGTTTTTTCTGAATGGTTTCATCTGCAAATATGCCGGCAACAATGTCTCTGTCTACGTTTACGCTAATAACCTGATTAAATCCCTGCTGGCTAAGCTGAATAATTTTTTCGACCTGGTGAAGGAATAGCTGCCACTTCTCATCGGCAGGAAGCAGAGAGAAAAAATGTTCTTCTCTGTCGGGATTGCATTGTGTGGTTATCGATTTTTTCTCTTTAAATCGTGTCAGCAGCTCCCACGAAGTTATCTCTCCGGTCAGACTGTGAACGGGTTCCAGCAAGAAAACCGGATTAAAACGCTCGGTCATGGCACCCTTCCTGAAGACGCTGCTGATAAAGCCCTAAAGATCAGACTTATTCATGTTATATAAAATAGAAACATCGACAAAATTTACTATAGCAACTGGAGATTAGCCTGCAATTTACATTTTGAAAAATAGTTTTCAGCTAAAAATGGTCCTGCAATGATAGCTAAAACCAATCATTTTCTGACAACCGTTCCGGTAATGCTCTATAACCGGCGCCCGGAGATAAGCCTGCGATCGTGCAAAGTGCGAGCATCAGCGCCTTATTCAGCCTTAAAATACTGATTTTAAGTCAAATTAATGTGAAAGCGCAGCATTGTTAATTTTTTATTTTAGTAATAACCGGCTATTTTTCAGGAAACCTGACATCAGTAAATGCGCCAGATGGATCATGACTAAAAACATCTCTTATTTATAAAAAACATAAATAAATTATGATTTAAGGATAAGCGAAACATAAGAAAATTTATTAATAAATAAGAAAAGGTAGAGTCAGGGTGAGCGATAATGGCAGAGGATATTGATTTTTAAGCCAAACTGACTGGGTAGTCGCTACAGAAAAAAACGAAGAAGTAGCGCTCGCGCAAAATAGTGAATTACGTCACAAACCAGAAAAAAATTTTACAGCAATAAAAAAGGGCCCCGCAGGGCCCGATACGTTATTACTGATTATTCATCTTCAAGATAGGTATAGCCATAAAGGCCGCTTTCAAACTCGGCAAGGAACTGCGATCGCAGCTCTTCATCTATATCCTGCTGCTGCTTTACCTGATCGCGGAATAGCGTCATCAGATCGTCCGGATTCAGCTGCACATATTCCAGCATGTCCGCGACGGTATCCCCTTCATCTGATAACTGCACTTCCACGCTGCCATCCTGGAAAGCAAACACATCTACTGCTTCAGTGTCGCCAAATAGATTATGCATGTTGCCGAGGATCTCCTGATAAGCGCCCACCATAAAGAAGCCCAGCATCGGCGGATTATCCACGTCATATTCAGGCATCGGCATAGTGGTTGCGATTCCGTCACCGTCAACGTAATGGTCGATTGTCCCGTCGGAATCACAGGTAATATCCAGCAGCACAGCGCGACGCTGTGGCATCTTGTTCAGACCTTCCAGCGGCATAACCGGGAAGAGCTGATCGATACCCCAGGCATCCGGCATCGACTGAAACAGAGAGAAATTAACGTAGATTTTATCTGCCATACGCTCCTGCAGCTCATCGATAATCGGGCGGTGTGCACGATTGCTCGGATCCAGATGCTGCTGGATGTAGTGACAAATGCTCAGATAAAGCTGTTCGGCCCACGCGCGCTGTCCCAGATCGTAGGTGCCGGATGAGTAGCCGGTATGGATATCAAACAGGTCCATCTGGCTGTCATGCAGCCATTCACGCAGCGAGCGGCGCACGTTGGGCTCATGCATCTCCTGCCAGGTGTCCCACAGGCTCTGAATCGGGCGCGGTGCATCCGTATCAGGCGCGACCGGCGTGCTGAATTCATTACGCTCTACGCCGATGATGTTAGAGACCAGCACGGTGTGGTGTGCCGTTACGGCGCGGCCTGACTCGGTGATCACCGTAGGATGTTCAAGGCCATGCTCTTCACAGGCGTCGCCAATTGCCCAGATAACATTATTGGCATACTCATTCAGGCCATAGTTTACCGAGCAGTCAGACTGGGAGCGGGTTCCTTCATAGTCCACCCCCAGACCGCCACCGACGTCAAAGCATTTAATGTTGACGCCAAGTTTTGCCAGCTCAACATAGAAGCGGGCAGATTCGCGCACGCCAGTCGCGATATCGCGGATATTCGCCATCTGCGAACCGAGATGGAAGTGCAGCAGCTGCAGGCTGTCAAGCCGGCCAGCTTTGCGCATGATATCCACCAGCTGCAGTACCTGTGACGCCGCCAGGCCAAACTTCGATTTTTCACCACCGCTTGACTGCCACTTACCCGAGCCCTGCGAGGCAAGGCGCGCGCGGATGCCGAGACGCGGTACCACATTCAGACGCTCCGCCTCTTCCAGAACCAGACGGACCTCAGTCATCTTTTCCAGCACCAGATAAACTTTATGGCCGAGCTTTTCACCGATCAGCGCCAGCCGGATATATTCACGATCTTTGTAGCCATTACAGACGATAACGGTCCGCGTTTTGCCCGCGTGCGCCAGTACCGCCATCAGCTCTGCTTTTGAGCCCGCTTCAAGGCCCAGCGGTTCACCCGAGTTAACCAGCGATTCAATGACGCGCTTGTGCTGATTGACCTTGATTGGATAAACCAGGAAGTAGTCGCCTTTATAACCATAGGATTCGCGCGCGCGCTTGAACGCCGCATTGATGGAGCGCAGGCGATGCTGCAGGATCTGCGGGAAACAGAACAGCGCCGGCAGACGCTGACCGTCAGCCTCGCGCTCTTTGACCAGCTTTGCCAGGTCAACCCGCACCTCGGGCCGATCGGGATCCGGACACACGCTGATATGGCCCAGCTCGTTTACGTCGTAATAGTTGTTGCCCCACCAGGCGATGTTATAGGTGCGCAGCATACGGCTCGCTTCCTGATCGCTTATCGCCACCTCCTGCATTGAGCGGAGGACACCCTGTTCGCCAGCTGACGAACCCTTGATATTCTTCATGTCGTCAGACATCGCGAACCTCAGTTTTCTGTTGAAATAGTAGAGAGTTATCAGGTACTGCTGGTGCGTTTGCGGCTAAAAACTTATTCATGCTGCGTGTCCCGCCTCATCAGGTTACCCCGGGTGTTACTGCCAGTAAGTGTAAAACATCGCGCTGCAGTCAGTGGAAATCCGATCGGATTTGGCACGGCTGCGGGTGTCAATCACGCGCCTGTGCTGATGCCGGACTTTAGCCGCAGTTTAATGGCTATGCATGTCGTCATGATTGCACGGCGGCAAACATCGACAGAAAGAACAGGAAGAGTGAACAGCAGAAAGAGAGGCCAGCGCGCCTGACATGCGCTGTGAACCAGAGAGCAGATGGGAACGGTTCATTACTTTACTCACCTCCAGCGCCTGCGGGCAGCATGCGGAAACGGAGCGGAAAAAAATCAGAGATGGTATCTGATCGTGCAACGCCTGACGGCGTCCTGGCATCAATAGCGGCGTTTTATACCGCCAGCCGGGTAAAATTGCAAAATCTTTGTCCCCGCCCTGCGCGCGCTGTCAGCAAAAGCTTCCAGTAAGCCGCTTTTTGAAACAAACCGAATCAGAAAAAGCTCTGGTAAAATGCACATCGGGTAACCTAAAATAGCCGTCCAGATGGTTTTCCATCTAAACTGAATAAGTTCCAGGCGGTGTGAGCCTGGCGTGCTGACACTCCCTGCTGCTCGTGGCTTTGCCTGAAGGGGCGCTAAGCAGGTTTTTCACTGGCGCTATGCAGTCGAATTCAACCCATTTCTAAGGTAAAGAACAGAATGGCTAAACACCTTTTTACATCTGAGTCCGTATCAGAAGGACATCCTGATAAGATCGCTGACCAAATTTCCGATGCCGTGCTGGATGCCATCCTCGAACAGGATCCGAAAGCGCGCGTGGCCTGCGAAACTTACGTCAAAACCGGTATGGTACTGGTGGGCGGTGAAATCACCACCAGCGCCTGGGTCGATATTGAAGAGATCACCCGCAATACCGTACGTGAGATCGGCTATGTTCATTCTGATATGGGCTTTGATGCCAACTCCTGCGCCGTACTGAGCGCCATTGGCAAACAGTCACCTGATATTAATCAGGGCGTAGATCGCACCGATCCGCTGGAGCAGGGTGCAGGCGATCAGGGTCTGATGTTTGGTTATGCAACCAACGAAACGGATGTGCTGATGCCCGCACCGGTTACCTATGCGCACCGTCTGGTGCAGCGTCAGGCAGAAGTGCGTAAAAATGGCACGCTGTCATGGCTGCGCCCGGACGCTAAAAGCCAGATCACCTTCCAGTATGATGGTGGCAAAATTGTCGGTATCGACGCTGTCGTGCTCTCAACCCAGCATTCAGAAGAGGTTTCTCAGGCCGATCTGCGTGAAGCGGTGATGGAAGAGATCATTAAGCCGGTGCTGCCTGCTGAGTGGATCAACGCCAGCACTAAATACCATATCAATCCGACCGGTCGCTTTGTGATTGGCGGCCCGATGGGTGACTGTGGCCTGACCGGCCGTAAAATTATCGTTGATACCTACGGCGGTATGGCTCGTCACGGTGGCGGTGCTTTCTCCGGTAAGGATCCGTCAAAAGTTGACCGCTCTGCAGCCTATGCAGCGCGCTACGTGGCAAAAAATATTGTTGCTGCCGGCCTGGCCGATCGCTGCGAGATTCAGGTTTCCTACGCTATCGGCGTGGCAGAGCCAACGTCGATCATGGTAGAAACCTTTGGCACTGAGAAAGTGCCGACCGAACAGCTGACGCTGCTGGTTCGTGAATTCTTTGACCTGCGCCCTTACGGTCTGATTCAGATGATGGATCTGCTGAAACCTATCTATAAAGAGACCGCCGCCTACGGTCACTTTGGCCGCGAACACTTCCCGTGGGAGCAGACGGATAAAGCCGCCCTGCTGCGCGAAGCCGCTGGCCTGTAAGCGCAAAGTATTCTGTTTAGTAGCCCGCTCTGTGCGGGCTTTTTTATGCCTGAACATCCCCCGCCGCGCTGATTTCGTAAATCATCCGGGCCAGGGGCGCATTAATGCGCCCCCTACGTTCCGCGTCGTTGTAGGGGCGGCATTTATGCCGCCCTGGTTGCGTACATCATCCGGACCAGGGGCGCATTAATGCGCCCCCTGTGTGCCGCGCCATTGTAGGGGCGGCATTTATGCCGCCCTGGTTACGTACATCATCCGGACCAGGGGCGCATTAATGCGCCCCCTACGTACCGTGCCATTACAGGGGCGGCATTTATGCCGCCCTGGCTGCGTATATCGTCTGAACCAGGGGCGCATTAATGCGCCCCCTACGTACCGTGCCATTGTAGGGGCGGCATTTATGCCGCCCTGGTTGCGTACATCTTCCGGGCCAGGGGCGCATTAATGCGCCCCCTACGTTCCGTGCCATTACAGGGGCGGCATTTATGCCGCCCTGGCTGCGTACATCTTCCGCGCCAGGGGCGCATTAATGCGCCCCCTGCGTGCCGCGCCATTACAGGAGCGGCATTTATGCCGCCCTGGTTGCGTGGATCATCCAGACCAGGGGCGCATTAATGCGCCCCCTACGTTCCGCGTCGTTAATCGTTGTGGTTGCGTGGATGATAGGTATTCACAGGGGCGGCATTTATGCCGTCCTGGCTGCGTACATCTTCCGGGCCAGGGGCGCATTAATGCGCCCTCTGCGTGCCGCGCCGTTACAGGAGCGGCATTTATGCCGCCCTGGCTGCGTGGATCATCTGAACCAGGGGCGCATTAATGCGCCTCCTACGTATCGCGCCATTACAGGGGCGGCATTTATGCCGCCCTGGCTGCGTACATCTTCCGGACCAGGGGCGCATTAATGCGCCCCCTACGTACCGTGCCATTGTAGGGGCGCATTAATGCGCCCCCTACGTTCCGCGTCGTTAATCGTTGTGGTTGCGTGGATGATAGGTATTCACAGGGGCGGCATTTATGCCGCCCTGGTTGCGTACATCTTCCGGGCCAGGGGCGCATTAATGCGCCCCCTACGTTCCGCGCCATTAATCGCCTCGTCAACGTGGGTCATGTTTAACCGTAGGGGCGGCATTTATGCCGCCCTGGCTGCGTACATCTTCCGGACCAGGGGCGCATTAATGCGCCCCCTACGTGCATTCTGCCGGGTGAAATCCCGTGATATAGCTGGCTTCAGGCTTTCCCGGGCATAAAAATTTTCACTGGCTACACTCTTATGACCGCTGTGATAACAAAGTGTTAACGATTACATTCTAAAACTCTTTTTTAATCTGTAATTTAGAGATTTTTCAGCGTAGTCATCACTCTGAAAATGCGTTATTTTCAGCGTCGTCTGATAGGCAATATTTAAAGCGATGTCAGAAACTTGAAGGGTGCTATACCTTACTGGCGAAGAGACTGTTCCGGGCAAAAAATGCTGGATTACAGGGTTTCGGCGTGTGTAAGCGGTTACATTCGTGTGATCGCGCTCACTTTTTATCGTGTACAGGTCTCTTAGCATTAATAAAAAACAAGACAAATAACTTTCGGAGGCTTTATGCCTGGTAATACTCACAAAAGCAGAACCTCAAACAAGGCGATGACCCTGTTTGTCTGCTTTCTGGCGGCGTTAGCCGGCCTGCTGTTCGGGCTGGATATCGGTGTCATCGCAGGTGCCCTGCCCTTTATCGCTAAAGATTTCAACGTTACTGCCCACCAGCAGGAGTGGATTGTCAGCTCAATGATGTTTGGCGCGGCGGTTGGTGCAATCGGCAGCGGCTGGATGTCGTCACACCTGGGTCGCAAAAAGAGTCTGATGGCTGGCTCTGTGCTGTTTGTTATCGGTTCGCTGTGGTCCGCTATGGCGCCAAACCCGGAGATGCTGATTGCTGCCCGCGTAGTACTGGGCCTGGCAGTTGGCGTGGCTTCTTATACCGCTCCGCTCTATCTCTCTGAAATTGCACCAGAGAAAATCCGCGGCAGTATGATTTCGCTCTATCAGCTGATGATCACCATCGGTATTCTGGGCGCCTACCTCTCCGATACCGCGTTCAGCGCATCCGGAGAGTGGCGCTGGATGCTGGGCGTGATTACTATCCCTGCGGTTCTGCTGCTGGTTGGCGTCTTCTTCCTGCCAAACAGCCCGCGCTGGCTGGCTGCGAAAGGTAACTTCCGCGATGCGCAGCGCGTGCTGGATCGCCTGCGCGATACCAGCGAACAGGCAAAACGTGAGCTGGATGAGATCCGTGAGAGCCTGAAAGTAAAACAGTCTGGCTGGCAGCTGTTTCAGGGCAACAGCAACTTCCGTCGTGCGGTGTTCCTCGGCGTGCTGCTGCAGGTGATGCAGCAGTTCACCGGCATGAACGTCATTATGTATTACGCGCCGAAAATTTTTGAAATTGCCGGCTTCGCCAACACCACGCAGCAGATGTGGGGTACGGTGATTGTGGGTCTGGTCAACGTTCTGGCGACCTTTATCGCTATCGGCCTGGTCGATCGCTGGGGCCGTAAGCCGACGCTGGTGCTGGGCTTTATGGTCATGGCGGCCGGTATGGGCGTTCTCGGCACCATGCTGCACCTGGGCATCCACTCTCAGGGTGCACAGTACTTCGCCGTGGCGATGCTGCTGATGTTTATCATCGGCTTTGCCATGTCAGCCGGCCCGCTGATCTGGGTGCTTTGCTCTGAAATTCAGCCGCTGAAAGGACGCGATTTCGGGATTACCGTCTCAACCACCACGAACTGGATCGCCAACATGATCGTGGGCGCCACCTTCCTGACCATGCTGAACACGCTGGGCAACGCGCCGACCTTCTGGGTCTATGCCGGCCTGAACCTGTTCTTTATTGTGCTGACGCTGGTGCTGATCCCGGAGACCAAAAACGTCTCGCTGGAGCACATTGAGCGTAACCTGATGGCAGGTAAAAAACTGCGCGACATCGGTCAGCAGTAATGTTTTTCTGAGTGACAAGGGCTGCCTGCGGGCGGCCCTTTTTTATGAGCGCGACTGCCCGCTGCCGCGTCAGCGCAGCGTATGGTATGCTGCCCGCCATGAAAACTACCCGCGTACCTGTCGCCTGTCAGCAGGCGGTCATGCGATCGCTGCGGCACTTTTTGCAGCTCGCCGCACAGCGCCTTGAATACACCTTTGACGAACCCGCACTGCTCTACCAGCAGCGCGGCACTGCCGCAGGGACCGCCTGGCTGGAGAAGTGGGAGATTCGGCTGAATCCGGTGCTGCTGCAGGAGAATCTGCAGGCGTTCACCGACGAAGTTGTGCCGCATGAGCTGGCGCATCTGCTGGTGTGGAAGCGCTTCGGGCGCGTTGCGCCGCATGGCAAAGAGTGGAAGTGGATGATGGAGACGGTGCTCGGCGTGCCGGCACGCCGTACGCATCAGTTTGCCCTGAATTCGGTGCGCACTAACACCTTCACCTATCGCTGCAGCTGTCAGCAGCATCAGCTTACCGTGCGCCGGCATAATCGCGTGCTGCGCGGGGAGAGTGAATATCGCTGCGTTCGCTGTGGTTCACTGCTGCAGCCCGGCGAATTCAGTAGCATATAGCGCGCTAATCCCATTTCCCCGCTCCGGTCATTCTGCTACCCTGCCGCACTTTTTTGGGTATCGGGTAAATTTCTGGAATATGTCTCGCAAAACGCTGTTACTTCTTCCTCTGCTGCTGGCACCGCTTAGCGCGTACAGCCTCAGCTTCTCTTCGTTTCATCAGAATAATTTTCGCCAGGCAAAAGTGGTCGCATCGCAAATTAACGCGGATGCGCCCGATTTCTACTGCGGCTGCACGATCAACTGGCAGGGAAAAAAAGGCGTGCCCGATCTTAAAAGCTGCGGCTATAGCGTACGAAAAAACGCCAACCGCGCCAGGCGCATTGAGTGGGAACATGTGGTTCCGGCGTGGGAATTTGGCCATCAGCGCCAGTGCTGGCAGGAGGGAGGACGAAAAAACTGCGCCAAAGATCCGGTATATCGCCGTATAGAGAGCGATCTGCATAATCTTCAGCCCGCTATCGGCGAGGTTAACGGCGATCGCAATAATTTCCAGTACAGCCAGTGGAACGGCGGGGAGCAGCCTTACGGGCAGTGCGCGATGAAAGTCGACTTCAAACAGAAGCTGGCTGAACCGCCTGCCCGCGCGCGCGGCGCCATTGCACGCACCTACTTTTACATGCGCGATCGCTATCAGCTGCGCCTCTCCCGCCAGCAGACTCAGCTGTTCAGCGCCTGGGACAAGCTCTATCCGGTCAGCGTCTGGGAGTGCGAGCGCGACAGTCGTATTGCTCAGGTACAGGGAAATCACAACCCGTATGTACAGCGCGCTTGCCAGCGCTAAAAGCGCTACCCTAAACTAGCTTATTATTTTTGCGCCGCATCACGGGATGCGGCAATAACGCTGGCAGGAACCGCATGCGTATACCCCGCATTTATCACCCCGAACCGCTCTCTGTTGACAGTGAAATCTTTCTTGAAGATGACGCGGCTAACCACGTTGGCCGCGTGCTGCGCATGGGCGCCGGGCAGATGCTTGAACTGTTTGATGGCACTAATCTGACTTTTAACGCCGAAATCACCCAGGCGGATAAAAAGCGTGTAAAAGTAAGGGTTCTTAGCGGTCAGCCTGATGACCGGGAATCGCCCTTGCATTTACATCTGGGCCAGGTGATGTCGCGTGGTGAAAAAATGGAATTCACCATCCAGAAATCGATAGAGCTGGGCGTAAACGTGATTACGCCCTTGTTTTCTGAGCGCTGCGGCGTGAAGCTGGATGCAGAACGACTGGCAAAAAAGATCCAGCAGTGGCAGAAGATTGCTATCGCTGCCTGCGAGCAATGTGGCCGCAACCGCGTACCGCTGATTCGTGACGCGATGACGCTGGAAGCCTGGTGTGCCGAAGCTGATGAGGGCATCAGGCTGAATCTTCATCCACGCGCCAGCCACAGCATCAACACCCTGCCACAACCGGTTGAGCGGGTGCGGCTGCTGATTGGCCCTGAAGGGGGATTATCTGCTGAGGAGATCGCCATGACGGCGCAGCAGGGCTTTACGGATATATTACTGGGGCCACGCGTGCTGCGCACGGAAACCACTGCCCTCACCGCTATAACGGCACTTCAGGTGAGGTTTGGCGATCTCGGTTAAGGGATAATTCGGGCCGTAAAAGAGACGCAGACTACTACACAGCACGACGCTTTCGCATGGAAGGACGTCGCTGATATCCCCTCTGAGGAGAGAATAATGATTAAGCTTGGCATTGTGATGGACCCGATTTCGTCTATCAATATTAAAAAAGACACCAGCTTCGCCATGTTGCTGGAAGCACAGCGTCGTGGCTACGAAATTCATTACATGGAGATGGGCGACCTCTCTCTGCGCGGCGGCGTCACCTACGCCCGTACGCGTCTGCTGAGCGTGGAGCAAAACGCTTCACAGTGGTATGAGTTTGGCAGCGAGCAGACTATCCCGCTGGCCGATCTCAACGTTGTGTTGATGCGTAAAGATCCGCCTTTTGACACCGAATTTATCTACGCGACCTATCTGCTGGAGCGGGCTGAAGAGCAGGGTACGCTGATTGTAAACAAGCCGCAGAGCCTGCGCGATTGTAACGAAAAGCTCTATACTGCATGGTTTGCGGATCTGACGCCGGATACGCTGGTCACCCGTAATAAAGAGCAGCTGCGCGCTTTCTGGCAGGAGCATGGTGATGTCATTCTGAAACCGCTCGACGGCATGGGTGGCGCATCCATTTTCCGCGTTAAGCAGGATGACGCAAACTTTGGCGTGATCACAGAAACCCTGACCAATCACGGCCAGTTCTTCTGCATGGCGCAAAATTATCTGCCGGCGATTAAAGAGGGCGATAAACGCGTTCTGGTCGTCGATGGCGAGCCGGTGCCTTACTGCCTGGCGCGTATTCCGCAGGGCGGCGAAACCCGCGGCAATCTTGCAGCGGGTGGTCGCGGCGAAGCACGTCCGCTTTCTGACAGCGACTGGGAAATCGCACGGCGCGTCGGTCCCACGCTGAAAGCGAAGGGGCTGATTTTTGTTGGCCTGGATATCATCGGTGATAAACTTACTGAAGTGAATGTCACCAGCCCAACCTGCGTACGGGAAATTGAAGCGGCGTTCCCGATTTCAGTTACCGGTATGCTGATGGACGCAATCGAAAAACGTCTGGGCTGAGGACGCAGCCGGAGTGCAAACTCCCTAACCCCTTTGATACCGGCGCTGCCGCACTGGCGCCGGTTCTCTTCGGTAAATGAGTGACAATGAATTTACAGCATCATTTTTTGATAGCGATGCCCTCTCTGCAGGATCCTCTGTTCAAGCGCTCGGTTGTCTATATCTGCGAGCATAATGAAGAGGGTGCGATGGGTTTGATTATTAATAAACCGATGGAGAACCTGACGGTAGAGGGTATTCTGAAGAAGCTCAAGATCACGCCGTCAGAGCGCGATCCGGCGATTAAGCTTGATAAACCGGTGTTTGCCGGCGGCCCGCTGGCGGAAGATCGCGGTTTTATTCTGCACTCTGCGCAGCATACCTATGCCTCCAGTATTCGCATCTCAGACAATACCGTGATTACTACCTCGCGCGATGTGCTGGAAGCGATCGGCACTGCTCAGCAGCCGGAGAATGTGCTGGTCGCACTCGGCTACTGCGCCTGGGAAAAAGATCAGCTGGAGAACGAGCTGCTGGAGAACGCCTGGCTTACGACCCCGGCCGACACGCATATTTTGTTCCAGACGCCGATTGCCGAACGCTGGCGCGAAGCCGCCCGCAGCATGGGTGTCGATATTCATAACATGACCAGTGATGCGGGACACGCCTGATGCAGAATGCAACGCTGCTCGGCTTTGATTTTGGCACCAAAAGCATCGGTGTTGCCGTGGGTCAGCAGCTCACCGGCACCGCGCGTCCGCTGACAGCGCTGAAAGCTCAGGAAGGCACGCCAGACTGGAACCTGATTGAGAAACTGCTGAAGGAGTGGCAGCCTGACTACGTGGTGGTCGGCCTGCCGCTGAATATGGACGGCACCGAACAGCCGCTGACAGCCCGCGCACGCAAGTTTGCGAGTCGTCTGCACGGCCGCTTTGGCGTACGCGTTGAGCTGCAGGATGAGCGCCTGAGTACCGTTGAGGCGCGCGCCGATCTCTTTGAGCGCGGCGGCTTTCGTGCGCTGCAGAAAGGACAGGTAGACTCACAGTCGGCCGTGATTATTCTGCAGGACTGGTTCGAAACCCACTGACGCTGCAAGCGGCATAAACGCGACAAAGCTCGCTCCGGTCAACAGGTGTAGCCGATGCCGGGAGCGGGCCGGGCGCACAGCTGCAGCATTGTTTCTGCCTCAGGTCCGCTATCCGCTTGCCTGGTCAATAATGCCCTCCGCGCGGCGTGCCTGTTCACTCTGCGCAAAGGTCTGCATGCCATGCTGCGCGCCGGTCTGCAGCACGCCCGGCAGCTGATGTCCTTTACCTTCACGGATCAGGCTGGCTACCGCAGGCGTGGCGATCAGCACCTCATACAGCGCAACGCGTCCGCCCGCTTTCGCTGCCACCAGCCGCTGTGCCACTACCGCTTTCAGACTGCCCGCCAGCTGCGTGCGCACCAGGTTTTTCTCTTCAGCCGGAAAGACATCAACCAGACGATCAACCGCCTGTGCCGCGCTGCGGGTATGCAGCGTAGCGAGCACCAGATGCCCGGTCTCAGCGGCGGTCAGGGCTAAACGGATTGTCTCGCTGTCGCGCAGTTCGCCCAGCAGAATAACGTCGGGATCTTCACGCAGCGCCGCTCTCAGCCCGTGCTGAAAAGAGAGGCAGTGCGTCCCCACTTCACGCTGCTGAATCAGCGAACGCTGACTCCGGTGCACAAACTCGATCGGATCTTCCAGGGTAATGATATGCCGCGCCTGCTGCTGGTTCAGCGCCTGTACCAGTGCAGCCAGCGTTGTCGACTTGCCGCTGCCGGTTGCGCCGCTAATCAGAACCAGCCCCTCCTGCAGCTGCAGAAGCTGCTGCACGGCCGGCGGCAGGCGCAGCTGCGCCAGCGGCGGGATCGTCTGCGCAATCAGCCGCAGCGCCAGTGATAATCCGTGCCGCTGGGTGAAAAGATTGGCACGCAGCCGTACGCCGCTGCTGAGCGTCAGGGCAAAGTCAGCCTGTCCGGTGACGTCAAGCTCCGACTGCTGCGCAGTACTGAGAAACCGCGAAGCAAACGTCTCCAGCCACGCAGATGGCAGCGGCGGCTGCTGCGGCACCGGCTCCAGCGCACCCTGCCGCCGCCAGTGCGGTAAATGTCCGCTGCACAGGTGCAGATCGGCGGCGTTATGCTTTACACTAAGGGCCACAATTTCATCTAAATCCATTTATTTCTCCTGACTATGACTTCCATTGAGCACAACTTACATCAGGTACGCGACCGTATCGCTGCCGCTGCCGTGCGTTGCGGCCGGGCGCCAGAAGAGATTACGTTGCTTGCAGTAAGCAAAACCAAACCTGCGAGCGCTGTCGCAGAAGCGGTTGCCGCCGGGCAGCGCGCGTTTGGTGAAAACTACGTGCAGGAAGGGGTGGAAAAGATCGCGGCGCTGACGACGGAAGGCGATCTGCAGTGGCACTTTATCGGTCCGCTGCAATCCAATAAAAGCCGTCTGGTAGCAGAACATTTTGCCTGGTGTCACACCGTTGATCGCCTGCGTATTGCGCAGCGGCTTAACGACCAGCGTCCGGCGCACTTACCGCCGCTGAACGTGTTAATTCAGGTAAATATCAGTGACGAAAACAGTAAATCTGGCATCATGCTGGAGGCTGTTCCGGCGCTGGCCGCCGCTATCGCCGCTCTGCCCCGCCTGAGCCTGCGCGGCCTGATGGCGATTCCGGCTCCCGAGCAGGATTATGCACGCCAGCTGGCCGTCTGCCAGCAGATGGCCAGTGCGTTTCATGCCCTGCAGCGCGACTACCCGGCCATTGATACGCTTTCACTGGGCATGAGCGACGATATGGAAGCGGCAATCGCGGCCGGCAGCACTATGGTAAGAATTGGCACCGCCCTGTTTGGCGCGCGGGATTATGCGCGACCTTCACAACAATAACTGAGGAACTCCATGTTAACACTGACGTTTTTAGTCAAAACGCTGATCGATCTCTACGTCATGGTACTGCTGCTGCGTATCTGGATGCAGTGGTCACGCTGCGACTTCTACAATCCGCTGGCGCAGTTTGTGGTGAAGATTACGCAGCCGGTGATCAAACCGCTGCGTCGCGTGCTGCCCGCTATCGGCCCCATCGATACCGCCTCGCTGCTGCTGGCGTTTGTGCTGACTACGCTGAAGTACCCGATTCTGCTGCTGATTCAGGTTGGCGCCTTCTCGGTTGATCCCACCAATCTGCTGGTAGGACTGCTGTCGCTGCTGAAGTCAGCCGGTAATCTGGTGTTCTGGGTCATTATCATCCGCTCGCTGATGAGCTGGATCAGCCAGGGACGCGGGCCGCTGGATCACGTGCTGATACAGCTTACTGAACCGCTGATGGCACCTATTCGCCGTATGCTGCCCGCTATGGGCGGTATCGACTTCTCCGCCATGATTGTCATTCTGGTGCTCTATGCGCTGAATTTCCTTGGCATGGACCTGTTCCCGGGTCTCTGGTATCTGCTGTAATTCGTTAATCTGGAACTGTTATGCAAAAAGTTGTTCTCGCAACCGGTAATCCGGGCAAAGTTCGCGAACTGGCCGATCTGCTCGCTGATTTCGGTCTGGATATCGTGGCGCAAACGGAGCTTGGCGTGGAGTCAGCCGAAGAGACCGGTCTGACCTTCATTGAAAATGCGCTGCTTAAAGCGCGTCACGCGGCGCAGATAACCGGCCTGCCGGCTATCGCGGATGATTCCGGTCTGGCGGTAGATGCGCTGGGCGGCGCGCCCGGCATCTACTCCGCACGCTATGCTGGCGCAGAAGCCAGCGACCAGCAAAATCTGGAGAAGCTGCTGCTGGCGCTGGAAAATGTGCCGGATGGCGCGCGTCAGGCGCAGTTTCACTGTGTGCTGGTCTATGTGCGGCACGCCGCTGACCCGGTGCCGCTGGTGTTTCACGGCAGCTGGGCGGGCGAAATTACCCGTACGGCGGCCGGTGAAGACGGCTTTGGCTACGATCCCATCTTCTTTGTACCGGAAGCGGGTAAAACCGCCGCTGAACTGAGCAAAGATGAGAAGCGTGCCCTCTCCCACCGGGGTAAAGCGTTAACGCTGCTGCTGGATGCGATGCGCAATGGCTGATTTACCGCCGCTAAGCCTCTACATCCATATTCCATGGTGCGTACAGAAGTGCCCCTACTGCGACTTCAACTCACACGCGCTGAAAGGCGAAGTCCCGCATCTGGAGTATGTACAGCACCTGCTGCAGGATCTTGAGCAGGACCTGCCTCTGACCGCCGGACGCGAGGTACGCACGATCTTTATTGGCGGCGGCACGCCAAGCCTGCTGAGCAGTCACGCGATGCAGACGCTGATGGATGGCGTACGGGCGCGCCTGCCGCTGGCGGCTGATGCGGAGATCACTATGGAAGCGAATCCCGGCACGGTCGAAGCCGATCGCTTCAGCGGCTACCAGGCTGCGGGGATCAATCGCATTTCCATCGGCGTGCAGAGTTTCAGTCCGCAGAAGCTGGAGCGGCTGGGGCGTATTCATGGACCGCAGGAGGCGAAACGCGCCGCTGAACTGGCCGCCGCGCTCGGGCTGCGCAGTTTTAATCTGGATCTGATGCATGGCCTGCCTGACCAGTCGCTGGAAGAGGCGCTGGACGATCTCCGTCAGGCGATCGCGCTTAACCCGCCGCATCTCTCCTGGTATCAGCTGACCATTGAGCCCAACACGCTGTTTGGTTCACGACCACCGCAGCTGCCGGATGATGATGCGCTGTGGGATATCTACGAGCAGGGGCACCAGCTGCTGACGGCTGCCGGCTATCAGCAGTATGAAACCTCAGCCTACGCGAAGCCGGGCTATCGCTGTGAGCACAATCTCAACTACTGGCGCTTCGGTGATTATCTCGGTATCGGCTGCGGGGCGCACGGTAAGCTGACGCAGGCGGATGGCCGCATTGTGCGGACGGTAAAAACCCGTCATCCACGCGGCTTTATGAAGGGCAACTACCTCGATAAGCAGCATGACGTAGCGAACGAAGATAAGCCGTTTGAGTTCTTTATGAACCGGTTCCGCCTGCTGGAAGCGGCGCCGCGCGCGGAGTTTCAGCGCTATACCGGGCTGGATGAGCAGGCAATTCGCCCGCAGATGGAGCAGGCTATCGCCGCAGGTTATGTCACTGAAAGCGCCAGCGAGTGGCAGATCACCGAGAAAGGCAAACTGTTCCTGAATTCGTTGCTGGAACTGTTTATGTAATCAGAGCGGCCCGGTGGCCGCTCTTTTTTTGCTAGTTAATACGCTTCACCAGCGTTTTACGCTGGTTTTCCAGCGCGATGACCCGGTTGCAGACCTCATGGCCAAAGTTCTGGAAATCGCGCTCCTGATTATTCCATTCAGTCTGAATCGACTGCTGCAGACCGCCCAGATTGCCCATCAGCGCCTGCAGCGGATTACTGCCGCTGGTCGCCTGCTGCGTGCCCATCTCATTCAGGCTATCCTGCAGTACGCCGCCCAGCGTGCTCTGTACCAGCTTCTGCCCGTCAGCGCGCACCTGGTTTATCGCCTGGTGGTGAAACGTCAGGCCATCCTGGCGCTGCTCAATGATGCGATTCATCTGCTGCTTCAGCTGGCCATCCAGCGTGGTCAGACGGTTGCGCACGTTGCTGTCGCTGCCCAGTTTTTCAACGATCACTTTATCCAGTGCGGCACGCCCGCGTTCGAGGCGCGTTTTAGCGCCGTTGCTGACCCACGGCAAATCGCGACGCAGCGCGCTCTGGTAATCAATCGCCTGCTGACGTGCCGCGTTATCAACGGTAATCTTTTTGCCGTTAAAGGTGACATCACCCTGTGGAGTCATCGTGAGATTGCCGTTGCTGCCGACAACCTGAACGCTTTGCGGGGTGATCACCACATCATCCTGCGGATTAACGCTGCACTGGTAGTCAGCGTGTGCCTGCGCTGCCGTCAGCAGTAGCGCGGCGAACAGAGCCTTACGAATCATGGGATCTCCTGAATGTGCTGTGCGGGGTAGATATTGTGCGGCCAATGGCGCGGTCGCTATTAATGGCGACCCTGCGGCACATTGCATCACAGGGGGCGCATTAATGCGCCCCTGGCGCGGTGTTTAAACGGGCGCCATGAATGGCGCCCCTACAGATTTTCGTACCGGCGCGGTATTTCAACGGGCGCCATAAAGGGCGCCCCTACAGATTTTCGTACCGGCGCGGTATTTCAACGGCGACCCGGCGGCACATTACACCGTAGGGGGCGCATTAATGCGCCCCTGGCGCAGTACATTACAGGTCGCGCCGTCATGCGCACCCGAATGTCGCACTACAACTTAGTCCCACCAGACGTCAAAGAGTTCCGTTATCTGGATATCAGATAATTCACGCCCTTCCAGCCACTTGCGCACCAGTTCACGATGCTCATCGGTGCACTTTCCGGTCTGCTGCATGCAGACCAGACCTTCCCACACCAGATAACCGCTGCCGTCATAGGCCAGACCGTTTGGATCGATCACCTCTGTAATAAACTGATCCAGCGTGGCATCAATCTGCTCTTCGGTGGTTCCGTCGGCAAAACGCCATGCTACGGAGAAACCCAGCTCCTGAAACTCATCAATATGCAGTTTCTTACGTAAACGACGACTACGCTGTACGGCCATTATTTTACCCTCTCAAACATCAGATCCCACACGCCATGGCCCAGTCGCTGCCCGCGCTGCTCAAATTTAGTCAACGGACGCGTCTCGGGACGCGGCACGTAATCCTGGGTGGCTGACTGATTAACGTAACCCGCTACGCTGTTCATCACCTCCAGCATATGGGTCGCGTAATCTTCCCAGTCGGTGGCCATATGGAACACGCCGCCAAGCTTCAGCTTGCGATGCACCAGTTCAGCAAACGGCGCCTGCACGATACGGCGTTTATTATGACGCGCTTTGTGCCACGGATCCGGGAAGAAAAGCTGCACCATACGCAGAGAGTTATCCGGGATCATATGCTCCAGCACTTCTACCGCGTCATGGCACATAACCCGCAGATTCTCCACGCCCGCTTCTTTCGCCGATGCCAGGCAGGCACCTACGCCCGGCGCATGCACTTCAATGCCCAGGAAGTTCTGCTGCGGATTATTTTGCGCCATGGTGACCAGCGAGGCGCCCATACCAAAACCGATCTCCAGCACCAGCGGTGCGTCGCGCCCGAACAGCGCGGTCATGTCCAGCGGCGCGGGCTGATACTCCACGCCCATCACCGGCCAGTATTGATCCAGCGCGAGCTGTTGGCCTTTCGTTAACCGCCCCTGGCGGCGTACGAAGCTGCGGATACGGCGCAGCGGCCGCCCGTTTTCATCAAATTCCGGAGTGATGACGTCATTTATCATGTTGAAGCCTGCTGGTTAGCCTGTTCGGGGAAACGGGCATTATGCAAAGTTAAAGGTCAGAAGCAAGCCTTTGCAATCTTCCGGTTTACACCCCTGACGCTCTGTGCTGCAATTCCTGCCTGATTGTAGAGTAAACACGGAAAATTTCCTTCATATGATGCAGGCGTCGCAATTCGCGCAACAGGTGCTCAGGTGGTATGACCGCTTTGGCCGCAAAACGCTGCCGTGGCAGCTGGAAAAGACGCCCTATAAAGTGTGGCTTTCCGAGGTCATGCTGCAGCAGACGCAGGTTGCCACGGTTATTCCCTATTTTGACCGTTTTATGGCGCGCTTCCCCACCGTACGCGATCTTGCTGCCGCGCCGCTGGATGAGGTTCTGCATCTCTGGACCGGACTCGGCTACTATGCGCGGGCACGCAACCTGCATAAAGCGGCTAAACAGGTCGTGGATCAGCACGGCGGCGAGTTCCCGCCCGACTTCACGGCGATTGCTGCCCTGCCGGGCGTAGGCCGCTCAACCGCCGGAGCGATCCTGTCACTGTCGCTTGGCCTGCACTTTCCGATTCTGGATGGCAACGTCAAACGCGTGCTGGCGCGCTGCTACGCCATCGGCGGCTGGCCTGGCAAAAAAGAGGTTGAAAAGCAGCTGTGGCAGATCAGCGAAACGGTGACGCCGGCGCAGGGCGTCAGCCAGTTTAATCAGGCGATGATGGATCTGGGTGCGCTGGTCTGCACCCGTTCGCGGCCAAAGTGCGAAATCTGCCCGCTCAATAGCGGCTGCGAAGCGTATGCCACCCAGCGCTGGGCTGACTATCCGGGCAAAAAGCCCAAAGTCACTCTGCCGGTGCGCAGCGGCTGGTTTTTACTGATGCAGGATGGCGATAATGTCTGGCTGGCGCAGCGTCCACCCACGGGACTGTGGGGCGGCCTCTACTGCTTTCCGCAGTTCAGCAGCGAGGATGCACTGCGGGAGTGGCTGACACAGCACGGTATTAGCGGCGACCTGCAGCAGCTGACGGCATTTCGCCACACCTTTAGCCATTTCCATCTGGATATTGTGCCGATGTGGCTGGCAGAGCCATCCGCCGGGTCGCTGATGGATGAAGCGGGCGGTCTCTGGTATAACTTAGCGCAACCACCGTCAGTGGGCCTTGCTGCCCCGGTAGAGCGTTTACTGCATGAATTACGCCATCCGCAGCAGCTGTCACTGTCATCGCGCGCGATCGAAGAGGAAGAGTAATGAGCCGCACCATTTTTTGTACCTATCTGCAACGTGACGCTGAAGGCCAGGACTTTCAGCTCTATCCCGGCGAGCTGGGCAAGCGCATTTATAATGAGATTTCTAAAGAAGCCTGGCAGCAGTGGATGTCGAAACAGACCATGTTGATCAACGAGAAAAAGCTCAACATGATGAATCCGGAAGATCGCAAAGTGCTGGAAAAGGAGATGGTCAATTTCCTGTTTGAAGGCAAAGATGTGCATATCGAAGGTTTTACCCCGCCAGAAAAATAACCGTTCCGGGCCTTCCTTTGAGGCCCGCTTTTTTGAGTCAGGCACAGATTCACGATGAATAAAAAACTGATAGCCCTGCTGGCGATCGCGCCGCTCTTGATCTCCTGCTCCGGACAAAAAAAATCGCAGTATCACGAAGAGTGGGTTAAAGATACCAACGGCTTTGACATTCTGATGGGACAGTTTGCCGCCAATATCGAAAATATCTGGGGCATTAATGAAGTTCTTATCGCCGGGCCGAAAGATTATGTGAAGTACAGTGACAACTACTACACCCGCAGTCACATCAACTTCGACAAGGGTAGTATCACCATTGAGACCATCTCCGGTACCGATCCCATGGCCAGCCTGCGCCAGGCGATCGTCACCACCCTGCTGATCGGCGACGATCCGGGCAATGTCGATCTCTACTCTGACGCCAACGATATAAAGATCAGTAAAGAGCCGCTGCTGTATGGCCAGGTGCTGGATAATACCGGGCAGCCGATCCGCTGGCAGGGGCGCGCCGCCAGCTTTGCGGACTACCTGCTCCAGAACAAACTGCAAAAACGCACCGCCGGGCTGCATGTGATCTGGTCGGTAACCATTCCTATGGTGCCGAACCATCTCGACAAGCGTGCGCATAAGTATCTGCCGATGGTGCGCAAATCTGCTGAGCAGTATGGTGTCGATGCCTCACTGATTCTGGCGATTATGCAGACCGAATCGAGCTTTAACCCCTATGCGGTCAGCCACGCTGATGCGCTGGGGCTGATGCAGGTGGTGCAGCATACTGCCGGCGTTGACGTCTTCCGCATGAAAGGTAAATGGGGCAAGCCTAGCCGCAGTTATCTGCTGGACCCGGAAAACAATATCGATGCCGGTACAGCTTATCTCTCACTGCTGCAGAAAAGTTATCTGGGCGGCATTCAGGATCCTACTTCACGTCGCTATGCGGTGATCACCGCGTATAACGGCGGTGCCGGCAGCGTGCTACGCGTCTTCTCCAGCGATAAAGATCGCGCATTTTCGCTGATCAACGATATGTCGCCAGCCGATGTCTACCAGACGCTGACCAGCCGCCATCCTTCTGCCGAGTCGCGTCGCTATCTCTATAAAGTTAACCAGGCGCAGCGCAGCTATCACCGCTATTAAGTGCGCCAGATTGTCGCGCCCTGCCCGGTCGGGTCAGGGCGCGATACATTCAGATCAGCATATTCGCCACCAGCTGCTTATAGCCGCTGCTCTGTTCCGCGATATAAACCCCCTGCAGCTCCGGTGAAAAACCCGGCAGCTGGTTGATGCCCGCTTCCAGCGCCAGGAAGTAGCGCTGTACCGCCCCGCCCCACACCTCGCCGGGCACGACGCACAGCACGCCCGGTGGATAAGGTAATGCCCCTTCCGCCGCGATACGCCCTTCCGCTTCCGCGACCGGCACCAGCTCCACTTCACCGCGGATATATGCCTGATGCGCATCCTGCGGATTGACCGCTACCGGCGGGAAACAGTCAGCGCGGAACATCGCTTTCTGCAGATCTTTAACGGCAAAACTGACGTAGAGATCGTGCATCTCCTGACAGAGGCGGCGCAGCGTATAGCCGCGATAGCGCTCCGCATGCTTGCGATACAGGCTCGGCAGCACTTCCGCCAGCGGTGCATCTTCGCGCACCTGCTGTTCAAACTGCTCCAGCATCGCCACCAGATGCGCCATCTTCTCTGCGCTTTCTGCCGGCGTCAGCAGGAACAGAATGGAGTTGAGATCGCACTTCTCCGGCACGATGCCGTTCTCACGCAGATAGTTCGCCAGTATGGTGGCCGGAATGCCAAAGTCGCTGTACGCGCCGCTGCGTGCGTCGATGCCCGGCGTGGTAAGCAGCAGCTTGCAGGGGTCAATCTGATACTGGCCCGGCGCATAGCCGCTGAAGCCGTGCCACTCCGCGTCGGGCTCAAAGCTAAAGTAAGCCGGATCGCGGGCGATAGCGGCGCTGTCTGCCTGCTGCCACGGCGCGCCGTGTACCTGAGCAGGCAGAAACGGTTTAATCATGGTGCAGCGCTGCAGGATCGCTTTACGCGCCTCAATGCCCTGTATGACACAGTCGTGCCACAGGCTGCGCCCTGCCTCGCCCTGGTGCATACGCGCGTTGATATCCAGCGCCGCAAACAGCGGATAAAACGGGCTGGTTGAGGCGTGCAGCATAAAGGCGTTGTTCAGCCGCTTATGCGGGCAAAAGCGCTGCTGACCACGGATATGATTATCCTTTTTATGGATCTGCGAGGTCTGCGAAAAGCCCGCCAGCTGTTTGTGTACTGACTGGGTGACAAAGATCCCCGGATCGTCTTCCGTCAGGGTAAGCGTCAGCGGTGAACCCGCCGCCATCAGCGGAATAAACTGTTCATAGCCGAGCCACGCGGAGTCAAACAGAATGTAGTCGCACAGATGACCGATGCGGTCCACCACCTGACGCGCGTTGTAAACGGTGCCGTCATAGGTGCCGAGCTGGATAATCGCCAGCCGGAATGGCCGCGCCTGCCTGGCGCGTTGGGGACTAACCTTTGCGATCTCTGCCCGCAGATAGTTTTCATCAAAACAGTGCGCGTCGATGCCGCCAATCAGGCCAAACGGATTCCGCGCCGCCTCCAGATAGACCGGCGTGGCGCCCGCCTGCAGCAGCGCGCCGTGATGGTTAGATTTATGGTTATTGCGATCGAACAGAACCAGGTCGCCGCGCGTCAGCAGCGCATTGGTGACGACTTTATTCGCGCTTGATGTTCCGTTCAGCACAAAATAGGTTTTGTCAGCGTTAAAGACGCGGGCTGCAAACTTTTGCGCATCTTTCGCCGAGCCTTCATGGATCAGCAGATCGCCCAGCCGGACATCTGCATTACACATATCAGAGCGGAACAGGTTTTCACCATAAAATTCATAAAATTGCCGCCCGGCGGGGTGGCGGCGAAAAAACGCCCCGCCCTGATGGCCCGGGCAGGCGAAGGTGCTGTTCTGCATATCGACGTAGCGCGTCAGGGTATCAAAGAAAGGCGGCAGCAGTGCCGCTTCATATTGCTGCGCAGCCTGCTCCAGCGCCTGCCACTCTTCAGCTGCGCCGTTGATTTCTCCGGTCACGCCAGGCAGCTCCAGTACTGCGCTATCAAACGCGTTCGCCACAAACACCGGCAGGTTGAATCCGGTCTGGCGCAGCAGCATCAGTACGCCGCTGCGCGTATCCGCCAGCGAGAGCACCACCGCGGCAACGTCGGTAAAGTCGGTCGTGTCGAGCGTCACGACATCGCGGGTGGTATTCAGGCTCAGGCCCGGCGCGATTGCCACGCTGGCGGCTATTTTCAATGGGTTCATAACTCAAATCCCCGGCATAACAGGATGAGTGGGTGCCAGTGGCACAGAAAGGAACGGCGTAACCAGTGCAGGAGACCCGCCGGTCGCGATAATGGCATTTTTTGCTGCGGCTCACAATCAGGGTTACTATTGGCTGCACACTTCCCATCGCCGGAGGCGGCATGTTCAAAGCATTGGTCATTGAAAATGATGCGCAGGGGTATCGCACCTCCCTGCAGGATCTCTCCGAGCAACAGCTTCCCGATCGGGATGTTATCCTCGATATCAGCTACTCCACGCTGAATTACAAAGATGCGCTCGCCATCTGCAACAAAGGGCCGATCGTACGCCAGTTTCCCATGGTGCCAGGCATCGACTTTGTGGGCCGCGTGACCCACAGCCGCCATCCGGCGTGGCAGCAGAACGATCTGGCGCTGCTGACCGGCTGGGGCGTGGGTGAAAAGCACTGGGGAGGACTGGCGCAGAAAGCCAGCGTCTCCGGCGACTGGCTGGTCAGCGTGCCGGATGCGCTCAGCCCGCAGCAGACGATGGCGATAGGCACCGCCGGCTTTACTGCGATGCTCTGCGTGATGGCGCTGGAAAAACAGGGCATCACTCCGCAGCACGGCCCGGTGCTGGTAACGGGAGCCAGCGGCGGCGTAGGCAGTTTTGCGGTGAGCCTGCTGGCGCGCCTGGGATATGAGGTGGTCGCCGCCAGCGGACGCACGGCTGAGCGCGACTACCTGTGCAATACGCTGGGCGCCACAGCGGTAATCGATCGTGCTGAACTCAGCGAACCGGGTAAACCGCTGGCAAAAGAGCGCTGGGCCGCCGCCATTGATACCGTGGGCAGCCACACGCTGGCCAACGTGCTGGCAGGGATGCGCCGCGACGGCGTGGTGGCCGCGTGCGGAATGGCGCAGGGGCTGGATCTGCCGGGCAGCGTGGCACCCTTTATTCTGCGCGGCGTCACGCTGACCGGAATCGATAGCGTCATGTGTCCGCAGCCGCTGCGCCAGCAGGTGTGGCAGCGGCTGGCAGAGCAGGCCGACAGCGCGCTGCTGCAGCAGATAACCCGCATCATTCCGCTCAGCGAAGCGCAGGCGGGCGCCGAACAGCTGCTGGCGGGCAAGGTGCGCGGCCGGCTGATAGTGGATTGTCGTCAGGGAGTTAACGATGTCTAAGCCCGCGATTACCCTGCACTACTGCACCCAGTGCAACTGGATGCTGCGTTCAGCGTGGATGGCTCAGGAGCTGCTGCAGACGTTCAGCGACGATCTCAGCGCGGTCACGCTGCAGCCTGGTACCGGCGGCGTATTTGAGATCAGCGTGGATGGTCAGGTTATCTGGGAGCGCAAACGCGACGGCGGCTTTCCGGATGCGGTCACGCTGAAACAGCGCGTGCGCGACTACTGCTGGCCGGATCGCTCGCTGGGCCATGCCGACAAACGGCGCTAGCGCCGCTCGCCGGCAGCGGGATATCTGCCGCTGCTTACTTTTCAGATGACTTTTGATGCCAGTAGGCGACGGCGCGGACAAAGTCCGTATCCGCGCCGCGCTGCTGCGTAAAATAGTCGCTGAGCTGCTTCACCGCATTGCCTTCTCCGGTCAGCCAGACAAAATAGTCATCGCCGGTGAAATCGATGGCAGCCAGCTCTGCCGTCAGCTGCGCTGGCGTAGTGGCCGCCATACGGTTGCTGCCCAGCCAGTGAACGGTAACGCCCTCCATCTCTCCCAGATAGTCGCGCCCGATAGCAGCATCCGTAAACGCCAGCAGGTGAACGCGCTGCGCCTGCAGTTCCGCATAGCGCCGCTTAAAAGCAGGCAGCCCGGTTTCATCGCAGACATAGACCTGGCAGGCGTAATCCACCGGCATAATGCAGGAGCCGCGCGGCCCGCCCATCGCAATCCGATCGCCAGGCTTAGCCGCAGCTGCCCAGCCGCTCGCCACCCCGTCATCATGCATATAGAAATCGAGCGTCAGAGCGTCGACGCCGTTAAACGCCAGCGGCGTGTAGTCGCGCGCGGCGGGACGCACGCCCTCAGGCCAGACGATGCCCTCTTCGCTCAGCTGCGGCAGCGCAACATCGCAGCCCGGCCCGGAGGGGAAAAAGACTTTGATATGATCGTCAAACGAGGGGGAATGGAAGCCTGCCAGATCGGCCCCGGTAAACACAATGCGCCAGAAAACACCGGCAACACGGGTTTTGCTGGCTACTGTGAGATGACGAAAGCGCAGCTCATTACGCACTCGCTGCGGTGCACGACTCTTTTTCTGTGACAATTCACTTCTCCCGGCAGCGGCAGCAGCGCACTCCACCTGTACCGCCACGCTAAATTAATGTAAATAATTCTCATTACATGGCGAAACGATAGCGGTGACCGCGCCGGGAAACAATGTCGAAAAATGCGGTTGCCGCATTAGCGGAGAGCGGCGGCAGGTGTCAGGCGTGCAGATCGCTGCAGCAGAGAGAAGCGTTCTCACTGTTTTCATACTGAGGCAGTGCGTTGTCACCCACAATTTCCTGCTGAGCACAGCGCTGCTGGTGCGGATGCAGGCCGCCGGGGGGTGAAAATGGCTCAGCCATTTGCGCACCGGCCAGCGATGAAAAAACGGCAAGCGCCGCGGACAAGAACAACGGTAAAAGTCGCATGATGATTTTGGGTTTCATGTAAAGATCCGGAGCGGACCGGGAATGCAGAGAGCCATCCAGCCTGATGCTGCGCTGCCAGCGCATGGCGCGGCAGGTCAGGCTTCGGAGCAGAATTTTACGCCGCTACCGGCGCAGGGTTTATAAAATTGTGCGGTTTGTCACGTTTCGCCGCACAATTTGCTGTTTATTCCAGTGCTACCGGAATATGAAAGGTGCCCTGCAGCAGCTGCGGCGTACTGTATTTCAAATCGAGCCTGAGCAGATCCTTACCGGGCCGGCGCGCCACGCCGAGCGCGGGCAGATGGTTGTAGTAAATCTCGGCGGTGAAGGCGTTGATCTCTTCCGGCGCGCCATGCCAG
Source organism: Pantoea sp. SYBGC1 (assembly GCF_057197005.1). Lineage (NCBI taxonomy): Bacteria > Pseudomonadati > Pseudomonadota > Gammaproteobacteria > Enterobacterales > Erwiniaceae > Pantoea > Pantoea sp. SYBGC1. The sequence goes on from NZ_JBXUNM010000013.1 coordinate 91,655, forward strand.
TCGATCTCTGCATACAGCCCGCTCTCGCCGGTCCAGTTCTGCACATGCTGTGGCAGAACGTCAGCGTGCTCACTCTCCAGCGCCTGAAACAGGCTGATATGCTGCTGATCGAGCGAGCTCACGCCGGGACTGAACTGAAAACCGAGCCAGCCGCGCGTGGCGTGCTGACCGGCAAAGGCGATAAAGTCGCGTGTATACTGCGCCACAATATGGTTGTGATGGTCAATATATTCGCCAAAGCGGCACTCCCACTCCACCACCTCTCCGCTCAGACGGATTTCCGGTTTCTCAGCGAGCCGTGTTTTAACCCACGGGCGCGGTGCAGAGATGCGGCTGTGAAAGGCTTTCATGCGCATTTCCGGAATACGGCGGTAGGCGCCAGGCGTCAGCGAAAAATGACTTTTGAAAACACGGGTGAAATTTTGCTGATTATCGAAGCCAAAACGCACGGCGATGTCGATCAGCGGCATGCTGGTTAAGCGAAGCGCCATGGCGGATAAAGTCAGGCGGCGTTTACGCGTGTAGGAGGCCAGCGTCTGGCCCGTCATCTCCTTGAACATGCGCTGCATATGCCATTTGGAATAGCCCGATTTCAGGGTGATAAGATCGATATTAAGTTCATCGGTCAGGTTGGCTTCAATCCAGTCAACCAGGTCAGAGATATACTGCTTTTTCAGGTTCAGGCTAAGCATGGTTCTAATTGAATGAGTCAGGAAAGCGCGCATTAATGCGTTATTTGTCACATAAATATAACAAAATCGCCTAACCAACGTAAGGAAGAGTAAAGGATCCGCTGAGGGTGGCGCACTAATTGCTTAGGTAACTAACTTTTTACGAAATGCGAGCGGCACGCTGCGCTGTGCCGCTCGGCTGCAGACAGATATTAATGCGAACGCATACCTGCCGCGGTCATCATCATACGAAACAGGGATGCCACCACGCCGAGTGCCAGCACGCTTGCACCATAGATGATCACCAGCCACATTACCCGCTTCCAGAGCGGCGCTTTATGTTCAGTGTGCTGTTTCATGTTGCTGACCTCCGTTTGCATCTCAGTGGTATCCTGCGTCAGCTTTGATTTTTCCGCGGAACACATAGTAGCTCCAGAAGGTATAGCCCAGAATCATCGGAATAATCAGCAGGCTGCCCACCAGCATAAAGGCCTGGCTCTGCGGCGGCGATGCCGCTTCCCAGATGGTTACGGATGGCGGAATAATGTTTGGCCAGACGCTGATGCCAAGCCCGGAGAAGCCGAGGAAAATCAGCGCCAGCGTCAGCAGGAACGGCGAATAGTGCGCCTCGCGTTTGATGGCGCGCATAATGCCCCACGAGCAGAGCAGAACCAGTACCGGCACCGGCAGGAACCAGAACAGGTTCGGCCGGGTAAACCAGCGCTGCGAAATCGCTTCGTGAGCAAACGGCGTCCACAGGCTGATAATGCCGACGATCACCAGCAGCGCAATCACCAGCGGCGTAGCCAGCGCAGACATTTTACGGTGCAGTTCATTTTCGGTTTTCATGATAAGCCAGGTGCAGCCCAGCAGCGCATAGGCCACAACCAGACCCACGCCGCAGAACAGCGGGAACGGGGCCAGCCAGTCCAGAGCTGAACCGGCGAACTCACGTTCTTTAACCGGGAAACCGTTGATCATCGCACCGACCGCCACGCCCTGGCTGAAGGTCGCCAGCAGCGAACCGGCAATAAACGATTTATCCCAGAATGCACGGTGCTCTTCAGTCGCCTTGAAGCGAAACTCAAACGCCACACCGCGGAAAATCAGGCCGATCAGCATAGCCGTCAGCGGGATCGCCAGTGCATCAGCGATCACCGCATAGGCGAGCGGAAAGGCACCATACAGCCCTGCTCCGCCCAGCACCAGCCAGGTTTCATTGCCATCCCAGACCGGCGCCACGGTGTTAACCATCATGTCGCGCTCAACGGCATCTTTGTTAAACGGAAACAGAATACCGATGCCCAGGTCAAAGCCATCCATCACGATATACATCAGCGTGGCAAAGACGATGATGGCGAACCAGATAACGGAAAAATCGATCATTTATTTACCCTCCTGCGAAGCATCCAGGCTCTCATGTGCAGCAGAGAGCGGGCGCGCTGGCGTCTTATCCTGACCCGGACCACCGTGACGGACATCTTTTCCTTCACCGGTGTGCGGACCTTTCTTGATCAGGCGCATCATATAGACATAGCCCACGCCAAACACCGATGAGTAGACCAGGATAAAGGCCAGCAGGCTGATACTCATATGCAGGTCGCCATGCGCTGAAACCGCATCGATTGTGCGCTGCACGCCGTAAACCACCCACGGCTGCCGTCCGATTTCAGTGGTGAACCAGCCAGCAAGAATAGCGATCAGGCCCGATGGTCCCATCAGCAGCGCAAACCACAGGAACGGTCGTGAGCTGTAGAGGCGCTGTTTATAACGCAGCCACAGGCTGAACACGCCGAGTGTGATCATCAGCAGACCCATCGCCACCATGACGCGGAACGACCAGAAGATCACCAGCGAATTAGGCCGATCCTCTTTCGGGAAAGTTTTCAGTGCCGGAACCTGTTTATCAAGACTGTGCGTCAGGATCAGGCTGCCGAGATAAGGGATTTCCAGCGCATACTTTGTACGCTCCTCTTCCATATCCGGAATACCAAACAGGATCAGCGGCGTGGCTTCACCCGGCGGGTTTTCCCAGTGTCCTTCAATGGCAGCAATTTTTGCCGGCTGATGCTCCAGCGTGTTCAGGCCGTGCGCATCGCCAATCATCGCCTGGATCGGAGCAACAATCAGCGCCATCCACAGCGCCATTGAGAACATCTTGCGGATCGCCGGGTTGTCATTGCCGCGCAGCAGATGCCATGCCCCGGACGCGCCCACAAAAAAGGCGCTGGCGAGGAATGCCGCCACCGACATATGGAACAGCCGATAAGGGAATGAGGGGTTAAACACAATTTTGAACCAGTCTTCCGGCACCACAATACCATTCTGGATGATGTAGCCCTGCGGCGTGTGCATCCAGCTGTTTGATGCGAGGATCCAGAACGTGGAGATCAGCGTACCCAACGCGACCATACAGGTGGCAAAGAAGTGCAGACCAGGCCCGACGCGGTTCCAGCCAAACAGCATGACGCCGAGGAAGCCCGCTTCAAGGAAGAAGGCGGTCAGCACCTCATAGGTCAGCAGCGGACCGGTAATACTTCCGGCAAACTGCGAGAACCCGCTCCAGTTGGTCCCGAACTGATAGGCCATAACCAGACCTGAGACCACCCCCATACCGAAGTTCACCGCAAACACTTTCGACCAGAAGTGATAGAGATCGCGATAGGTTTCATTACGAGTTTTCAGCCACATCCCCTCAAGCACCGCCAGAAAGCTGGCAAGCCCGATAGTGATGGCCGGGAAGATAATATGGAAGGAGACAGTAAACGCGAACTGTATCCTGGCCAGATGAAAAGCATCTAATCCAAACATTGCTTACCTCATTGCCACAAAATTACGCGGAATTTTTACTTATTATTAACAAAGATGGCGCGCAGAATAATTTCTGCTACACCGTCATCAATTCCCGCCAAATGTGAGAAACCCGGCAGGAACAAACGGAAAAGAGGGAGTGAATAAAACTATACCAGTAAACCTTGATTAAGATCATTGTTTTTGCGAGAAACTATTTGTTTAAAATCACTGAGTTAAGGTTAATTATCCTGCTCTATTGTGACAATGTTGTTATTAAGCTTAGCGGCTGTAAAAGAGATCGCTTCTTTAAGCAGTTCATTTAATTGTTAATTGCGGTAACAACCAAAACGGCAGCCTGATCTCTGCGCCAGCGCAGTGTAAAAATTATTGCACGGCCGTTTTTTAGTTAAATTAAAATTAAAAAAAACCTGTTTATAGCGAAAGGTAATTAATAACGTTTTTGCTTAGCGCCTGTTCTTCTGGCACAAAATTTATCGCAGCGGGATCCTGCGTCTCTTCCGGAGGCACAGACGCCCGGATGGCTAAAGCATGTGAACCGGATGTCGGAAGCAGAAAACGACCGCATAAATTGATCAAGAAAAAAGGGCGAGCGGCGCCTGAAACTGGCGATTTTCTTATTTGCAGATTAATCCGGCGCGCTTTCTGAAGGTATATTTAAGAAACACCTTAAATATCTCTAAATACAGGCCGTTGTTAATATTGTAAAAAAGGCAAAAACGGCGATCCATCGACAATATTTATTACGTTCATAGATATTTCGCATTGTTGTCTGCAACCGCGAACCCTCTATAATTTGTCTTTTGAGCAACCAGGAATTTCAGGAGGCCGTTATTAATACTAACCACCAGCCACGCCAGGTGTTCGGTGAACACGAAGCCCATGCTGATCTGGGGTATCAATACGATCCTCATGAGTTCGTGCGTGAAGGCGCAGAAGATTCGGAGCCAGAACCTGAGCTGATTCAGGGACTGCCGGCACCGGATGCGCTGACGCCTGCCGATCGCTATCTGGAGATGTTTGAACATGTTCAGACCTCTCATATTTTTGCTGACAGCAAAACGTTTCCCGACTGCGCGCCTAAATTCGATCCGCTGGATATTCTTATCCGCTATCGCCGCCGCAAGCGGGCAGGCGATCTCGATCTGGAAAAGTTTATTCATGAGCACTTTTACCTGCCGCAGGTAAATGAGAGCTTTTATGTCTCAAATCCGGATAAAACGCTGAAAGAGCACATCGATGATCTGTGGCCGGTGCTGACAAAAATGCCTCAGCAGCATATGCCACACTCCTCGCTGCTGCCGCTGCCAAAACCTTACGTGGTACCCGGCGGCCGCTTTGGCGAAACCTATTACTGGGACTCCTATTTCAGCATGCTGGGGCTGGCGGATGCCGGGCGTGACGATCTGCTGCGTCATATGGCGGACAATTTTGCCTGGCTGATCGATAACTACGGTCATATTCCTAACGGAAACCGTACTTACTATCTCAGCCGCTCACAGCCGCCGGTGTTTGCCCTGATGGTGGAGCTGTTTGAAGAGGATGGCATTCGCGGTGCCAAACGCTACCTTGACCAGCTGATGAAAGAGTATCAGTTCTGGATGGATGGCGCAGGTGAGCTGATGCCGCATCAGGCTTATCGTCACGTTGTGCGCATGCCCGACGGCTCTCTCCTCAACCGCTACTGGGACGATCGCGACACACCGCGTGATGAATCCTGGGTGGAAGATGTGGAGACGGCCAGCAAGTCGAGCCGTCCGGCTAATGAGGTTTACCGCGATCTGCGTGCCGGTGCTGCATCCGGCTGGGATTACTCTTCACGCTGGCTGCGCGATCCGCAGCGTCTGGCGAGTATCCGTACCACGCAGTTTATCCCGGTCGATCTCAATGCGTTTCTCTACAAGCTGGAGCTGATGATCTCCACGCTATCGCATGCCCGCGGTGAAGAGCTGACGGCGCTGGCGTGGCAGAAAAAAGCGGATGCGCGTAAGCAGGCGATTAACCGTTACCTCTGGGATACCACCGCAGGCGTCTATCGTGACTACGACTGGCGCAACGAGCGGTTTGGCGCCTTTACCGCCGCTGCGGTTGTACCGCTGTTCCTCGGCCTCGCTTCGCCTGAGCAGGCGCATCTGCAGGCGATTGCGCTGCGCCAGTTGCTGCTGACGCAGGGCGGACTGCTGACCTCGATGGTGGAGAGCGGCGAGCAGTGGGATGCGCCCAACGCCTGGGCACCGCTGCAGTGGATGGCCGTGGTAGGACTGAATCACTACGGTGAAGAGACGCTGGCCACTGAGATTGCGGTGAACTGGCTGACTACGGTGAAAAATTTCTACTCGCTGCATCACAAGCTGGTTGAGAAATATGATATCAGCGGCGATCGGGCGCGTCCGGGCGGCGGCGGTGAATATCCGCTGCAGGACGGTTTCGGCTGGACCAACGGCGTGACGCGCCGTCTGCTGACGATGTATGGTCATCTGCTGGCAGATTAACTCTGCCCTGCCGTTCAGAGGAGGTCGCCCGCAGGCGACCTTTTTTTTATTTCTGCTGCTGCAAAAAGGCGAGCAGATCGGCGTTCAGCCGATCCTGATGGGTAACCGCAAAGCCGTGCGGTGCATTGTCATACACTTTCAGCTGCGAATGCTTAATCATCTCATGCGCCAGCTTGCCGGTCGCCTCAAAGGGTACAACCTGATCGTTACTGCCGTGGATCACCAGCGTGGGCACATCGACTTTAGCGATATCATCCCGGAAGTCCGTCTCTGCAAACGCCGTAACGCAGTCGATAGTCGCTTTCAGCGAAGCGAGCAGCGCGATATTGAGCGTCTGGGTCAGCACCCCGTCTGAAACCTGCTGTCCGGCGTTCAGACCATAAAACGGCGTGGCAAAATCGCTGATAAACTGCGCGCGATCCTGACGCAATCCCGCCCTGATATCATCGAACACCGCCTGTTCCGGGCCTTCCGGATGATCCGCTTTCCGGCCAAACACCGGCGTCACGGCACCCAGCAGTACCAGCGATTTTACTTTCGCGCTGCCGTAGCGGCCAATGTAGCGCGCGACATCGCCCCCACCCATTGAAAACCCTACCAGCGTAATCTCTTCCAGCTGGAGATGTTCAATCAGATCATGGATATCATCAGCGAAGGTATCGTAGTTATATCCTTCCCACGGCTGCTCTGAGCGGCCAAAACCGCGACGGTCAAACGCGATAACGCGATAGCCCCGCTCCGCGAGGAAAGTCAGCTGGCTGTCCCACATATCCGCATCCAGCGGCCAGCCGTGGCTGAACAGCACTGGCTGGCCGCTGCCCCAGTCTTTGAACCAGAGCGTAACGCCATCTTTAGTCTGAAAGGTGCTCATCTCATTCTCCGTGTATGGCCGATAACAGGCAGTTTTATTGCCAGCAGAGATCGCCGCGGCAATGTCCACAGGCAAGTTTAGGCGCATTACGCGAATAAGGGTTACAGCGGATGCATTTAAGGGTTAAACGGCGCGTCTCTCCTGCCCGGAGGCAGCGAGCCTGATCCCCTGCTTTCCATTACGCTTCACCTGATACATCGCCTCGTCTGCCCGTTTCAGCGCATCATCAAAGCTCTCTTTCGGCTGTACCGGTGCCACGCCGATTGAGGCACCAATCTGTGCGAGGCCGTTATCCACATCAAACGGCTGCAGCGCCGCCTCCAGCACCGCCTGCGCCAGAATCCGTACTTTAGGGTAATCAATCAGGAACGGCATCAGCAGCACAAACTCATCACCGCCGAGCCTGCCCGCCAGCACCACAGGCGGCAGAGCGTCCAGTATCCGCTGGCTGAGCTGGATCAGCACTTCATCACCGCTGCGATGACCGAGGGTATCATTGACATGTTTGAAGTTGTCCAGATCGATAAACGCCACGCAGAGCGGCCCTCCGGCCTGCATCTGTGCAAACTGAACGGAGAGCGCATGGCGATTGGCGAGACCCGTCAGCGGATCGTGATGCGCCAGCAGCGCGAGCTGAGCCTCATAGTTTTTCTCTTTGGTCATATCGATATGCGTACCGGTCACACGCAGCGCATTACCCGCCGCGTCCCACTCGCTGACGCGACCGCGATCCAGCACCCAGGTGATTTTGCCATTTTTGCCAATCATACGGTGCAGCGCCTCATACCACGGCGCCCGCCCTTCGATATGGTCGTAAAACGCCCGCAGTACCTCATCCGCATCTTCCGGATGCAGGCACTCCCGCCAGGCCTCAAAGCGCGCTTTGGTCTCTTTCGGCTGAAAGCCAAGCATCGCCCCCCAGCGCCGGTTAAATATCACCAGTTTGCCGCTGGGAATGTCCAGCTGCCACAGGCAGAGTCCGGTGCCATCCAGCGCGGCGCTGAGTTTATTGCGCGCATCATGCGCAATGCGCTTCAGGCGCGCGTTGTGTTTTTTCAGGTTCTGGATCTGCTGACGCAGGGCTTCTTCAGACATAGTGAGTTATGGTGAGAAAATAAACGCTATTTTGCCTGTCCTGAATTTTCTGTAAACAGACGAGATGAAAAGCCGACGAGTTTCGGAAAATTGTCCCAACCGCAGAAGTAATAGCGCATTATCTGCCGGTTTTCAGTTTGCTTTGTCTGTTAAGAAGGGGCGTTGGTGCGCTGAGCAGCGCGGGGCTGAGGGAATAGCGCTAAGCAGCGCGGGGCTCTGAGGGAATAGCGCTAAGCAGCGCGGGGCACTGAGGGGGTTCCGCCCGCCAGGCTTCCGGCAGTTTCAGCGGCGTTCCCGCACGCGGACGGGCTAAGGGGCGGGTGGGCGCG
>NZ_JBXUNM010000014.1:0-58475 GCF_057197005.1 Pantoea sp. SYBGC1
GCCCACCCGCCCCTTAGCCCGTCCGCGTGCGGAAATGCCGCTGAAACTGCCGGAAGCCTGGCGGGCGGAACCCCCTCGGTGCCGCGTGCTGCCCTGCCCTGACGGGCGGAACCCCTCCGGTGCCGCGCACAGCCCTGCCCTGCCGGGCGGAACCCTTCAGTGCCCCACGCTGCTTAGCACCCAGCCCAAAAACAAAAAAGCCTCCGGCTGGAGGCTTTTGTCTTACTGACCGGCGACACCCGCCGCTGCATAACGTTTATGACAACATCTGAATGGCCAGCGCATAGAGGCGCTGATGCTCATCGTCACTGACTGGCTCTTCTTCCGCATAACAGGCGATCATTGAGCTGACTTTATCAGAGGATAAAGCTTCTCCATGAAGGTGCAGCGTTAATACGGCGCGGCCGACGATTTTCAGAATGTCTTCGCTATGTCCCTGGAGACTTTGACTCAATGAAATTGACCTCTGAAGTAAATTCGTTCGCCAAATGGCGCGCCCAATATAGATCAGAACAACAAGGTTTTTTAATCAGAATTTCCTTATGCTGCGTAATATATAAGCCTGACCCGGGGAAAATTATCTTAAGTTGCCGCGGAAAAACGATCTAAAAGCGTTAATCTCCTTATTTACTGAATATTTTTTAAACGACAAAGGATCGTTCCGGATAACAACTTATTAAAACTTTGCAACAATAATCACCATTATGCGGGACAGGGTTGTGTTCCCTCTCCGGCCGTATGCATCAGGCGAATTACCGTTGCTGCCTGCGTGGCTTTCTGCCAGACTGGCCGCGTTATCTTCCCTCCTATCTGAGACATCTTTGTGACTGCTTTTTCAACCCTGACGCAACTGCCCGCCAGCCAGCTCGACAACCTGCGCGACATGGGCTTTGATGCGATGACGCCTATCCAGGCAGCGTCGCTTCCCGCCATACTTGCCGGCCGCGATGTGCGTGCGCAGGCGAAGACCGGCAGCGGCAAAACCGCTGCGTTCGGTATCGGCCTGCTTAATCGTATCGACAACAGCCAGTTTCATACGCAGGCGCTGATCCTCTGCCCGACACGTGAACTGGCTGAGCAGGTCAGCAATGTGCTGCGTCAGCTGGCACGTTTTACGCGCAATATTAAAATCCTCACGCTGTGCGGCGGCCAGCCGATGAGCGCACAGCGCGATTCGCTGGTGCATGCTCCGCACATCGTCGTCGGCACGCCAGGCCGCCTGCTGGATCACCTTAAGCGCGACAACCTCGATCTCAGCCAGCTGCAGACGCTGGTGCTCGACGAAGCCGACCGCATGCTGGAGATGGGTTTCCGCGACGATATGGAAGCGATTATTGGCTTCACGCCCGCCGCACGGCAGACGCTGCTTTTCTCCGCCACCTGGCCTGACACCATTGCCAGCCTGAGCCAGCGCTTTCAGCGCGACGCGCTGGCGGTTGCAACGGAAACCGAAGCGGAGCTGCCTGCGATTGAACAGCAGTTTATCGAAGCGAGCGCAGGCGAGCGCGTTAACCTGCTGTGCGCTCTGCTGAGTCAGCACCAGCCCGCCTCCTGCGTGGTGTTCTGCAATACCAAACGCGAGTGCGATGATATTGCCGCCGCGCTGAACGAGCGCGATATCAGCGCGCTGGCGCTGCACGGCGATCTGGAGCAGCGCGATCGTGAGCGCGTGCTGATCCGCTTTGCTAACGGCAGCAGCCGCGTCCTGATCGCGACCGACGTGGCCGCACGCGGTCTGGATATCAAATCGCTGGCGCTGGTCGTCAATCTTGAACTGGCCTGGGATCCGGAAGTGCATCTGCACCGCATTGGCCGCACCGGGCGCGCGGGCGAAAAAGGAGTCGCGGTGAGCTTTGTGGCTCCTGACGGCATGGCTCGCGCCCATGCGCTGGAGGATTACCTGCAGCAGAAGCTTAACTGGGTGGCGGCCGCTACCTTAAAAGGCAGAGCGGCACAGGCGCTTCCTGCGGCCATGATGACGCTCTGTATCGATGGCGGGCGCAAAGCAAAAATGCGTCCGGGTGATATCCTGGGCGCGCTGACCGGTGAAGCGGGCTTCAGTGCCGATCAGATCGGTAAAATTGACCTGACGCCGTCGCACGCCTATGTCGCGATTGCGGCAGCGCAGGCGAAAAAAGCGCTGATCCGGCTCAAAGAGGGCAAGATCAAAGGAAAAAGCGTGCGCGCGATTCTTCTGAAATAGTATGGCTATAGCGTGAGGGCGATCGCGCCCTTGCGCTAAATCTTCTCTTTCTCCCTTCATTTTTCGCACGCCCTGCCGATAAGTTAATCATGGCACTTCCGCCCTCTCCCTGCTCCGCCCAGATTCTGCCCCGAGGCCATGATGGATAATTTTCAGAAAGAGATCGACGAACGCGCAAACCTGGCGCTGTCCAACAAATTTGAACTGCTGCTGTTTCGCCTGGGTTCCGATCGGCTGAAAGGCAAATCTGAGCTGTATGGCATCAACGTGTTTAAGCTACGCGAAATTGTGCCGATGCCGGCCATCACGCGCGCCGCTGGTATGAACTCACCGCTACTTGGTATGGCCAGTATCCGGGGGCAGTTTATTCCGGTCATCGACCTGCCGGCCGTAACCGGCTGCAAACCCGAAACCGGTCTGAATCTGCTGCTGGTTACCGAATATGCGCGCAGTACCCAGGCGTTCGCGGTGGAGTCGGTAGAGAATATTGTGCGTCTCGACTGGAGTCAGGTGCATACCGCAGAAGCGGGGATCAGCAGCCGCAATATCACCAGTATCGCCTGCCTTGACAGCAATGGTGAGAGCAATAACCTTGCTCTGGTACTCGACGTAGAGCAGATCCTCTATGACATCATTCCTTCGGTGCGCGGCGTTGAACCTGACGCTAAGACCGCGAAAAACTTTAATCTGAAGCCCGGCGCAGTCGCTATCGTGGCGGAAGATTCTAAAGTGGCTCGTCAGCTGCTCGAACAGGGGCTGAAGAGCATGGGTATTCCGGCCCTGATGCACAATACCGGCCTGGAAGCGTGGATAAAAATCAATGAAATGAAGAAAGAAGCGCAGGCCAGCGGCGAATCGATTCACGATAAAATCGCCCTGGTTCTGACCGATCTGGAGATGCCGGAGATGGATGGCTTCACGCTGACGCGTAATATCAAGCGTGATGATGCGCTGCGTCATATTCCGGTCGTCATTCACTCTTCACTTTCCGGCAGCGCCAACGAGGATCACGTTCGCAAAGTGGGCGCCGATGGTTATGTGGCAAAATTCGAGATCAATGAGCTCTCCAGTGCCATTTTTAGCGTGCTGGAAAAACAGCGCTGAATCCGCCCTGTTTCTCCCTTCCCCTTGAGGCGCGACTATCGCGCCTTTTTTATTGTGGTTATTCCTCCCGCCCCGAAACAGTACCGCTTATTCATCACTATTTAGTATTGCTAACCGATCTTCGCTGCCGCGCGCAAAAATTAAAGTAAATATATTAGTTACCGATAACTGTTGCGCCTGCGCCGGAGTTTTCGGGGATAGCCTGCGCAGACAGATTTCTCTTTTTCTTTTAAAAACAGTCTATCGCAGCAGATTACCCACCTGCTGACGCATCCTATTACTGTCTGATTTCTGGCAAACAGGGAGAACCAATGTTGAGCATCAAGAATATGAAAGTCGGGGTACGCCTGGGCATCGCCTTTGGCCTGGTCGTGGCCCTGTTAATGGTGGTGGGCGTTACGTCGTGGCTGAAAATCAGCAATATCAAAACCGGTATTACCTCTATTGTAGAAGATCGTTTTGTTAAGGTTCGCCTCGGCTTTGACGTGCGCGATGGCGTTAATGATCAGATCAAATATCTGCGCGGTATCGTGATTGATACCACCCGACCGGAAAATAATGTTAAACGCTTTGCTCAGCTCGCGGATGCAACGGCGCAAACCAACAGCGCCATGAAAAAAATTGAGGCCATCCAGGTCACGCCGATAGGCAAAAAGAAAATTGCCGGATTACTTGCCGCCAGCAAGCTGTTTGAACAGCAAAAAAATGAGGTGCTGGCGCTGGTGCGGGATGGCAAGACAGAGGAAGCCAGCAACTACGTGCTGAAAAAGATTACTCAGACGCAAAACACCTTTTTGCTCAGCGCGGCCGCTTTTGCTGACTCTCAGGCCAGCCAGCTCCATCAGGAAGGGGTCGGCATCATTGAGGATGGCACCACGGCGATTCAGGTTTCCGTAATTTTCACGGCTATCGCCATCGCTGCCGCCGCGCTGCTGGGTCTGCTGCTGACCCGCTCTATCGTGCGTCCGCTAAATGAGGCCGTCACCGTAGCCAGCAAAGTGGCCGCCGGCGATCTCAGTTCGCGCATAACGGTACGCAGTAAAGATGAAACCGGCGTGCTGATGCAGGCGCTGCAGACCATGAATGACAATCTGATGACCATCGTTTCTAACGTGCGCGCCGGCTCCGATACCATCGCCGTTGCCTCTAATCAGATCTCCAGCGGCAATATCGATCTCTCTTCGCGCACCGAGCAGCAGGCGAGCTCGCTGGAAGAGACCGCTTCCGCGATGGAGCAGATGACCGCGACCGTGAAGCACAACGCCGACAACGCGCGCGAAGCGAACTCGCTGGTATCAAAAACCTCTGAGGTGGCTAAAGAGGGTGGCGTGGTGATGGAGCAGGTTATCGATAAAATGGAGGCGATTGCTTACTCCTCGAAGAAGATCGTCGATATTATCAGCGTCATCGACTCTATCGCTTTCCAGACCAATATTCTGTCGCTCAACGCCGCCGTTGAGGCAGCGCGTGCCGGTGAACAGGGACGCGGCTTTGCCGTGGTGGCATCGGAAGTGCGTAATCTGGCCCAGCGCTCCGCCTCCGCCGCTAAAGAGATCAAAGTTCTGATTGAAGATTCGGTGGCAAAAGTCGATGAAGGCAGCCGCCTGGTGACGCACGCCGGCTCTACCATAGGTGAAGTCGTCAGCAGCGTGCAGAGCGTGGCTGAGATCATGAGTGAAATTACGATTGCCAGCAGCGAGCAGAGCAGCGGCATTGGTGAAATTAATCAGGCTATTACGCAGATGGAAGCGGTGACGCAGCAGAATGCCTCGCTGGTGCAGGAGGCATCCGCCGCCTCACAGGCGCTGCAGGAGCAGGCCGATCGGCTGGCGCAGTCGATGAGCGTGTTTAAAACCGCGCTGGCGTAATGCCCACGCCCGGGCCGCCGGTGACGGCGACCCGGCTGTGGTCAGTTGAACAGCGACCAGGCGACAGAAGAGATCGCCAGCAGTCCGATGATTACCACAAAGAGGTTGCTGATTTTCCCGCTGTACTGGCGCATTGCCGGCACTTTCTGAATCGCATACATCGGCATCAAAAACAGGATCGCCGCGATAACCGGCCCGCCCAGCGTTTCAATCATGCCAAGAATACTGGGGTTTAGCGTTGCCACCAGCCAGGTGGTCAGCAGCATAAACAGCGTGGTCAGCCGGTTCAGCTTCTGCGGCGCGATTGCTTTACCGCGGCTGCGCAGCGATTTGGTGACGATGCCGTTAAAACCTTCGCGCGCCCCCAGATAGTGCCCCAGAAACGATTTCGTGATCGCGACCATCGCGACAATCGGCCCCAGCCAGGCGATCATCGGCACCTGAAAATGGTTAGCCAGATAAGAAAGAATGGTGATGTTCTGCGCTTTCGCTGCCTGCAGATCGGCTGGCGACAGGCTCAGCACGCAGCTGAACACAAAAAACATCACCGTAGCCACCATCATCAGATGCGCACTGGCCAGTATGCGCGAGCAGCGTTTTTCCGCACCGGCACCATATTCGTCGCGTTTTGCGACGGCAAACGACGAGATAATCGGCGAATGGTTAAATGAAAAAACCATTACCGGAATCGCCAGCCACAGCGTCATCCAGAGATTGCCGCTGCCCGTTGCCTCGCTAAACGACAGCGTTTGCAGCGCGGCGCCGTGCCAGTGCGGAACCAGCCAGGCGGCCAGCAGCATCAGGACGGCAACAAACGGAAAGACCAGAATACTCATCGCCTTTACGATCATCTGCTCGCCAAAGCGCACGATAACCATCATCCCGCTGATCAGCAGCAGCGACAACAGCGCGCGCGGCGGCGACACCAGGCCAAGCTGATGCACCATAAAACTGTCTACGGTATTGGTGATGGCCACGCTGTACATCAGCAGAATGGGATAGATAGCAAAAAAATAGAGCAGCGTGATGATCTTACCTGCCCCGCTGCCAAAGTGCTCTTCCACCACGTCAGTGATATCTTCACCCGGATTTTTACCCGAGAGGACGAAACGCGTCAGCGCGCGGTGCGCATAGAAGGTCATCGGGAATGCCAGTACGGCCATGATTAGCAGCGGCAGCAGCCCGCCGGCACCGGCGTTAATCGGCAGAAACAGCACTCCGGCACCGATCGCCGTACCATACAGACCCAGCATCCACACCGTGTCACTCTTGCTCCAGCCCCTGGCCGCTCTGGCGGTTGCCAGCGTGCTGGTTTGTGAGTTGTTCATCACTCTCTCCAGAATCATCATTATTGCAGCCGGTTTCCGGCTCTCTGTTCACGGTCAACCGCTGCGGGCTGCCGTTCAACCGCGCTCATGCTATACGTTTTTGTCACCGTGCGGGGGGCACAACGCAAGATACGCGTCACAAAAGCAGCAAAAATGCGCAGGCTGGTAAATTTATGCTTTAAAAATGCACAAAACCGGCGCGCAATCGATTGCCTGACGTTATTTGACCTGAGTCACAAAAATTGTGCAAGTGAAGTAAACAACCGAAAGGTAAAAGCAGCGGTCTCTCCCGGCTGCTGCCCTCTTCTGCCAGAGACAGAGATCGGAGGGCAACACCGGGAGGGTCAGGGATCAGAATGCGCGCATTCTGTATAACGCATAGAGGAAATAGTACGCTGTGAGTGAGTTCAGATTCATAATCATGTACTTCAGTTTTTCATTTTTATTCAGCAGCGTGAAGATACCTTTTGAGTATTTTCCGCGCTTTATCTGTTCTATTTCGGTTGCGATATCTGCCGGTGAAAAGGAAGCGTGATACATAGCAGTGACAATCTGCATATCCAGCGCCAGCACGCGCTTTGAGATCCCTTTCAGAAAGTGGTCCAGTTCGCTGGCCTGATATTTATCGACGATGGTGTCATACAGCGCGGTCAGCGACTGCTTACGCACCTTTAATTCACTGTACTGCACCTTCTGCTTGGAGAGCGATCCGCTGGTATCTTCATAGTGATAAGCCGCGTTAGGCGTAATCAGGAAGTTACTGATGCAACTGAAATATTTCAGGTTAAACAGCAGATCTTCACTCATTGAGATCCCCTCCAGAAAGCGCAGGTTCAGGGATTCAATAATCTCCCGGCGGTAGCATTTATTATGCAGATAGCCGATGTTGTCGCTGATCTCCAGCTCGCCCAGCACATAAGGGATATCGTGCTGGCTGAAAAAGCCCGCCTGCGACACCTTGCCAATGCGATCGTCATTCAGGTGGCCGACCATCAGGTCTACGGTTTCAGCCGGCCAGGCGTTGAGATTCTGCTTAAAACTCATCAGGAAATTGTCATCGACCCAGTCGTCGGCGTCCAGGAAGAGCACGTAGTCGCCGCGCGCCTTTAACAGCCCGGTATTGCGCGCAGCGCTGACGCCGGCGTTGATCTGCTCCAGCACGGTTATCTGCGGATAGCTGGCAAACTCAGACAGAATCTGCGCGCTGTCGTCGCGGCTGCCGTCGTTAACCACCACCACTTCATAACTGCTGAACGTCTGGTTCAAAACGCTCAGCAGCGTGCGCCGGATGGTATTTTGTGAGTTATAAACGGGAATGATGATACTGAAGAGCGGATTGTCATTCATGATAAACTCTCTTTACTGTCTGAGGTTTTGTAATTGCTAAATAACTGCCATAGCTTCCTGGGGTTGAAAAAAACCTGGTGGATCCGCGCCACGGGTTGCGCGGTGAAAAAATAATTAAGCAGGGAGAAGGAGACGAATTCGGTAATCACCACGCTCAGTGCAGCACCGGTCAGGCCGTAATGCGGCACCAGCAGCAGCGAAGAGATCAGGCAAATAACCAGTACCGCAAAGGTCTTTTTGATCAAAAAGCGATAGCCGTTGTATTTCACAATGAAGCGGTCCATCACGCTGCTCAGCACACCGCACATTGCACCCACGCTCAGCAGCAGCGTCGGGGCTACCGCATCCAGATAGGCAGCGCCGTAAAAGTGACCAATAAACCAGCCTGACAGCAGCCAGATCGCCATAATTACCAGCGCAGAGACGCCAATCACCAGCAGATGCAGCTGCTGCGCTTTGACGATCGCCCGATCGCGGTTGCGCTCGGCAAAGAAAGCGGGATAAAACGATGCCAGCAGTGCGGCCGGTAAAAATACCCACGCCGTGGAGAGCGTCAGCGCCACAGAGAAAATGCCCGCCTCTTTTACGCCGAGGAAGTAAGAGACGCTTACCTGGTTGACGCGCGTATAGATGCCGACCGCAATCGCCGAGATAACCAGCGACATGCCTGATGCCACCATATAGCGCGAATATTGCTTCAGCTGACGCAGCGCCGGCAGCGGTTCATGGCGGTGCTGGCGCATAAACAGCGCGAGCTTAATGACAAAGGGAATAAAGGTGGCGAGCACAATCGGGATCGCCAGGTAGCGCGGATCGAGCTCCAGCCAGGAGATAAGGAACCGCACCGAGAGGCTGATCGCCAGCCCGATAACGTTAGCGATCACATTGAGACGGGCATTGAGCATCGCCTCGTTGTAGATGTTAACCAGATCGAGCGCCGAGAAAAGGCAGGCCAGCGCAGCGGCACAGATAAAGACTACCGCGTCCGGGCTCCACTCCGCCTTCATGATCAGCATGCCGCTAATCGCCAGGACGCTGTAGACGCCCAGCACCAGCAGGCCTGCAGCCATCATCAGACGAATACCCGAACGGTGGTTCTGCGCAATGCGCTTCAGCAATATGACATCGCTGCCCATTACCGCGATGCTCTGCAAAAACTGAAAAATCAGCATTGAGAGTGAGATAATGCCGAAGGTGGTCGGGCCGACATATTTGGCGACGTAAGAGGTCACAAAAATCAGGCCAAAAACGGCGATCAGCTTTTCAGCGATCATCCACATTGAGTTTCTGAGTTTCTCTTTCATTCCGGCTCCCCTTACGCTTTACGCGCCAGGCGGCGCAGCTGTGAAACGCCGCGCGGGCTGACAAAAAAGAGGGTGAAATAGAGACTCCAGGGATTCAGCATCGGGCCGGAAGAGAGATAGGCGCGGAAACTGCGGCGATAAAGCGCGATATAATCTTCAATAAAGGCGCCGCTGAATTCACGGCTGTTCAGCCCCTTGCTGATGTAGGAAGAGGTGACCTTGAGCACGAGATGGTAGTAGTAGCGATGGTGCTGCCGGGTCATAAACGCCTTCATCCGGCCAAACGAACGCGCAAAGGAGAAGTGCTTTTCACGCAGCGCCGAACGGGTGGCGGAGTTGTCTGACTTCACGTAGTGGTAGACCACGCGTTCGGTGGCGATGACCTGCTGGTTCTGCAGCAGATAGAGGTAATTCATCACAAACAGCAGATCTTCGAAGTTGAAGATCTCCTCGTTAAAACGCAGCTGATGCTGCCGGATAACGTCCGCGCGAAATACCTTGTCGCAGATGCCGTGACGGGGATGGAAATAGAGCACGTCGTTGACCGCTGCCGCCGCGCTCATCTGCCGCGATGCGTCACGGTTGGCTGGCTGATCCAGCGGCTCACCGGCTGGCGTAAAATGTTGCGACTCGCCGATACACATGCCGATATTTTCCTGCATCAGCCCTACCCAGGTGGCAAAGGCGTCGTGCGGCAGAAAGTCATCCGCGTCTAAAAAACAGATAAATTTACCGCGTGCGCTGCGCAGCCCCTGATTCCGTGCCGCAGAGACGCCCATATTGGACTGCTCAATGATGTGGAACTGCGGATGGTGCGCAAACCGCTCAAGAATGGCCTGTGACGTATCCGTTGAGCCATCATTGATAAAAATCGCTTCAAAGCGCATTTCCGTCTGCTGCAGCAGACTATTAATGCTTCTTTCCAGATAAGCAGCCGCGTTATACACCGGCACAATGACGCTCAGTAACACGTCGTTTACGGGATTTTGCATGAGACCTCAGAAATCGGTTTGTCAGTATTAATAAGGCGAACGCAGCGGCGTTAAACATCGCCGTTCAGATAAAGCGCGTGCTTTGTGGCATATTCCTGCGTCCGGCTTAACTGTATTCCGGATTTTTTTCGGAGTTTCCTCAGTAAGGAACTCCGCTAATTAAATAAACGAACACTCAAAGTAATAATAAGAATTTCGCCAGCGCTGCACGCCAGAACTATTTATTATTCGTTTGTAAATGCATACCGCTGACGACGCCCGGCTGCCTGCGATTCACCTCGCAATCTGGCTGGATGGCGGGCAAAGAATGGCGGCTTTAGCGTCAGCTTCAGCTGGGTATCATTCTTTATCAATAAGTTATCCGCGTCCGGCCTGCCGCGCTCTGCGGCGCGACGTCGCGCAAATCGTTTTACCGACTTTTCAGCGGCCTTAACGTAACGTGTGGCAACATTAATGATATGTGCTGTGCGCCCTGCTCTTTTATTATTCCGCTGCGTCTGTTACGCCGCGTGAGAAGCAGGAGGCGTTAATCCAGTATGGCTATCGCAGCCATACTGCAATGGGCTTCAGGCCCTTAAAATGCGATCTGTTTCAAAACTTTAAACGGCATTCTCTCTGCTGAACCAGCCAGGGTCAATGGGGAGGCCAGGAAAACAGAATTTACGCAGCAAACCGGCCATTAATTAAAATGCAGATTGATTAGCTTTAATAAAGGAATATTACGCTGACTGATAAGATAAACGCGTAAAGGTCACCAGGATTAATATCAGTAAAAAAAGATCGCGATTCCGCTGTAAATCACAGCACCGCAGCGCTACAGCGACTTAGGTCAAATAATGGTTAAAATAAAATCACTTTCTGCCGATAACGCTATCAACAGCACAACCGGTGAGTTAGTAAATGATTTCCCTGCAAACCAACCTTTCTGCCCTTAATGCGGTGCAGAACACAAACAAAAGCCAGTCAGCGCTGGGAACAGCGATACGTAATCTCTCTTCCGGAATGCGTATCAACAGCGCAAGTGATGATGCGGCAGGACAGGCCATAGCAAACCGGATGCAGAGTCAGCAGCGCGGTTTGCAGCAGGCGCAGCGTAACGCAGGCGATGGGCTGTCGCTGGTAAATACCACTGCTGGCGCTCTGGATGAGATCAATAATCGCGTTCAGCGTATCCGGCAGCTGGCGGTACAGGGACTGAACGGTACCCTTTCGCAGAGTGACGCCGATTCCATTCAGGGAGAGATTAACCTTAACCTGAAAGAGATCGATCGTCTGAACAGTACGGCTGCGTTTAATGGCATCAAAACGCTCGATGGCAGCGCCGGACAAATCGGTTTCCAGGTTGGTGCCAACGATCGTGAAAAGATTATGCTGGACCTTTCCGCGCCGGGCTTTAGCGTTGGCGCGCTGGGATTGAAAGATCTGGTGATCGGTGGCATCAGCGGCAAAGTGACGCCGGTTAACCGCGTGACCGGCCTTGCCACCAATATGAATTTCACCAATCCGGCTATTACTGTGACCTATACGCCTTCGTCAGGCGCGCCGCAGCTGATGCGCAGCAGCGCGGATAACCGGCAGTATGTGCAGAGCACCGGCGCTGACGGCAAGCCGGTATACTATCTGGCGGCGGTAAGCGCCCGCTGGGACACCGCTAATGCCGCCGGAACGGTGGCCATCAGCCGCGCCACATCCACCCCGCTCTATAGCAGCGTAAACACTATAGCGGCGCGTGCTATTCCGGCAGTTAATTTTCAGCAATCAGATGGCACTGCGCTTGCCGCTACGCCCGCCGCGCATCTCACCGTTGATAACGGCAGCTATTATGTTGAGCAAGGCGGTCTCTATCACGCTGCCACGCTGGACTTTGGCAGCAGCGGAAATGTTATCGCGCAGGTCACCAGCGCCCCGACCAAAAGCAGTGCCGATTTTGCTACGCTACCGGCTGCTGTAACGCAAACGCCCGCTATTGATACCAGCAGCGCCACGCTCAGCTTTACGGATGCCAGCGGAAATAGCCTGAGTAATGCGCGATTGCTGCAGAGCGGTTCACAGTACGTGATGGAAGTTGATAACGGCGGCGGTAATTTTCAATATTTCAACGCAGCGGTGGCCGCGCATACTGACGAGACCGGCAGCAGTTCCCTGGCTATCAGCGCTGTCAGCAGCAGTGCTATCAACAGTTTTAGCAGCGTAAACAGCGTAACCGGTACGGCTTACGTCACGCTGGACCCGGCAAACGTTGAGTTGCGCTATACCGATGTTTCAGGCCAGAGCGCCAGCGACGTGCTGCGGCTGGACGGTGACGGCAACTACTATATGGATGCGCCGGATATCGGCATTGATAAAACAGCGACCTTTGTGACTCACGACAGCAGCGGCAGTATCATGCTGAAAACGCTGCAGGGCACCGGTGATATTCAGATCTATTTTCAGGCGGGCATCTCTTCAACCACTGATGCCTCAACCAATCTGACGACGATGCGTGTTTCAGAGATGGGCGATGAGATCCGCCTGAAGCATCCGGACGATCCGCTGGCAACGCTGGATCGCGCCCTGGCGCTGATTGACAGCCGGCGCAGCCAGCTGGGTGCGATTGCCAACCGGCTGGAGTCGGCGCAGCGGCTGCAGAGCCAGAGCACAACCGATTACGCAGCAGCCCGCTCGCGTATTGAAGACGCTGACTATGCGCAGGAAGTGTCAGCGATGGCGCGTCAGCAAATTCTGCAGCAGGCCGGTAACTCCGTGCTGGCAAAGGCGCAGCAGGAACCGCAGCAGGTGCTTAAGCTGCTGCAGGGGTAAGAGGTAAGGGGCAACCGCCCCTTTTTACTCGTCAGCCGGGGCGATACTGATAATATCGAACTTCGCCACGCCATCTACGCCGGTACCGGGAGTTTTCATCATCGCAAGATCCTGCAGCACCGCTTCATGCGCCTCTTCATCTGAAGGCTCATTTTCGCTCTCCAGTATCACCTCTTCGCGCTTTTTAACGTCGCCATCCTGATGTTCATAGGTCACTTTGTATCGGGTACTCATTGTGCATTCTCCTTTTCGGGGGGAACGCTAAGTCTGGTCAACGGACAGGAATACGTCCAGCCGGCGTCTGCCTGAGGCTGTCTTATGCAGATGCTGAAAGGAGCAGGAGAAAATGATCGATAAGAGATGGAATTAACTGGTGCCGGAAACAGGAGTCGAACCTGCGACCTTCGCATTACGAATGCGCTGCTCTACCAACTGAGCTACACCGGCAATGGGGCGGGAACTACGGGGAGTAAAAATAGGAAATGTGACGCGCGGCGTCAAGATGCGGTGATTCAACCGTCCGCTTTTTCAGCAGCGCCGGTGCGTTTTTCACCACAAAAAAAAAGGCGAGGCCGGAGCCTCGCCAAAAAGGTGCTGGCCTTAATCGTAATAAGGCAGCTTACGATCAACACCGTTGATATTGACCAGCACAAAGCCCGAAGGGGCCGTTTTATTGGTGGGATTACCCGCTGCCGTCGCGACAGTGAGCACCCCTTTCTCATTGGCACCAATGCCAGCTACACCGTTATGCAGGCCGAAGCGCGCCGCAGGCTTGAGTGTGCCCATTTTGGTGGTATCGGTTACGACTGAAAAGTCAGTCTGGAACAGCGAGCAGGAGCCTGACTCAAAACGCGTTGGTCCGGTGGTTTTCAGGTTAATCAGCGTATCACCGCTTTTGGCGCGCAGCTTAACCCACACTACCGCATAGGTGGTGCCGACCCGGTTGTAGCGGATATCCATCACCGCAGGCTGGCCCATATGGCAGGCGTCAGCCCAGACGGTATCCAGCCGCTGCAGGTTGATCCAGGTTTTACCGGTGCCGGCCATATTGACCGGCGATGCCGCCGTGCCGGTGGGCTGGGTGGCATCCGCTTTACCAATCAGCTCCATTACCCACTGCTGGTTCGCCACCGGGAAAAAGAGCTGTCCCAGGCGATACCAGTTATCGGTATCGGTGTTATTGGTGACTTTATGGCCGCTGTAGTAACCCGTACGCAGGGAGCCGGTAATAATAGTGCCGTGGTTCTCCTCGCGCCGGTAGCCATACTCAAACGTCGAGAGCCAGCGCGTGCCCGCCAGATCGTTGGAGATAGTGGCACCCGACTGCAGGCCAATCTGGCGCATGATCACGCGGGCGTTATTGAGGTTAAACGGCGAGCCGCAATCCTCAATGTTCAGCGTATCGATGGTCCAGCCGCCGTCGGAGAGATCGCCTGGGTTACGCGTATGCTCAATCCAGACGTTACGCATAATGCCCTGCGTCACGCGCGGCATATAGAGCGTGGCGTCACCGTAACCGGTCTGGAAGTTACAGTTGCAGATCTCAATCGCGGTGGAGTGGTCCCACTTACCTTTCGGCGAGTTTGACCAGCCGATGTCGAATACGCGCCCGTAGGTCCACAGGGTGTAGATCTGGTCAAACTTACTGTCGAGGGTATCCAGCACTTTGATTACGGTCCCGCCGCTATTCTGCGCGCGGAAACAGTAGATATTTACCGTAGAGCCTTCGATGCAGGTGTTTTCGAAGAAGGGCTGCACGTTGGTACACAGCTCGGCTGTGATGGTGCCTTTGTTGGTATTGGTATCGGCGGACGCCTGACCGTGCCAGGTGATCCCCTTGATCGCGGTGCGGCGCGCCTTCACCTTGAACACCGTATTGGCGCTCTTGTCGGAAATGATCGTGGTACGCGGCAGCGAACCCAGCTCCACATCATCCCCCTGCAGGCCAAAGAAGGCGACCTCAGTATCACTGATATCTATCGGGTTAATCAGGAATTTACCGCCCGGAAAGCGCACCGGCAGATCGCGGATATTGCCGCTGTAGCCCTGGGTCCACGCCAGCATGCGTTTGAAGGGTTCGGTGTCATTGGCGTAGCCATCCCCCTTCGCACCAAAGTGGTAGACGTTAAGGTCTGCCGGATCGTTGATCACGCGCTTCCAGTAGAAGCCATTACCGACCGCCAGCGTACCGCCATCGTCAGCCGCCGTGGTTGTCCCGATAAAACCGGTAAAGTCACCGCCACCGCGAAAGTTTGAGTCCGCATTGTAGCGGCGCAGAAACGCAGAATCGCCGTTTTTGGCAGGTGCAGTGGTACGCAGTTCAGCAAATGAATTAACTTCGATCATGTCAGCCTCCTCGGCTTATACAGGGTATTGGAATAGCGTCAGAAGGAGCGGCGTTAGCGTGCCGGCGTGCGGCAGTGCCGATCCCAGAGGTCGTTGTGATTGTTAATGGCGCGCACGGTGCGAATATCCATGCGGTCGGCATCACTGCCGTGGGTATAAATGGGTGAAAACAGAGAGCAGGCGGAATCGATAACGACCGGCGCCTCAGGGCTGGTGGTACTTCGACTGCTGCAGCTTGTCACGAGCGGCAGCATCATCAAGATTACTGTTGCTGATTTCCACACGTCGGGCCTCCTCACGCAGCTGCTGCTGCTGCTGGTTAACCGCTACCGCCTGCGCCGCTGTTTTTTCTGCGCGTTCGGTGTCTGCTCTGGCCTGCTGCTGCACTTTGCCGATCTTTTTACCGCCAGCGTAGCTGGCTACCAGCGCGGCGATGATGCCGAACAGCGCCGCCAGCCAGTGCCAGCTGCCCGCCAGCAGGGAAAGAAGAAAACTCATGATTTTTCCTCCAGCGCGCTGCGTTTTTCCGCCAGATTTCTCTGCCGCACAAACTGCGCCATAACGCCCATTGCCACCATAAAGGCACCAATCAGCCCCAGATAGTTGTGCGGCAGAACCTCTTTGACGTCCGGCGGCAGCGCGTTCCAGGCATCGAGCGCGGAAGCGGGAAAGGATTGCGCCCATGCGCTGAGCATGGAGCCAAGTGAGGCGAGCCATACCGACCAGGTTTTAAACAGCAGGCGCGCATGTTTAACAAACTCCAGCGTGGTAAAGCGCTGCAGCAGGAGCAGCAGTATGATTGCCGCCAGTACTGCAATGATGAAGATCATCCACTTCATGTTCATAGCAGCCCCCGGTAGATGTCATAGGTGCCGCTGCGCATCGCTTCCGCATGCCGCCGGGCGCGTCCGGCTGTCTGCCGCGCCCACAGGCTATCCAGCATGGCATTTGCGGCGGCGTCAAAGTCGCCCTGCGTGACCGAGGTGAGCATGCCGCGAAACAGCGCCAGCCCCTCCACGCCCATCTGATATGCCATGCTAATCAGCACATCACTGCGGGCGTCGTTGCACTTCAGCAGCGCCTGGCGGATCAGTTCACGCTGCTGCATCTCCTGCACTTTTTTCTCCACGATGCACTGCTTCCAGACGTCCCCGACGCGGCGCGGCACCTGAAAGATGTAGTTACTCAGCGAGGCGCCTTTTGGTCCGATGCGGATGCCGCCCGCCACGGTGGGGAAGCCCTGCGTATCCAGATAGGGCGCTTCGCGATAACCCTCTTCAAAATTTAAAATGGCAATAATCTGGCTCATATCCGTTCCTTCTTTGAGGCGCAACGCGGAGTACGCTGCGCGCAGGCTCAGCACACTTAAACATCACTGATCGGTCAGCCATTCGCGCACGCCAGAATCAAGCGCAACGCTCAAGCGCGATTAAACAGTGAGCAATGTAAAAACGTTCCGTTGAGAACTGGAAAAGCAGAGGAAACTTAACGGGTAGCGTAGAGATGAACGTGGGGTAAACAGCAGTTATCGAAACTGGCGCTTTCAGTGTGCGAGCGTCCCGGCGCCAGTACGGCACGCTCTACTCTGGATCGAATCTCCCGCTGACAGATACGTTCAGCGGTGCGCAGCGTGACGTCATCGCACTCGAACCCGAGTGCGTTGTCGATAGTACGGTTCAGACGTGCGAGTGGCTGGCGTCGTCGATGACGCCGGGTTCGTGCATTACCGGTAAACGCTGACTTGCCATATTGGATAATCGCCATAACTCCTCCTGTGAATGAGTTTTTGGCGATGGGGTGGCAAACGCGGCCTTCCGGCAGAGGCCGGTGCGTCCGGTGTGCCACTGGAATCACCCACAATCCGCTTTCCCGGTCGTTAAAAAACGGCCAGGAAAAAGCAGAGAGAAGTGAAGGCAGGAGACAACTGACAACGCTGCTGAGTGCGTATCCACCCCATCCCAAAACACACTGATTTTGAGTGGGTAGTTTCGCGCTTGTGCAGCGCCTCAATTGTTTAAGAGCGGGCCCATCCGGGGGCAACGATTTCGTCCATCTATGGTCAAATTATTAACATGTTCTAATACTTTGGCAAACACCAACAGTTAATTTTTTATTTACCAGCAGTTAAATTTATGATTTCAGCCGGGTTATTTTTTCTGCCGGTGCTGGCAATCGCTCAGCCCAGGATCTGATAATCACGCGCCTGGCTCATGATGACGCGGGCGATTACCTGCAGAGAATCGGCTTCATCCAGCGTCAGATACCAGGTCTCATAGCGCTTGTTATCTGAGATAACGGCCACTTTTTTATGCTGCAGCTGCAGGCGTTTAAGATAGAGCTGATCGTCAAGCGTAAACAGATAAATTCCATCGCCATCAAAGCGATGCACGCTGATATCAACAAACAGCTGATCGCGCGGTGCGAAGGTGCCGGCCATTGAATCGCTGTTCAGCGCAATAAGCCGGATACTCTCTGCCGGGCGGCCGTTAAAGAGCACGCGCGCCTCATCCAGCCCATATTCTATCGCCTGAATGGTCTCTACCAGCTCATCGCGCGCGGCAATGCCCTGCGCGCTACGCTGGCCGATATCCAGGCTCTCCACGCGGAACATATGCCCGGCTGAGAGCAGACGCTGCTGCGAGAGCGCGGCATCCGGTTTCTCCATACCAAACTGCAGCCACTCCACGCGCACGCCCAGCAGATCGCTGAGCGCTAATAAATTTCCGTCATCCGGAATCGACTGACCGTTGAACCATTTCCATACCCCCGGCGTTGAGATTTTGCATCCTCTTTGCTGCAACGCCTGTGCAACCTGTTTGTTTCGTCCATGTCCGACAATTCCCGCACTTTCGCATGCGGCAATCAGCCTGGCAGTAAAAGCGTGTTTTGTACTCTCTTTTTTAACCATCAGTTAATTGTCTGCCATCAGTAAAAGACTGAATGTTATTTTGGTTTTTGCTACCAGTTCATTTTATATTACCGCTAGTTTACTACCCACGCGATATTATCAATGAAGCTGGAGGATCATTATCCTCGCCCGCCTGCGCTAAACCAGCAATGAATGTGTGACAGCTTGTTCTGACTGAGGTTTTCAGGAATCTTCTGTTAAACCCGGGCCAGCGCTTACACAAAAAAATGGGTGAAAAGCGGCTGACGCGCCACAGATGACAGATAAATTTCAGAAAGCTGTGATATTGAGTGGATCTAAAGCAAAAAAAATGGGTACCTGTACAGGTACCCATCTCAGGCGGGCAGGACGGCTAGCGGCGCAGCGTATCGTCGCCCCAACCAATCCATTTGTAGGTGGTCAGCGCTTCCAGCCCCATCGGGCCGCGCGCGTGCAGTTTTTGCGTACTGACCGCGACCTCAGCGCCCAGACCAAACTGGCCGCCGTCGGTGAAACGGGTACTGGCATTGACGTAGACCGCAGAAGAGTCCACCTGCTGAACAAACGCATTCGCGTGCCGGATGCTGCGCGTCAGAATGCCGTCGGAGTGCTGGGTGCCATATTCACGAATGTGCGCAATCGCCTCATCCATGTCCGCCACCCGCTTCACGTTGAGATCGTTTGACAGCCACTCATCGCGATAGTGCGCCTCACTCACTGCGGCTACGCTGGCCGGCCCCGCCTGCAGCTGCGCCAGAATATTAGCATCGCCGTGCAGCGTAATATTCTCCTGCGCCATACGCTGCAGGAAAGCTGGCAGGAAACGATCGAGCTGATCCTGATGGATCAGCAGCGTCTCCAGCGAGTTGCAGGCGCTCGGCCGCTGCTTTTTGGCGTTAACGATGATCTCAAGCGCCGGCGCGATCTCCATCGTCTCATCAAGATAGAGATGGCAGACGCCAATACCGCCGGTGATCACCGGGATGGTGGAGTGTTCGCGGCACAGCTTATGCAGCCCTGCCCCGCCGCGCGGGATCAGCATATCGACATAGCGATCCAGCTTCAGCAGCTGACTGACCAGCTCGCGATCCGGATTTTCAATCGCCTGTATGGCTCCGGCTGGCAGGTTGTGCTTTACCAGCGCACGCTGAATGACTCTGACCGTGGCCGCATTGGTGCGCCACGTCTCTTTGCCGCCGCGCAGGATGGCTGCGTTGCCGGTTTTCAGGCAGAGAGCCGCCACATCAACGGTGACGTTTGGACGCGCTTCGTAAATAACGCCCACTACGCCGAGCGGCACACGACGCCGTTCAATACGCAGGCCGCTGTCGAGCTGGCCCCCGTCAATCAGCTGTCCGACCGGATCGGCCAGCTGGCAGACCTGCCGCACATCATCGGCAATACTTTTCAGCCGCTGCGGCGTCAGCGTCAGGCGATCGAGCAGCGCCGCGCTCATGCCGCTCTGCCGCGCGTCGGCCAGATCCTGTTCATTCGCCGCCAGAATCTCTGCGTGATCCGCCTCCAGCCCTTCAGCCAGGGTGAGCAACACCTGATTTTTCTCTGCGGTGGAGAGCGCCGCCAGCGCGTACGATGCCGCCCGCGCCGCCTTACCCATTTCCTCTAACATTTTCTGCTCCTTAGCTGACAACCATATCGTCGCGATGCACGGCAACCGGGCCATACTCATAACCGAGAATATCACCGATCTCCTGGCTGTGATGTCCGGCGATCATGCGCATCGCATCGCTGTTGTAACGCGTCACGCCGTGGGCGATATCGCGTCCCTGCAGGTTGCGGATCCGGATCACCTCACCGCGTGAGAAATTTCCCTGCACCTCGCGGATGCCTTTAGGCAGCAGCGAACTGCCGCGCTCCAGCACCGCTGCCAGGGCACCATCATCAATGGTGATTTCGCCGGCCGGCGGCGCGCCGAAAATCCAGCGCTTGCGGTTCTCCAGCGGCGACTGCTGTGCGTGAAAGCGCGTGCCGACCGGTTTGCCGTTCAGCACATCGCTAATCACATCAGGACGACTGCCGGCAGCGATAATCACATCGATGCCGGCGCGACAGGCGACATCCGCAGCCTGCAGTTTGGTCGCCATACCGCCGGTGCCCAATCCTGACACGCTGCCGCCCGCCAGCGTCCGGAGCGCATCATCAATCTGGTGCACGTCGCCAATCAGCTGCGCCTCCGGATTGGTGCGCGGATCGGCGGTAAACAGCCCCTGCTGATCGGTCAGCAGCAGCAGTTTGTCCGCTCCGCCCAGCATCGCCGCCAGCGCCGAGAGGTTGTCGTTATCGCCAACTTTAATTTCCGCCGTGGCGACCGCGTCGTTTTCGTTAATCACCGGAACGATATGGTTATCCAGCAGCGCGCGCAGCATATCGCGCGCATAAAGAAAGCGTTCGCGATCTTCCATATCCGCGCGCGTCAGCAGCATCTGCCCGATATGGATGCCATAAATAGAGAACAGCTGCTCCCACAGCTGAATCAGACGGCTCTGCCCCACCGCAGCCAGCAGCTGCTTTGAGGCGATGGTCGGTGGCAGTTCGGGATAGCCAAGGTGTTCACGTCCGGCCGCAATCGCGCCGGAGGTGACAATGACAATGCGATGTCCCGCCGCGTGCATTTGTGCACACTGGCGAACCAGCTCCACCATGTGCGCCCGATTCAGCCGGCGCGAACCGCCGGTGAGAACGCTGGTACCCAATTTGACCACCAGGGTCTGACTGCCACTCATATTTTCCTGCCATCTGAGAAAAAATCCGCGAACGGACGTTTTATCAGGAGTCAGCAAGGAAGCCAACAGCCACGCCGGGAAAAGCGCGAATTTCCGCAGGCCTGTCAGCGCAACTGCGCTACCTCATTCACCCCGATTGCGCAAATCTGTCATAAAACCTTCATCAGCGATCGGTAAAACGTCCCGTGTTTTACAAACCTTTTCACGGGTACATACTTTTTTTACTCATCGGGATTGATAGCAAATGAAGAAAAGCACACTGGCACTGGTTGTTTCCGCACTGGCTCTGGCCACAACGGCACAAGCCGCAGAAATTTATAATAAAGACGGTAACAAACTGGATCTCTATGGTCGCGTAAAAGGGATGCACTATTTCAGTGACAATGCGGGCGCGGACGGTGATAAAACTTACGTGCGTCTCGGGTTTAAAGGTCAGACGCAGATCAACGATCTGATGACGGGTTACGGCCAGTGGGAATACCAGTTTCAGGGCAACCGCTCGGAAGGCAGTGACGCAAACAATGGCAACAAAACCCGCCTGGGCTTTGCCGGCCTGAAATTTGGCGACTACGGCTCAATCGATTATGGCCGTAACTACGGCGTACTGTATGACGTCGAAGCCTGGACCGACGTTTTCCCTGAGTTCGGGGGTGACGGCACCGCGCGCACCGATAACTTTATGGCGGCGCGCACATCAGGCGTGGCAACCTACCGCAACAGTAATTTCTTTGGTCTGGTGGATGGCCTGCGCTTCGCCCTGCAGTATCAGGGTAAAAACGACGCCGACAGCGCGAACAGCCGCGGCAGCGCAGCGGATACCAGCACCCAGAACGGCGACGGCTACGGCGCATCCCTGGGCTATACCATTGGCGATAGCGGCGTCAGCCTGATGTCAGCCATTACCTCATCCGATCGCACCAGCCAGCAGCAGCAGGCTGGCCTGCTCGGACACGGCGACAAAGCGGAATCCTGGGGAGCCGGTATCAAATATGATGCCAACGCCCTCTACCTGGCGTCTATCTACACCGAGACGCGCAACATGACGCCAATCGGCACGCGCGGCTTTGCTAATAAAGCGCAGAACATCGAAATGGTGGCGCAGTATCAGTTTGATTCCGGTCTGCGTCCGTCACTCGGCTATGTACAGACCAAGGGCAAGGATATTGAAGGCGTGGGTGATGAAGACCTGGTGAAATATGTTGATCTGGGCCTGACGTACTACTTCAATAAAAACATGTCGACCATGGTGGATTACAAAATTAATCAGCTGGATGACAACAACAGGCTGGGGCTGAACAATGACGATGTGGTGGCCGTCGCGCTGACCTATCAGTTCTGATTACCCGCTGTGATATTGATACCCTGACAACGCAAGAGCCGGCGCAAGACCGGCTCTTTTTTTACGTTATGCGCTCAGCTTAACCGGCTCTTCTTTAAAGCCAGCGGCGGGGCGCAGATCGAGCTTCTGCTCGTGCAGCATCGCTTTCAGCCGCTCATGAAAGTTACGCAGTGTGCTCTCTACACGCTCATTGTTCTCTTTACCTTTAATGGTTGTCACACTCCAGTCGCCCTCTTTATCAAACAGGCCGAAGTGATATTCGTAGGTAAAGTGATCGCTGTGCGCATCCAGCGTCATCCACCAGCCCCAGAACTCGCGGCTCTCTGGTGCAGGCTTTACGTTAACGCAGGCAGCCAGGCAGTCAAAAAAGAAACGCGTATCTTCGCATTTTCCTTCACGGATGTACGGCCCCAATTCGGTGAAGCGCTTAAGCAGGCGACTACGGGGGTGACCACTCGGTAACGTCATGCTAATTCTCTCCCTCAAATAAACCGTAAAAAAGCAGCGCGCTGCGCAAAGGGCGCAGCGCGTAGTAGGCCGACATTAAGTTTTAGCAGAGGTTTTGCATTTTGCCAGTTACCGCTGCAACTGTTTGCTGAGCCAGTCACAGATCTGATTCAGCGCTTTCTCAAAACTGTGAAATACCGGTGAGGCCGGGATAGCCAGCGTTTTCCCCTGCGCCGACGAGCCGGCAATCAGGCGCGAGTCCTCTTCCGGGCTGAAAAGATCGTCCGGCCAGTAAGCGGCCAGCATCGGCACCGGGGTGCGGCGTCCCAGCAGACCCTGTACTTTTAGCGAATAGCGATTCAGCTCAATGCGCAGGTTACTGTCGGACGTTGACGCCATACCGAGCCGGCTCGCCAGCATATCCATATACATGTCCGGTAGCTGCTGCTGACGCGCCGCGTCAACAAACACGCCGTGCACCATCGCGCCCAGCGTGGCTACGGCACGGATACGCGGCACCTCAAGCCAGGCGAGTCGGGTCGCAATATTGGCCCCAAAGCGGTAGCCAAACAGCGCCACGCGGGTGTGATCGATCCACGGCACATTGCTGAGCTCGCGCAGAACCTGCTGATGCAGATGGCTGGTATCCTGGTTCAGCGTCCATTTACTGCTATAGCCAACCGATGGCATATCCAGCGTCAGCATAGCGATACCGCGCGGGGCCAGGTAGTCATGAAATAGCCGATAGTGATCGCTCTGCAGCGAATCAAGCCCTCCGCACAGCATTACGGTGGGATAAGGTGCGCTGGCCTGCGCCGGCATATGCAGAAACCCGGTAACCGGGCTGCCGCCACTGACGGGAAACGTCAGCGATTTCAGCTCGCCCGGCAGCCGCCGGGTCGCCTCTTCATAGGCGCGATTAGCCAGCACCTGCGCCTGATCCGCCAGCTCATCGCCTTTGATATAGGGATAGGCCGCGAGGCTGTAGAGATTCGCCGCATGCAGCCACTGCTGGCCCGCTTCATCATGCTGCTCGCTCTGCATCGCCCGCTGCTGCCAGAGCGCCGCCTGCTTTGACCACTCAAAATTCCAGTTGCCGCCGCGATAGCCGATTACCGTATCCAGCAGCGCCTCATCGGTGTGTTCAAAGCGGCTGACGGCGATACGCGCCAGAACTTCGCTGATCTCCTGCGGTGACAGGCCGCGCCATGTCCAGAGCAGTTTGTTGAGCATGCGATACCAGCCGCGCTGAGTATCACCCTCCAGCGCGTTATGCACCTGCGCGGTAGCGTGATGCTGGCGGCGCACCAGGGAAGAGGTTTCGGGATGTTTAAAACGCGGCTTGAATAACTCTTCGCTAAGATTTTTTTCGGCCATCTGACGGTTTCTCCTGCGGCGGTCGCATAGATGGCTATGAGTTTACTGCACCCGCTCCGGCTGCGCGAGGCGCGAATAGCACAACGCCCGGCTTAACCGGGCGTTGTTTGCGTTGCATCAATCAGCTTTTGACGATTGGCGGAATATAGACCACGCCCATGTCCCACGGCTGCTCAATCCAGGTGTTTTGCGGGATATCTACAATGTAGTCATCCACCAGCGCGCGGCCAGCAGGCTTGGCGAAGATGGTGCAGAAACGCGCTTTCGGATACATGTCACGGATCGCCTGCGCGGTGCCGCCGGTGTCGACCAGATCGTCGATAACGATAAAGCCTTCACCGTCGCCTTCAGCGCGCTTCAGCACTTTCATTTCGCGCTGGTGATCGTGATCGTAACTGGAGATGCAGACGGTATCGACGTAGCGAATACCCAGCTCACGCGCCAGCAGCGATGCCGGAACCAGACCGCCGCGGCTTACCGCGATGATACCTTTCCACTGTTCCACAGGAAGCAGGCGCTGGGCCAGTTTACGGGCATGAATCTGCAGCATGTCCCAGGTTACGACGTATTTTTCGCTCATAAAAGGAATCCCAACCACCAAAAGTGGCTTAAAAATATGCAAGGGGGAAAAGGTTGCGCGAGATTATAAGGATCTGACGCGTTAAAAACCAGCATCCGTCACACTGGTTGCAGGTTTTTAGCGCGCCTGATGACGCGCCTGCGAATAAAGGGTGATATTCTCTGGCTCATCACGTCAGATGAGCTGACGGCGATCTTAAACCGGAAACTGCGTGCGAGCGGCCTGTCCGCCACGCTGATACAGGAGACGCGTTGTGTCTGAATTGTCTCAACTCTCCCCGCAGCCGCTGTGGGATATCTTCGCCAAAATCTGCTCTATTCCCCACCCTTCTTATCATGAAGAGGCGCTGGCTGAATATGTGGTCAGCTGGGCCAAAGAGCAGAATTTCTGGGTCGAACGCGATCGGGTCGGCAATATTCTGATCCGCAAACCTGCCACGCCCGGCATGGAAGACCGCACGCCGGTTGCCCTGCAGGCGCACCTGGATATGGTGCCGCAAAAGAACAACGATACCGCCCACGATTTCACGAAAGATCCGATTCAGCCATGGGTTGACGGCGAGTGGGTGAAAGCGCGCGGCACTACGCTGGGTGCAGATAACGGCATCGGCATGGCGTCAGCGCTGGCGGTACTGGCTGACAGCAGCCTGACGCACGGCCCGCTGGAAGTGCTGCTGACGATGACCGAAGAGTCGGGCATGGATGGCGCATTTGGCCTGCAGCCGGACTGGCTGCAGGCAGAGATCCTGATCAACACCGACTCTGAAGAAGAGGGTGAGATCTACATGGGTTGCGCGGGCGGCATCGACTTTATTACCACACTGCCGCTGAGCCGCGAAGCGGTGCCGGCCGGCTATGAAACGCTGAAGCTGACGCTCAAAGGGCTGAAAGGCGGTCATTCCGGTGCGGATATCCACCTGGGTCTTGGCAACGCGAACAAACTGCTGGCGCGTTTTCTTGCCGCCCATGCCCGCGAGCTGGATCTGCGTCTGATCGACTTTACCGGCGGCACGCTGCGTAATGCGATCCCGCGTGAAGCCTTTGCCACGCTGGCCGTAGAGAGCCACAAAGTGGATGCGCTGAAATCTGCGGCGATGCACTTCCAGGCGGTACTGCTCAACGAGCTCGGCAGCAAAGAGAAGCATATTGTACTGCAGACCGAGCCGCTGGCACAGCAGGCTGAGGCGCTGAGCGCAGAGAGCCGCGATCGCTTTATCAACCTGCTCAACAGCACCCCTAACGGCGTGATCCGTAATTCAGACGTGGCGAAAGGCGTGGTTGAAACCTCGCTGAACGTGGGTGTGGTCAGCATGGATCAGGCTAACGCTGAGATCATCTGCCTGATCCGTTCGCTGATCGATACCGGCAGAGAGTGGGTGGTAGAAACGCTGACCTCGCTGGGCGCGCTGGCGGGCGCACAGACCGCGCCAAAAGGCGGTTATCCGGGCTGGCAGCCTGACGCCGACTCACCGGTCATGGCGCTGACGCGCACCACCTACGAAGCGCTGTTTGGTAAAACGCCTAACATTCAGGTGATCCATGCCGGTCTGGAGTGTGGTCTGTTCAAAAAACCCTATCCGCATATGGATATGGTCTCTATCGGACCGACCATTACCGGCCCGCACTCGCCGGATGAGCAGGTGCATATTGAGAGCGTTGGCCTCTACTGGAAGCTGCTCACTGCGCTGCTGAACGCGATTCCGGCAAAAGCGTAATTGATGTTGCTCCCCTGTCCGCTGCCGGGCAGGGGAGATTTCAGAGTCCCAGCAGCAGCTGGCGCTCCAGCTGCGGGTCCACCAGCGTGACATGCAGCCCCACCAGCCTTACTCCGCGATCTGCCCGACGCGCTTCCCAGACCTGACGCGCCACCGCCACCATATCCTCTTTATTCAGCACCGCCCAGACGTGCTCCTGCGTGGTCTGCTGAAAATCGCTGAACTTAAATTTCACCCCCTGCCGGGCGATCTGCTTATCTGGCCGGATAGCACCCAGACGGCGATCCAGCTCCGCATAGAGATAGTCAATAATCGGCAGACACTGCTCCCAGTGGTGGATATCTTCCGGCAGCGTGCGCTCTACCCCGAGCGACTTACGTTCACGTTCGACGATCACTTCGCGGTCGTCAATGCCGTTGCTGCGTTCCCAGAGCGAGCGGCCAAACTTTCCGAAGCGCTTCAGCAGCAGCGCCAGGTCGGCGCGCTGCACGTCAGCACAGGTACGCAGCCCCATCTCCTCCAGTTTTTTGGTCGCCACTTTGCCCACGCCCGGGATCTTACTGAGCGGCAGCTCATGCAGAAACGCCGGCACCGCCTGCGGGGTGATCACATACTGGCCGTCAGGCTTATTAAGGTCGGAGGCGATTTTCGCCAGAAATTTGATCGGTGCGATGCCGGCCGACGCCGTCAGCCCGGTTTCGCGCAAGATATCCGCGCGGATCGCCTGCGCCATCAGCGTCGCCGACCCCTGGCAGTGCAGACTGCTGGTGACATCCAGATAGGCTTCATCCAGCGAGAGCGGTTCAATCAGTGGCGTATAGCGGAGAAAGATGTCGCGGATCTGTCGCGAGGCCTCTTTATAGGCGTCAAAACGCCCCGGCAGCAGGCGCAGATGCGGACAGAGACGCAGCGCGGTCGAGGTCGGCATGGCGCTGCGCACGCCATATTTGCGCGCCGGATAGTTAGCAGTACTGATGACTCCGCGCTGAACGCGGTTGCCGCCAATCGCGATAGGAATATCCCGCAACGACGGATCGTCACGCATCTCAACCGCTGCGTAAAAGCAGTCCATATCGACATGAATGATTTTGCGCATACCCCCTCCGGACACTGGCTAAGTATACAGTAGCGAAGGCGTTGAGCAATCTTCCTCATCATCAATGTCGCGCCTGAGCGTTTTTACTCCCCCGATGCTTCACAACTTTGCGCCATTTTGTTGCCCGCTATCTTGATTAAAAGCCAGACAATGTTAATGTTGCGCAGCGATAGCGGATATTTCCGATAATGCAACTGAGTGACGCTGCGCGTCTGAGTTTTTCTTCACTTCAAGGTACACACAGAATGGGCAGAATCGCACTGCTGTTCGCGATGATTCTTATGCCAGTCCTTAGCTGGGCAATCACACCTGAACCCGCACAGCCGCTGGCTCCGGTAAGCAAAGAGTTAAAGAAACAACTGCTGGGTACGCCGATGTTTATTCAGATTTTCAAAGAAGAGCGTACGCTGGAGCTCTATGGCAAAATCGGTAATGAATATCGCCTGCTGGACAGCTATCGCATCTGTAATTTTTCCGGCGGACTCGGTCCCAAGCGCCGCCAGGGCGACTTCAAAAGTCCGGAAGGTTTCTACAACGTTAAACTTAATCAGCTGAAACCCGACAGCCGCTTTTACCGCGCCATCAATACCGGTTTTCCTAACCAGTACGATCGCAGCAAGGGCTATAACGGCAACTATCTGATGATTCACGGCGACTGCGTTTCCGTGGGCTGCTACGCCATGACCAACGGCTCAATGGATGAGATTTTCAACTACGTTAATGCGGCCCTGCGTAACGGCCAGCAGGAGATGCAGCTGAATATCTATCCGTTCCGCATGACGGAAAGCAATATGCAGCGTCATCGCTATTCGACCTACATCGATTTCTGGCGCGAACTGCAGCCGGGCTACGCCTATTTTGCTAAATATCACGTACCGCCCAGCGTTAACGTCACCGCAACGGGTCAGTATGCGGTGAACAACACGCCGGTACTTTCTGCACCGGACGCGGCGTCCAAATCATTCCTGGCGCTCACCCAGGCAAAATAGTGCCCACTCGCCTGGCGCTATCCGGTGCCAGGTTTCATTTCCGGTCAGCGGCTGCGTGGCGATAACCGTCACCACATCATGTGGCGTGGTCTGCTGCTGGAAATCGATCTCCACATCCTGATCCAGCAGGCGCGCTTTACCAAACGGCGCGCGCCGCGTGATCCAGTAAAGATTGGTAGAGCAGAACGCCATCAGATAGCGACCATCCGATAGCAGCATATTGAAAACGCCCTTTTCACGCAGCTCGCCGGCGAGCTCGGCGATATAGCGGAATACGGCGGGCCAGTTGCCTGGCGTGCGCGGATAGCGCGCCTGCAGCTGTGAGAGGATCCAGCAAAACGCCTTTTCACTGTCGGTCTCCCCCACCGGGCGGAAGTGGCCGCTGTCGAGCTGGCGATAGCCTTTAAGCTGTCCGTTGTGCGCGTAAGTCCAGTTGCGGCCCCACAGCTCGCGGGTAAACGGATGCGTATTCTCCAGCGAGACTTCGCCCCGGTTTGCCTGGCGGATATGCGCGACCACCGAGTGCGATTTGATCGGATACTCCTGCACCAGGCGGGCAACCGGTGAATTTACGCTCGGCAGCGGATCTTTAAACGTGCGGCACCCTTTACCTTCATAAAAGGCGATACCCCAGCCATCTTTATGCGGCCCGGTACCGCCGCCGCGCTGCACCAGTCCGGTAAAACTGAAACAGATATCCGTAGGGACATTGGCGCTCATCCCGAGCAGTTCGCACATAGCTTCCCCCCTTCTCACTCCTCCCGGCATGCGGGAAGGCAGCGTAAATTACTTAACCATCTCTTTTTCAATCAGCAGCATCAGGATATGGATCACTTTAATGTGGATCTCCTGAATGCGATCGGCATAGCCGAAATGCGGCACCCGGATCTCAATATCTGCACTGCCCGCCATTTTGCCGCCATCTTTGCCGGTCAGGGTGATCACTTTCATTCCCTGCGCGCGCGCAGCCTCAATCGCTTTGATAATGTTAGCGGAGTTGCCGGAAGTGGAGAGCCCCAGCAGCACATCGCCTTCGCGCCCGACCGCTTCCACATAGCGCGAAAACACATGGTCGTAGCCGAAGTCGTTGCTGACGCAGGAGAGATGGCTGACATCGGAAATCGCAATCGCCGGGTAGCCGGGACGATTTTCGCGATAGCGGCCGGTCAGCTCCTCGGCAAAATGCATCGCGTCACAGTGCGATCCCCCATTGCCGCAGGAGAGCACTTTTCCGCCCGCTTTGAAACTGTCTGCCAGCAGCACCGCAGCGCGCTGAATAGCGTGGATGTTCGCGTCGTCACTCAAAAATCGGGTCAGGGTGTCGGCGGCTTCGTTGAGTTCCGAGCGAATGATGTCCTGATACATAGGAGATGTCCTTTAGCGGAGAGGTTAACCCGGCAAGTTTAACGGAATGCCACAGGGGCGCAAAGCGCTGGCAGCAGGGAAAACGCGTCCGCTACAGCGTCGCCAGGTGATAAATGCGCCAGCCGCGATGATTTTGTGAGCCTGGTTGTAATTGTGATGTAAAGGAATTGCTTATTAAGACCGGCTGCTCTAAACCTGTGACTAACAGGTCAGACCTCTTACTACTTACGGAGCGATTCACTATGCTGCTGGTTTCCATCGTGGCGACGCTACTGCTGGTTAGCGCCCTCTTTTATCATCAGATATCCCTGCGTCTGAGCAGCGCCATCCTGCTGCTCTGGACCGCTGCCATGGCCTTGACCGGCCTCTGGAGCGCCTGGCTGCTGCCGCCGCTGGCGCTGGTCCTGCTGCCGTTTAACCTGACGTTGCTGCGCCAGCGCCTGTTTTCAAAACCGGCTCTGCGGGGCTTTCGCAACGTCATGCCGCCAATGTCACGCACCGAGCAGGAAGCGATCGATGCCGGCACGACCTGGTGGGAAGGCGACCTGTTTCAGGGCAAGCCGGACTGGCAGAAGCTGCATAACTACCCGCGCCCGCACCTCACCGATGAGGAGCAGGCGTTTCTGGATGGTCCGGTTGAGGAAGCGTGCCGTATGGCAAACGACTTCGCGATTACTCATGAGCTGGCCGATTTACCGCCGGAACTGTGGGCCTATCTGAAGCAGCATCGCTTTTTTGCCATGATCATCAAAAAAGAGTATGGCGGCCTGGAGTTTTCCGCTTATGCGCAGGCGCGCGTATTGCAGAAGCTGGCTGGCGTCTCCGGTATTCTGGCGATCACCGTCGGCGTCCCGAACTCTCTGGGGCCGGGTGAACTGCTGCAGCACTACGGTACTGAGGAGCAGAAAGATCACTACCTGCCACGACTGGCACGCGGTGAGGAGATCCCCTGTTTTGCCCTGACCAGCCCGGAAGCGGGTTCTGATGCGGGTGCCATTCCTGATACCGGCGTGGTCTGCATGGGCGAGTGGCAGGGCCAGCAGGTGCTGGGGATGCGTCTGACCTGGAACAAACGCTATATCACGCTGGCGCCGGTCGCCACCGTGCTGGGCCTGGCGTTTAAACTTTCCGATCCCGATCGCCTGCTGGGCGATAACCCGGAGCCGGGAATTACCTGTGCGCTGATCCCGACCCATACGCCGGGCGTGGAGATCGGTCATCGCCACTTCCCGCTCAACGTGCCGTTCCAGAACGGCCCGACGCGCGGCAACAACATTTTTGTGCCAATTGACTATATTATCGGCGGCCCGGCGATGGCCGGTCAGGGCTGGCGCATGCTGGTCGAGTGCCTCTCAGTCGGGCGCGGCATCACCCTGCCCTCTAACTCCACCGGCAGTCTGAAAAGCGTGGCGCTGGCCACCGGCGCTTATGCGCATATCCGCCGTCAGTTCAAAGTGGCGATTGGCAAAATGGAAGGCATTGAAGAGCCGCTGGCGCGTATTGCCGGTAATGCTTACGTTATGGACGCAGCCGCCACGCTGATCACTACCGGCATTATGCAGGGTGAAAAGCCCGCCGTGCTCTCTGCGATTGTGAAGTATCACTGTACCCACCGCGGTCAGCGCGCCATTATTGACGCGATGGATATCGCGGGCGGCAAAGGCATTATGCTCGGAGATAACAACTTCCTCGCCCGCGCCTATCAGGGTGCGCCAATTGCCATTACGGTTGAGGGCGCCAATATCCTGACGCGCAGCATGATTATCTTCGGCCAGGGTGCCATTCGCTGCCATCCGTGGGTGCTTAAAGAGATGGACGCGGCGGCGAAGAACGATCTCTCCCGCTTTGACCACGCGCTGTTCAGCCATATCGGTCACGTCGGCAGCAGCGCGGTACGCAGCCTGTGGCTTGGCCTGACCAACGGCCGCACCAGCGCCGCGCCGACGCGTGACGCGACGCGCCACTACTATCAGCAGCTTAATCGCCTGAGCGCAAACCTGGCGCTGCTCTCCGATATCTCCATGGCGGTGCTCGGCGGCAGCCTGAAGCGGCGCGAGCGTATCTCTGCCCGCCTTGGCGATGTGCTGAGCCAGATGTATCTGGCCTCCGCTACGCTGAAACGCTATGACGAAGAAGGACGCCATGAAGCCGATCTGCCGCTGGTGCACTGGGGCGTGCAGGATGCGCTGCATCAGGCAGAAGTGGCGATGGACGATCTGCTGCGTAACTTTCCGAACCGTCTGGCCGCCGGTGCGCTGCGCCTGGCTATCTTCGCCGGCGGCAAACGCTGCCTGCCGCCGTCAGACAAACTTGATCATAAACTGGCGAAGCTGCTGCAGCTGCCTTCTGCCACCCGCTCCCGCCTTGGCCGCGGTCAGTATCTGACGCCAGCTGAGCATAATCCGGCGGGCCAGCTGGAGCAGGCGCTGCAGGATGTGATGGCGGCAGAAGTGATCCACGATCGCCTCTGTCAGCAGCAGAAAAAGCCTCTCTCTTTTACCCGCCTTGATGCGCTGGCGCAGCGGGCGCTGAAGGAAGGACTGATCGACGAGAGCGAAGCGCAGGTGCTGATCCGCGCAGAAGCAAGCCGGCTGAAAGCCATTAATGTGGATGAGTTCGTGCCGGAAGCGCTGGCCGCACCGAAGCCACAACCCCGGCCGCAGGCGCGATCCAGCGAAGCGGCATAATCCCGACACCAGGTGCCAGACGCCTCCTTAGGGAGGCGTCTTTTTTTTGCCTGCGCCAGCCCCTACGCGGCCTGGCGAATGCGGGCAACCAGCGCCTCTTCATCCGCAATATGGTCAGCGGCCAGCATCAGGGTGCGCCCCAGCGCCAGCGCGCTGTGCAGACAGGCGTTGCGCATCCCGTCATCATCGATACCGGAAAAATCACTCAGCGTGATGGCGCTGAGGCTGCGCCGGATCAGCGCTGCACCGCTGTAGCCGAGAGCGTCATGCCAGACCGACTGCAGCAGCAGCTGGTCGCAGCCGGGCCAGCTGAAGAGCGCTTCGCTGCCCACCTGGCGGCGAAAGCCGGCGGAAAATCCGCGCCACAGCTGCTGAACCGCCTGCAGATGCTGCTCGCGCGCATCGGCGGCTTCGCGCAGCGGCAGCTGGCCGGGAGCCGCGCAGTAGTGGATCAGCAGATCGCTTAACGCCCCGCTGACGGCAAAACCAATAGGCGCAGCGCAGCCGTGCTCAGGCAGCTGTGTTTCAGGACGGGTAAGGAAACGCCAGCGCAGTACGCCGAGGATTTGCTGCAGCGCCTCATCCTGCTGCAGCTCCGCCGCCAGCGCCTGCAGCGTAACCGGCACCGGCACGGGCTGCCAGTTGAACAGCTGTTCCGCCAGGCGGCGTGCCGCTTCGTCATTTATCCCGGTTGATGCCGCCAGCAAAGTCTGCGCCAGCGCCTCGCCGGCGGCGCTGTTGTCATGAGGTTGTGCCATTACCTGCTCCTGTAAAAGCTGCATTTAGCCATCTAAGCGTCTTGATTGCCAAAGAGTAGCATCCTGATTATAGTGTCAGCAATACAGGGTTTCTTATCACGCTGCTTATGCGCAAGGCCAGCTTACTATGACGCCATTTGATCTTATTCCCGACAGCAAGCTTCCCGCGACCGGCACCACGATCTTTACGCAGATGAGCGCGCTTGCCGCCCGGCACGGCGCCATTAATCTTTCCCAGGGATTTCCCGATTTCAGCGGCCCCGCCCTGCTGCAGGCGCGGCTGGCGCATCACGTCAGCCAGGGAGCCAATCAGTATGCGCCGATGATCGGCACGCCGGAGCTGCGCGACGCCATCGCGGATAAAACCGCCGGGCTCTATGGCTACCGGCCCGACGCCGGCAGCGACATTACGGTGACCAGCGGGGCGACGGAAGCGCTCTACGCGGCCATTACCGCGCTGGTGCGCCCCGGCGACGAAGTGATCTGCTTTGACCCCAGCTACGACAGCTATGCGCCCGCGGTAACGCTGGCGGGCGGCGTGATGCAGCGCATCGCCCTGCAGCCGCCTGCGTTTCGCGTCGCCTGGCCTGCGTTTCGCGATCGGCTCAGCGCACGTACCCGGCTGGTGATTCTGAATACGCCGCACAATCCCTCCGCTACCGTCTGGCAGCAGAGCGATCTGGAGGCGCTGTGGCAGGCGATTGCAGATCGGGAGATTTATGTGCTGAGCGATGAAGTTTATGAGCATATCTGTTTCAGCACGGCAGGCCACGCCAGCGTGCTGTCGCATGCCGGACTGCGCCAGCGTGCGGTCACCGTCTCCTCATTTGGCAAGACCTATCATATGACCGGCTGGAAAGTGGGCTACGCCATAGCGCCGCCCGCTATCAGCGCCGAGCTGCGCAAGGTACATCAGTATCTGACTTTTTCCGTCAATACTCCGGCCCAGCTGGCGCTGGCGGATATGCTGCGCCAGCAGCCGGAACACTACCGGACGCTGCCTGAGTTTTACCGCGCCCGGCGCGATCGTCTGACGCAGGCGCTGGCAGCCAGTCGCTTTCAGGTATTACCCTGCGAAGGCACCTATTTTTTACTGCTGGACTACAGCGCGATCGCCGATCTGGACGACGTCAGCTTCTGCGAGTGGCTGACCAGAGAGGCGGGCGTCGCTGCTATCCCGCTGTCGGTGTTCTGCGCTGACCCTTTCCCGCACCGGCTGATCCGCCTGTGCTTTGCCAAACAAGAGGCGACGCTTGACGCCGCCGCGGAGCGCCTGTGCAAACTTTGAAGATTACTCTGCTGCAGCAGCCGCTGAGCTGGATGAACGGCGCCGCTAACCTGCGTCATTTTGATCGACTGCTGGAAAATCTGAGCGGACGCGATGTGATTGTGCTGCCGGAGATGTTTACAACCGGCTTTGCCATGGAGGCGGCGCAGGCTTCGCTGCCGCAGCAGGAGGTGGTGGCCTGGCTGCAGCATCACGCGCGGGCCACCCAGGCGCTGATCGGCGGCAGCGCGGCCATTCAGACAGAAGCGGGTGCGGTAAACCGTTTTTTGCTGGTGGAGCCAGACGGCACGCTGCATCAGTATGACAAACGCCATCTGTTTCGTATGGCGGAGGAGCATCAGCACTATCTGCCGGGCGAACGCCGGGAACGGGTTTACTGGCGCGGCTGGCGCATTCTGCCGCAGATTTGCTACGACCTGCGCTTTCCGGTGTTTTCCCGCAACCG
Source organism: Pantoea sp. SYBGC1 (assembly GCF_057197005.1). NCBI lineage: Bacteria > Pseudomonadati > Pseudomonadota > Gammaproteobacteria > Enterobacterales > Erwiniaceae > Pantoea > Pantoea sp. SYBGC1. The sequence continues at coordinate 35,005 of NZ_JBXUNM010000014.1, forward strand.
TAACGATTACGATCTGGCGCTCTACGTGGCTAACTGGCCGGCCCCGCGCGCGCATCACTGGCAGGCGCTGCTGATGGCGCGCGCTATCGAAAATCAGGCGTATGTCGCCGGCTGTAACCGGGTGGGCAGCGACGGCAATCATCACCGCTACCGCGGCGACAGCCAGATTATCTCACCGCAGGGAGAGATCCTCGCGGCGGCTGAGCCGTTCACCCCGGCACGCCTGGATGCAGATCTGTCGCTGGAGGCGCTGCAGACGTACCGCGAGCGCTTTCCGGCGTGGCGCGATGCTGATACGTGGACACTGGAATAAAGCGCAGGCCGGCACCGGTAACGCCGGTAAGAAAAGCAAAAAAAACCGGAAGCGCGTGGCTTCCGGTTCTGCTTTTACACGGGCGTATCAGGCGCGATTCAGCGCAGGATAATTACGCCAGATCGAACCGGTCCAGGTTCATCACTTTTGTCCAGGCAGCCACAAAGTCATGGACAAATTTCTGCTTCGCATCGCTGCTGGCGTACACTTCCGCCAGCGCGCGCAGGATGGCGTTAGAACCGAACACCAGATCGGCGCGCGTGGCGTGATACTTCACTTCACCGCTTTCGCGATCGCGCCCTTCGAACAGCTCAGCGCGTTCATCAGTGGCGCGCCATGCGGTGCGCATATCGAGCAGATTGACAAAAAAGTCGTTGCTCAGCACGCCCGGACGATCGGTAAATACGCCGTGCTGACTGCCGTCATAGTTGGTGCCGAGCACGCGCAGGCCGCCCAGCAGCGCCGTCAGCTCCGGCGCGCTCAGCGTCAGCTGCTGCGCTTTATCCAGCAGCAGGGTCTCCGTTGAGGAACCGCCCTGCACGCGACGATAGTTACGGAAGCCATCGGCCAGCGGCTGCAGCACGTTAAATGACTCAATATCGGTCTGATCCTGACGCGCATCCACGCGACCCGGCATAAACGGCACCTGTACCGCCACGCCAGCGGCGGCTGCCGCCTGCTCAATACCAACGCTGCCTGCCAGCACAAGGATATCCGCCAGCGAGAGCTTGCCGGACGCCTGCTGGATCTGCTGCAAGACCGGCAGCACATCACTTACCACGCCGGCATTGACCGCCCAGCCGTTCTGCGGTGCCAGCGCCAGACGCGCGCCGTTAGCCCCCCCGCGCTTATCGCCGCCACGGAACGTTGAAGCGGATGCCCAGGCCACGGAGACCAGCTGGCTGACGCTCAGGCCCGATGCGGCAATCTGCGCTTTAGCCTGCGCAATATCATCAGCGCCAGGCTGATGCACTGGCTGCGGTAACGGATCCTGCCACAGCAGATCCTCTTTCGGTACTTCCGGACCGAGGTAGCGCGCTTTGGGTCCCATATCGCGGTGAGTCAGCTTGAACCAGGCGCGGGCGAACGCTTCATTGAACGCCTGCGGATCGTTCAGGAAGCGGCGCGAGATCTTCTCAAACTCCGGATCGAAACGCAGCGTCAGATCGGTCACCAGCATGGTGGGCTTGCGCTTTTTCTCCGGATCAAACGGATCGGGGATGATCGCTTCGGCATCCACCGCTTCAAACTGAATCGCGCCCGCCGGGCTGTGCGTCTGCACCCACTCATATTTGAACAGATTCTCAAAGAAGTAGTTGCTCCACTGGGTTGGCGTCTGCGTCCAGACCACTTCCAGACCAGAGGTGATGGCATCTGCGCCGGCGCCGCTGCCGTAGCTGTTATGCCAGCCAAAGCCCTGCGCTTCAATTGGTGAGGCTTCAGGATCGACATCAAGGTGGCTGGCCGCCGCCGCCCCGTGCGTTTTGCCCAGCGTGTGCCCGCCTGCGATAAGCGCGACGATCTCTTCATCGTTCATGCCCATGTTGCCGAAGGTGGCGCGGATCGCCGGAGCTGCAGAACGCGGATCGCCGCTCGCTTCCGGCCCCTCAGGGTTCACATAGATCAGGCCCATTTCGGTGGCGCCCAGCGGGGCATTTGCGAGGCTCTCGGGATGACGGTGCGCCAGCCACTCTTTTTCATGGCCCCAGTCCACATCCATATCCGGCTCCCAGACATCCTCACGACCGGCCCCAAAACCAAAGGTACGGAAACCGGCATTCTCCAGGGAGACGTTACCCGCCAGAATATAGAGATCGGCCCAGGAAATTTTCTGGCCATACTTCTGCTTTACCGGCCAGAGCAGGCGTCGTGCTTTATCAAGGCTGACGTTATCGGGCCAGGCGTTGAGCGGCGCAAAGCGCTGCTGTCCGCGTCCGGAGCCGCCGCGGCCATCAATGGTGCGGTAGGTACCGGCGCTGTGCCACGCCATACGAATAAACAGGCCAATGTAGCTGCCCCAGTCGGCGGGCCACCAGGATTGTGAATCGGTCAGCAGCGCGCGGATATCCGCTTTTAGCGCCGCGTAGTCAAGCTGGCTGAACGCCTCGCGGTAGCTGAAATTTTCATCCAGCGGATTAGAGCGGCTGGAGTGCTGATTCAGCAGGTCGACCCGCAGCATATTAGGCCACCAGTCGCGGTTCGAGGTGCCGCTGCCGGCGCCGCGTGCAAGCACGCTCTTCTCTTCTGACGCTCCATGATGAAAAGGACATTTTCCGGACGCTGCAGCATTATCGTTATGTTCTGGCGTGCTCATTATTCGGCTCCATTGGCTTCACGTTTTGCGGTTAAGATAGCGGCACTCAGGAGCAGAATATATTTGGATGGACCGAAAGCTTTGATAGCTTTTGTCTTTCAAAAAGAGGTTTTGTGACAGGCTGCACAAAATGAAACGCGACCGGTCAGCTGCCGCGATAGGTGGACCAGGACCAGGGGGAGATCAAAAACGGCAGATGATAATGGCTGCCCGCCCGTCCGATCACAAAGTCTATCTGCGCGCTGACATAGAGCGCATCGCGCCCGTCAGCGGCAAAATAGTCGCCAATCTCTGCTGTCAGTCGGTAGTGCCCCGGCGCCAGGGGTTCCGGTGTTAAATCGCTGATACGCCCGTCGCGATCGGTTTCTCCTTCACTGACCGGAAACCACCCTTCCGGGCTGTTCTGCTCCAGCGAGACGGCAACGCCTGCGGCCGGTGTGCCGAGCGCGGTATCAAGAATATGTGTAGTGATAGTGCTCATATGATGCTCTCCTTAAGCCGTAACAGGGTAATTTCCCGCAGCTGTGCCAGCGTCTCCTGCTGTTCGCACGCCATAGTATTGTTAAGCCTGCGCTGCAACTCTGCCAGCATCTGCTCCGCGCTGCGCCCGCTGGCCCGGATCAGAAATACCCGGCCAAAGCGTGCTTCATAGGCCTGATTACCTGCGCGCATCGCGCACTGCAGGTCGCGGTCCGCCTGCTGCATGGCAGCCTGCTCCTGACGCGACAGCGTGGCCTCATGCGCTGTACCCTGTGCTGCTTCACCAATACGCGGATGGGCGCTGAGCGCCTGCTCCAGCTCCGCCTGTTGCCAGCGCTGCGCCAGCTGCTGCGCCCGCCTGGCGAGCGCGCTCAGGGATGCATAGGGCCGTGCGGCCACCAGCGCCTGCTGCCAGGCAGGAATGGCGACGCAGTGCGCGATTGCCTGACGGGCGTCAGCCGCATCCGCCTGATTAAACTCATTCAGCTTCATGCCCGCTCCCTTATGCCTGCGCCAGCGCTGTTACCGCCTGCAGATACGCCTGCACGCCCAGCGCCACATCGTCCGTCTTTACCGATTCCGCCGGGTGGTGGCTGATACCGCGATGGTTACGCACAAACAGCATACCGACCGGCCAGCGCTCCGCCATGGCAATTGCATCATGACCTGCCCCGCTCGGCAGTGCCAGCGTGCAGCCCTGAACGGTTTCTACCGCCGCGCCCAGCGCCTGCTGCAGCCGTTTATCGCACGGCGTCGCGGCAATGCGGTAATATTCGCTGGCGCTGAAGCTCACCCCGCGCCGCAGCGCAATCGCCTGCGCCTGCGTTAACAGCCGCGACAGGTGCCGCTCCAGCGGCTCATCCTGCGGGCCGCGAATATCGAGCGACAGCTGCACCTCTCCCGGAATGACATTCACTGCGCCAGGCTGACAGCTGAGCGTGCCGGTTGTCGCCACCAGCGGCGCCTGCGTCGCCTGTTCGATAAACAGCATCCACTCAGCGGCGGCGGCCAGCGCATCTTTGCGCAGCAGCATCGGCACCGTGCCGGCGTGTCCCGCCTCGCCGCTGAAATGGCAGTTAAGACGGCGCGCGCCGTTGATGGCGGTGACTACGCCCAGGGCTAAATCCGCCTCCTCCAGGCAGGGTCCCTGTTCGATATGCAGCTCCAGATAGGCGGCGATCTCGCTGACATGACGTGCCGCCAGGCTCACCTGTGTGGCATCCAGCCCGGCATCCTGCATCGCGGCAGCGACCGTAATGCCGTTGCCGTCGGGATGGGTGATCCAGCTCTCCGGCCAGCTGCCGGTCAGGCCGCGGCTGCCCAGCAGCGTAATGCCGAAGCGGGTGCCCTCCTCATCCGCAAAACCCACTATCTCGACCGCCAGCGGCAGTCGCTGCCGGCGATCGTGCAGCCACTGCACGGTTTCAATTGCGCTCAGCACGCCCAGCATACCGTCATAGCGTCCGGCGTTGCGCACGGTATCAAGGTGGGAACCGAGCAGCAGCGCCGCTGCACCCGGCTCAGCCGCCTCATAGCGGCCGCAGATATTACCTACGGCATCCTGCCAGGTCCGCATGCCCGCTGCCTGCATCCACTCCGCCACGCAGGCGTTAGCACGCAGGTGCTCCGGAGAGAGATAAACGCGCGTCAGGCTATCCTCCTCCTCGCTGATCTCCGCCAGCGCATCACAGCGTGCCATAATGCGCGCGGCGGCCGACTGCGCCTCTTCAGCGCTCATCTGGCGTGCACTCATGCTTCGCTCCCGTAGCGATCCCAGGCGGCCTGCAGCGCCGCGCCCTGCGGCGTACGAAAACCGCAGTGCTGCAGCACCGCTTCAAGCGCACTCAGGGTCTGCATCACGCAATCTTTACGCGCGTTATAGCCCATGGTGCCGATGCGCCACACTTTGCCATGCAGCGGACCAAATGACGTGCCGATCTCAATGCCAAAATCGTCCAGCATCAGTTTGCGCACCTGGTCGCCGTTCACGCCCTGCGGAATAACAACGCCCAGCACGTTGTTCATTTTGTGCTGCAGATCGCCAAAGGTTTCCAGTCCCATGCCCTGAATGCCTTTCAGCAGCGCATCACCATGCAGCTTGTGCCGGGCGATGCTGTTATCCAGCCCCTCCTGCAGAATGATGCGCGCGCATTCGCGGGCGCCAAACAGCGCGCTGGTCGCTTCCGTATGGTGATTAAGACGCTCCGGCCCCCAGTAATCCATGATCATGCCGAGATCAAAATAGTTGGAGTAGATCATCTCATCATCGCCATCCTGGTGCGCTGCCGTGCGGATCCCCTCCTCCACGCATTTACGCTTGCGGATGATCTCCTCCATCTGCGGGCTCAGGGTGACGGGAGAGGTGCCGGAGGGACCGCCCAGGCATTTCTGCATGCCGGCAGAGACCGCATCCAGCCCCCAGGCATCGGTTTCCAGCGCGTTGCCCGCCAGTGAGGCGGTGGCATCGGTATAGAACAGTACGCCATACCGGCGACAGATAGCGCCCAGCTCCGCCAGCGGCTGCAGCATGGTGGTTGACGTGTCGCCCTGCACCGTCAGCAGCAGACGCGGCTTAACCCGTTTGATCGCGTCCTCAATCTGATCCGGCGAGAACACTTCGCCCCAGGGCACTTCAATCGTATGCACTTCCGCCCGGCAGCGCCGCGCAATCTCGCACAGCAGATGACCAAAACGGCCAAACACCGGTACCAGCACCCGATCGCCGGGACGGATAGCGGAGAGCAGAATCGCCTCAATGCCGGCGCGTGAGGTGCCGTCAATCAGCAGCGTCCAGCGGTTTTCGGTGCGAAAAATGCCGCGATAGAGCGCCATGACTTCATTCATGTAGTGCGTCATCGCCGGATCGTACTGCCCGAGCAGCTGGCTCGACATGGCGCGCAGCACGCGCGGGTCGGCGTTAATCGGCCCTGGCCCCATCAGCAGACGCTGCGGCGGATTGATCTGAGAGAACTGATGAATGTCCATAGTGAATTCCTTAATGGCCCCGCTCAGAGGCGTACGGTCGAAATAAACTGTTTCAGTTCGGCGGTCTGCGGCTGCGCAAACAGCGTTTTACTGCTGCCCTGCTCCCATACCCGCCCCTGATGCATAAATACCACCCGGTCGCCCACGTCGCGGGCAAAATTCATTTCATGCGTCACGAGGATCAGCGTCATCCCTTCCGCTGCCAGCTGCTCCAGCACCTTCAGCACCTCACCCACCAGCTCCGGATCGAGCGCGGAGGTGATCTCATCGCAGAGCAGCACTTTTGGCTGCATCGCCAGCGCCCGGGCAATCGCCACGCGCTGCTGCTGGCCACCGGAGAGGCTGGCCGGGTAGTAATCCAGTCGCTCACCCAGCCCCACTTTTTCCAGCATTTTTGCCGCCAGCTCCCGGCACTCCGCCGCGCTTTTTTTCAGCACGCGGCGCGGCGCCAGCATCACATTCTCCAGCGCGGTCATGTGCGGGAAAAGATTAAAGTTCTGGAACACCATGCCGACCGAGCGGCTGATTTCACGCGCCTGCGATTCACGATGCGTGATGGTCATGCCGCCCAGCTTAATGCTGCCCTCCTGGTAGCCCTCCAGTCCGTTCATACAGCGCAGCAGCGTGCTTTTACCGGAGCCGCTGCGGCCGATAATCGAGATCACTTCGCCATTATCGATATCCAGATCAACCCCTTTCAGGACATGATTTTCGCCATAGTATTTCTGAACCTGATTAATGGTGATGAGCGGCATGGAATTTTTTCTCCAGGTACTGGCTGTAGCGCGACAGCGGATAACACATCAGGAAGTAGCCAAGCGCCACGAGGCCAAACACCTTAAACGGCTGATACGTGACGTTGTTTAAAATGGTGCCGGCTTTCGTCAGCTCGATAAAACCGATGATTGAGGCCAGCGCGGTGCCTTTAATCACCTGCACCGCAAAGCCCACCGTGGGCGCAATGCCGATGCGGATCGCCTGTGGCGCCACGACGCGGCAGAGCGTCTGGCCGAAGTTCAGGCCGAGGCAGCGTGACGCCTCCCACTGACCTTTTGGCAGCGCGCGTATGCTGCCGTACCAGATATCGAGCAGAAAGGCGCTGGTATAAAAGGTCAGCGCCAGCGAGGCGGCGGTCCACGGCGCCACGTCCACGCCAAACAGACCGACGCCAAAAAACGCGAGAAACAGCTGCATCAGCAGCGGCGTGCCCTGAAACAGCGCGGTATAGCCCTGAATCAGTCGCGTCAGCCACGGCTTTTTCAGCAGGCGCAGCAGCAGCAGCGGCAGCGTCACCAGCGTGCCGCCGGCGAAGGCCACCAGCGACAGCAGCAGCGTCCAGCGTGCGGCCAGCAGCAGATTGCGCAAAATGTCCCAGTCGGTAAAGGTTGTCATGCCGGCTCTGCTCCAAACCATTTACGCCCCAGCGCCAGCAGCAGCTGACGCATCGCAACTGACAACGCCAGATAGAGCAGCGTGGTCACCAGGTAGACTTCAAAACTCAAGAACGTGCGGGACTGAATCAGGTTGGCCGCAAAGGTCAGCTCCTCATAAGAGACCTGCGACACCACCGATGAGCCGAGCATAACGATGATGCACTGGCTGACCAGGGCCGGGTAGATGCGCTGCAGTGAAGGTGGCAGCACCACGCGCAGAAAGGTCTGCGTGCGGCTTAAACCCAGCACGCGCCCCGCTTCCCACTGTCCTTTTGGCGTGACCTGAATGCCGGCGCGGATAATCTCTGTGCTGTAAGCGCCGAGATTGATCAGCATCGCCAGCAGCGCAGCTTCTCCGGCGGTGAGCTTTAGGCCCAGGTTGGGCAGGCCAAACACGATAAAAAACAGCTGTACAACAAACGGCGTATTGCGGATCAGCTCCACATAGACGCCCCAGAGGCGGCTGGCCCAGCCCGGCCTGCCGCTGCGCAGCGCCGCGCCGAGGATGCCGAGGCTGACGCCCCCGAGCGTAGCCACCACCGTAAGCTGCACAGAGACCCACAGCCCGGCCAGCAGTTCCGGCCAGTAAGGCCAGAGTTCAGCGAAATTTAGCTGCGCCATGACTCAGGCACCGAGCGAGGCGGGCAGCGGCGCTTTCAGCCACTCTTCCGAGAGCTTATTCAGCGTACCGTCCTTTATACCCTGTTCGATCAGCGTATCGACCTCTGCTTTCAGCGCCGGCTCATTCTTCTTCAGACCGATAAAGCAGGGAGAGTCTTTCAGCATAAACTGCGCCACCGGCGCTTTTGCCGCGTTCTGCCGGGTGATGGCCGCCACCACCAGATTACCGGTTGCCACATACTGCACCTGACCGGAGAGATAAGCGGAAAGCGTGGTGTTGTTATCTTCGTAACGCTTGACCTGCGCATCTTTCGGCGCGGCCGCGCTCAGCACCATATCCTCTACTGCGCCCCGCGTAACGCCGATCGTTTTGCCGCTCAGCGCGGCGGCATCCTTCAGCGTCTCACCTTTCGGCCCGAACACGCCGAGGAAAAAGGGCGCATAGGCGCGGCTGAAAGCGATGACCTTTTCCCGCTCCGCATTTTTCCCCATGCTGGAGATCACCAGATCGACTTTATCCGTCTGCAGATAAGGTACGCGGTTGGCGCTGGAGACCGGCACCAGCTGCAACTTCAGTTTCATCTGCTTTGCCAGATAGCGCGCCATATCGATGTCATAGCCCTGCGGCTGCAGATCGGTGCCCACTGATCCAAACGGCGGGAAATCCTGCGGCACCGCGATGCGGATCACGCCGCGCTTTTGAATATCCTGCAGCTGATCCGCCTGCGCGCTGCCTGCCTGAGCCAGTAAAAGCGCCGCACCCGCTACCGCCAGTAAAACCTTTTTCATTATGCACCCCGGTGTGTTGAACGTGAAACAAAAGATTCCTGAAAAGAACAATTGCAACTAATGTGCCAATCGAAGCGACAGACAAAAACCGGTGACAAACCGGCATGAAAGGGATAAACCGCAGGAAAAATCGGGTACTGGCGTACCCTGCTTCAGAGATTCAAAACGGTGCAGCGCACCATTTCAGTGCCCGCTATCGGTGTTCCAGCTCATCGAGATGCTGATAGAGATCGGCTATCTGATGAATGCGCTGCCGACCCTGCGCCAGAGTTTCATGCAGCAGCGCATTTGCCAGTAAATTGACCAGGCTCATGGCTGAAGCGTAACTGTCGAAAGCAGACACGCTGTCCAGCGGGGCACAAAGCTGCCAGCGTGCCACGCCCTGAATCCCCTGCGCCTGCGGCTCGGAGAGCGCCAGCAGCGGGATATCGCGCTGCTGCAGCTGCTGCATCAGCGGACGCAGCAGGCGCGGACGTCGCCGGAACGCCATCACCACCACCATATCGTCCGGGGTAATATCCACCAGCTCTTCGCCCAGCGTCTGGCCCGGCTGCGGCAGCAGTACCACGTGGGCACGCGCCTGCAGCAGCTGCTGACGCAGGTGCAGCGCCACCGGGTACGCGTTACGCATACCGACAATAAAGACGCGTTTTGCGCTGCCCAGCGCGGCGACGACGTCACTTAACTGCTGGCTGTCGATACGGTTGATCCACTGCGTCAGGTTCGCCATCTCCTGCTTATAGTGGCGCGCCAGCAGCGTGTTTCCCTGTACCGCGTCGCGGTTGTCGGTGAGCGGCATTCCGCTCTGCCGCAGGGTGCGCAGCTCATCGCGCATATCTTTATATTTTTCATAGCCAAGGCGCCGGAACAGCCGGCTTACCGTTGCTTTGGAGACGCCGCTTAGCCGCGCCAGTTCGGCACTGTTGTAGCTGATCAGGTCATCAAAATGGTCAAACACAAAGTCAGCAATGCGCTGCTCCTGAGGCGACAGCTGCGCGTACTGGCTGCGCAGACGTTCATCGAGTTGTTTCATGCGTTGTCCTGTAACTTTCGTTTCACCCTGCTCTAGCATAAATCGATCCAGCGCCTGCCGACAGAAAAAGTGGAACAGCTCTTGCTTATGTTTACGTCAGGGAATGCCGCCGCAGCGGGTTTGGCAGCTGTGTCGGATGGAGATGAGCAGAAATGAGCCGGGAACAATTATGATTCAGAGCAACATGGCCCCGCAGGGCATGGTCGTCACCCCCCATCATCTGGCGAGTGAAAGCGCCCTTGCCGTACTGCGCGACGGCGGCAGCGCACTCGAAGCGATGGTCGCCGCCGCCGCTACCATTGCGGTGGTCTATCCGCATATGAACGGGCTGGGCGGCGACGGCTTCTGGCTGGTGGTGCCGCCTGAGGGGGAACCGATTGCGATTGATGCCAGTGGCGCCGCCGGCTCGCTGGCGACAGTGCGTTTTTATCAGGGCCGGCAGACGATTCCGCATCGCGGGCCGGAAGCGGCGCTGACCGTCGCCGGCACCGTCAGCGGCTGGCAGGAGGCGCTGACCCTGTCACAGGAGCTGGGCCATGCGCCGCTGCCGCCACACCGTCTGCTGCGCGATGCTATCCGTTACGCTGCCGACGGCATACCGGTTACCGCCTCGCAGGCGGCCGCGACCGCCGCAAAAGCGCCTGAGCTGCAGCATCAGCCCGGCTTTGCCGCCACGTTTATGCCGGATGGCGGACCGCCCCAGCCGGGCAGCCGCTTTACCCAGCCTGCGCTGGCGGCCACGCTCAGCCAGCTGAGTGAAGAGGGGCTGGAGAGCTTTTACCGCGGCCGGCTGGCACGGTCGCTGGCAGATGACATGCACGCGCTGGGGATGCCGGTCACGCTGAACGATCTGCAGCAGCATCGCGCCCGGCGCTGCACCCCGCTCCACCTCGCGCACAGCGAAGGCGATATCTGGAACATGACGCCGCCGACGCAGGGGCTGGTGTCGCTGGCGATTCTGGGCATTACCGATCGTCTGGACATGGCGCAGGCTGATGAAGCTCAGACGCTGCACCGGATTGTGGAGGCGACCAAGCAGGCGTTCAGCCTGCGCGATCGGCACATCACCGATCCTCGCCATAGCGATACCGACGTGCAGGCACTGCTCAGTGCCAATCATCTTGCCAGCCTTGCGGCCAATATTGATGACCACCGCGCCGCGCCGTGGGGAACCGGACGCGGTCCGGGCGATACCGTCTGGATGGGCGCTATCGACAGCAGCGGGCTGGCGGTCTCTTTTATTCAGAGCATCTACCACGAATTTGGCAGCGGCGTGGTGCTGCCAGGCAGCGGCATCACCTGGCAGAACCGCGGCGCGGCGTTCAGCCTGCAACCCGATCATCTGCTGGCGCTGCTGCCGGGCAAACAGCCATTTCACACGCTTAACCCTGCCGCCGCCCGCCTGAAAGATGGTCGGGTCATGGTATATGGATCGATGGGCGGAGATGGTCAGCCGCAGACGCAGGCGGCCATTTTTACCCGTCACGTTATTCAGGGTATGCCGCTGCAGCAGGCGGTCAGTGCGCCACGCTGGCTGCTGGGGCGCACCTGGGGCGAGGCCTCTGACTCACTCAAACTGGAAGCGCGCGTGGCGCCGGAAACGGTGGGCCGGCTGCGTCTGCTGGGGCATCAGGTTGAGCTGCTCTCTGACTTCAGTGAAGTGGTGGGCCATGCGGGCGCCGTCGTGCGCCACACCAGCGGCATGCTGGAAGGCGCTTTCGATCCGCGCAGCAACGGCAGCGCAGCCGGTTTTTAACAGGAGAGACTCATGACCGAATCCGCAGAGTGGGCGAATTATGTCGCTCAGATGGAGCAGATCCTCGCACTGGATCTGAATGACGCACGTCGTGCTGAGCTGCAGCTGCAGCTCAGCCGGATCGCTGCTATCGCCGCGCCGCTGATGGCGCTGCCGCTGGACGATCGCCTGGAAGTGGCCGGGGTGTTCCAGCCATGCGCCTGACGTCATTATCAATTACAGCGCTGCAGCGCGCGCTGCAGCAGGGTGAAATCGGCGCGGCTGAGGTTGCCCGCCATACGCTGGCGGCGATTGAGCAGCATAACCCGGCGCTCAACGCATGGACGGCGATCACCGGGCAGCGCATGCTGCGCGAGGCTGAAGAGCTTGACCGGCAGCGCCTGCGTGGCGAAACGCTGCCGCCGCTGGCGGGCATTCCTTATGCGGTAAAAAATCTGTTTGACGTAGCCGGCCATACCACGCTGGCGGGCGCCAGCCTGTTCAGCACGCGTGCGGCGGCGCGAGCAGACGCCTGGGCAGTCAACCGGATGCATGAATCGGGCGCGCTACTCTCCGGTATGCTGAACATGGATGCCTACGCCTATGGCTTTACTACCGAAAACAGTCACTATGGCGCTACCTGCAACCCGCGCGATATCACGCGCATCGCCGGTGGGTCATCCGGCGGCTCTGCCGCCGCGGTAGCGGCCGGACTGGTGCACTTTTCGCTCGGCAGCGATACCAACGGCTCGATTCGCGTACCGGCGTCGCTGTGCGGCATCTTCGGCCTTAAGCCCACCTTTGGCCGCCTGTCGCGCAGCGGTACACAGCCGTTTGTCGCCAGTCTCGATCATATCGGCCCGTTTGCCCGCTCGGTTGACGATCTCAGTCTGGTTTATGATGCGCTGCAGGGCCGCGACGCAGAGGATGCGTTTCAGCTGACGCGGCCGCCGGAACCGGTCAGCGACCGCCTGCAGGCGGGCAGCGACGGGCTGCGCTGCGCGACGCTGGGTGGTTTTTTTACCACCTGGTGCAATGATGAGGCGCGCGCGGCGGTAGCGGTAGCGGCCAGCGCGCTCGGTGCGGCAGAAGAAGTGACGCTGCCCCAGGCCGAACTCGCGCGCGCGGCCGCGTTTATCATGACCGCGGCGGAAGGCGGCAATCACTATCTGCCCGCTCTGCGCACCCAGCCAGAACGCTTTGAGCCGAATTCACGAGAACGCCTGCTGGCTGGCGCAATGCTGCCCGCCGCGTGGTATGTGCAGGCCCAGCGGTTCCGCCGCCACTTCCAGCAACAGGTTCTGCCGCTGTTCGACCATTATGACGTGCTGATCGCCCCCGCCACGCCCTGTACCGCCACCACCATCGGCCAGGAAACCATTCACATCAACGGTCAGGATTTGCCGACACGCGCCAGCATGGGCATGCTGACGCAGCCGATTTCATTCCTCGGCCTGCCGGTATGTAGCGTACCGCTGCTCACCGCCAGCGGCTTACCGATTGGCCTGCAGTTGATTGCCGCGCCGGGCAATGAAGAGCTGGCGCTGCGCGCCGCCTGGGCGCTGCAGCAGCAAGGTGTGACGCTGCCACAAACCTCTTTTATGGATGCCTGAAAATGACACCTGAACATATCGATCGTCCGGCGATACTGGCTGAAGTCACCGCCGCGTTTTACCGCTACGAGCAGGCGCTGGTGAGCAATGATGTCGCGGTGCTGGACGAACTATTCTGGCACGATGCGCGCACGGTGCGACTCGGTGCCGGAGAGAATCTGTACGGGATTGAGGAGATTCGCGCCTTTCGCGCAGCACGGCCGTCAAAAGGGCTCGATCGCACGCTGCGCAATACGGTGATCACCACGTTTGGCGACGATTACGCGGTGTGCAGCACCGAGTTTACCCGCGAGGGAACGGCGCGTATCGGACGGCAGCAGCAGACGTGGGTGCGGCTGCCGCAGGGGTGGCGCATTGCGGCCGCGCAGGTGAGCCTGATGAGTGAGTAAGCGCGTCAGCCCTCACCCCTGCGGTGAGGGCATTATCAGGGCGCGGGATGTACCGTCATCCAGTGATCGGCAATCTGCTGGCGGGTGCAGATCCACACCTTTTCATGCTGCTGAATGTGATCAAGAAAACGCTGCAGCGCGCGGAATTTTCCCGGACGCCCCAGCAGGCGGCAGTGCATGCCGACCGACATCATTTTCGGGGCGCTCTCCCCTTCTTCATACAGCACATCAAAGGTATCACGCAGGTAGGTGAAGAAGTGTTCGGCGGTGTTGAATCCCTGCGCCGTGGCGAAGCGCATGTCGTTGCACTCCAGCGTGTAGGGGATGATCAGATGCGGCTTGACGGTGCCATCCTGACGTGTGACCTGAGTCCAGAACGGCAGATCGTCGCCGTAGTAGTCACTGTCATAGCTGAAGCCGCCCTGCTCTGCGACCAGCCGGCGGGTGTTTGGACTGTCCCGCCCGGTGTACCAGCCCGTCGGCGCTTTGCCAAACAGTTCGGTCAGCACGTCGACCGCCTGCTGCATATGCTGACGTTCAGTTTTGGCATCCATTCCCTGATAGTGGATCCAGCGCCAGCCGTGGCTGACCACGTCATAATCCGCCGCTTTAATCGCGGCGACAATTTCCGGGTGCCGCGCCAGCGCCATCGCCACACCAAACACCGTCAGCGGCAGGCCACGCTTCTGAAACTCATGATGAATGCGCCAGAAACCGGCACGCGACCCATACTCATACAGGGAATCCATCGACATGTGGCGATCGGCGTAGCTGGCTGCGCCAATGATATCGGACAGGAACTGCTCCGAACCAGCATCGCCATGCAGCACGTTGTTTTCTGCGCCCTCTTCATAATTAAGTACGAACTGTACCGCCACCCGGGCGTTGCCGGGCCACTGCGCATGCGGCGGCTGGCCACCATAGCCGATCAGATCGCGCGGATAATTTTTGTTGAAGCTGTACTCTTTCTTTTCAGATGCGTCATTCATTCAGTCAGTTCCTGTTGTCACACCTCAGCCAGACCTTAGTTTAGGTGCTGAAAGGCGCCGCTGAGGGGTTTTTGCAGCGGATAAGCGAGATCGCCATGCTTGCTGGTGCCCAGGCCAAGCGCCACCAGCGCCTCTATCATTTTTACCGCCGCGCTGACGCCATCGATCACCGGCATATCCAGTTCGCGGGTCAGATCCTGCGCCAGCGACGCCATGCCACCGCAGCCCAGCACAATCGCGCCGCTGTTATCTTCACGTTTGGCCTGAATGCAGCGCGCCCGGACTTTCTCCTGCGCCACGCCGCTGCCATCCTCCAGCGCCAGTACCGGCAGATCGATGGCGTGCAGCGCCGCACAGTGGTGCGTAAAACCATACTGCTGCAGCAGATGGCGGGCGATCACCAGCGTACGCGGCAGCGTGGTGACGATGGTAAAGCGCGTCGCCACCAGCGTGGCGGTATGCATTGCCGCTTCGGCAATACCGATTACCGGGCCGCTGGCCAGCTCACGCGCCGCCAGCAAGCCGGGATCGCCAAAGCAGGCGATGACATGGCCGCTGACGCCCTGCGCTTCGCCACGCTTAATCTGCTCCAGTACGCCGATCGCGGCTATCGCCTCATCAAAGTGTCCCTCTATGGAGGGTACGCCCTGCTGCGGGCAGACCGCCAGAATGTCCGTGCCCGGTGCCGCCACAGCACGCGCGGCCGCACCAATGGTTTCAGTCATTGCCAGGCTGGTATTGGGATTGATCACCTGAATCAGGCTCATGATAGGGCTCCTTTATGACCGGCAAATAACCGGCTGAAATCGGGCAGCGTTTCACCGCTGCGCTCAAAGTGCAGGCTGGAGAGAATATGGTCAAAGTGGTGTGTCAGCGCCTCAGTCAGCGCAGGCAGCGCCCGCTGGCGCAGCAGATCGACCAGCCTGTCGTGATGATCGCAGCGGCAGCCGTGCTGCCAGGGCGTTCCCCAGGCGGCAATCACCAGCGATGAGCGCTGGGTCAGGCGCGTGATGATATCGGTCAGCACCTGATTGCCGGATATCGCCTGCAGCTGGATGTGAAACGCGGCTGAAAGGCGAATGGCAGCCGCGCCGTCATTCTGCTGATGCGCCTGCTGCTCCTGCGTAATAATCGCCTCCAGCGCTGCGAGGTGTGGCGACTGCAGATGCGTCAGTACCGCGGGCAGGTTGGCGCACTCCAGCATGCTGCGCGTGGCAAAGATATCGCGTGATTCCGCCACATCGGGCGTGCTGACCTGTGCACCACGTCCGGGCGACAGCGTGATCATCTGCACCGCCGCGAGGCGCTGCAGCACTTTACGAATGCCGGTACGGCTGACGCCAAACACCTCTGCCAGCGCTTCTTCAGGCAGTTTGCTGCCCGGCGGAAGCTGGTGCTCAACGATGGCATTAAGTAATGCCTGGAAGATCGCTTCATCTTTTTCAAACGGCACAGCGCGCGGCTTCACTGCGGATTCATGCTTCATTACCTGCTCCGGAAAATAGCTGATTGCCAGATATCGTATACACTCCTTTCATTTTTTGTATACAACAAATCACTTCTGGCCTGGATCCTGCAATAGCTCTCTAAACGGTGAATATTTTCCCCATCATGGTGAGAGGAGCAGGTTTCATGCCAATTCATACTGAAGTGACGCCAGCGCAGGCTGATGCCCGCGCGGCCTATAGTCCACGCCTGTGTAATGAGGATCTGGCCCCAACGCGCCAGCAGAGCTGGACGTGGTACAACATCTTTTCTTTCTGGATGTCGGATGTGCACAGCATGGGCGGCTATGTGGTTGCCGCCAGCTTCTTTACGCTGGGACTGGCAAGCTGGCAGGTGCTGTTATGCCTGCTGGCCGGGATCGGTATTGTGCAGCTCTGTGCGAATCTGGTGGCGAAACCCAGCCAGATGGCAGGCGTGCCCTATGCGGTGATCTGTCGCCAGGCGTTTGGCGTATTCGGCGCCAATATTCCGGCCGTGATCCGCGGACTGATCGCGTTTGCCTGGTACGGTATTCAGACCTATCTGGCGGCGAATGCCCTGATGCTGGTTCTGCTGAAGTTCTTCCCGGCGCTTAATAGCATGACGCAAAGCAGCTGGCTGGGGCTGTCGCTGCTCGGCTGGTGCTGCTTTGGCGTCATGTGGCTGCTGCAGGCGATGGTGTTCTGGCACGGCATGAACGCCATCAAGCGCTTTATCGACGTGGCGGGTCCGGCAGTCTATGTCGTAATGGTCGCGCTGGCGGGCTGGATTGTATACAAAACCGGTCTGGCCGGTATCTCTTTTACGCTCGCCAGTAAATCACTGAGCGCCGGCGAACAGACCTGGCAGATGATCACTGCAACCGCCCTGGTCGTCTCCTACTTTTCCGGTCCTCTGCTCAATTTCGGCGACTTTTCCCGTTACGGCAAAAACATGAGTGAAGTTCGCCGCGGCAACCGCTGGGGATTACCGTTTAACTTCCTGCTGTTCTCCGTGGTCACCGTGGTGATTGTCTCCGGCACCCAGTCGCTGTTTGGCAGAATGATCACCGATCCGATTGAGACGGTGAGTATGGTAGGCAACGACCTGGCCGTCGCTATCGGCCTGCTGACCATGATCACCGCCACCATTGGCATCAATATCGTGGCGAATTTTGTGTCTCCCGCCTTTGATTTCTCTAACTGCTCCCCGCAGAAGATCAGTTTCCGTACCGGTGGCATGATCGCCGCGGTGGGTTCTGTGCTGCTGACGCCGTGGAATCTGTTTCAGTCACCTGAACTGATCCACTATACGCTGGATGTGCTGGGCTCGTTTGTTGGCCCGCTGTTCGGCATTCTGATTGCGGATTTTTATCTGATTAAAGGCGGCCGCGTAAGCGTTGATGACCTGTTTAACGCCACGCCGCAGGGACGTTACTGGTACCGCAACGGCTTTAATCCCAAAGCGATCGCGGCGCTGCTGCCGGCGGTCGGGATCTGCCTGACGATAAGTTTTATTCCGGCGCTGCATGCGGTAGCTAACTTCAGCTGGTTTATCGGCGTGGCGCTGGGCGCTGGCTGTTATCGCTGGCTGGCGCGTGCGGAACGGATCGTACCGGTCTCCTATCGCCCGGAAGCGACGCTGCAAAAAGAGGGTGTGTAGCTCTGACTGAATTGCAGACAGCAAAAAGCCGATTCATTTCTGAATCGGCTTTTTTAAATAGATTGGCGGAACGGACGGGGCTCGAACCCGCGACCCCCTGCGTGACAGGCAGGTATTCTAACCAACTGAACTACCGCTCCGCGCTTTGTTCCCCGTCGGGAACGAGGCGCATATTAATGGCAGCCCCCTCCCCCGTCAACGCTTTTTATATCAAAATGACACGTTTGCCGCTTTTTTCAGCTTCCCGCTGTTTTTAGCAGCAAAATCAGTGCATCAGGCGCGCCACAGACAGCTGCCACCTTTTTTATTAACCAGATCGAGGCGGCTTTCGTGCGCCATCACCTCTTCATCACTGGCATTAATCACGCGCAGGCCTGAACCGGGGCGGCTGATACGCTGAATATGCTCACCTTCAGCCTGATTACGCTGGTCGCCCTCCATTGAAAACGCCAGCGACGTCTGGCCGCCGGTCATGGTCAGGAAGACCTCTGCCAGAATCTCGGCATCCAGCAGTGCGCCATGCAGCGTACGCTTGCTGTTGTCGATTTCATAACGGTTGCACAATGCGTCCAGGCTGTTGCGCTTGCCGGGAAACATTTTACGCGCCATCGCCAGGCTATCGGTGATTTTGCAAAAGCTTTCGGTTTTGCCAATATCACGCTGCAGCATGCCAAACTCATAGTCCATAAAGCCGATATCAAACGAGGCGTTATGAATAACCAGCTCGGCTCCGCGAATATAGTCGAGAAACTCATCGGCTATCTGCGCAAAGGTTGGCTTATCGGCCAGAAACTCATCGGCGATGCCGTGAACCCCGAACGCTTCCGGATCTACCAGCCGATCGGGCCTGAGATACATATGGAAGTTGTTGCCGGTCAGGCGACGGTTGATGACTTCAACCGCACCGATCTCAATGATGCGATGCCCCTCATAATGAACCCCGATCATGTTCATGCCGGTGGTTTCAGTATCGAGGACAATCTGGCGGTTATTTGCAGTGATCATAGGGCTCGTTTTGTGTCAGACTTGGCGTTTTTTCAGAGGGAAGTCTACCAGAGATGCGCAAACAGGTAGAAATTTTCACCGACGGCTCCTGCCTTGGTAATCCGGGACCGGGCGGCTACGGGGCTATTGTACGCTATCGCGAGCATGAAAAGTTATTCAGCGCGGGCTATCGCCTGACCACCAACAACCGTATGGAGCTGATGGCGGCCATTGTCGCCTTAGAGGCGCTGACGCAGCCGTGCGACGTGGTCATCAGCACAGACAGCCAGTATGTCCGCCAGGGTATTACCAGCTGGATCCACAACTGGAAAAAGCGCGGCTGGAAAACCGCTGATAAAAAAGCGGTTAAGAATACCGACCTGTGGCAGCGTCTGGATACGGCGCTCAGCACCCATACCATTAAATGGGAGTGGGTGAAGGGGCATGCCGGCCATCCGGAGAATGAGCGCTGTGACGAACTGGCGCGCAGCGCTGCCGGTAATCCGGCGCTGGAAGACATCGGCTATCAGGTTGCATCCTGATCCTGCGTTTCGCGGAACTGACGCGTAGCGTTTACTACCGGACGCAGCTGCGCACTGCTGCGCGCCGTTTTCATTTTAGCTGGCGTAAGCGGGAACGTGCGCTTGCGGGCCACCACGATGTTCAGACACCCCAGTGCCGGCAGATGCGCACTGATCATCCTGCCCCCCTGTCGATGCCACGGCACCACCTGAAAACGCGTGCGGTAGACCACTTCATAATTCAGCAGACTCAGCCAGTCCAGCAGACGCACCTGGCTGAACATTCTGCTGTTCCAGGGTGCGCGGCGGCTCAGGCCTGGTATCGCTTTGCTAATCCCCAGCAGGCTGAAAGGATTGAAGCCGCTGATAATCAGCCAGCCATCATCAATCAGCACCCTGTCTACTTCGCGTAACACGCGGTGCGGATCCTGCTCCCATGCCAGCGTGTGCGCCAGCAGGCAGGCATCGATTGATTTAGACTCAAACGGCAGCTGAGCAACGCTGGCAAGCACCTGCAGTGCGTCGCCCTCACTGCCAACATTGACCTGATGAGATATGGCACACTGGCTGGTATTGATTTCTGCGCTCAGGCTGCCAATTTTTAGCATGTGGAAGCCATAGAGCCTCGCCAGCCAGGGCTGTAGCTGCTGGGTTAACGCATCGCGAAAGTACTCTCCCCAGGGCATATCATTCCAGGTGCGCGGCGCGGTCAGGATCTGACGTGTTTTCGCTGGCTTCATGCTCTACCATCTTCCTTTAAGACAACCAGAGAGGTGTTTATGAATCTTACCAGTATTCCCGCTTTAACGGATAACTACATCTGGACGCTGAACGACGACGCCGGTAACTGCCTGATTGTTGACCCCGGTGAAGCCCGGCCGCTGATTGAAAAAATTGAAGCTAATCGCTGGACGCCGGTGGCTGTTCTGCTGACGCATCATCATCAGGACCATACCGGCGGGGTTGCTGAACTGCTGCAGCGTTATCCTCAGCTCGAGGTGTATGGCCCCCAGGAAACGGCGGCTAAGGGGGCGCAGCATATTGTTCATGAGGGCGAAACCGTTACGCTGCTCGGCCTGCCTTTTCAGGTTATTGCCACGCCCGGCCACACTTTAGGACATATCTCATATTACAGTGAACCTTATCTTTTCTGCGGCGACACAATGTTTTCAGGCGGCTGCGGGCGACTTTTTGAAGGCACAGCAGAACAAATGTTCCATTCATTTCAGAAACTTAATCAACTTCCCGCCGATACGC
This sequence comes from Pantoea sp. SYBGC1, assembly GCF_057197005.1. Taxonomy (NCBI): domain Bacteria; kingdom Pseudomonadati; phylum Pseudomonadota; class Gammaproteobacteria; order Enterobacterales; family Erwiniaceae; genus Pantoea; species Pantoea sp. SYBGC1. The sequence goes on from NZ_JBXUNM010000014.1 coordinate 55,587, forward strand.
TTATCTGCTGCGCACATGAATATACTTTATCTAATATGAAGTTTTCTGCGGCAATTTTACCCCATGATCCGAAAATTCTGGCCAGATATCAGGAAATTAAGGATTTACGGGCAGAAAATCGCACTACTTTACCGACAAAACTGGCGCTGGAACGTGAGATAAATTTATTTTTACGCACACAAGATGCTGATTTACAAAAAGCTTTAGCAATTAATGTGGAATCCGCCCCGTTATGGCAGACTTTTGCTGAATTGCGTAATAAGAAAGACCAGTTTTAATTTTTTGGGTTGTGTTGTGCCGGTACGTCACGTATAGTTGCTCGTCTTTTAAGCGAACTACTGACACACACATGAAGGCTAAAGCGATATTATTACTCGCCTCAGTCTTGCTGGTCGGATGTCAGGCATCACGGAATGACGCCAATATCCCCGCTCAGCATGCACAGAGCCTGTCTTCAGCTGGTCAAGGTGAAAATGGAAAGTACGGAAATCGCTTGTTGTCGCCGCGCTGGCAAGATGATGGAACCAGCCTCGCAGAAGACACCGATCTCTGGAATCTCATTAGTGACGAGTTGAAGATGGGGATCCCGGAAAATGCCCGGATCCGCGAACAGAAAACAAAGTTTTTAAAAAATAAGAGCTATCTCCACGATGTAACATTACGGGCAGAGCCGTACATGTACTGGATTGTCGAGCAGATACAGAAACGTAAAATGCCGATGGAACTGGTACTGCTACCCATAGTGGAGAGCGCTTTTGACCCTCACGCAACCTCCTCCGCCAATGCCGCAGGCATCTGGCAGATCGTTGCGCAAACGGGCAAAAATTATGGTCTGAAACAGAACCGCTGGTATGACGGACGCCGTGATGTGGTGGCCTCAACCAAAGTAGCACTGGATATGATGCAGCGTTTGAATCGCATGTTTGATGGCGACTGGCTACTGACCGTAGCAGCCTATAATAGCGGCGAAGGACGCGTGTTGAAAGCGATGAAGCAGAATAAGGCACGGGGTAAGCCGACTGACTTCTGGCATTTATCACTGCCGCGCGAAACAACCATCTATGTCCCGAAAATGCTGGCTTTAAGCGAACTGCTCAAGAACAACAAGCGTTACGGCATTAAACTGCCAGCCCCTAACGAAAGCCGCGCGCTGGCGCGTGTGGAAGTGGGACAGCAGATGCAGTTAACTCAGGCTGCAGAAATGGCGGGCATGTCGCTCAGTAAACTGAAGACATTTAACGCCGGGTACAAAAATGGCACGACGGCGCCAAACGGACCGCACTATATTATGGTGCCTAAGTCCAACGTGGCACAGCTGCGTAACTCTCTGGCCTCCGGAGATATCGCCTCCGTGCAGCCTGTTGAACTGGCTAAAGCCAGCGCAGCCGGTAACAGCTACAAAGTACGTAAAGGCGACACGCTATCCGGTATCGCCAGTAAGCTGGGTGTCAGCATGAGCTCGCTAAAACAGCAGAACAATCTGCGCAGTGCGGCAGTACGTATCGGCCAGACCCTCACGGTTAGCGGTACGACAGCAGCATCGCAGTTGGCAGATAACGGCAACAGCATCACCTACCGCGTTCGTAAGGGTGATTCTTTTGCCAGTATTGCAAAACGTCACGGTGTTAACACGCAGGACGTTATGCGCTGGAACAGCGACGCGAAGGATATACAGCCGGGTGATAAGCTCACTCTGTTTGTTAAGAATAGCGCAACGCCAGATACCTGATGCACTGAAAAGGCTGACATTTGTCAGCCTTTTTTCTTTATCGGCATAGCCTCATCCAGAGCAGTGCCGGCCAGAGCGTCTCGCCGTTACAAGAGGGTGCGTTTAGCGCGCGACAGTGACGGGGGTAAACTCTACCAGCAGCGGATTATGATCGGAGGCGCGGGTGACCAGCACCGCTGCTTCACTCACCTTCATATCCCGGTAAAAGACAAAGTCGAGCGGCCGGCCAAACGCTTTACGCCGGTGATCGTCTGTAAACGCCACTTCCCGCAGAGACATAGCGCGGGCAAAGCGATAGAGCGCGTTCATGCGCTGACGACTCCATGCATTAAAATCCCCTGCCATTATCACCGGACCACGGTGATGCCGGATCTGCTCTCCTATAGGCCCCAGCTGCTTACTGTATACGTCCACACCCAGACTGAAATTGACCGCATGGATATTCACTACCATCAGCATATCGCCGGTTGGCAGAGGGTATGCGGTGACCAGCGCAGATTTTGCCAGCCGCAGCAGCGGCTCACGCTCGCGCAACGGGCAGCAGTAGACCGGATGCGCAGATGCGAGCGTCATCACCCCTGACGGGTGCTGAGGCAGCACAAAAGCGGGCACCTGATCGGCGGCAAGATAATTACTGGTAGCAAACTGGATCAGTTCAGGCGTGGTTTGCGCCTCCTGCAGGAGGACCAGATGGGCATCACGACCGAATCCCTGCAATACCGACATCCAGTCAGCGCGCTGCTGTTTGAAGATGTTCCATACCAGCACCCGCAGGGTGGGATCGGCCGGTAGCGGCTCACCTGGCGGCAGACCCTGACCAAGATGCAGCATGGCGCCAGGCGGAAAAATTTGCTCCGCTGGCTGGCCTGCTATATAGCGCATTGCATAGGTTTTCTTTCGCACTTTACCGCCTGGCTGATAACAACAAAGAGTTCACACTGACTGTTATAGGGATTTTAGCGCGGGGTTTCAATTCGTGGTATCGAATGTCGGAATTCACCTCACGACAAAGGTTCACAATGCCGGAGGGAAAAAAAGAATATGAAAAAGCCCTGACTTTAACAGTCAGGGCTTCTCAATATAGTGGCGGAACGGACGGGGCTCGAACCCGCGACCCCCTGCGTGACAGGCAGGTATTCTAACCAACTGAACTACCGCTC
>NZ_JBXUNM010000015.1:0-40881 GCF_057197005.1 Pantoea sp. SYBGC1
TGCTGATATGGCTCAGTTGGTAGAGCGCACCCTTGGTAAGGGTGAGGTCCCCAGTTCGACTCTGGGTATCAGCACCAGTTTTAAAAAAAGCATGAGTTCGGGTAAAAGAATTTGCCTGGCGGCACTAGCGCGGTGGTCCCACCTGACCCCATGCCGAACTCAGAAGTGAAACACCGTAGCGCCGATGGTAGTGTGGGGCCTCCCCATGCGAGAGTAGGGAACTGCCAGGCACCAAACACAGAAGCCCTGAACGAAAGTTCAGGGCTTTTTTGTTTTTGCCTGACAGGATAAAAACGCGCAGCCATAAAAAAGCCCCTGCTGGATGGCAGGGGCAGAGCTAAGGGCGCTGAGGTCAGTGAATAACCTGCGACAGAAACGTGCGGGTACGCTCTGAGCGTGGGTTAGCGAAGAACTCCTCTGGCGGCGCCATCTCTACGATCTCTCCCCGATCCATAAAGATCACCCGGTCAGCCACCGTACGTGCAAATCCCATTTCATGCGTCACACACAGCATGGTCATGCCATCTTCTGCCAGGCCAATCATGGTATCCAGCACCTCTTTTACCATCTCAGGATCAAGGGCCGAAGTTGGCTCGTCAAACAGCATAATTTTGGGTTTCATACAGAGCGAACGGGCTATCGCCACACGTTGCTGCTGACCACCAGAGAGCTGTCCCGGAAACTTATGGGCATGTTCAGCGATGCGCACCCGCTCAAGGTAGTGCATCGCCAGCGCTTCCGCCTCCTTCTTCGGCATCTTTCTCACCCAGATGGGGGCCAGCGTGCAGTTCTGCAGCACGGTAAGATGCGGGAACAGATTAAAGTGCTGAAACACCATGCCGACTTCGGTGCGTACCCGTTCGATGTTACGCACGTCATCGTTAAGATGAATGCCGTCCACGACGATACGTCCCTGCTGATGCTCTTCCAGATGATTGATACAGCGAATAGTGGTCGATTTTCCTGAGCCTGACGGGCCGCAGAGTACAATGCGCTCACGCGGTTTAACCTGCAGATTAATATCCTTAAGCACGTGAAACTGTCCATACCATTTGTTCACGTTTTCGAGCGTAATCATCATAGCGTTAGCCGCCGTCGTTATTGTGGATGTCATAGTAAACCTCAGTGCGCTTTACGCCCGGTGTGAAAACGCTTCTCCAGATACTGGCTATAGCGCGACATGCTAAAACAGAAAATCCAGTAAACCAGTGCAGCGAAGACATAGCCTTCTGTGGACATGCCCAGCCATGCAGGATCGACCGTGGCCTGCTGCACGCTGCTGAACAGATCAAACAGGCCGATAATGATCACCAGACTGGTATCTTTGAAGAGTGCGATAATGGTATTCACCAGCCCGGGGATCGTGAGCTTAAGCGCCTGCGGCAGGATCACCAGCGCCTGCGTCCGCCAGTATCCCAGCGCCAGCGACTCAGCCGCTTCATACTGGCCTTTTGGCAGCGCCTGCAGACCGCCGCGCACCACTTCCGCCACATAGGCGGACTGAAACAGAATCACGCCAACCAGCGCCCGAACCAGTTTATCGATAGTCGTGCCTTCCGCCATAAACAGCGGCAGCATGACAGAGGACATAAACAGCACGGTGATCAGCGGTACGCCCCGCCAGAACTCAATAAAAATAACGGATAGCGTACGCACTACCGGCAGGTTTGAGCGCCGGCCCAGTGCCAGCAGAATACCCAGCGGTAATGCGCCGGCGATACCGACGGAAGCGATAATCAGCGTCAGCGTCAGGCCGCCCCATTGACGGGTTTCCACCCGCTCCAGACCAAAATAGCCACCATAAAGCAGCAGCCACACCGTAACCGGATAGAGCACCGCCCAGCAGGCCAGATAGCGACCACGGCGCGGCATGGCGCGGATAAAGAGCGGAATGAGCGACAGTAAACCGATAACCAGAGCCAGGTTGATTCGCCAGCGCAGTTCGTGCGGATAGAGTCCATACATAAACTGACCAAAGCGTGCATGGATAAACACCCAGCAGGCCCCCGCTTTAGTGCAGTCGGCACGGGTTTCGCCCAGCCAGTTTGCCTGAAATATCAGCCAGTTCAGCGCCGGTGGGATGACACTCCAGATGAGCCACAGACTGACCAGGGTCAGCAGGGTATTCAGCCAGCCGGAGAAGAGATTTTTGCGCGCCCAGCTCCAGCTCTTCTGCAGCAGATTACTGCTTACCGGCGGCGTTTCATGTGTTGTCACAGACATAGTGTTTCGTTCTCTTAACGCTCAACCAGCGCAATTTTGCGGTTATAGAGGTTCATCAGCAGGGAAATGGTCAGGCTGATGATGAGATAAACCGCCATGGTAATCGCAATGGTTTCTATTGCCTGACCGGTCTGATTAAGCACCGTACCGGCAAACAGCGACACCATATCGGGGTAGCCGATAGCAGCGGCCAGCGACGAGTTTTTGACGACGTTTAAATACTGACTGGTCAGCGGAGGAATAATGACGCGCATCGCCTGGGGAATAATGACCTGGCGTAGCGTCACGGGATTCGGCAGTCCCAGCGAGCGCGCCGCTTCACTCTGGCCATGTGGTACTGACTGAATACCGGCGCGGATCACCTCAGCAATAAATGAAGAGGTATAAATGGAGAGCGCCACCGTCAGCGCCGCCAGCTCCGGGATCATCACAAAGCCACCGCGGAAATTAAATCCGCGTAGCTCAGGCACATCCCAGTGCACGCCTGCGCCGAACAGGGTATGGGCCATCAGCGGCAGCAGCACAATGAGCCCGGCTGCAGCGGGCCAGGTACGACGCAGCTGACCGGTTTTCAGCTGATGTTTGCGATTAAAGCGAAACAGCGCCAGGCTGGCGATAATGCTTAACGCCAGCGCAACCAGAAACGGCAGCGTACCAGGTGCATACTGGGGCCATGGAATATACAAGCCACGGTTACTGACAAAGGCGAGGTCAAAGGCGTTCAGCGCCTGCCGCGGGCCCGGCAGATTACGCAGTACGGCAAAGTACCAGAAGAAAATCTGCAGCAGCGGCGGAATATTACGGAACGTCTCAATATAGATGGCAGAGAGCTTACGCAGCAGCCAGTTATCGGACAGGCGCGCCAGGCCTACCGCAAAGCCAAGCAGGGATGCAAAGACGATGCAAAGTGCGGAGACCAGCAGGGTATTGGTCAGCCCGACCATAAAGACCCGGGCGTAGGTATCTCCCTCGGTGTAGTCAATCAGATGCTGAACAATACCAAAACCGGCACTGCGCTCCAGAAAGCCAAAACCTGACGTAATGCCGCGGTTAGCCAGATTGATAATGGTGTTGTGGATCAAATATCCCACCACGGCCACTACCGCAATAATCGCGGCAAACTGGTAAAGCCAGGCGCGAACCGCAGGGTTACCGAATGAAAAATCCCTTTTCACGGTTGGGCGTTGCGACATGTTGAAACCTCAATGATAGATACGCGTGGGCGCCACAGGACGCGGCGCCCGACTGGCACAGCAGTGAATCAGCGCACCGGCGGTGCGTACTGAATACCGCCCTGATTCCAGAGCGCATTCTGTCCGCGTGCGATTTTCAGCGCGCTATCTTTACCGACGTTGCGGTCAAAAATTTCCTGGTAGTTGCCCACCTGCTTGATGATGTTATAGGCCCACTTATTATCCAGTTTCAGGTCTTTACCAAAGTCGCCTTCTGCACCCAGCAGATGCGCCATATCAGGCGTGGTCGGTTTTGCTGCCATCTGATCGACGTTCTTTGAGCTGATACCCATCTCTTCGGCATTCAGCATGGCAAACAGCGACCACTTAACAATCGTAAACCAGTCGTCGTCACCGCGACGTACCAGCGGCCCGAGCGGCTCTTTAGAGATCACTTCCGGCAGTACGATAAATTCGTCAGGCTTGCCCAGCTTGATACGCAGCGCATAGAGTTGAGATTGATCGGAGGAGAGCGTATCGCAGCGGCCGCTATCAAGCGCTTTGGCTGATTCATCAGAGCGGTCAAAGGTGACCGGGGTATACTGCATTTTATTCGCTTTGAAATAGTCGGCGACATTCAGTTCGGTATCGGTACCCGCCTGAATACAGACCGTTGCGCCATCCAGCTCTTTGGCACTTTTCAGCCCCGCTTTCTTATGCGTCAGAAAGCCGATGCCGTCATAGTAGTTTACGCCGGCAAACAGAAAGCCCATGCCGCCATCGCGCGAAGAGGTCCAGGTAGTATTACGCGACAGGATATCCACTTCGCCCGACTGCAGCGCAGTGAAGCGCTCTTTAGCCGTCAGCGGGGTATATTTAACTTTGCCGGCATCGCCAAACACGGCGGCAGCGGCGGCACGGCAGACATCCACATCAATACCCGTGAATTTGCCGCTGGCATCTGCGTACGAGAAACCAGGCAGTCCATCACTGATCCCACACTGTACAAAGCCTTTCTTTTTAATTGCGTCCAGAGTGGCGCCTGCATGCGCCTGCTGAGTCACGCTCAGCAGCGTGGCAGCGGCAATCAGGGTGGAGAGCATCATCTTTTTCATAAAGCATCCTGTGTGGCGGTTCGTCTGTTGTTATTGTGGTGCGCACTTTGTAGTGCACTGCTGTCTGTCTGTGGCAATTAGCCATCCAGCCTGTTGCAAAGCTGATGCCAGGTTTGCAGCAGGCTGAATTCTTCAGAAAAGAGCGTCAGAAAAGGGCAGGAAGTAACGTGCGGTTACTATCGCGCACCAAAAGGCAGCATGACGAGTCGCCGCGATCACAAATAGTGCAAATAGTTTCACTATTGGCGCGCAGTGTGAGCTATCGCTCATTAGCCGGAGCAGTTAATGCCGCTATGGATAAACGCAGCAGCGACCGGGGCTAGTGCCAGGCTCATGTGAACAGCCCGCAGATTTACGCAGAAGAGGGAACAGAAAAAATGACGCAGGAGATTGCAACGATAGTTACCATTCAGGCGGTAACTGTTTCATGCAGGGTGACAGAAGAAAGCGGCGACAGAAACAAAAACGCCAGCCCGGAGGCTGGCGTTTTCGCAGCAACGAACAATTAGTTCATGCCGTATTTTTTCAGCTTCTTACGCAGAGTACCACGGTTGATACCCATCATCAGGGCTGCACGGGTCTGGTTGCCACGGGTATACTGCATTACCATGTCCAACAGAGGCTGCTCAACTTCAGCCAGTACCAGCTCATACAGATCACTAACATCCTGACCATTCAGTTGAGCAAAATAGTTCTTCAGTGCCTGTTTAACCGAATCACGCAGTGGCTTTTGGGTCACCTGATCCTGTGAGTTAACGGTAGAAACGGTCAGTACGTCAGAATTTACGCGTTGTTCGAACATAGTTCTTTCAGCTCTTTATTTCGTTTACGCAAGATTTTCGAAGTATGCCTCCAACGCCTCCAGCTGTTCGCTGGCATCCTCAATGGCGTTGAATGTGCGCCGAAACTGGTCGTCAGGGGCACTTTCCTGCAAATACCAGGAAACGTGTTTTCGGGCAATACGGTATCCCTTGCGCTGACCGTAAAAGTCGTGCAGCTCCCGTATATGTCCAATCAGCATTTGCTTCACCTCTGCCAGCGGCTTTGGTGCAAGCAGCTCCCCTGTGTCCAGATAATGCTGGATTTCCCGGAAGATCCACGGTCTTCCCTGAGCAGCACGTCCTACCATCAGAGCATCTGCCCCGGTGTAGTCGAGCACTGCCCTGGCTTTATGCGGGTCAGTTATGTCCCCATTCGCGATAATCGGAATGGAAACGCTCTGCTTAACTGTCCGAATGCTGTCGTATTCAGCCTGCCCCTCAAACAAACAGGCGCGGGTGCGTCCATGAATGGTGAGAGCCTGAATGCCACAACGTTCAGCCAATTGGGCAATCTCTGTACAATTACGATTTTCTTTGTCCCAGCCGGTGCGAATCTTCAGCGTAACCGGTACGTCTACTGCGTTTACGACCGCACGGAGAATCGATTCTACCAGTTGCGGATGCTGCAGCAGCGCGGAGCCTGCCATCTTACGATTCACTTTTTTAGCCGGACAGCCCATATTGATATCGATAACCTGCGCGCCAGACGCAACGTTAATTCGCGCGGCGGCAGCCATCTCATCGGGATCGCTGCCAGCAATCTGCACGGCACGAATGCCGGGCTCGTCACTATGCACCATACGCAGCCGGGATTTGTCACTGGCCCAGACTTCCGGGTTAGATGACAGCATCTCGGAGACAGTCATACCGGCGCCGTTCTCGTAACAGAGTGTGCGAAATGGCTTATCGGTTACTCCGGCCATAGGCGCAGCAATGAGGCGATTACGTAGCTGGTGGTGTCCAATGCGCATGAAAAAAGAAGTGACCCTAACTGTTCGCAAGGCGGCGTATATTACGCATTTTTTCCGGAAGATGAAAGGCCAAACTTTGAACAACAGCCTCTTAACATTAAAGCCTATCCGCTGCGATCAACGCGCCTCTCATAATAAACCTTTTAAATCATAACTTTAAATATTTAAGGCGAAATTGTGAACAAACATTTTTCTGAATTCAGACCGCAAAACGCGATATAAAAGCCACGATTTTGATGAATTAACCATAGAATTAACGGCTATTTGCGCAAATTTAATACAAAATTATTCTGACCGCGGACAGGGCAGGTGGCGCACGCCCTCTGTTCCGAAAAACCCCAAGCTTGCGCTTGCACGCCTGGGGTCAAAATCAGCGCAGACGCCCGGTAATACGGCACCACTCCTCTTTCTCCGCGACCGGATCAAGCGCGAAGCGCTTAGCGTAAGCTTCGCAGACGCTTTCTGCCTGACTGGCCAGTACGCCAGAGAGGCCGAGGTAGCCGCCTGCTTTTGGCAGAACGCCGATCAGCGGTGCCAGTTCGCGCAGCGGGCCCGCCAGGATATTGGCGACCACCACGTCAGCCTGCAGGTTTTCAGGCTGCTGATGTGGCAAGTAGAGCGACAGGCGATCTGCCACGCCGTTGCGTTCAGCGTTATCACGGCTCGCCTGAATGGCCTGCGGATCGATATCGATCCCGATCGCCTGTGCGGCACCCAGCTTGAGCGCGGCGATCGCCAGAATGCCGGAGCCGCAGCCAAAGTCGATCACCGTTTTGCCCTGCAGATCGAGACCATCCAGCCAGCTCAGGCAGAGTGACGTGGTAGGGTGAGTTCCGGTGCCGAAGGCCAGGCCAGGATCGAGCATGACGTTGACCGCGTCAGGATCGGGAACATCGCGCCAGCTTGGACAGATCCACAGGCGCTCACCAAAGCGCATCGGATGGAAGTTGTCCATCCACTCGCGCTCCCAGTCTTTATCTTCGATCTGCTCGATCTTGTAGTGAAAGGTCGATCCCGGCACCGGCTGCAGACGCAGTGCGGCGACCACCTCATCCATATCGCTTTCGGCGTCAAACAGGCCGATGACATCAGTATCGCCCCACAACCGGGTTTCACCCGGAAGGGGTTCATACACCGGATTATCGTGCGTATCCTGAAACGTCACCGAGACGGCACCCACTTCCATCAGCGCGTCGCTCAGCGGCTCAGCCTGTTCTCCGGTGCTGTTAATCTTGATTTGAATCCATGGCATAGCGTTTCTCTTTATTTCAGTGCAGCGTCGTGCGTCGCAGACGCGCTGCCAAACAGGTTACCTGCCAGAAAAGCGAGCAGGCTCAGGGTTAGCGAAGGAACAATAGGGTGGAGTCCCCACCATTCAATATTCAGGCTGGCGAGCAGCGTATAGCTTACGGCACCGGCGAGCATACCGCTGATGGCCCCGGCAGCGTTGGCGCGCTCCCAGTAGAGACCCAGCACCAGCGGCCACAGAAAGACCGCTTCCAGTCCGCCAAACGCCAGCAGATTAAGCCAGATAATCATATCCGGCGGATTCCAGGCGGCCAGCAGCAGCAGGATGCCCAGCACAAAAGTAATCGTGCCGGAGAGCATGCGCAGCCGCGCTTCATTTTCACTCTGCCGGGGCGCCACACGCAGATAGAGATCTTTGATCAGCGTAGCGGATGCCTGCAGGAGCTGCGCGTTAATGGTCGACATAATAGCCGCCATCGGTGCGGCAAGAAAAATGCCGGCTGCCACTGGAGGCAGTACGGTAATCATCAGCGTCGGGATTACCCGATCAGGTATGGTTAAATCGGGCAGCACCGCACGTCCCAGCGCGCCAGCCAGATGCATCCCCAGCATCAGGAGCACCACCACGATGGTGCCGAGAATAATCCCGCGGTGCATCGCCTTGCTGTCTTTGTAAGAGATGCAGCGTACGGCGGTATGCGGCAAACCGATGACGCCAAAGCAGACCAGCACGGCGAATGAGCTGAGGAAGGCAGGTGTAATCACATTGCCTGCCCCTTCCGGCGACACCAGCTGCGGATCGATAGCGCGCAGCGTGCTGACCGCGTGACTCAGCCCGCCGGCATGATGAATAACGGCAAACAGCAGCAGAAACGTGCCGGCCAGCATCACCAGACCCTGCATTGCATCGTTCAGCACGCTGGCGCGAAAGCCCCCGAAAGCCGTATAAAGGGCGATAGTTCCGCCAAAAATCAGCAGGCCCGTATCGTAAGGAATGCCCGCCGCTGTTTCCAGCAGACGAGCGCCGCCGATAAACTGCACGGTCATGGCACCGATAAATGCCACCAGCAGGCTGATACTGGCCAGCCAGATCAGCAGCGGGCTGCGATAGCGACCATAAAGCATATCGTTGAGCGTTACTGCGTTATAACGCCGGGCCAGAATGGCAAATTTCTTGCCGAGCACGCCCAGTGATAGCCAGACGGCAGGTACCTGAATCATCGCCAGCAGTACCCAGCCCAGACCATATTTATAGGCGGCACCGGGACCCCCTATAAATGAGCTGGCGCTGATATAGGTTGTGGTCAGCGTCATGGCCAGCACAAACCCGCCCATGGAGCGGCTGCCAAGAAAATATTCGGTCAGAAAATTGCCCTGGCGCTGCTTGCGCATGGCGATCACCGACAGCACGGCGATCAGAACCAGATAAGCCAGCAGCGGCAGAAGGATCTCACTCTCCATCACGGTCCTCCAGTGACATATCACGGAAAATGATGCGGACCATCAGCGCACAGAGTCCGGTAAACAGTAGCGGTGCAAATATGCAGGAGAGTTCGAACCAGCGCGGCAGGCCAGATATTCCGCTTTGCGTCCCGCCGAGCCAGGCAGACAGGGCCCACACCAGCAGATACGCGAGAGAGAGGCCCAGCGACCAGCGTGCCTCTTTGTTCGCTTGTAAAAAACGCCCATCCATCAGGTCACCTCACAGGCGATAACAATAAAAAAGGCCGGATTAACCGGCCTCTGTCGTGCTCTGCGCTGCGATTACTTTTCGTGCAGGCCGAGTTTTTTCTCCAGATAGTGGATGTTGGTGCCACCCTGCTGGAAGTTTTCGTCGGACATGATTTTCATCTGCAGCTCGACATTGGTTTTGATGCCGTCGATGATCAGCTCAGCCAGCGCATTTTTCATGCGGGCGATCGCCACTTCACGGGTTTCGCCGTAAGTGATGAGTTTGCCAATCATGGAATCGTAGTACGGCGGCACGCTGTAACCAGCGTAGATGTGTGATTCCCAGCGTACACCAAAGCCACCCGGCGCGTGGAAACGCGTAATTTTACCCGGGCTTGGCAGGAAGGTATTGGGATCTTCGGCGTTGATACGGCATTCCACCGCATGACCGCGCACGACCACATCTTCCTGTTTGATCGACAGCGGCTGACCGGCAGCAATACGCAGCTGCTCTTTGATAAGGTCAACGCCGGTGATCATCTCGGTAACCGGATGTTCAACCTGAATACGGGTGTTCATCTCAATGAAGTAGAACTCACCGTTTTCATACAGGAACTCAAAAGTACCGGCTCCGCGATAGCCAATTTCCACGCAGGCGTTAGAGCAGCGCTCGCCGATGAAGCGACGCAGTTCCGGCGTGATGCCTGGCGCAGGTGCTTCTTCCACCACTTTCTGGTGACGACGCTGCATGGAGCAGTCGCGCTCCGCCAGATAGATGGCGTTACCCTGACCGTCGGCCAGCACCTGAATTTCGATATGGCGCGGGTTCTCGAGGAATTTCTCCATGTAGACCATGTCGTTATTGAAAGCCGCTTTGGCTTCCGCTTTCGTCATGCCGATGGATTGCTCAAGATCTTTTTCATGGCGTACAACGCGCATACCGCGTCCGCCGCCGCCGCCAGAGGCTTTGATGATAACCGGATAGCCGATACGCTTCGCGATAGCGCGGTTCTTATCCATATCATCAGTCAGTGAGCCATCTGAACCCGGAACGGTCGGTACGCCCGCTTTTTTCATCGCGGTAATAGCAGAAACTTTGTCGCCCATCAGACGGATTGTATCCGCTTTCGGACCTACAAAGATAAAGCCTGAACGCTCAACCTGCTCAGCAAAATCAGCGTTCTCAGACAGAAAGCCGTATCCCGGATGGATAGCAACTGCGCCGGTAATTTCAGCGGCAGAGATCAGGGCCGGAATATTCAGGTAACTTTTGACCGACTGCGCCGGGCCGATGCAGACAGTTTCATCTGCCAGCAGCACGTGCTTGAGGTCGCGATCTGCCGTGGAGTGGACCGCTACGGTTTTGATGCCCAGCTCTTTGCAGGCACGCAGAATGCGCAGCGCGATTTCACCACGGTTAGCAATGACAATTTTATCCAGCATGCTTCGCCTCGTTATTCGATGACGACCAGCGGCTCGTCAAATTCAACCGGCTGGCCGCTTTCTACCAGGATCGCCTTCACAACGCCGGATTTATCGGCTTCGATCTGGTTCATCATTTTCATCGCTTCAACGATGCACAGGGTATCGCCAGCGTTCACTTTCTGACCCACTTCCACAAACGCTTTTGCGTCCGGGCTTGGGGTGCGGTAGAAGGTGCCGACCATCGGTGAACGGACAATGTGACCGCTGACTTCAGGCTTAGCTGCTTCAACCGGAGCGGCAGCAACCGGCGCAACGGCAGCGGCCAGTGCAGGCTGCGGAGCCGGTGCAGCATAAGCCTGCTGCATCATAGGATAACCGACATTGGCAGGTGAACGGCTGATGCGAACTGACTCTTCGCCTTCAGAGATTTCCAGCTCAGCGATGCCGGACTCTTCAACCAGTTCGATCAGTTTCTTAATTTTACGAATATCCATGAGTGTGGTTCCGTACTCTGTTTAATTGGAATGTGACAGGCGTTTTATCGCCGTTTGTAAAGCCCACGCGTACCCATCCGCGCCAAGTCCACAAATGACGCCGGCAGATACATCGGAAAGATAGGAGTGGTGCCGGAACGGCTCGCGTGCATGCACGTTGGAGAGATGCACCTCGATAAAAGGTATGCTTACCGCCAGCAAAGCATCACGCAGCGCAACGCTGGTGTGCGTGAACGCAGCCGGATTGATGATGATGTAATCCACATCACTGCGTGCGGCGTGAATACGATCGATCAGCTGATATTCTGCGTTCGATTGCAAATGACTCAATTTCACATGGTGCTGGTCAGCCTGCTGCGCCAGATCGCTGACGATATCAGCCAGCGTGGCGTGACCATACTTGTCAGGCTCGCGCGTTCCCAGCAAATTCAGGTTGGGACCGTTCAACAACAGTATGTGAAATTTATGCGCCATCTTGCGGCTATCTCCTGCAATCATTAGGGCATCGCGTAAAATACCGCGACATCCTTCATTTGTCACCCTTGAGAGTGAAAAAGAAGGGTTTGCTTGCAATAAAGCCGGGCATTATATCCGTTTCGGGACAATTCGCAGCAAAATACTGGTCTTATCTGCGAAGTTGATCCGGTGCGGCCCGAAGGCCACACGTTTTAACAGAAAGCGGGGGGAGAAAACAACCTCAGGAAAATCAGCGGCTGAAGCTTTTGCGTAACTTTTTGTAGCGCCACGCCAGCAGCAGCGCGGCTGCCAGCGCATAGAGCCACGGCTGCGGCGACAGGACTTTGACTGACCAGAGATAGTGAATGGGAACGAGGATCGCTACCAGATAAATAGCGTTATGCAGCGTTTGCCAGCGTCTGCCGAGCTTGCGCTGCGCGCGCTGAAACGAGGTTATCGCCAGCGCAAATAGCACCACCCAGCTGATCATACCCAGCAGCAGATAAGGGCGGGCGAAAATTTCACTGCCGAGCAGGCGCAGATGCGTAAAGCCCAGCTCCAGCAGCCAGTAGCTAATCAGATGTAGCGTGGCCCAGGCAAAGCACCAGAGTCCCAGCATCCGGCGGGTGCGGATCAGCAGTGGCTGTTTCAGATAGCGCGTCAGCGGACTGACCAGCAGCGTTGCCAGTAACAGCTTCAGCGCCATTCTGCCGGTAAAGTGCTGAATATCTTTGGCCGGATCGGCGCTCAGCCAGCCCTGAGCAGCCGAAAGCACCAGATAGAGCAGCGGCAGCAGGGCGGCCAGGTGCAGCACTACTTTAAGCCAGGTAACCTGTCGCAGGGTCAGGCGCATTTAAAAATTCTCCCGCAGATCGAGCCCGCGATAGAGTGACGCAACCTCGCGTGCATAACCGTTAAACAGCAGCGTAGGCTGCCGCTCTACGTTGAGCAGGCCGCCCGCGCCGATAAAACGCTCTGTCGCCTGTGACCAGCGCGGGTGGTCAACGTGCGGATTCACATTGGCGTAAAACCCATATTCGCTGGCGGCAATCTGGCTCCAGGTCGTCGGCGGCTGGTCAGCGGTCAGCGTGATTTTCACAATCGATTTAATGCCTTTGAAACCATATTTCCACGGCACCGTCAGGCGTATCGGGGCACCATTCTGCGGCGGCAGCGCTTTACCATAGACACCGGTGCTGAGCAGCGTCAGCGGATGCATCGCTTCATCCAGCCGCAATCCTTCAACATAGGGATAGTCGAGCCCGCCGCCAATAAAGCGATCTTTCTGGCCCGGCATCTGCTCAGGGTCGTAGAGCGTCTGAAACGCCACGTAGCGTGCGTTGCTGGTGGGTTCAGCCAGCTTCAGCAGCTTACTGAGTTCAAAGCCCACCCAGGGCACGACCATTGACCAGGCTTCGACGCAGCGCATCCGGTAGATACGCTGCTCCATGGCAAAGCGTTTAAAAATGTCATCCATATCCAGCGTTATGGGCTTAGCCACTTCACCTTCAATACGCAGCTGCCAGGGTTCAGTCTTCAGTGAGCCAGCGTTGGCTGCGGGATCGGCCTTATCCAGGCCAAACTCATAAAAGTTGTTGTAGCCCGCGACTTTATCGTAAGGCGTCAGAGGTAAATCCGCCTGCCACTGTGCGGGTTTGGTGAAGGTCAAATCGCGTCCTGCCGGTGCCGGCGGACGATCGTTTCCTTTAAACCAGCTCAGAATGTCCGCCCGCGCGCTACCCGGCAGCGTTGCGGCGGCAGCACCAATGCCCAGCGCCTTCAGCACCTGACGCCGGCGCAGCGCAAAGATGTTTTCCGGGGTAACATCAGCTTCAGTGAGAGTGTGCTTGAATTTCATGGTGTTCTCCGGCAGATAAGCAGTGATCATTAAGATGCGTAAACCCCATCGGCGATGCCACTTTGCCGGGGAAAATATGAAATTTCCTGGCAGACAGCCTCTGTTGAGAATAGGACGAAAAAGCCCGCCCGGCAGTCAGGCGCCGTGACTTTACCGTTATACTCGCGCGACAGCGTGCTTGCCGAAGCATTGGCGCTGATTCAGACAGCTATTTATGGTACTTTGCTCAGGATTGCGTCAGCTGAATGACGCACAGGCTGGCTGCCCGTTTATAACCGCAGTGGTACAGGCACAGGGATGCGATTAACAACGAAGTTTTCTGCGTTTATTACATTATTAAGCTTACTGGCAATGTTACTGATGCTGGTAGGCTGCGCTTTTAGTTTTATCTGGCTGTCGCAGGAGCGCGTTGAGAACCGTATCGATACGCTGGCGACCGAAGTCGACAAAGCGCTGATGACTCAGTCGCCGCAGGAGGTTGAACAGTGGCTGACGCGGCTGATGCCGGTGATCAACGCTGAGCAGGTCACGCTGCGTAATGATGAAGGCGAACTATTCCGCCTCACCCGCCATGAGAATCCGATGCTGGAAGATGAGCCTAACCGGTTTATTCAGCTTGAGCTGCCCCTGGTGCATGCGCCCGAGATGCAGCTGCGCGTCGTGGTACTCGATCCGGCGAAAACCTGGTTCCGCTCCTTTACCGGTGCCTATACGCTGGTGGTGCTGCTGAGCGTGGTTGCCATTATGGCGGCGCTGCTGGCGATGACGCACCACTGGCTTAATCGCCGCTGGCGCAATATGGATCGGCTGGAGGCGCGCGCGGAACGCATTATTGCCGGCGAGCGAATCGCCCGCGTCCCGGGCACCACTGAATGGCCGGCCAAAGCCAGCCGCGCGCTGGATACGCTGCTCAGCGATCTGCAGGAGGCGGGAGAACAGCGTCTGCGAATCGATACGCTGATCCGCACGTTTGCGGCTCAGGATGCGCGCACGGGCCTCAATAATCGCCTCTTTTTTGATAACCAGCTGGCGACGCTGCTGGAAGATCAGGAGGATGTTGGCACGCATGGCGTGGTAATGATGATCCGTCTGCCTGACTTCGACAACCTGCATGAAATAATTGGTCCGACGCTGGCCGAAGAGTACCTGTTTGATATCATCAATATGTTTTCAACGTTTGTGCTGCGCTACCCGGGGGCGCTGCTGGCACGCTATTTTCGCAGTGATTTTGCCGTACTGCTGCCGCACCGGACGCTGAAAGAGGCGAATAGTATTGCTGAGCAGCTCATCAATGCGGTGGACTCTCTGCCGCCGATGCGCAGGGTGGATCGTGATGATTTAATCCATATCGGCATCAACGCCTGGTGCAGCGGACAGAGCGTACTGCAGGTGATGGAGAACGTCGAACTGGCCACACGGCGCGCCGTACTGCAGGGAGGCAACACCTGGTCGGTGGGCGAGGGTAATCCGCTGGATATGGGCCGCGGCAGCGTGCGCTGGCGTACGCTGCTGGAAAATACGCTCAATCGCGGTGGTCCCCGTCTTTATCAAAAGCCTGCGGTACTGCTGGATGGTAAAGTTCATCATCGTGAGATGCTGGCGCGCATATTTGATGGCGATAAAGAAGTGGTTGCCGCCGAGTTTATGCCGCTGGTCATGCAGCTGGGGCTGACTGACAGCTGGGATCGTCAGCTGGTGACGCGCATCGCCGCGCTGACAGAAGTGTGGCCGGATGAGACGCTGGCGCTGCCGGTAAGCATCAATTCACTACTGCAGCGCCCGTTCCAGCGCTGGCTGCAAAAACTGCTGCTGCAGTGCAATAAATCCCAGCGCCGGCGATTTTTATTTGAACTTGCCGAGGCGGATGTGTGTCAACACATCAATCGCCTGCTGCCGGTCTTTCACATGCTCACCACGTTTGGCTGCCGTATCGCGGTCGATCAGGCGGGAATGACGGTGGTCAGCAGCGCCTATATCCGCCAGCTTCCTGTTGATGTGATTAAGCTGGATCCGGGACTGGTAAGAAATATCGATCGCCGCACAGAGAATCAGCTTTTTGTGCAAAGCCTGCTGGAGGTATGTAAATCCACCTCCAGCTATGTTTTTGCTGCTGGCGTGCGTACCCGGGCTGAATGGCAAACCCTGACTGCGCTCGGGGTATCGGGCGGACAGGGGGATTTGTTTGCGCCATCCTTACCGGTTAACAGTAACGTTAAAAAACACTCGCAACGTTACCGCATTTGATGCGCTGGCAGGGATTGTTCCGGCAATCAGTGTTTTTCTGGCATTAACCAGCGGGAGCGGGCAGAGCCAGAGGCATGAAATGTTAAATTTTATGTCGATAACCCTGCCGCCGGCCCGGGCAATTTGCGTTAAAGAGGGCCGTTTAGCGCTATCTGGCGCTGCCAGTAGCGAACAGTACCGGCCGGAAAAATTATACGGTCTATTTTTTCACCGTAGCCGAACGTTTTTGCGCCTTGTAGCGGCTTCGTGTGGTTGGTAAAGTAAGCGGATTTTATTTTCCGCCCCCAGCTTGCAGGATTATCCCTTAGTATGTTTAAAAAATTTCGCGGCATGTTTTCCAATGACTTGTCCATTGACCTGGGTACTGCGAATACCCTGATTTATGTAAAAGGACAGGGCATCGTGCTGAACGAGCCTTCAGTGGTTGCTATCCGTCAGGATCGCGCCGGCTCCCCAAAGAGCGTAGCGGCTGTTGGTCATGACGCAAAGCAGATGCTTGGCCGTACGCCGGGCAACATTGCCGCTATTCGTCCGATGAAAGATGGCGTGATTGCCGACTTCTTCGTGACTGAAAAAATGCTCCAGCACTTTATTAAGCAGGTACACAGTAACAGCTTTATGCGCCCGAGCCCGCGCGTACTGGTGTGTGTACCGGTCGGCGCGACCCAGGTTGAGCGTCGCGCTATCCGTGAATCTGCGCAGGGCGCAGGAGCACGCGAAGTATTTCTGATTGAAGAGCCGATGGCTGCGGCTATCGGTGCTGGCCTCCCGGTCTCTGAAGCAACCGGTTCAATGGTCGTGGATATCGGTGGCGGTACGACTGAAGTCGCCGTGATCTCCCTGAACGGCGTGGTCTACTCCTCTTCTGTACGCATCGGTGGCGATCGCTTTGATGAAGCTATCATTAACTACGTGCGCCGCAATTACGGTTCACTGATTGGTGAAGCCACCGCAGAACGTATCAAACACGAAATCGGCTCAGCCTATCCGGGTGACGAAGTGCGCGAAATCGAAGTGCGTGGCCGTAACCTTGCAGAAGGCGTGCCGCGTGGCTTTACGCTGAACTCAAATGAAATTCTTGAAGCACTGCAGGAGCCGCTGACCGGCATCGTCAGCGCGGTTATGGTTGCGCTGGAGCAGTGTCCGCCAGAGCTCGCTTCTGATATTTCAGAGCGCGGCATGGTGCTGACCGGCGGTGGTGCACTACTGCGTAATCTGGATCGCCTGCTGATGGAAGAGACAGGTATTCCGGTCGTGGTAGCGGAAGATCCGCTGACCTGCGTAGCGCGTGGCGGCGGTAAAGCGCTGGAGATGATCGACATGCATGGTGGCGATCTGTTCAGCGAGGAGTAATTCCTCACTGGCTGCGACCATGATCATATTGCGCAGGGAATCGCGACAATACTCATCATAAACTGAACCGCACGCAGCGATGCATCATGCAGCGGCGGTTCAGGCATGGGTAAATGGCGCGGCTGCGTATGACGGCATAATGCGTCCAGCCCTGGAGGCGCGGGTCTGCGGACTGGTGCTTCTTCCCTGATGTCGAGGAATTCGCAGAATTTATGAAGCCGATTTTTAGCAGGGGGCCTTCCCTGCAGTTGCGTCTCTTTCTGGCCGTTATCGTGGCAATTGCGATTATCATCGCCGACAGCCGCGTAAGTACTTTCTCCCGGATCCGCAACTATCTGGACACGTCAGTCAGCCCATTTTATTTTCTGGCCAACGGCCCGCGACAGCTGCTTGACGGCGTGTCGGATACGCTGGCATCCCGTCAGCAGCTGGAGCTGGAAAACAAAGCGCTGCGCCGCGAGCTTTTCCTGAAAAACAGCGATCTGCTGATGCTGGGGCAATATAAGCAGGAAAACGCCCGCCTGCGCGAGCTGCTTGGATCGCCGCTGCGTCAGGATGAGCACAAGATGGTGACGCAGGTGATCTCAACCGGTACCGATCCCTATACCGATCAGGTAGTGATCGACAAGGGCAGCGTAAACGGCGTTTACGAAGGTCAGCCGGTGATCAGCGATAAAGGCGTCGTCGGGCAGGTGGTGGCCGTTGGTCAGCTGACCAGTCGCGTGCTGCTGATTTGCGACGCCTCTCACGCGCTGCCAATTCAGGTGCTGCGTAACGATATTCGCGTTATTGCTGCCGGTAACGGCTGCAGCGAAGATCTGCAGCTGGAGCATCTGCCAGGCAATACAGATATTCGCGTCGGCGACGTGCTGGTGACATCCGGCCTCGGCGGCCGGTTCCCGGAAGGTTATCCGGTCGGCGTCGTGTCGTCAGTCAAGGTGGATACCCAGCGCGCCTATACGGTCATTCAGGCGCGTCCGACTGCCGGGCTGCAGCGTCTGCGCTATCTGCTGCTGCTGTGGGGAGCAGATAAAAATGGCGATATGCCGATGGCACCGGATGAGGTACATCGCGTAGCGAACGAGCGTCTGATGCAGATGATGCCTCAGGTGCTGCCACCGGCGGGCGAAATGGGGCCGCCGGCGCCCGCGGGGATGCAGCAGAGTCAGCAGATAGGACCGCCATCCTCTGCGGCCAGCGGAAGTTCACAGAGCACGCCGGCGAACACGCGTGGGGGCCAGCCTTGAGCCGATATCGCAGTCAGGGACGGTGGGTAATCTGGCTCTCTTTTCTGCTGGCATTAATTCTGCAAATCATGCCGTGGCCGGAGCAGTTCTATATGTTCCGACCGTCGTGGCTGCTGCTTATTCTGATCTACTGGGTGCTGGCGCTGCCGCATCGGGTCAACGTCGGCACCGGGTTTTTTCTCGGTGCCGTTATGGATCTGATTGCCGGCTCCACGCTGGGCGTACGCGCGCTGGCTTTCAGTATCATCGCCTACCTGGTCGCCTTTAAATTCCAGCTGTTCCGCAACCTTGCATTGTGGCAGCAGGCGTTAATGGTTATGGTTCTTTCACTGGCAGTAGATGTCATTGTTTTCTGGGCTGAATTCCTGGTCATAGATGTCTCATTCCGGCCGGAAATTTTCTGGAGTAGCGTGGTCGACGGCATTCTCTGGCCCTGGCTATTCTTATTGATGAGAAAGATCCGCCGGCAGTTTGCCGTTCAGTAAGGAACACAATGATTACCCTGTATCTGGCTTCCGGCTCGCCCCGTCGGCGCGAGCTGCTTACGCAGCTTGGGCTGCAGTTTGAGCGTCTGTTAACCCATACCGAAGAGCAGCGTCAGCCTGACGAAGCGGCTGAACATTACGTTCGCCGTCTGGCGGCGGATAAAGCCCGCGCCGGTGTCGCTATGGCGCCCCGGGATCTGCCGGTGCTGGGCGCGGACACGATTGTGGTGCTGAATGGTGACGTACTGGAAAAACCGCGTGATGCGGAACACGCCGCAGAGATGCTGGCAAGGCTCTCCGGACAGACGCATCAGGTGATGACCGCGATAGCGCTGGCTGACAGCGAGACGCTGCTGGATTGCCTGGTGCTTACCGATGTGACCTTCCGCAACGTGACCGCTGATGAAATCGCGCACTATATAGCCAGCGGCGAACCGATGGATAAGGCGGGCGCCTATGGCATTCAGGGCCTGGGCGGCAATTTCGTGCGCACGATTAATGGCAGCTACTACGCCGTAGTGGGACTACCGCTGGTGGAAACCACAGAGCTGCTGAGCCATTTTCAGTCGCTGCGTGCATTAAGGGGAGAGAATGACGGCTGAACTGCTGGTAAATGTGACACCTTCGGAAACGCGCGTTGCCTATATTGATGGCGGCATTTTGCAGGAAATTCATATCGAACGCGAAGCGCGGCGCGGCATTGTTGGCAACATCTACAAAGGCCGGGTCAGCCGCGTGCTGCCGGGTATGCAGGCCGCCTTTGTCGATATTGGCATGGATAAAGCCGCCTTTCTGCACGCTTCCGACATCATGCCGCACACCGAGTGTGTTGCCGGCGATGAAAAGAAAAATTTTGTTGTGCGCGACATCGCCGAGCTGGTACGCCAGGGGCAGGACCTGATGGTGCAGGTAGTGAAAGATCCGCTCGGCACCAAGGGCGCACGCCTGACCACCGATATCACGCTGCCATCCCGCTATCTGGTCTTTATGCCCGGCGCATCACACGTGGGGGTTTCACAGCGTATTGAAAGTGAGGCGGAGCGCG
The DNA here is from genome assembly GCF_057197005.1 of Pantoea sp. SYBGC1. NCBI lineage: Bacteria > Pseudomonadati > Pseudomonadota > Gammaproteobacteria > Enterobacterales > Erwiniaceae > Pantoea > Pantoea sp. SYBGC1. The sequence continues at coordinate 19,829 of NZ_JBXUNM010000015.1, forward strand.
AGCGGCTGAAAGCGGTCGTAGCTGCCTACTGTGACGATCTGGGCGGTTTTATTATTCGTACCGCTGCGGAAGGCATCGGCGCAGAAGAGCTGGCGCAGGATGCGGCGTTTCTCAAACGCCTGTGGACCAAAGTCAGCGAGCGCAAAAAGCGTAACCAGACGCGCTGCCTGCTCTATGGCGAACTGGCGCTGGCACAGCGCGTGCTGCGCGATTTTGCCGGTGCCGCGCTGGATCGCATTCGCGTCGATTCGCGTCTGACCTGCGATCTGCTGGTGGAGTTTACCAGCGAATATATTCCCGAAATGGCGGGCAAGCTGGAGCATTACAGCGGCAAGCAGCCTATTTTCGATCTCTATGATGTAGAAAATGAAATTCAGCGGTCGCTGGAGCGCAAGGTCGAGCTTAAATCAGGTGGCTACCTGATTATCGATCAGACGGAGGCGATGACCACGGTAGATATCAACACCGGGGCGTTTGTTGGCCACCGTAACCTTGATGAAACTATATTTAATACGAATATCGAAGCGACGCAGGCCATTGCCCGTCAGCTGCGGTTACGTAACCTCGGCGGCATTATCATTATCGATTTTATCGACATGAGTAATGACGACCACCGCCGTCGCGTGCTGCATTCGCTGGAGAGTGCGCTGAGTAAAGATCGGGTTAAAACCGGGATCCATGGCTTTTCAGCGCTGGGCCTGGTGGAGATGACCCGTAAAAGAACGCGTGAAAGCATTGAGCATGTGCTCTGTGCCGACTGCCCGGTATGTAAAGGACGCGGCTCGCTGAAAACCGTAGAGACCGTCTGCTATGAAATCATGCGTGAGATCGTACGCGTGCATCACGCCTATGACTCCGACCGCTTTCTGGTTTACGTCTCGCCGGCGGTAGGCGAAGCGCTGAAAACGGATGAGTCGCATGCGCTGGCCGAAGTCGAAATCTTTGTCGGCAAACAGGTCAAAGTTCAGGTTGAACCGCTCTATACTCAGGAGCAGTTTGACGTCGTCATGATGTAAGGCCTGCGGCCAGACGTTATTATCCAGTGACCAGCAAGGAGAGATGTGTGAGGCGGTTGCCAGGGATTTTGTTACTGCTGATCGCCACAGTGATTGTCATTGTGGCGCTGCTGGTGAGCGGGCTGCGTCTGGTGATGCCGCATCTCAACAGCTATCGCAGCGACATTCTGCAGACGGTTTCACGCATCAGCGGCGTCACCGCAGACGCCAGTGAACTGCAGGGAACGTGGCAGAATTTTGGCCCGACGCTGCAGGTACGCGATCTGCGTATTGATATGAAACAGGATGGCGAACTGCACATTGGCCGCGTCACTCTTGCGCTGGATGTCTGGCAGTCGCTGCTGCACTGGCGCTGGCAGTTCCGCGATCTCACCTTCTGGCAGCTGCGTCTGGCGACGGAGCGGCCGCTGTTTACCCGCGACAGCGATACCACCAGCATCAAGCCTGCTCAGATCAACGACCTCTTCCTGCGCCAGTTTGATCACTTCGATTTGCGCGACAGCACTATCCGCTTTCTGACGCCTTCAGGCCAGCATGCCGAGCTGGCGATACCGCGCCTCACCTGGCTGAATGAAGCCAGCCGGCATCGCGCGGAAGGCGAGGTCAGTCTCAGCAGCTTTACCGGCCAGCATGGCGTTGTGCAGGTCAGGCTGGATTTAAAGGATACCCGTGGCCTGCTGAACGACGGTCGCATCTGGATGCAGGCAGACGATGTGGATGTGCGTCCCTGGATTGGCCGCTGGCTGCGTGATAACACCAGTCTGGAGAGCGCGCGTATCAGCCTGGCGGCGTGGGCCAGCCTGCGCGATGGCGAACTCTATGCGGGCGATGTGCTGATTAAACAGGGTGGGGCGCGCTGGCGCGGCGAGCAGCACGACCATCAGCTGCAGATTGACGGACTGACCGCACACCTGGCGCGCTTCCGCGACGGCTGGAGCCTGAACATACCGCAGACCCGGCTCAGCACCGATGGCGTGGCCTGGGCACCCGGCCGGATTGCGCTGCTGTGGCAACCTCAGGATAAAGCGGCAGCGGAGATCCGCGTGCGTGCTACCCGGCTGGACCTGCAGCGGTTTGCGCCGCTGGTGCCGCTGATTGGCCCGCTCTCGCCGACGCTGCTGGATACCTGGCGTGCACTGCAGCCGCGCGGTTATATCGATACGCTGGCACTGGATATTCCTCTGGCACAGCCGGAGCAGACGCGACTGCAGGCGACGTGGCGCGATCTGGCGTGGCATAACTGGAAGCTGCTGCCAGGCATCAGCAATCTCAGCGGGCGCGCCAGCGGCAGCGTCAGCAATGGTCAGGTTGATCTCCGCATGGGACAGGCTGAAGTGCCTTATGGTGATATGTTCCAGGCGCCGCTGGATATTCATCAGCTGAGTGGCCAGCTGAGCTGGCTGCGTGACCGTCATGGCCTGACGCTGGCCGGACACCAGCTGGATGTGCAGGCGCGGTCGCTGTGGGCGCGCGGTGATTTCCGCTATCAGCAAAACAGTGACACTGCACCACGGCTCGATATTCTGGCCGGCATTCGCGTAACCGATGCGGGCGATGCGTGGCGCTATCTGCCGGAACCGCTGATGGGGCATAACCTGACGCGCTACCTGAGCGAAGCGATAAAAGGCGGGGAGACGGATAACGCCACGCTGCTGTTCGCCGGCGATCCGCGCCTGTTCCCGTTTAAGCATAACGACGGCATGTTTGAAGTTCAGGTGCCGCTGCGTAATGCCGCGTTTCGCTTTCAGCCGGGCTGGCCAGCTCTGCAGGATCTGGATATCGATCTCGATTTTGTGAATGACGGCCTGTGGATGCGCGCTGATCACGCGCGCCTGGGCAAAGTCGGGGCGCGTAACGTCACGGCTGTTATTCCGGATTATCTTAAAGAAAAACTGCTGATCGCCGGCGAACTGAGCGGGCAGGGAGAGGATATCGGCGCCTACTTTAATGAGACGCCGCTGAAATCGTCGCTCGGCGCTGCGCTGCAGCAGCTGCAGGTTGGGGGCAACGTAAAAAGTACGCTCAACCTGGAGATCCCGCTGGATGGCGAACAGGTACACGCCAGCGGCAACGTGGTGATGAATAACAACACGCTGCATATTAAACCGCTGAAGAGCACGCTGACGCAGCTGACAGGGCGTTTCCGCTATAACAACGGCAACCTTGAAAGCGAAGAGATGCAGGCGAACTGGTTTGGTCAGCCGCTGGGCGTGACCTTCAGCACGCAGGAGAATCCGCAGGATTTTGGCGTTAACGTCCACCTGCTGGGCGACTGGCAGCCGGCGCGTCTTAGCGTGATGCCAGCGGCGGTAGCGCGTCAGCTCGGCGGGTCACTCGCCTGGCAGGGCGATGTGGATATCAGGCTGCCGCATAGCGGAGGCGCGACCTACAGCGTCGATCTCAGGGGCGATGGCAAAGCAGTAAGCAGTCACTTACCTGCGCCGCTGACAAAGCCTGCCGGTGAGGCGCTGCCGGTGACGGTTAAGGCTAAGGGCGATCTGAACGGCTTTATGCTCAGCGGCAGCGTGGGCGAGATGCACCGCTTTAACAGCCGCTGGCTGCTGGAGCCGCAGCTGCGCGTCGAACGCGGCATCTGGCAGAACCAGACCACGGCAACGCCTGCGCTCCCGGCGCAGCGCGGTATGGTATTAAACCTGCCGCCGCTGGATGGGGAAGCCTGGCTCAGTGTACTGGCCGGAGCGGGCGGCAGCGGAGAGGGCGCCACGCAGGTGGGCGGAGTCGGCTTACCGGGCGATGTCACGCTGCATACGCCAGCCCTGACGCTGGGCGGGCAGCAGTGGCACGATCTCAGCGCCACTCTGCTGCAGGGCTCGGGCGGTGATGCGCAGCTGAAGCTGGAGAGTCGTGAAGCGCGCGGCACGCTGACGACAGCGCAGCGTGCACCATGGCGCATTAATCTGAACTACCTTTATTACAACCCGCAATGGAAAGAGACCGGCAGCAGGCAGGCGTCATCACCGTTCAGCGGCGACAGCGGAATCGATTTCAGTCAGTGGCCTGCACTGCAGCTTAACTGCGATGAGTGCTGGCTGCGCGGACAGAAGTTCGGACGGATGGCTGCGACGCTGACGCCGCGCGGAGAGACGTTAGCACTCACTAACGGAATTGTGGACAGCGGCAGCGCCCGGCTCAGCATCAATGGCGAATGGGTTAATTCACCGGGCAATCCGCGCACCTCGCTGAAGGGACGCCTCAGCGGCAGCAACATCAACGACGCCACCAACTGGTTCGGTATGAACACGCCGCTGCGCGATGCGCCGTTTAACGTGGATTACGACCTGCACTGGCGCGCTGCGCCCTGGCAGCCTGCTGAGGCGACGCTGAGCGGCACGCTGAAAACGCACTTTGGCAAAGGAGAGATCGCCGATGTCAACACCGGACGGGCAGGACAGCTACTGCGCCTGGTAAGTTTTGATGCGCTGCTGCGCAAGCTGCGTCTGGATTTCAGCGACACTTTCAGCGATGGCTTCTATTTTGATTCAATCAACGGCACTGCCTGGATCGAAAACGGCGTCATGCGCACCGATAACCTGCTGGTAGATGGGCTGGAGGCGGATATTGCGATGCAGGGCCGGATCGATCTGGTACAGCGAAAGATTGATATGGAAGCGGTCGTGGCGCCGGAGATCTCCGCGTCGGTCGGTGTGGCAACGGCGCTTGCAATCAATCCGGTGGTTGGCGCCGCCGTTTTTGCCGCCAGCAAGGTACTGGGACCGCTCTGGAACAAGATTTCCCTGCTGCGCTACCACATCAGCGGCCCGCTGGATAAACCGGAAATCAGTGAAGTGCTGCGCAAAGCGCGCGACGCCGGCAGCAAGTGAATTTGACGCCGTCGGGGAATTGCCGCAGGCTATGACTATCTGAGCACATAATGAGTGAGAAACGATGACTCTGAATCTGGTAAGTGAGCAGTTACTAGCTGCGAACAGCATTAATCAGCAGGACCTCCATTCCCTGTTAGGGCAGCTTTCAGAACGTCGTCTGGATTATGCCGATCTCTATTTTCAGTCCAGCTTCCATGAGTCCTGGGTGCTGGAAGATAAAATTATTAAAGATGGCTCCTACCATATCGATCAGGGCGTTGGCGTACGTGCCGTAAGCGGTGAAAAAACCGGCTTCGCTTATGCAGACCAGATCACCCTGAACGCGCTGCGGCAGTCTTCAGAAGCCGCGCGCAGTATTGTACGCGAGCAGGGCAATGGCACCGCACATACGCTGCAGGCAGTGATGCAACGTTCGCTCTATGCGCCGGTTAACCCGCTCGACAGCCTGACGCGTGAAGATAAAATCGCCCTGCTGCATCGCGTGGACCGCGTAGCGCGCGCGGCCGACCCGCGCGTACAGGAGGTTAATGCCAGCCTGAGCGGCGTTTATGAGCAGGTGCTGGTTGCGGCAACGGATGGGACGCTGGCGGCGGATATTCGTCCGCTGGTGCGTCTGTCAATCAGCGTGCAGGTGGAAGATCAGGGCAAGCGCGAGCGCGGCTCAAGCGGCGGCGGCGCGCGTACCGGCTATGAGTTTTTCCTCGCTGATGAGAGTGGTGACGTCCGGGCTGACGCCTGGGCGCGTGAAGCGGTGCGTATGGCGCTGGTTAACCTCTCTGCAGTTGCAGCGCCTGCTGGCGCACTGCCGGTCGTGCTGGGTGCCGGCTGGCCGGGTGTGCTGCTGCACGAAGCGGTAGGACATGGCCTTGAGGGTGACTTCAACCGTCGTGAAACGTCGGTATTCAGCGGTAAGATGGGTCAGCTGGTTGCTTCGGAACTCTGCACCGTGGTGGATGATGGCACGCTGGAGGGGCTGCGCGGCTCGCTGGCGGTGGATGATGAGGGCGTTCCGGGTCAGTACAATATGCTGATCGAAAATGGCGTGCTGAAAGGCTATATCCAGGACAAGCTGAATGCGCGCCTGATGGGTGTGCCGCCAACCGGTAATGGCCGGCGCGAATCATATGCGCATCTGCCGATGCCGCGCATGACCAACACCTACATGCTGGCGGGCAAGTCCACGCCGCAGGAGATCATCGAAAGCGTGGAATATGGCCTCTATGCGCCTAACTTCGGCGGTGGCCAGGTCGATATCACCTCGGGCAAATTTGTCTTCTCTACCTCAGAGGCGTATCTGATTGAGAAGGGTAAAGTTACCCGGCCGGTCAAAGGCGCTACGCTGATTGGCTCCGGCATTGAGGCGATGCAGCAAATCTCAATGGTCGGTAACGATCTGGCGCTGGATAAAGGCGTCGGCGTATGCGGTAAAGAGGGGCAGAGCGTCCCGGTTGGCGTAGGTCAGCCGACGCTGAAGCTGGACAAAATCACCGTAGGCGGCACCGCCTGAGGTGCTGAACCTCTGTCACTATAAAGGCTGCCTGCGGGCAGCCTTTTTTGTGGCTGCGTCAGCTATAAATGCCCTCCGGTTCAGCCACTTTGGCAAAAACAGATATCGCGCTAAGTCGTGCGATTATTTATTCAGATTAAAAAGTGATTTATGTCACGATTTGTAGAAAACATATAGTCAGGCACGTTATTATACGCGCGCTGGGTTTATGCACTGCATCCCGTTACGGACCAGACAGGCTGATGATACGCTATGATTAGCGCAGGGCGGCCTGAAGGTTACTGCCATTTTTCTGCTGCCTGCTTAACCATTTCCGGTGCGGCACAGCGTGGGGGCAAAAGCGGTGCGATCCCGGCAAGGTCGAACTAAGGAACCGAAATGAGTGTGCTTCCGGTATTTGTCGTATTCGGGCTATCTTTCCCGCCCATCTTCATTGAACTACTGGTTTCGCTGGCGCTGTTCTGGCTGGTGAAACGTGTGCTGACGCCAAGCGGGATCTACGATCTGGTCTGGCATCCGGCCCTGTTTAACACGGCCCTGTATTGCTGTGTGTTTTATCTTGTATCCCGTCTATTCATCTGAGGTTTTAAGTGAAAGCGCTCATAAGAAAAATCGCGCGTTACGCGATTACGCTCCTGCTGGTTATCATCGCCGTCGTGATTGTCTTCCGCGCCTGGGTGTTCTACACCGAATCCCCGTGGACACGCGATGCTAAATTCTCTGCGGATGTGGTGGCTATCGCACCTGATGTCACCGGTCTCATCACCGACGTGCCGGTGCATGACAACCAGCTGGTGAAAAAGGGCGATACGCTGTTTATCGTCGACCGGCCGCGCTATCAGAAAGCGCTGGCGCAGGCGCAGGCAGACGTGGACTACTATCAGGCGCTGGTGAGTGAAAAACGCCGCGAGGCGGGACGGCGTAATCAGCTCGGGACCAGCGCGATGTCGCGTGAGGCGATTGAACAGGCCAACAGCGATCTGCAGACCAGTGAACATCAGCTGGCGAAATCGATCGCTACCCGCGATCTGGCGGTTATCGATCTCGACCGTACCACGATCAAAGCCCCTTCTGATGGCTGGGTGACCAACCTCAATGTCTATGAGGGTGAATTCATTACGCGCGGCTCCGTAGCGGTCGCGCTGGTACAGCAGCACTCTTTCTACGTGCTGGCTTATATGGAAGAGACCAAACTCAGCGGCGTGCGTCCGGGCTTTCGCGCTGAAGTCACGCCGCTGGGCAGCAATACCGTGTTACGCGGCACGGTGGATAGCGTGGCTGCCGGGGTGACCAACAGCAGCAGCAGCATTGATAATAAAGGTATGGCAACGGTGGACTCTAATCTGGAGTGGGTGCGCCTGGCGCAGCGCGTGCCGGTGCGTATCCGACTGGATGCCCAGCCTGGCAACCGCTTCCCGGCAGGCACAACCGCGACCGTAGTGATCACCGGTGAGCAGGATCGGCAGACCAACGTCTCGCCGCTGGCGCAATTCTTCAATCGCCTGCGTGAGTTTGGTTAAGCGGGGGCGTAATGATTGAGTTTTTGCGTTTCCCGATCAAGCTGACGTTTGCGCTGGTGGCCGCGCTGATGATTGGCTTTCACTTTCATCTGGAAACGCCGCGCTGGGCGGTGATGACGGCCGGTATTGTCGCTGGCGGTACCGCCTTTGCGGCTGGCGGCGATCCCTACTCCGGCGCGCTGCGCTATCGCGGCGTATTGCGCATTATCGGCACCTTTATCGGCTGTATCGCCGCGCTGACTATCATGATCACCACCGTGCGTGCGCCGGTCGTGATGCTGCTGCTGTGCTGCATGTGGGCCGGTTTCTGCGTCTGGCTCTCTTCGCTGATCAAAGTTGAAAACTCCTATGCGCTTGGGCTGGCAGGTTACACGGCGCTGATTATCGTCGTCACCGCTGACGCAACCGGCGGGCTGACGCTGGCTCCCCAGTTTGCCGTTGAACGCTGCAGCGAAATTGTGATCGGGATCCTCTGTGCGATTCTGGCAGATATGCTGTTTTCACCGCGCTCCATTAAAAAAGTCATAGATGCTGAAGTGGATGCGCTGCTGGTGGCGCACTACAAACTGCTGCAGCTCTGCGTTGCGCATGAAGATAAAGATGAGGTGGACAAAGCCTGGAGCGCGCTGGTGCGCCGCACCACCGCCCTGAACGGCATGCGCAGCCAGCTAATGATGGAGTCATCTCGCTGGCAGAACAGCAGTCGCCGGCTAAAGATGCTTAATACGCTGTCGCTGACGTTGATTACGCAGGCCGCTGAAACGTTCCTTATCCAGAACTCCCGGCCCGACTATATTCCGCCGCAGTTCCGGCTGCTGCTGGAGAAAGAGGCAAACAGCGCCGGTGAGGTACATAAGCGCATGAAAGTGCTGCGGCGCGTTATCAGCGACAGCAGCAAAACGGTTCCGGTCACGCTGGCGAGCTGGACCGGAGCAGCGACTGAATATCTGCTGCTGATCAAAGGGATTAAATGCAACAGCCGTATCAGCGCCCTTGAAGAGAACATCCTGCAGCGGGAGATTATCGTTCAGGCCCGCTCGGCTGAAACTCACCATGCGATGATCAACGGTATTCGCACCTTTGTCGCCACCGCGCTGGGGGCCCTGTTCTGGCTCTATACCGGCTGGACCTCCGGCAGCGGCTGCATGGTTATGCTGGGGGTGATCACCGCACTGGCGATGCGCATGCCCAATCCGCTGATGATGGCCAAAGATTTCTTTTACGGTATGGCGGTCGCCGTGCCGCTTGGATTGTTCTACTTCACCTGGGTTCTGCCTGCCACGCAGCAGAGTGCGCTGCTGCTCTGCATCGCCATCGGCCTGCTCGGCTTTGTCGGCGGTATCTTTGTGCAGCGGCGGCAGATTGGCACGCTGGGCGCGCTGATTGGCACAATCAATGTGCTGGTACTGGATAACCCGATGAAGTTTGAATTTAACGTGTTTCTGGATAATGCGCTGGGGCAGTGGATCGGCAGCTTTGTCGCCATGATGGTGATTTTGCTGATTCGCGATAAATCCAAAGCGCGTACCGGCCGCAAACTGCTGAATCGCCTGGTGTATGCTGCTGTTGCAGCGCTGACGACCAATCAGGCCCGGCGCCGGGAAAATCATCTGCCGGCGCTTTATCAGCAACTTTTTCTGCTGCTCAACCTGTTTCCGGGCGATATCGACAAATACCGTATAGCCCTGACGCTGATCATTGGTCATCAGCGGCTGCGTAATGCAGAAGTGCCGGTCAATGCGGAGCTCTCCGCTTATCACCGGCAGCTGCGGCACACCGCGGACCGGGTTATCTCAGCCAGCAGCGATGATAAGCGACGCGACGCGTTCAAAATGCTGTTGCAGGAGCTGGCTGGCTATCAGGAGAAGCTGGCGCATTATAGTGCCCCTGCCAGCGTCACGGAGCCGGTCGCCCGCCTGACGCAGATGCTGGACAAATATCAGAACACCCTTATCCAGATTTAAGCCTGCCGCCGTGCGCGGCGGCGGGTTTATGCCACGCTGACACCAATCGGCTGCGCGTTGCCATCTATACTTTCCTGACGGATGCATACTGACAGGAGAATACTGATGTCCGCTTCTTTGCAGCAACATGAACTCTTCAAAACCGGCTTCTTCGCTGCGGGTCAATGGCATGCGGCCTCCGCGACGTTTGACGTAACCAATCCGGCAACCGGCGAGGTCATTGCCCGCGTTGCCAAAGCGGGTAAAGCGGAAACCGAACAGGCGATCGCTGCCGCGCAGCGCGCTTTTCCCGGCTGGCGGGATAAAACGGCCAAAGAGCGATCCGGGATCCTGATGCGCTGGTATCAGCTGATCGTGGAGAACAAACGCTGGCTTGCAGAGCTGATGACCGCCGAGCAGGGTAAGCCGGTCAAAGAGGCGGAAGGCGAAGTAGAGTATGCCGCGAGCTTTATTCAGTGGTTTGCAGAAGAGGCAAAGCGCGCCAACGGCGAGATTATTCCGCCCGCTAAACCCGGCTCGCGTATTCTGGCCACGCGTGAACCGGTTGGCGTGGTCGCGGCGATCACCCCCTGGAATTTCCCGATGGCGATGCTGACCCGTAAGCTTGGGCCGGCGCTGGCCGCAGGCTGCACCGGAATTATCAAACCGGCAAATAATACACCGCTCAGCGCATTTGCCCTGATAGCCCTGGCGCAGCAGGCTGGCGTGCCGGACGGCGTCCTCAATGCCGTTGCGGGCGATACCCAGGCGATCAGCGACGCTATTATGGCCTCACGCGCGGTGCGCAAAATCTCGTTTACCGGTTCCACTGCCGTGGGTAAAACGCTGATGCGCAATGCGGCTGAGACGATGAAAAAGGTCTCCATGGAACTGGGCGGCAACGCGCCATATATCGTCTTTGAAGATGCGGATATCGACGCGGCGGTACAGGGTGCGATTGCCAATAAATTCCGCAACGCTGGTCAGGTCTGCGTGAGCGTGAATCGTTTTTATATCCATGAGCAGATTTACGATCGCTTTGTTACGCAGCTGGCAGAAGCGGTGAAGCAGCTCAAAGTCGGTAACGGTATGGACGAAGGCGCGATCGTCGGGCCGCTGATCGCTGCCTCCGCGCTGGAAAAAGTTGAAGAGCATGTGCAGGATGCGGTGCGTAAAGGTGGCCGAATCGTCACCGGTGGCGAACGGCATGCGCTGGGAGGCAATTTCTGGCAGCCCACGGTCATTGCCGAAGCGCAGGAGAGCATGATGCTGGCGCAGGAGGAGACATTTGGTCCGGTTGCGGCCTGCTTCCGCTTCAGCAGCGAAGAGGAGGTAATCGAGCGGGCGAATGATACCGAATTTGGTCTGGCTGCCTACTTCTATACGCAGAATCTGCAGCGGGTGTTCCGCGTCGCTGCCGCGCTGGAAGCGGGGATGATCGGTATCAATGAGTGCGCGGTCTCTACTGAGGTGGCGCCGTTTGGCGGGATCAAAGAATCAGGTCTGGGACGTGAAGGCTCAGTGCTGGGTATTGAAGAGTACCTGGAAGTCAAAGCGCTGCATCTGGGCGGTCTCTCTTAGCAGGAGGATACAGCATGCGAACCGAGCGTTTCGATTTTGATGAAATTGTCGATCAGGCCCACTTCTATAGTCAGTTTGGCGAGCGTTTTATGCTGAACGAGGCCGCTATTCGCGATCCGGACGATCTCTGGCGGGTGATGAGCGGTAAACAGCTTCCGCTGCCGCTGGAAATTGTCTTCGTTAATCTGGGGAGAGGGCAGAAACGCCGGTATAGCGCACTGATCCTGCTATTTGAAAAGGCAGAAGAGGAGCTGGAGGGCCAGCTCCGCTTTACCGCTCAGTAATACAACCCAAAAAGGGCCCCGCAAAGCGGGGCCAAAGGGTTCGTCAGGGGTGACGAGGAATTACTTATAGAGTTCGGCGGTCACGTGATAGCTGTCGCCGGTACGTGCTTCGATAACGCGGTAAGCGCTGGCACCCTGCGCATCAGCCTTCTGAGAAAGCTGTTCGCGATAATCCATTGGTGAACCGCCGGTACCGCTGATTGAGATGGTGCTGCCAGCAGGCTGCAGATTTTGTGCTGATTCACTGGTAACCAGTTGAGCCGCAGAAGCGCCAAAGGCAAACAGAGAGAGCAGGCCAGCCGTTGCAAGAGTTGTTTTGATTTTCATGATGTATCTCCTCGTTAGCATCAACAACCTGCAGCTACACCAGAGTAAGCGGGTCGTCGATTAGCATCGGCGTTATATCACGCCGGTTGACAGTTATTTATAGAGTTCAGCTGTAGCGTGGTACGTGTTGTCGTTATAAGCCTCGATAACACGATACGCTTTTGCGCCCTGCGCATCGGCTTTCGCATTCAGCTGCTGGTGGATATCCATTGGCGAGCCGCCTACGCCGCTGACGCTGATGGTGCCGGCCGACTGCAGGTTCGCTGCCTGATCGGCAGAAATAGAATCTGCTGCAGAAGCGCCAAATGAGAGTGCAGAGAGAATGCTCAGGGTGGCGATAGCCGCTTTAACGTTCATGGTATTTTCCTCGTCTGTGATTTTTATCTTTTTAGTTAGTGTGATTTGCGTCACGAAAAGAAGTATAGATCTAATCACGCAGGAAATTAATACTTCGCTAATAATGTTTCGTTGTTATCCTTTATCCTTATGCCACCTTTTTATAACGTTAAGTTATTAAAATCGGCTATTTTTCATCCGCCATGCTCTTTTTTTTCGCAAAAACAGTGATCTGCGTCAAATTAACTTTTCGTGCCAAAGTTTATGGTCAATGCCGCTGCATGCTGGCGAGAAAATCAGTTAAAACGGGTGAAAGAGTGGTTGCAGGCAGGAGAATATATGGCTGAGTGTGACAAGAGCTTAAAGGTCCGACCTATATCAGCAGGCCTGATAACCTTTAGCGATAAAGGCGGGATGGAGTAACAGAAGATATCAGGTATCTGAACGCCAGAAGGTGCCGGCAGACTGGCCGCCGGCAGAGAAGTGCTACAGCTCCTGCTCAAACAGCACCAGTACCGCGTCATAGAGCTGCTTGACGGTAAAAGCGCGCGCCGGGGTGATGAAAATGGTGTCATCGCCGGCGATAGTACCCAGAATTCCTTCCGCTTTGCCGAGGGAATCGAGCAGGCGGGCAATTAGTTGCGCGGCGCCCGGACTGGTATGAATCACAACCAGCGCTTCATTGTAATCGATATCCAGCACCAGGTTTTTCAGCGGGCTGGTAGCGGTAGGGACACCCAGTTCAGCGGGCAGGCAGTAGACCATCTCCATTTTTGCGTTGCGCGTGCGCACGGCGCCAAACTTTGTCAGCATGCGGGAGACTTTTGACTGATTGATATTTTCAAAGCCATCTTCCTGCAGCGCCTGCACGATTTCGCCCTGAGAGCTGAATTTTTCTTCTTTAAGCAAGGCTTTGAATGCCTTGATAAGGTCGTCTTGTTTTGAAGGATTACGCATAAGCTACCAATGAATGAGAGGCGCAGCAGGCAACAAGCCTGCAGCTGATAAATTATTATGCATTTAGATGAATTTTTATGCAATGCGTCAGCAGAGACTTTCGCCATACGTCCGCGCGGGACGGGCATTCTAGCAGAAACTGGCTACGCACCAAAATCGCGCGCTGACGCGCAAAGCAGAGGTTGCAAAGTTGTTATACTATTGACGTGGTAACAACCAGATCGACGATCAAAGCCGTATATCTCTGCTGGCTGCGATAAGATCATTCAGGCGCTTCTGAAACAGAGCGGTATCGGAAGCGGATAGCAGCAGGCTGCCTGTGCGCAACGGCTATGTCGCTATCGCCTGAGATGTTGACTAAACTCGTAAGCTGATGGATTTCTGGCATATCTTTGCCCCATCTTAATAAGGAGTTCAGGATGAAAGTTGCCGTTCTCGGAGCCGCTGGCGGTATTGGCCAGGCGCTGGCTCTGCTGCTCAAAACGCAGTTACCCGCGGGTTCCGCCCTCTCTCTCTATGATATTGCACCGGTCACGCCTGGCGTGGCGGTCGATCTCAGCCATATCCCTACCGCTGTGACGGTTGAAGGTTTCAGCGGTGAAGATGCCACCCCGGCGTTAAAAGGAGCCGACGTGGTTCTGATTTCTGCCGGGGTAGCGCGTAAGCCCGGCATGGATCGCGCGGATTTGTTTAACGTTAACGCGGGCATTGTCCGCAACCTGATCGCGCAGGTAGCCAGCACGGCACCCAAAGCGCTGATTGGCGTCATTACCAATCCGGTTAATACCACCGTGGCGATCGCCGCAGAGGTGCTGAAAAAAGCTGGCGTTTACGATAAAAACCGGCTGTTTGGCGTCTCCACGCTGGATGTCATTCGTGCCAATACCTTTGTCGCCGCGCTCAAGGGTAAACAGCCAGGAGAAGTAGAGGTGCCGGTAGTGGGCGGCCACTCTGGCGTGACCATTCTGCCGCTGCTGTCGCAGGTGCCGGGCGTCAGCTTCAGCGAGCAGGAGATCGCCGATCTTACAAAGCGTATTCAGAACGCCGGCACCGAAGTGGTGGAAGCCAAAGCGGGTGGCGGATCGGCGACTCTCTCAATGGGGCAGGCCGCCGCACGCTTTGGCCTGTCGCTGATCCGTGCGCTGCAGGGTGAGGCCAACGTAGTTGAATGCGCCTATGTTGAAGGCGACGGTGAGTATGCGCGCTTTTTCTCTCAGCCGCTGCTGCTGGGGAAAAACGGGATTGCCGAACGTCGCCCGCTCGGCACGCTGAGCGAATTTGAACAGCAGGCGCTGCACGGTATGCTGGAGACGCTGAAAAAAGATATTGCGCAGGGTGAAGAGTTTGTGAAGCAGTAAATCCTGTTACGCAGTGTGAAACGCCCGGCTTCAGCCGGGCGTTTTTATTACAGTCCGCCAGATTTGAAGGTCTGCGTCGCCGCCGTGCCATTGCCGGCAAGCGTTTTGCGTCCCAGCGTTTCCATACGTACCTGGAAGGGCGGGAAAGGCATCTCAATATTGTGCTCCGCAAAGCCCCGCAGGATGAGCTGATGCAGCTCATGCCGTAGCGGCATGCGATGGCCCATCTCTGCCGCATGCACGCGCAGCTCAAAGAGCTGAATACCCTGCTGCAGGTCCACCAGGTAAACTTCCGGCGGCGGCATATCCAGCACGTAGGTGCAGCGCTCGGCCGCCTGTTTCAGTATGGTGGTAGCTTCTTCACTGTTTACGCGCGCCGGCGCCGGAATCGTCAGCACCACACGCGTAACGGAATCTGACAAAGACCAGTTCACGAACTGCTCGGTAATAAACGCTTTATTGGGCACGATAATCTCTTTGCGGTCCCAGTCGGTAATAGTAGTCGCGCGGGTGTTAATACGCGTGATACTGCCGGTTAGATCGCGAATGGTGACGGTATCGCCGATGCGGATCGGTTTTTCAAACAGGATAATCAGGCCGGAGATAAAGTTGGCAAAAATTTCCTGCAGGCCAAATCCGAGCCCAAGACCCAGCGCAGCGACCAGCCACTGCAGCTTTGACCACTCCACGCCAATCATAGAGAAGCCAATCAGGCCGCCCATCAGCATCAGCGCATATTTGGTCAGCGTCGTAATGGCGTAGCCGGTACCCGGCGCGAGGCTGAGATGCTGCAGCAGCGCCAGCTCCAGCAGCGCCGGCATATTGCGAACCAGCTGCGTGGTGATGATCAGCACCAGAATGGCGATGAGCACCGCACCCAGCGTGATAGGCTGCACGCTCTCAACGCCCTGAACCGTGGTACTGGCATCCCAGAGCGGAATGTTATCGAGGAAGCTAAACGCGGAGTGGATTTCCGACCAGAGCAGGATCACCGATACCAGCGCAATCAGCGTCAGGATTGAACGCACCAGCCGCAGCGACTGCGCACTGATGGCATCGAGGTCAATCACCGGCTCATCAATTTCAATGGTGTCAGTATTGGTGGCGCTCTGCTGCTCTTTTTCTTCTTCACTGCGCGCGCGGTTGGCCAGCATATCGGCACGACGCTGGCGGGCGCGATCGAACGCAATGCGTCGGCGCTGAATCAGCATCCAGCGGCGAATAATGTGATAAATCACCAGCAGGAAGAACCAGATACAGACTGAGGTTTCCAGGCGAGCCAGCAGCGCCTGGGCGGTTGCCAGATAGCCAATGCAGGATGCAAAAGCAGCTACCAGCGGAATGGCGATCATCAGGTTCCACAGGATGCGATTGACAAAATTATCTCCGCTGCCCTCTTTATCAAGATAAAGCGGAATACCGGCGCGCTTCAGGCTGACCGTGACAATGCTCAGTGCGCCGCAGATCAGCACAAAACAGAGTCGGCCCAGCGTCGCGGAAAACTGCGGATCTTCCAGGTTGCCAAAGGCGATCAGCAGCATGATCAGCGGTACAATCAGCCCCACGGTCAGCGAATAGTAGCGCATGGCGCGCGCTACCCGCGTCTGCGGCCAGCGAAAATGCACGACAAACAGGCCGTCGTGACGGGCAAAGGCGGCGCTGATCATAAACGCCCACAGCAGCGGCAGCGTGGCGGTAATGCCATCCCCTATCGCCACGGCAAACGGATAGGGCCACGCATGCTGCAGGCCATAACCCAGCGCCGCCCAGAGCACCGGCAGCGGCAGCGCCACCAGAATGGACCAGAACACCGTACGCAGCGTCAGGCTGAAGCGATCCTGTGTCACTTTGCCCACGCGGCTGGCGGCGCGCGCCATAAACGCGTTGTAGTGGCGGCGTGAGCTGATGCTGAAACCCACCAGCAGCACGGCACCCATAATCGGCAGCACCGTTTCGCGACTGGTAAACATCATGGCCAGCGCTTTGCCCATCTGGCCCAGCGTATCCAGCGACAGCAGGCGGGTGAGGGCGCTTGCTACCTCAAGGGGGTACTTCAGGCCCACCGGACTGACATCCGCCGTCCAGAAGAGGTAACGGTGCGTCGCCTCTTTAACTTCGCTGAGCGCATCCTGCAGCTGCGTGTTTGACACCCGGAGCTTGGTGATCTCCAGAATCAGCGTATCGCAGCCGGAGATCAGCGAATTAAGCAGTTCACGCTGGGTGCGCAGCTGCGCGTCCAGGATCCGGCTCTGCTCGCTGGTATAAGGCGTGCCATCTTCCTGCTTCTCTTTACGCAATGTCTGCTGACGTTCGAGCAGTGACTCATAGTGCAGCCGCTGCACCCGCAGCTCACCCATTTCGCTATCGATCTGCTGTGCTTTTGGCATATCGGGCAGACGGGCTACCTGCGCGCGCAGCGCTTCACCCAGCAAATTAGAGGCGCCCAGCCACTGCGACTGCTCGCGCAGCGTGCTCAGCGCCTGGCGTACCTGCAGCGTCTGATTCGTTGCCAGACGCTGCTGGGAGGCGACCAGATCCATACGCTGCGCCTGCTGATTCAGATCGGCAGAGAGCTGACGATTAATACGCAGCTGCTCGCTAATCGTGGGCGGCAGATCGCCACTGTTTTCCGCCAGCTGCTCCGTACGCTCCAGCGCCAGCTCCGCCTCGCGCTGACGCTGATTGTTCAGCTGGCTGCGCAGCGCCTGCAGATAGTTATCCAGCTGCGTGGCTTTCCGCTGATGCACTTCTGCCCGCATGCGGGCCAGTTCCTGACGGTTATTAGCTGAGAGTTGCGCCAGCTCCAGCTCATCTACGCGGGCTTTGCTCGCTGCGCTTTCTGCCTGACGGGCATACATCTGCGCCTGGGCAAGGGGCGACGCGCTGTTTGAAACGCCCTGCGCGCGACGCTCATTCTCCGTCATAGCACGGCGCGCATCGGTCTGCTGCTGCGGCAGCTGCGCCAGCGAATCGCTGATTTCACGTGCGCGGTCCTGCTCTTGCTGCGCCTGCCGTCCCTCTTCCAGCAGCTGGCTGCTGACCTGGAGTATTTCCTGATCCAGTTCCGCATTGCTCATGTTGCTGCGTACGGGTTTGCTGGTCTCGTTCAGCGTGGCGATCTGCTGGCGCAGTTCGCGTGCCAGCCGGGGAAAATCGTCGATCACCTGCTGATACTGCTTCGCCCGCTCCAGCGAGTCGCTGCGTTCAGAGAGAAAATTGATGGCCGCTTCCAGCGCCTGCACCTGTTCGGTTTGTGCAGGGCTGTTTTTAGCGGATTTCGCCTCATCCAGCTCCTGCTGCAGCTGCGTGGTGGAGGGGAGAGAGGCGGCACAGAGAGGGCTGCTGAGCACAAGGCTCAGCAGTAGAACAAGGAAAGCGCGCACGGGAGCAGGTCTCTGATTAGTGAGTCAGCGGGGCGCTGTCGCCAGACTGCGGCAGTGCAATAGCCAGCGGCTGGCCGAGACGCGTTTTACTTTCCGCCTCCAGGCTTTCCGCCAGTTTTACCCGGTCAGGAGCAAACAGGTTGATCACGGTTGAACCCAGCTTGAAACGGCCCATTTCCTGACCTTTCAGCAGTACGACCGCACCATCATGTTCGGCAGAAGGGTAGCGCCAGCGTTTGATCACACCTTCACGCGGTGGCGTCACGGTTCCTGCCCAGACAGTTTCAATACTGCCGACAATAGTGGCACCCACCAGAATCTGCACCATCGGGCCGTGATCGGTATCAAAGACGCAGATAACGCGCTCATTACGCGCGAACAGATTAGGAATATTGCGCGCCGTGAGCGGGTTAACGGAGTAGAGGTCGCCCGGCACGTAGATCATTTCACGCAGAATGCCGTTGCAGGGCATATGCACCCGGTGGTAATCGCGCGGGGCAAGATAAGTGGTAACGAACTCCCCATCAATAAACTTCTCTGCCAGCTCGTCGTTGCCTGCCAGCAGCGCCTGCAGCGTATAGTAGTGTCCTTTCGCCTGAAAAATCTGATCGCCAGTGATGCGGCCCAGCTGGCTGATTGCGCCGTCACACGGCAGCGCCAGCAGCGAGGCGTCAGGATCGACAGGGCGGGCACCCTCTTTCAGCGGGCGGACAAAGAAATCGTTGAACGTGCGATAGCTGCCGGTATGCGGCTTACTGGCTTCCGCCATATCAACTTTATAGAACCAGACGAAAGCATCAATGACCGCTTTGGTCAGCCAGCCACCGCGGCGACTGGCGCCCCAGCCGGCGAGTTCGGTCAGCGCCTTCTTAGGCAGAATATGATTCAGGCCGAGTTTAAAACGATCAAACACCGTTGCCTCCTGGCTTAATACCTGTGGTTTACGTAAAAAAGGGGGCGGATTGTAGCAGCGCCCCGGTGAGTTAGCGACTATGTCGTTTTACCGATCAATCTTCATCGGCAGAAAAGTTTTTACGCGTTTTTACCTGCGCCATACTCTCCAGAATACGGTGGTAATTATCAAAGCGCGACGCGTTAATCAGGCCATTCTCTACCGCTTCGCGGATTGCGCAGCCGGGATCGGTATCGTGCTTGCAGTCGCGAAACTTACAGCTGCCGAGAAATTCGCGGAATTCGATAAACCCGCGGGTAACCTGTTCCGGCTCAAGGTGCCACAGGCCAAATTCACGTACACCGGGCGAGTCGATCACATCGCCGCCGTGCGGGCAGTGGTAAAGACGTGAGGCGGTCGTGGTGTGCTGGCCCAGTCCGGACACATCCGACACATCATTAGTCAGGATCTCACTGCCGGCAACATCGAGTCCCAGCAGCCGGTTAAGCAGGCTCGATTTACCCACGCCTGACTGGCCGGCAAAAATGCTGACGCGCCCGGTCAGTGCCGCTTCCAGATCTTTCAGGCCATCCTGTGCGTAGCTGGAGACCATCAGCACGCGATAACCGATATGGCGATAGATATCCATCTGCTCATCAACAAACGCGCGTGCGTCGCTATCCAGCAGATCGATCTTATTGAGTACCAGTAACGGCTCGATACCCAGCGTTTCGCTGGCGACCAGATAGCGGTCGATAATATTGAGCGAAAGCTCCGGCAGAATAGCTGATACGATCATGATCTGATCGATATTGGCCGCGATAGGCTTTACGCCGTCATAAAAATCGGGGCGGGTCAGCACGCTTTTACGCTCGTGTACCGCTTCAACGATACCTTTACCGCCATTTTCATTCGCTGCACGCCATACAACGCGATCGCCGGTAACCAGCGAGCGGATAGTGCGACGGATATTACAGCGATGCACTTCACCCGCCTGGTCTTCGACATCTGCGTGCATGCCAAAGCGGCTGATCACCACGCCCTCAGACGCATCGCCAAACAGGCTATCATCAGGCTCCGGTTTTTCACTCCGTTGCTGCAGACGACGCTGATGGTTTGCGCTTACGCGACGTTGTTGACCCTTCGACAGTTTATTTTTGCTCACGCATCCTCTCACGCTTTCGCCAGGCTTCGCCCCGCTGGGCAAAACGTCTATGATACACCTTAACGCGGTCGAATGACGACACTGGCAACGGATGGAAAATAGATGACAGCTGGAAACGAAAATAACCTGATCTGGATCGACCTTGAAATGACCGGACTCGATCCGGTACGCGATCGCATTATCGAGATCGCGACGATCGTTACAGACGCAAACTTAAATGTGCTCGCAGAGGGGCCGGTACTGGCGGTGCATCAGTCTGATGAGCAGCTGGCTCTGATGGATGAGTGGAACGTGCGCACCCATACCGGCAGTGGCCTGGTGGAGCGGGTCAAAACGAGCCAGTATGACGATCGGGCGGCTGAACAAGCCACGCTGGCGTTTCTGCAGCAGTGGGTGCCCGCTAACACTTCACCGATTTGCGGCAACAGCATCGGTCAGGATCGCCGTTTTCTGTTTAACTATATGCCAGAGCTGGAAGCCTACTTCCATTACCGCTATCTGGATGTCAGCACGCTGAAAGAGCTGGCGCGACGCTGGAAACCGCAGATCCTGCCGGGCTTTAAAAAAGCGGGTACGCACCAGGCGCTGGATGATATTCGCGAGTCGATCGCGGAGCTGGCATACTATCGCGAGCATTTTTTACAGCTTTAACGGTCTGAAATGCACAGTAAAGCATCATTTTGTCGATTAAAGCAGCAAACGCGCTGAAAGCGCAAAATTTTGCGATAAGAGGCTTGCGGCAAAAACGAATTCTCGTATAATGCGCACCCCGTACCGATGAAGAATTTCGTGTGGTGCGCAGCAGTAAAGCATCAGCGTTTATCCCCCGCGTGAAGGTTACGCCGAGGTAATCGCAATGATGATGCGGGAATAGCTCAGTTGGTAGAGCACGACCTTGCCAAGGTCGGGGTCGCGAGTTCGAGTCTCGTTTCCCGCTCC
>NZ_JBXUNM010000016.1:0-27020 GCF_057197005.1 Pantoea sp. SYBGC1
AGGGTCTGCGCTTCGCAATCCGCGAAGGCGGCCGTACCGTTGGCGCGGGCGTTGTTGCTTCTGTTATCGCTTAATTGCGATAGTATTTGACGCAATGCGCATGAAAAGGGCATCATTTGATGCCCTTTTTGCACGCTGTCACTTAGAACCTGGCTCATCAGTGATTTTCAATCATAATCATTGCTGAGACAGGCTCTGTTTTACAGCGCTGGAGACCGAGTTATGCCCAACAGCTCATTCGGTTTGGATGCCTCGCCTATACGCGGGGCAGAATAGTTTCTGAATTATTGTGGCAGGTTGGTTTATGAGTGCGAATACCGAAGCTCAAGGGAGCGGGCGCGGCCTGGAAGCGATAAAGTGGGTAGCTGTGATTGCGTTACTGCTGGTTGCCATTGTAGGCAACTATCTCTATCGCGATATTACGCTGCCCTTACGTGCGCTGGCTGTAGTAGTGCTGATCGCTGCTGCGGGTGGCATCGCTTTACTGACTATCAAAGGTAAAGCAACCGTGGCTTTTGCTCGTGAAGCAAGAACCGAAATGCGCAAGGTTATCTGGCCAACCCGTCAGGAAACCTTACATACCACGCTAATCGTTGCCGCGGTTACGGCCGTGATGTCACTGATTTTGTGGGGGCTGGATGGTATTCTGGTCCGTCTGGTATCGTTTATTACTGGCCTGAGGTTCTGAGATGTCTGAAGCTCCAAAAAAACGCTGGTACGTCGTTCAGGCGTTCTCCGGTTTTGAAGCCCGCGTAGCGAAGTCGCTGCAAGAGCATATCAAACTGCACAACATGGAAGAACTGTTTGGTGACGTCATGGTGCCGACTGAAGAAGTCGTTGAAATCCGTGGCGGTCAGCGTCGCAAAAGCGAGCGCAAATTCTTCCCTGGCTACGTGCTGGTACAGATGGTGATGAATGACGCCAGCTGGCACCTGGTGCGCAGTGTACCGCGTGTAATGGGCTTCATTGGCGGTACATCTGACCGTCCTGCACCAATCAGTGACAAAGAAGTTGATGCGATTATGAACCGCCTGCAGCAGGTAGGTGATAAGCCGCGTCCGAAAACGCTGTTTGAGCCAGGCGAGATGGTACGCGTCAACGACGGTCCGTTTGCTGACTTCAACGGCGTGGTCGAAGAAGTTGACTATGAGAAGAGCCGCCTGAAAGTGTCGGTCTCTATCTTTGGTCGTGCAACACCGGTTGAGCTCGATTTTGCTCAGGTGGAGAAAGGTTAACCCTTTTGTTCACTTTTTGACTCTTGCAGAAGGCGCGAAATTTACCTATAATTTCGCGCCTTTTGTTTTTACACGCTGGCAACGGCGGGTAAATCGTTACCACGGGGAGCCTGTTTTCAGGCGCTATACCCAATAGAGGAATTATCATGGCCAAGAAAGTACAAGCCTACGTTAAGCTGCAGGTTGCAGCTGGTATGGCTAACCCGAGCCCACCGGTTGGTCCGGCTCTGGGTCAGCAGGGTGTTAACATCATGGAATTCTGTAAAGCGTTTAACGCCAAAACAGAATCTCTGGAGAAAGGCCTGCCTACTCCAGTTGTTATCACTGTATATAGCGACCGTTCTTTCACCTTCGTTACCAAAACGCCTCCGGCTGCCGTACTGCTGAAAAAAGCAGCGGGCATCAAGTCTGGTTCTGGTAAGCCGAACAAAGACAAAGTCGGTAAAGTAACTCGTGCTCAGGTACGTGAAATCGCAGAAACCAAAGCTGCGGACATGACTGGTGCTGACGTAGAAGCGATGACTCGCTCTATCGAAGGTACTGCTCGTTCCATGGGCCTGGTAGTGGAGGATTAAGAAATGGCTAAGCTGACCAAGCGCATGCGCGTGATCCGTGACAAAGTTGATGCAACTAAACAGTACGACATCAACGAAGCTGTTGCTCTGCTGAAAGAACTGGCTACTGCCAAATTCACAGAAAGCGTAGACGTTGCTGTTAACCTCGGCATCGATGCACGTAAATCTGATCAGAACGTACGTGGTGCAACCGTTCTGCCACACGGTACTGGTCGTTCAGTACGTGTTGCTGTCTTTACCCAGGGCGCAAACGCTGAAGCTGCTAAAGCAGCTGGCGCTGAGCTGGTGGGTATGGAAGATCTGGCCGATCAGATCAAAAAAGGCGAAATGAACTTTGACGTCGTTATCGCATCTCCGGATGCAATGCGCGTTGTTGGCCAGCTGGGCCAGGTTCTGGGTCCACGTGGTCTGATGCCAAACCCGAAAGTTGGTACTGTAACGCCAAACGTTGCTGAAGCGGTTAAGAACGCTAAAGCAGGTCAGGTTCGTTATCGTAACGACAAAAACGGCATCATCCACACTACCATCGGTAAAGTGGACTTCGATACTGACAAACTGAAAGAAAACCTGGAATCTCTGCTGGTTGCGCTGAAAAAAGCAAAACCTGCTCAGGCTAAAGGCGTGTACATCAAGAAAGTCAGCATCTCTACCACCATGGGCGCCGGCGTTGCCGTTGACCAGGCTGGTCTGAACGCAGCAGCAAACTAATTGCTGCTTGAAACGGGCGAAAAATTCATCTAGAATCTTACGCCCGTTGTTCTGAATGAACACTGTTCTCAGAACCCAAATTCATAGCCGCTGCGGCTTAATGTGGTAATGCATTAAAATACAGCGGCTAAGGTTGGAGCCAGGCCTGATCCTGGCCTCCGTCCAAGACCGCAGGAGCGGAAATTTCTTCGGAAACTCTGCTTAATATCCTGCGTAGACGGTGACAGAACCAAAAAGATTTATTTCTTCACTGGATTCTGCTCACCGTGTAATAGCGCCTGCTGCTTTCGGGCGGTCAGGTGAAGTGAGTTCCGGGAAATTTTTCCCGGTCAAATCCAGGAGCAAAGCTAATGGCATTAAATCTTCAAGGCAAACAAGCGATTGTTGCTGAAGTTAGCGAAGTAGCCAAAGGCGCGCTTTCAGCGGTTGTTGCGGATTCCCGTGGCGTTACCGTTGATAAAATGACTGAACTGCGTAAAGCAGGTCGTGAAGCTGGCGTTTACATGCGTGTTGTTCGCAACACCCTGCTGCGCCGCGTCGTTGAAGGTACTCCTTTT
This sequence comes from Pantoea sp. SYBGC1, assembly GCF_057197005.1. Classification (NCBI taxonomy): domain Bacteria; kingdom Pseudomonadati; phylum Pseudomonadota; class Gammaproteobacteria; order Enterobacterales; family Erwiniaceae; genus Pantoea; species Pantoea sp. SYBGC1. The sequence goes on from NZ_JBXUNM010000016.1 coordinate 3,076, forward strand.
GAGTGCCTGAAAGACACGTTTGTTGGTCCGACCCTGATTGCATACTCTATGGAACACCCGGGCGCTGCTGCTCGTCTGTTCAAAGAGTTCGCGAAAGCGAATGCAAAATTTGAGGTCAAAGCTGCAGCCTTTGAAGGTGAGCTGATCACGGCGGACAATATTGACCGTCTGGCAACTCTGCCGACTTACGAAGAAGCACTGGCACGTCTGATGTCGACCATGAAAGAAGCCGCTGCTGGCAAACTGGTTCGCACTCTGGCTGCTGTACGCGATGCAAAAGAAGCGGCTTAAGGCCTCTCTCTTTTCCTTCGTACCTGCTTACGTATAAACTTTTTGTGAATTTTAGGAACAATCGACATGTCTATCACTAAAGATCAAATCCTGGAAGCCGTTGCAGCTATGTCCGTAATGGAAGTAGTTGAGCTGGTTTCTGCTATGGAAGAAAAATTCGGCGTTTCTGCTGCTGCTGCTGTAGCTGTAGCTGCTGGCCCGGCTGAAGCTGTTGAAGAGAAAACTGAGTTCGACGTTGTGCTGAAAGCAGCTGGCGCGAACAAAGTAGCAGTCATCAAAGCAGTACGTACTGCAACTGGTCTGGGCCTGAAAGAAGCCAAAGATCTGGTTGAAGCGACTGGCGTGATCAAAGAAGGCATCAGCAAAGATGACGCAGCTGCACTTGAAGCTGCTCTGAAAGAAGCTGGCGCTGAAGTTGAAGTTAAGTAAGACAACCTTAGGGTTGCAGTCTGAGTAATCGGGCTGATGGCTGGTGACTTTTTGGTCACCAGCCTTTTTGCGCTACAGGGGAACGATGGCGTTTCGCACTGTTTATCCATTGTTTCTCTTCAATATCTTTTTCTATCGACGCCTTAATATACCGCTCTCCTGTGAAGGTTCCCTGCCGGCACAATAGCGATGAAATGATTTAAGAGTGATAGAAAGATGTATTGCATGGGGTGCCACGCATCGCATGAAAAACAAAAATAGTGTTGCATAACTGTCCCGTCAGGACGGACAGCGTGGGTCGACTTGTCAGCTAGCTGAGGAACCCTATGGTTTACTCCTATACCGAGAAAAAACGTATTCGTAAGGATTTTGGTAAACGTCCACAAGTTCTGGATGTTCCCTATCTCCTTTCTATCCAGCTTGACTCGTTTCAGAAGTTCATCGAGCAAGATCCAGAAGGCCAGTACGGTCTGGAAGCAGCCTTCCGTTCCGTGTTCCCAATCGCGAGCTACAGCGGCAACTCTGAATTGCAGTATGTCAGCTATCGCCTGGGTGAGCCGGTCTTTGACGTCACTGAATGTCAGATCCGTGGCGTGACCTATTCGGCACCGCTGCGCGTGAAATTGCGTCTGGTGATCTACGAGCGCGAAGCGCCGGAAGGCACCGTCAAAGACATCAAAGAACAAGAAGTCTACATGGGTGAAATTCCACTCATGACTGACAACGGTACCTTTGTTATCAATGGTACTGAGCGTGTTATCGTTTCTCAGCTGCATCGTAGTCCTGGCGTGTTCTTTGACAGCGATAAGGGTAAAACGCACTCTTCCGGTAAAGTGCTTTATAACGCACGTATCATCCCTTACCGTGGTTCATGGCTCGACTTCGAGTTCGATCCAAAAGATAACCTGTTCGTCCGTATTGACCGCCGTCGTAAGCTGCCGGCCAGTATCATCCTGCGCGCGCTGGAATACACCACTGAGCAGATCCTCGATCTGTTCTTCGAAAAAGTGGTCTTTGAAATCCGCGACAACAAGCTGCAGATGGAACTGGTGCCTGAGCGCCTGCGTGGCGAAACGGCTTCCTTCGATATCGAAGCCAACGGTACGGTCTACGTTGAGAAAGGTCGTCGCATCACTGCGCGTCATATTCGCCAGCTGGAAAAAGATAGCGTTCAGCATATCGAAGTTCCGGTTGAATATATCGCCGGTAAAGTCGTTGCTAAAGACTACATCGATCTGAACACCGGTGAGCTGATTGTTCCGGCTAACATGGAGCTGTCACTGGATCTGCTGGCGAAACTGAGCCAGTCGGGCCACAAGCGCATCGAAACCCTGTTCACCAACGATCTGGATCACGGCCCTTATATCTCCGAGACCCTGCGTGTTGACCCAACCAACGATCGCCTGAGCGCGCTGGTTGAGATCTACCGTATGATGCGTCCGGGCGAGCCGCCAACGCGTGAAGCAGCGGAAAACCTGTTTGAGAACCTGTTCTTCTCTGAAGATCGTTACGATCTCTCTGCGGTCGGCCGCATGAAGTTCAACCGTTCTCTGCTGCGCGATGAGATCGAAGGTTCAGGTATCCTGAGCAAAGAAGATATCATCGAGGTGATGAAGAAGCTGATCGGTATCCGTAACGGTATCGGTGAAGTGGATGACATCGATCACCTTGGTAACCGTCGTATCCGTTCTGTCGGTGAGATGGCTGAGAACCAGTTCCGCGTAGGTCTGGTTCGCGTTGAGCGTGCAGTGAAAGAGCGTCTGTCACTGGGCGATCTCGATACGCTGATGCCGCAGGATATGATTAACGCCAAGCCAATTTCAGCCGCAGTGAAAGAGTTCTTTGGTTCCAGCCAGCTGTCTCAGTTTATGGACCAGAACAACCCGCTGTCTGAAATTACGCATAAGCGCCGTATTTCTGCTCTGGGCCCAGGCGGTCTGACCCGTGAGCGTGCTGGCTTTGAAGTGCGTGACGTACACCCGACTCACTACGGTCGCGTATGTCCAATCGAAACGCCGGAAGGCCCGAACATCGGCCTGATCAACTCACTCTCTGTCTACGCGCAAACCAACGAATATGGTTTCCTTGAGACACCATACCGTCGCGTTGTTGATGGCAAAGTGAGTGACGAAATTCATTACCTCTCTGCGATTGAAGAGGGTAACTACGTTATCGCTCAGGCGAACACCAACCTTGCTGATGATGGCAGCTTTGTTGACGATCTCGTCACCTGCCGCAGCAAAGGTGAGTCGAGCCTGTTCAGCCGCGATCAGGTTGACTACATGGACGTTTCCACCCAGCAGGTGGTTTCTGTCGGTGCGTCACTGATCCCGTTCCTGGAACACGATGATGCTAACCGCGCCCTGATGGGTGCGAACATGCAACGTCAGGCGGTCCCGACCCTGCGCGCTGATAAGCCGCTGGTAGGTACCGGTATGGAGCGTGCAGTAGCGGTTGACTCCGGTGTAACTGCCGTCGCGAAACGTGGTGGTACCGTACAGTATGTTGATGCATCCCGTATCGTTATCAAAGTTAACGAAGAAGAGATGTACGCAGGCGAAGCCGGTATCGACATCTACAACCTGACCAAGTACACCCGTTCAAACCAGAACACCTGTATCAACCAGATGCCGTGTGTCTCTCTGGGTGAGCCAATCGAGCGCGGTGACGTGCTGGCAGATGGTCCATCCACCGATCTGGGTGAGCTGGCGCTGGGTCAGAACATGCGCGTGGCGTTCATGCCATGGAACGGTTACAACTTCGAAGACTCCATCCTCGTCTCAGAGCGTGTAGTGCAGGAAGACCGTTTCACCACGATTCACATTCAGGAACTGGCTTGCGTGTCCCGTGACACCAAACTGGGGCCGGAAGAGATCACCGCTGACATCCCGAACGTCGGCGAAGCTGCGCTCTCCAAGCTGGATGAATCCGGTATCGTCTATATCGGTGCAGAAGTCACCGGTGGTGACATTCTGGTCGGTAAGGTAACGCCTAAAGGCGAAACCCAGCTGACGCCAGAAGAGAAACTGCTGCGCGCTATCTTCGGTGAAAAAGCGTCCGACGTGAAAGACTCGTCGCTGCGCGTACCGAATGGCGTCTCTGGTACCGTTATCGATGTGCAGGTCTTTACCCGCGATGGCGTAGAAAAAGACAAGCGCGCGCTGGAAATCGAAGAGATGCAGCTGAAGCAGGCGAAGAAAGACCTGTCTGAAGAACTGCAGATCCTCGAAGCGGGTCTGTTCAGCCGTATTCAGGCTGTGCTGATCGCAGGCGGCGTTGAAGCGGATAAGCTGGACAAGCTGCCGCGTGAGCGCTGGCTGGAGCTGGGCCTGACTGACGAAGAGAAGCAGAATACTCTCGAGCAGCTGGCCGGACAGTATGATGAGCTGAAGCACGAGTTTGAGAAGAAACTCGAAGCGAAGCGTCGCAAAATCACCCAGGGCGACGATCTGGCACCAGGCGTGCTGAAGATCGTTAAGGTTTATCTGGCCGTTAAACGTCAGATCCAGCCTGGTGACAAAATGGCAGGTCGTCACGGTAACAAAGGTGTTATCTCCAAGATCAACCCGATCGAAGATATGCCTTATGACGAAAACGGCACGCCGGTTGACATCGTACTGAACCCGCTGGGCGTACCATCGCGTATGAACATCGGTCAGATCCTGGAAACCCACCTGGGTATGGCGGCGAAAGGCATTGGTGAGAAGATCAATGCGATGCTGAAGAAGCAGGAAGAAGTCGCCAAACTGCGTGAGTTTATCCAGCGTGCTTACGATCTGGGCACCGACGTGCGTCAGAAAGTTGATCTGAACACCTTCTCGGACGATGAAGTGCTGCGTCTGGCAGAGAACCTGAAAAAAGGTATGCCAATCGCCACGCCAGTGTTCGATGGTGCGAAAGAGAGCGAGATCAAAGAGCTGCTGCAGCTCGGCGGCCTGCCTTCTTCTGGTCAGATCACGCTGTTTGATGGCCGTACCGGTGAGCAGTTTGAGCGTCAGGTAACCGTAGGTTACATGTACATGCTGAAACTGAACCACCTGGTTGATGACAAGATGCACGCCCGTTCGACCGGCTCCTACAGCCTCGTTACTCAGCAGCCGCTGGGTGGTAAGGCGCAGTTCGGTGGTCAGCGCTTCGGTGAGATGGAAGTGTGGGCACTGGAAGCATACGGTGCCGCGTATACCCTGCAGGAAATGCTTACCGTTAAGTCTGATGACGTCAACGGCCGTACGAAGATGTATAAAAACATCGTCGATGGCAACCATCAGATGGAACCGGGCATGCCGGAATCTTTCAACGTACTGTTGAAAGAGATCCGCTCGCTGGGTATCAACATCGAGCTGGAAGACGAGTAAGCACTCGCAAGTACTGGTTATGGGACGCGCACTCCGGGTGCGCGTCCCTGAGAGTTCCACTCCGACGGGAGCTAATCCGTGAAAGACTTACTTAAGTTTCTGAAAGCGCAAACTAAAACCGAAGAGTTTGATGCGATCAAAATTGCGCTGGCTTCGCCAGACATGATCCGTTCCTGGTCTTTTGGTGAAGTTAAAAAGCCGGAAACCATTAACTACCGTACCTTCAAGCCAGAGCGTGACGGTCTTTTCTGTGCCCGTATTTTCGGACCGGTTAAAGACTACGAGTGCCTGTGCGGTAAGTACAAGCGCCTGAAGCATCGCGGTGTTATCTGCGAGAAGTGCGGCGTTGAAGTGACGCAGACCAAAGTACGCCGTGAGCGTATGGGTCACATCGAGCTGGCTTCACCTACTGCACACATCTGGTTCCTGAAGTCGCTGCCGTCCCGTATCGGCCTGCTGCTGGATATGCCACTGCGTGACATTGAGCGTGTCCTCTACTTCGAATCCTACGTGGTTATCGAAGGCGGCATGACCAACCTGGAAAAACGTCAGATTCTGACGGAAGAGCAGTATCTTGACGCGCTGGAAGAGTTCGGTGACGAATTTGACGCGAAGATGGGTGCGGAAGCGATCCAGGCACTGCTGAAAAATATGGATCTGGAGCAGGAGTGCGAGCAGCTGCGTGAAGAGCTGAACGAGACTAACTCCGAGACCAAACGTAAAAAGCTGACCAAGCGTATCAAGCTGCTGGAAGCGTTCGTGCAGTCTGGCAACAAGCCAGAGTGGATGATCCTGACCGTTCTGCCGGTTCTGCCGCCAGATCTGCGTCCGCTGGTACCGCTGGATGGTGGTCGTTTCGCAACGTCAGATCTGAACGATCTCTATCGTCGCGTGATCAACCGTAACAACCGTCTGAAGCGTCTGCTGGATCTGGCTGCGCCAGATATCATCGTGCGTAACGAAAAGCGTATGCTGCAGGAAGCGGTAGATGCCCTGCTGGATAACGGCCGTCGCGGTCGTGCCATCACCGGCTCTAACAAGCGTCCGCTGAAATCGCTGGCTGACATGATCAAAGGTAAGCAGGGTCGTTTCCGTCAGAACCTGCTGGGTAAACGCGTTGACTACTCCGGTCGTTCGGTTATCACCGTGGGTCCATACCTGCGTCTGCATCAGTGCGGTCTGCCGAAGAAAATGGCGCTGGAGCTGTTCAAACCGTTCATCTACGGCAAGCTGGAGCTGCGTGGTCTTGCTACCACCATCAAAGCTGCCAAGAAAATGGTTGAGCGTGAAGAAGCGGTTGTCTGGGATATCCTGGACGAAGTTATCCGCGAACACCCGGTACTGCTGAACCGTGCGCCAACGCTGCACCGTCTCGGTATCCAGGCGTTTGAACCGGTTCTGATCGAAGGTAAAGCGATTCAGCTGCACCCGCTGGTCTGTGCGGCCTATAACGCCGACTTCGATGGTGACCAGATGGCGGTACACGTTCCGCTGACGCTGGAAGCTCAGCTGGAAGCGCGTGCGCTGATGATGTCGACCAACAACATTCTGTCGCCAGCGAACGGTGAGCCAATCATCGTTCCTTCACAGGACGTTGTTCTGGGTCTGTACTATATGACCCGCGACAAAGTAAACGCCAAAGGCGAAGGCATGGTGCTGACCGGCCCGAAAGAAGCTGAGCGTGTTTACCGCGCTGGCCTGGCTGAGCTGCACGCCCGCGTTAAAGTGCGTATTACAGAATATGCGAAAAACGAACAGGAAGAGCTCGTTGCGAAAACCAGCCTGATCGACACGACCATTGGCCGTGCGATTCTGTGGATGATCGTACCGAAAGGTCTGCCTTACTCCATCGTCAATCAGGCGCTGGGTAAGAAAGCGATCTCCAAAATGCTGAACACCTGTTACCGCATTCTGGGCCTGAAGCCGACCGTTATCTTTGCTGACCAGACCATGTACACCGGTTTCGCCTATGCAGCCCGTTCAGGTGCATCAGTCGGTATCGACGACATGGTTATTCCGGCGAAGAAAGCGGAAATCATCGCTGAAGCTGAAGCTGAAGTGGCTGAGATCCAGGAGCAGTTCCAGTCTGGTCTGGTTACGGCGGGTGAACGTTATAACAAAGTCATCGATATCTGGGCCGCTGCCAACGAACGCGTCTCTAAAGCGATGATGGATAACCTGCAGACGGAAACCGTTATCAATCGTAACGGCGAAGAAGAGCAGCAGGTCTCGTTCAACAGCATCTACATGATGGCCGACTCCGGTGCGCGTGGTTCTGCAGCACAGATTCGTCAGCTGGCAGGTATGCGTGGTCTGATGGCGAAGCCAGATGGCTCCATCATCGAGACGCCTATCACGGCAAACTTCCGTGAAGGCCTGAACGTACTGCAGTACTTCATCTCGACGCACGGTGCACGTAAAGGTCTGGCCGATACCGCACTGAAAACGGCAAACTCCGGTTATCTGACCCGTCGTCTGGTTGACGTGGCGCAGGATCTGGTCGTTACCGAAGATGACTGCGGCACGTTCGAAGGCATCATGATGACGCCGGTTATCGAAGGTGGCGACGTTAAAGAGCCGCTGCGTGAGCGTGTACTGGGTCGTGTAACGGCTGAAGACGTTCTGAAGCCAGGCACTGCTGACATCCTGATCCCGCGTAACACGCTGATCGATGAGCACTGGTGTGACGTAGTGGAAGAGAACTCCGTTGACGTCATCAAAGTGCGTTCAGTCGTAAGCTGTGAAACCGACTTCGGTGTGTGTGCACACTGCTACGGTCGCGACCTGGCACGTGGTCACATCATCAACAAAGGTGAGGCCATCGGCGTTATCGCAGCACAGTCCATCGGTGAGCCGGGTACTCAGCTGACAATGCGTACGTTCCACATCGGTGGTGCGGCATCGCGTGCGGCTGCTGAATCCAGCATTCAGGTGAAGAACAAAGGTACTATCAAGCTGACCAACGCGAAGTCAGTAACCAACTCCTCCGGGAAGCTGGTTATCGTTTCACGTAACGTTGAGCTGAAGATGATCGACGAGTTCGGTCGTACCAAAGAGAGCTATAAAGTGCCTTACGGTGCGGTGATGGCGAAAGGTGATGGCGAGCAGGTTGCTGCAGGCGAAACCGTAGCAAACTGGGATCCGCACACCATGCCGGTAATCACCGAAGTGGGTGGTTTCATCCGCTTCACCGACATGATCGACGGTCAGACCATTACCCGTCAGACTGACGACCTTACCGGTCTGTCATCGCTGGTGGTACTGGATTCCGCAGAGCGTACCGCTGGCGGTAAAGACCTGCGTCCGGCGCTGAAAATCGTTGATGCCAACGGCAACGACGTTCTGATCCCGGGCACCGACATGCCGGCTCAGTACTTCCTGCCAGGTAAAGCGATTGTGCAGCTGGAAGATGGCGTGAAGATCAGCTCGGGTGATACCCTGGCGCGTGTTCCGCAGGAATCTGGCGGTACCAAGGATATCACCGGTGGTCTGCCGCGCGTTGCGGATCTGTTCGAAGCGCGTCGTCCGAAAGAGCCAGCTATTCTGGCGGAGATCAGCGGTATCATCTCCTTCGGTAAAGAGACCAAAGGTAAGCGTCGTCTGGTGATCACACCGGTTGATGGCAGCGATCCGTACGAAGAGATGATTCCGAAGTGGCGTCAGCTTAACGTATTCGAAGGTGAGCGCGTGGAACGCGGTGACGTCGTATCTGACGGCCCGGAATCACCACACGACATCCTGCGTCTGCGTGGCGTTCATGCGGTAACGCGTTATATCACTAACGAAGTGCAGGAAGTTTACCGCCTGCAGGGCGTTAAGATTAACGATAAGCACATCGAAGTCATCGTACGTCAGATGCTGCGTAAAGCGACTATCATGAGCGCAGGTAGCTCGGAGTTCCTTGAAGGCGAGCAGGCAGAAGTCTCCCGCATCAAGATCTCCAACCGCGATCTGGAGACCGCTGGCAAAATCGGCGCAACCTATGCGCGCGATCTGCTGGGTATTACCAAAGCGTCTCTGGCAACCGAGTCGTTCATCTCTGCAGCCTCGTTCCAGGAGACCACGCGTGTCCTGACCGAAGCCGCAGTAGCAGGCAAGCGTGATGAACTGCGCGGCCTGAAAGAGAACGTTATCGTGGGTCGTCTGATCCCGGCTGGTACCGGTTATGCTTACCATCAGGATCGTATGCGTCGCCGTCAGGCGGGTGAAGCACCGGTTGCACCGCAGGTGACTGCGGATGAAGCCTCTGCAAGCCTGGCTGAGCTGCTGAACGCTGGTCTGGGTGGCAACAACGACGAGTAATCGTCTGCTGCACCGATGATAAAAAACCCTGCTCCGGCAGGGTTTTTTTTTGCCTGATGCTCAGCGCTTACACTTTACATCGTGGCGCGTCAGGCCAATATCGCGCAGCTGATTATCGCTAAGCTGAGCCAGTACCTGACGCGTCGCGCGTCGGGCACGCCACTGCTTCAGCATCCGCAGCGCCGCACGAATAATGTCTGGCAGCGTTACGCTGAAAGGTTTTGCAGCACAATTCTGATCAAATTCCATTCTCTCGCTCCTCAACAGGGGTATCTGAGCAGCATTGTCCGTTTTCCCGTCAAAACCATACAGACCCAAATACAGGGTTTGTTAACCATACAGATTGCGTTTTGTCCCGTCTGAATGCTAAAAGTAGCGCTTATCTGTACTGGTTTTTTAGATGGATTTGTTGCCAGGAGCATACAATGACGCGCTATCAGCATCTGGCCTGCCTGCTCTCCGATCGGATTGAGCAGGGGCTTTATCGCAGCGGTGAACGCCTGCCTTCAGTACGCACGCTGAGTAGCGAGCATGGGGTCAGTATCAGCACCGTGCAGCAGGCGTATCATCTGCTGGAAGAGAAGCAGCTGATCGTACCGCAGCCGCGATCCGGCTATTTTGTCGCCACGCATAAAGCGACCCCGCCGATGCCTGCGCTGACGCGCCCGGTACAGCGGCCGGTAGAGGTTACGCAGTGGGATTCCGTGCTGGAACTCCTCAGCAGCCGCACCAGCGGTGACGTGATGCAGCTGGGCAGCGGCATGCCCGATCTGACGCAGCCCACGCTGAAACCGCTGTGGAAAATCATGAGCCGGCTGGCGCAGAAACAGCAGACCGAACTGCTCAACTATGACAGTCTGCTCGGCGTCAGCGCCCTGCGCGAGCAGGTGGCGCGCCTGACCATCGACAGCGGTTGCCAGCTGACGGCAGAGGATATTGTGATCACCACCGGCTGCCATGAGGCGCTGTCGGTTTCCATTCGCGCCGTCTGTGCGCCGGGTGACATTATTGCGGTAGAGTCGCCCGCGTTTCATGGCACGATGCAGACATTGCGCGGACTGGGGATCAGGGTGATTGAAATCCCGACCGACTCAGTCACCGGGATCAGCCTTGAGGCACTGGAGCTGGCGTTTGAGCAGTGGCCAATCAAAGCCGTAGTGGTGGTGCCAAACTGCAATAATCCGCTGGGTTTTATTATGCCGGAAGCGCGCAAGCGGGCGCTGCTGGCGCTGGCGCAGCGGGTTGATGCCGCCATCATAGAGGATGATGTCTATGGCGAGCTGGCATGGGACTACCCGCGTCCTGTCACGCTCAAATCGCTCGACATGGATGGCCGCGTGCTGCTCTGCAGCTCATTTTCAAAAACGCTGGCACCGGGGCTGCGGGTGGGCTGGGTGGCACCGGGTCGCTATCGCGACAGGGTACTGCATATGAAATATATCGGCACCGGATCCACGGCCACGCTGCCGCAGCACACCGTGGCGGAGTTTATTCGCCAGGGCCACTATCTCCCGCACCTGCGCCGTATGCGCCAGGTGTATCAGCGCAACTATGAAACATTCAGCTGCTGGGTGCGGCACTACTTTCCCTGCGGCATCTGCGTATCGCGCCCGCAGGGTGGGTTTCTGATGTGGATTGAGCTGCCGGAGGCGTTTGATGCGGTGCGGCTTAATGCCGAGCTGCGCGAGGCCAGCCTGCAGGTCGCCGTGGGTTCTCTGTTTTCCGCTGCGGGTAAATACCGTAACTGTCTGCGACTCAATTACGGCTTGCCCATGAATGAACAGACGGAGCAGGCGCTGGCGCGGCTGGGAACGGCGGTAGAGCGCGCCATGCAGGCGTGCAGCAGCGACAAACATCAGGCGGAGCAGCTGGTGGCGGAGTAAACCGGAAAGGCAGGGCTGGAGGAAGAGAAGGGGAACCAGCCCTGGCCCGCTGCAAATCACAGCGGGCAGACGTACTGTAACGGTTTCCGGCGCGCAGACGAGGCCTGCTGGCTACCCCTGCGGGCCGGCTTGCGCCATTTCTGCGCGGGTTACACCAATTTTCAGGCCTCTGCGATCGGCGTTCCGCTTCCCACCAGCCGCAGCAGATCAGCGGTGGCCGCGCGCCAGTCAGCCGCCTGCGTGATGGCGCTGACAACCGCCACGCTGCCGACACCGGTCGCCAGCACCTCAGGCACGCGCGCCAGTGAAATGCCGCCGATAGCGACCGCAGGGATACCCTGCAGATGCGGCAGGTGTTGCTGCAGCCGGACCACTCCCTGCGGCGCAGACGGCATCTGCTTGGTTTGCGTGGGGAAGATGTGCCCCAGTGCAATATAGGAGGGGCGCAGTGCCACCGCGCGCTCCCGCTCTGCGTCATCATGCGTTGAGATGCCCAGCCGCAGGCCCGCCTGCTGAATCGCCTGCAGATCCGCCACCTCCAGATCCTCCTGACCCAGGTGTACGCCGTATGCCTGATGCGCAATAGCCAGCCGCCAGTAATCATTAATGAACAGCCGTGCGTGATAGTGCCGGCCCAGCGCAATCGCTTCACGCACCGCGTCTTCTGCGTCCCGATCCGGCAGATCTTTGATGCGCAGCTGGATCGTGCGTACTCCAGCGGCCAGCAGGCGTTCGATCCAGCTGACGCTGTCAACCACCGGATAGAGTCCCAGCTGCGGGGCAGTCGCAGCAAACGCGGTTGTCATGCTTTCTCCTTACCGGTCGCATCAGCAGGATGATAGAGCTCGCCTCCGCGGCGGCGGAATGTTTCAGACATCTCTGCCATTCCCACTTCAGCCACTTCAACCGGCTGTGCCTCAGCCTGCTGGCGCGCCGCAAACTCCCGCACTTCCTGGGTAATTTTCATTGAGCAGAACTTCGGCCCGCACATAGAACAGAAGTGCGCAACTTTGCCCGATTCCTGCGGCAGCGTCTCATCGTGGTAGGCGCGGGCGGTATGCGGATCCAGCGCGAGGTTAAACTGATCTTCCCAGCGGAATTCAAAGCGCGCTTTGGACATAGCGTTATCGCGGATCTGCGCCCCAGGATGCCCTTTGGCCAGATCGGCGGCATGCGCGGCGATCTTATAGGTGATAAGCCCCTGCTTGACATCCTCTTTATTGGGCAGCCCGAGGTGCTCTTTCGGCGTTACATAGCAGAGCATGGCGCAGCCAAACCAGCCAATCATCGCCGCGCCAATACCGGAGGTAAAGTGGTCATAGCCCGGTGCGATATCGGTGGTCAGCGGGCCAAGCGTATAAAAGGGCGCTTCATGGCAATGGTCGAGCTGCTCGGTCATGTTGCGCCGGATCATCTGCATCGGAATATGGCCCGGTCCTTCAATCATCACCTGCACGTCATACTCCCAGGCGATTTTGGTCAGCTCACCTAAGGTTCTGAGTTCTGCAAACTGCGCCTCATCGTTGGCATCCTGAATCGATCCCGGGCGCAGGCCATCGCCCAGCGAGAGGGCCACGTCATAAGCGGCGCAGATTTCACAGATATCGCGGAAATGCTGATAGAGAAAACTCTCCTGGTGATGTGACAGGCACCATTTCGCCATGATTGAGCCGCCGCGCGACACGATACCGGTCAGGCGTCTGGCCGTCATCGGCACATAGCGCAGCAGCACGCCGGCGTGAATAGTGAAGTAGTCGACGCCCTGCTCCGCCTGCTCCAGCAGGGTATCGCGGAAAATTTCCCAGTTAAGGTTTTCAGCGATGCCATTCACCTTCTCCAGCGCCTGATAGATCGGCACGGTGCCGATGGGAACCGGGCTGTTGCGCAGGATCCACTCGCGCGTTTCATGAATGTAGCGGCCGGTGGAGAGGTCCATTACGGTATCGGCACCCCAGCGCGTGGACCACACCAGCTTTTCAACCTCCTCTTCAATCGAGGAGCTGACCGCAGAGTTGCCGATATTGGCGTTGATCTTCACCAGAAAATTACGGCCAATAATCATCGGTTCCGATTCGGGGTGGTTGATATTTGAAGGAATAATGGCGCGCCCGCTGGCGACTTCATCGCGCACAAATTCTGCGGTGATATTCGCCGGCAGGTGCGCACCAAAGGCTTCGCCCGGATGCTGCTGCAGCAGAACTTCGCTGCGAATCCGTTCGCGCCCCATATTTTCACGTATCGCGATAAACTCCATCTCCGGCGTCACGATGCCCTGACGGGCGTAGTGCAGCTGCGTGACGCAGCGGCCAGGCTTTGCCCGGCGCGGAGAAGGCAGCGATTCAAAGCGCAGATGGTCCAGTCCCTCATCGGCCAGACGCTGCTGGGTATAAGCGGAACTGCGCTGCATAACCGGTTCACTGTCATCACGCTCGTCTATCCACGCGGCGCGCAGCTTTGCCAGTCCCTGATGTACATCGATAGTGGCCTGCGGATCGCCATAGGCGCCAGCGGTGTCATAGACCGGAACCGGCTCATTGATTTCGTACTGTGGCTCCGCTTTGGTGCCGCCGGTATGGGTGGGGCTGAGCTGGATTTCACGCATCGGCACGCGAATATCGGCGCGGCTGCCGCTGATCCAGATACGCTGTGAGCTGGGAAAGGCGGTGCCCTGCAGCGAGTTGATAAAATCCTGCGCTTGCGCGCGCTGTTCACGACGAGAAGGTTTAGCAGCAGACATAGCAAAATTCCTGAAGTCAGTGGAAGTTGCTTGTCCGGAGTCCGGAAGGAGTAACAGCGCCTGCAGACAGGTAAAGTCCAATCGCGCGCTGATAATAGCTACTCTTGTTCCCTTCGCAGGTACTAACCTGATCAGGTTCCGCGGATCCCGAATTAACGGTCTCAGCCCCGAAGGGCACTCCGACAAGGTGTTTCTGTTCAAAACAATAAAAGCCCACTCAGCATAAGTGGGCTTTTACGGAATAACAAGGATTTTACAACTGCAGCAGGATCAGGCCGGACGCGCGATGGTACTGTCGTTTGCTACCGGCGGAGAAACCAGCTGGTTATCCCACGCCATCTGAATCAGCTTATCTTCCAGCGAGAAGCGCGAAGCCAGCGTTTCGCCTACTTCAGAGAGTGCCTGCTGGAATTCAACGCAGTTTTCATCCGTAATTGCCTGCTGCAAATGGGTGTCATACAGCTGCATGATGCGATCGGTATTGCTTTCAAGCGCCGGATAGAGATGCGCAGCAGCAACCAGCGGACTGTCACCCTGCAGATCTTTGATAATGCGCTCATACATGCTGAAGTGGCCGGTTGAGAGATAGTCCACCAGCGTATGGCAGAAATCATCCAGTGCCTGCTCGTTCAGCACCGCCAGCGCCTCTTTATTCGGCTTGATGCCAATTAATTCATAGTAAGTGACAAGCAGATGTCGACGCGCACGTAACCATGCATCGACTAATTCATTACCGCCACCGACACGCCTGGTCAGGTTATCTAACTGGGTAAGCATATGAGGCTCCCGGTGAGTTATAGTTGTTCATTACACTTAACATCAGACTTTCAGCGTGCCGTGCGACGCTAAGGACAACGAATAAGATGCAACGTGAGATCTCAAGCGTAGACGCTGGCTGGTGGATTGTCAGCTCTGAACAGAAACTTTGGTTGCCGCAGGGTGAGCTGCCGCACGGCTTAGCGGCAGATTTTGGTCTGGCAGGCCAGCACGGCATACTTATCGGTGAATGGCTGGGCGAAAACGTCTGGCTGATCCAGGCGTCGCGCCCGGAAAACATGGGCTCGGTGCGACAGGTTATCGATCAGGATACCGGACTGTTTCAGCTTGCCGGCCGGGGGGTGCAGCTGGCTGAATTCTACCGTTCCCACCGCTGGTGCGGCTACTGCGGCCATGAAATGCGCATCAGCCCGCGTGAGTTTGCCTGCCTCTGTACCCACTGCCGCGAACGTTACTATCCGCAGATTGCGCCCTGCATCATTGTGGCGATTCGCCGCGGCGACGAGATCCTGCTGGCCAATCACGCCCGCCATCGCAACAGCATCTATACGGTACTGGCCGGCTTTGTTGAAGTAGGCGAAACGCTGGAGCAGGCGGTGGCGCGTGAGGTCATGGAGGAGAGTAACGTACGGGTAAAAAACGTACGCTATGTGACCTCGCAGCCGTGGCCCTTTCCCCATTCGCTGATGACGGCATTTATGGCGGAGTATGAGGATGGTGAGCTGCAGCACGATGGAAAAGAGCTGCTCGATGCGGGCTGGTATCGCTTTGATGCGCTGCCCCAGCTGCCGCCGCCAGGCACCGTGGCCCGGCGCCTGATTGAGGACACCGTGGCGCTGTGTCGCGCCAGCGTGGCATGAAAATGCTACACTGACGCCCTTAGCATGAGAGAGCCCATTATGAGTGAACTGAAGAACGACCGTTATCTGCGCGCCCTGCTGCGCCAGCCTGTAGATGTTACCCCGGTCTGGATGATGCGTCAGGCCGGACGCTATTTACCGGAGTACAAAGCCACGCGCGCTGAAGCCGGTGATTTTATGTCGCTGTGTAAAAATGCTGAGCTGGCGTGTGAAGTGACGCTGCAGCCGCTGCGCCGCTATCCGCTGGATGCAGCGATCCTCTTCAGCGATATTTTGACCATCCCGGATGCGATGGGGCTGGGACTCTATTTTGAAACCGGCGAAGGTCCGCGCTTCTCCCGTCCGATTACCTGTCGTGCGGATGTTGATAACCTGCCGGTGCCCGATCCGGAGCAGGAACTGGGTTATGTGATGAATGCGGTACGAACCATCCGCCGCAATCTCAGGGGAGCCGTCCCGCTGATTGGTTTTTCCGGCAGCCCGTGGACGCTGGCCACCTATATGGTTGAGGGCGGCAGCAGCAAGGCATTTACCAAAATCAAAAAGATGATGTATGCCGAACCGCAGACGCTGCACACGCTGCTGGACAAGCTGGCGGACAGCGTGATCCTCTACCTCAATGCGCAGATCAACGCGGGTGCGCAGTCGGTCATGATCTTCGATACCTGGGGTGGTGTGCTGACCGGACGCGACTACCGCGATTTTTCGCTGAACTACATGCATAAAATTGTGGAAGGCCTGGTGCGTGAGAGCGAAGGCCGGCGCGTCCCGGTCACGCTCTTTACCAAAGGCGGCGGACAGTGGCTGGAGGCGATGGCTGCTACCGGCTGTGATGCGCTGGGGCTGGACTGGACCATGGATATGGCCGAGGCGCGTCGCCGCGTGGGTCATCAGGTTGCACTGCAGGGTAACATGGACCCGTCTATGCTTTATGCGCCGCCTGCCCGTATTGAAGAGGAGGTGGCCAGCATTCTTGCCGGGTTTGGCGAGGGTGAAGGACACGTGTTTAATCTCGGACACGGTATCCATCAGGATGTGCCGCCGGAACATGCAGGTGTGTTCGTTGAGGCGGTGCATCGTCTTTCGCGACAATATCATCAGGAATAAGCATGGATTTAGCCGCATTACGTCAGGAACAGCTGGCGCTGGCTGCTAACGTGGTGCGGCAGGACGATTTTGACGTTCTGCCGCCGCGCTTTATCGGCGGCGCTGATGTCGGATTTGAGCAGGGGGGTGAGGTGACGCGCGCCGCGATCGTCATTCTGGAATACCCCTCACTTACGCTGGTGGAGCATCGCATTGCGCGCATTCCTACCACTATGCCCTATATTCCGGGCTTTCTCTCGTTTCGGGAGATGCCTGCGCTGCAGGCGGCCTGGCAGCAGCTGACGCAGCAGCCCGACCTGCTGTTTGTGGACGGGCACGGCATCTCGCACCCCCGGCGCCTCGGCGTGGCGGCGCATTTTGGCTCAATCGTGGATATTCCCACTATCGGCGTAGCCAAAAAGCGGCTGTGTGGACGCTTTGCCGATCTGGACGCCGCACCCGGTAGCCGGCAGCCGCTGATGGATAAAGGTGAGCAGCTTGCCTGGGTGTGGCGCAGCAAAGCGCGCTGTAACCCGCTGTTTATCTCTACCGGACACCGTGTCAGCCTGGACAGCGCGCTGCACTGGGTTGAAGCCTGCATGGGCGGCTACCGTTTGCCGGAGCCTACGCGCTGGGCAGATGCGGTCGCCTCAGGGCGTCCGGCCTTTGTGAAGTGGCAAAATGCGCGCTGACGCTGTTTGTCCGCGCCTTTTGCGGTACACTGCCGCCAGCTAACCTATTGAGAGTAAGTTTGATGTTACAGAACCCCGTGCATTTGCGTCTGGCGAAGCTGGAAAGCTGGCAGCATATGACCTTCATGGCCTGTTTATGCGAGCGGATGTTCCCTAATTACTGGGCCTTCTGCGAACAGACCGGATTTGCCGATCCTCAGCTCTATCGCCGCATTCTTGATCTGGTATGGGAAAGCCTGACGGTGAAAGATGCCAAAATCAATTTCGACAGCCAGCTGGAGAAACTGGAAGAGGCGATCCCGGCTGGTGACGATTTTGATGTTTACGGTGTTCATCCGGCCATCGATGCCTGCGTAGCGCTGAGCGAAGTGCTGCACGCGATGCTGAGCGGTGAAACGCTGGAGCATGCGATTGAAGTAAGCCGCACCTCCATCACCACCGTGGCTATCCTGGAAATGACGCAGGCCGGACGCGAAATGAGCGACGAAGAACTGCGTGAAAACCAGGCGGTCATTGATGAATGGGACATGCAGTGGGAGATTTTTCGCCTGCTGGCTGAGTGCGAAGAGCGCGACCTTGAGCTGATTAAAGGACTGCGTTCTGACCTGCGCGAAGCCGGAATCAGTAACATCGGTATAAATTTTCAGCAGTAAGGCGAGAAAACGTGATTCCAGGCCTGAATTAGCGCGCCTGGAGGCTTCACATCAGCCCCCTGTCTGGTCTACATTTGGGGGGCTGAAAATTGTGGCTATCGGTGCGTGCAGGCTGAAGAGTGCCAGAATATGGCTTTTCCCTCGCACTCGTTGCTTAGCAAGCGATAAATACACTTTAAGGATAACTTATGAACAAGACTCAACTGATTGATGTGATCGCAGAAAAAGCGGACCTGTCTAAAACCCAGGCTAAAGCTGCGCTGGAATCTACCCTGGCTGCGATCACTGAGTCTCTGAAAGAAGGTGATGCTGTACAACTGGTTGGTTTTGGTACTTTTAAAGTGAACCACCGCGCTGAGCGTACCGGTCGTAACCCACAGACTGGCAAAGAGATCAAAATCGCTGCAGCAAACGTACCAGCTTTCGTTTCTGGTAAAGCACTGAAAGACGCAGTTAAGTAAGTTTTCCGCCTTGCGGTTTAGCTTTAGAAGAGGGGCGATTTCGCCCCTTTTTGTTACCGGAGCCTGCTATGTCGAATACGCTTTTTCGGCGCATCCGTATCCTGCTCTGTGCTGTCCTGCTTTCCGGCTGCAGCGCCACGCCTGATCTTCCGGCATTTACCGCCAGCGGCTACCTGGCCGACCGCGGCGCGGTTCGTATCTGGCGCAAAAACAGCGACCACGATCTGATCCACCTGCGTACCGTTTATAACCCTTTCAGCACGCCCGTGCGCGAAACAACAGACTATATCTGGCAACACGAGACGCTGCTGAGCGTGGAACGCCATCTTACCGGCGAGCAGCCCGATGACGTCACGCTGCGTTTTGATCATCAGGGTAACCTGAATTTTATGCAACGACAGCTGGCAGGACGGCGCGAAGCGCTGAGTGATGATGCCGTCGCGCTCTATCGCTTTGACGCACAGCGTATGCTGGCCCAGAGCAATGCGCTGCTGAGCGGCCGGGTATTACTGAAGCAGGGACACTGGCTGGGCGGCAATCGGGTACGCGACTGTGCGGGTAACCCGCAAAATGTCGCGTTCGACAGTGACACGCTGAGTCGCCTGACGCAGCAGCAGCAGGAGTCTCAGCCGCTGATGGTGTCATGGCTTGAAGCGCCGGAGGGGATTCAGATATTGCGTGTTACCGCAGAGGATGAGTGCAGCTGGCAGCCGACAGAGAGCGATCTGAGCGGCTAGAGAAAACGGGGCACAGCAGGGTGCCCCGTGGATATCAGCGATTGATGGCGCGATAGCCGATGTCGCGACGGCAGAAGCAGCCGTCCCAGGAGATAGTCTCTGCCAGCGCATAGGCGTTGCGCTGCGCGATGGCGACATCTTCACCCAGTGCGGTCACGCACAGCACGCGTCCGCCGCTGGTGACAACCCGATCGTCCTGCAGCGTGGTGCCGGCATGGAACACTTTACCTTCCGGCACGGCTTCAAGCGGCAGACCGTGGATCTGATCGCCGGTACGGTAGCTGCCCGGATAGCCGCCTGCAGCCAGCACGACACCCAGTGCAGGGCGCGGATCCCACTCTGAGCTCTGCGTATCCAGGGTGCCATCGATCGCTGCCAGGCAGAGAGCCACCAGATCGGAGTTCAGCCGCAGCATAATGGGCTGGGTCTCCGGATCGCCAAAGCGGCAGTTAAATTCAATGACCTTTGGCTGACCCGCTTTGTCGATCATCAGTCCGGCATACAGGAAACCGGTATAGGTATTACCTTCCGCTTTCATACCGTTCACGGTTGGCCAGATGATCTGGTCCATCACGCGCTGGTGGATCTCATCAGTCACCACCGGAGCCGGTGAATAGGCTCCCATGCCGCCGGTGTTAGGTCCGGTGTCGCCATCGCCAGCGCGTTTATGATCCTGGCTGGTAGCCATCGGCAGCACGTGGTCGCCATCCACCATGACAATAAAGCTGGCTTCTTCACCGTCAAGAAACTCTTCAATCACGATACGATGGCCGGCATCGCCAAACGCATTACCCGCCAGCATATCCTGAACTGCCGCTTCCGCTTCGGCCAGCGTCATCGCGACAATGACGCCTTTACCTGCAGCCAGGCCATCGGCTTTGATAACAATGGGTGCGCCTTTCTGACGCAGGTAAGCCAGCGCTGGCTCTGTCTCGGTAAAGTTCTGGTACTCAGCGGTCGGGATCTGCTGGCGCGCCAGAAAATCCTTGGTGAACGCTTTTGAGCCTTCCAGCTGTGCGGCCGCCTGCGTCGGACCAAAGATCTTCAGCCCGGCGGCGCGGAAGGCATCAACCACGCCAATCACCAGCGGTGCTTCCGGACCGACAATCGTCAGATCGATCTGCTCCTGCTGTGCAAACGCGAGCAGGGCAGGGATATCGGTCGCGCTGATAGCCACATTCTGCAGGGCCGGCTCCAGCGCGGTGCCTGCGTTACCCGGTGCAACAAACACGGTTTCAGCCAGCGGTGACTGTGACGCTTTCCACGCCAGCGCGTGCTCGCGTCCGCCATTACCAATTACTAAAATTTTCATCATTACTGCTCCAGCTGTTAATGGCGGAAATGGCGCATATCGGTAAAGATCATCGCGATGCCGTGTTCATCTGCAGCAGCAATCACCTCTTCATCGCGGATAGAACCACCGGGCTGAATGACACAGCTGACGCCGGCAGCGGCAGCAGCATCGATACCATCGCGGAACGGGAAGAAAGCGTCAGACGCCATCGCTGAGCCTGTGACCTCCAGCCCCTCATCGCTCGCCTTAATACCGGCAATTTTGGCCGAATAAACGCGGCTCATCTGACCGGCACCTATACCGATAGTCATGTTATCGCGGGCGTAAACAATGGCATTGGATTTAACAAACTTGGCGACTTTCCAGCAGAACAGCGCGTCACGCAGCTCCTGCTCAGTGGGCTGGCGCTGCGTGACCACGCGAAGCTGGTCGGCAGTGATCATGCCCAGGTCGCGATCCTGTACCAGCAGACCGCCGTTGACCCGTTTAAAGTCCAGGCTGGCAACCGGCTGCTGCCACTGACCGCAGATCAGCACGCGCACGTTCTGTTTGGCTGCTGTGACCTGTAGCGCCGCGTCACTGGCAGAGGGTGCAATAATTACTTCAACAAACTGACGGCTGATAATCGCCTGTGCAGTCGCCTCATCCAGCTCGCGGTTAAACGCGATAATGCCGCCAAAAGCTGAGGTCGGGTCAGTCTTATAGGCGCGTTCATAGGCTTCAAGGATCGATGCGCCCGCCGCTACGCCACATGGGTTAGCGTGTTTGACGATGACACAGGCAGGTTCATCAAACGCTTTTACGCACTCCAGTGCGGCATCGGTATCTGCAATATTGTTATAGGAGAGCGCCTTACCCTGCAGCTGCTGCGCCGTGGCTACCGAGGCTTCCGCGATCTCTTCTTCTATATAGAAGGCGGCATCCTGATGGCTGTTCTCGCCATAGCGCATATCCTGCTTCTTAATGAAGTTGAGGTTAAGCGTGCGCGGGAAGCGACCGGCGGGCGCCTGCGTTTCGCCATGATAGGCAGGCACCAGCGTGCCGAAGTAGTTTGCGATCATGCTGTCATAGGCAGCGGTATGTTCAAACGCTTTGATGGCCAGATTGAAGCGCGTCTCCAGCGTCAGCGCATTCTCACTGGCATCCATCTCTGCAATGATGCTGGTGTAGTCGCTGCTCTTAACCACAATCGCCACATCTTTATGATTCTTTGCCGCTGAGCGCACCATGGTTGGCCCGCCGATATCGATATTTTCGACCGCATCTTCCAGCGAGCAGTCAGGCTTCGCTACGGTCTGCGCAAAGGGATAGAGGTTGACCACCACCATATCAATCGGGTTGATAGCGTGCTCTGCCATAATCGCGTCGTCGGTACCGCGACGACCAAGGATGCCGCCATGTACTTTAGGATGCAGAGTTTTAACGCGTCCATCCATCATTTCCGGGAAACCGGTGTAGTCAGACACTTCAATGACGGGCAGGCCTGCATCTGCCAGCAAACGTGCAGTGCCACCTGTGGAGAGCAGCTCGACGCCCCGTTGTGAGAGAGCATGAGCAAATTCGAGGATACCGGCTTTATCAGAGACACTGAGCAGAGCGCGGCGTACAGGACGACGTTGTTGCATGGTGGTTTTATCCCTTGGCTTTGTTTCGCATAAATAAGAGCGTTACATCAGGCCGAAAGCGCACTTCTATAAAGAAGATAACGCGTTTGCCTCATGTAACGCCCCAAAAGGGGCATCCGTGACGTCGCCGGGCATTGTAGCGAAAACGTTTGCGCGATGCTCGCTTAAATTTATCTGGCTGCTGTTTTGTGGATAACGTTGTGTGTAACAGGGTATAAAGCCCCCTTTTGCTGGGGAATGCAGCGAACAGTTATTTTTCGTGAATTTAACGCTTGTCAGCCCGGAAGAACTCCCTATAATGCGCCTCCATCGACACGGCACACCGGCTTACGGAAAACGGCGTTGACAGGAAGATTCGGTAAGAACTTCCGCCGGAGAAAAACGCTGAAAAAAGTGGTTGACTCCGGAAGAGGAAAGCGTAATATACGCCACCTCGCAGCAGACGCTTAAGGCGCTGACTGCACCGCTCTTTAACAATTTATCAGACAATCTGTGTGGGCACTCGCAGGATTGATATCAGCGTCTCCGGACGTAAAAAATATCAAGTCTTTGCTGAGTGAACACGTAATTCATTACGAAGTTTAATTCACAGAGCACCGCTGCACTCGTTGCAGCAAATCAAACTTTAAATTGAAGAGTTTGATCATGGCTCAGATTGAACGCTGGCGGCAGGCCTAACACATGCAAGTCGGACGGTAGCACAGGGGAGCTTGCTCTCCGGGTGACGAGTGGCGGACGGGTGAGTAATGTCTGGGAAACTGCCCGGTGGAGGGGGATAACTACTGGAAACGGTAGCTAATACCGCATAACGTCTTCGGACCAAAGTGGGGGATCTTCGGACCTCACGCCACCGGATGTGCCCAGATGGGATTAGCTGGTAGGTGAGGTAACGGCTCACCTAGGCGACGATCCCTAGCTGGTCTGAGAGGATGACCAGCCACACTGGAACTGAGACACGGTCCAGACTCCTACGGGAGGCAGCAGTGGGGAATATTGCACAATGGGCGCAAGCCTGATGCAGCCATGCCGCGTGTATGAAGAAGGCCTTCGGGTTGTAAAGTACTTTCAGCGGGGAGGAAGGCGGTGAGGTTAATAACCTCGCCGATTGACGTTACCCGCAGAAGAAGCACCGGCTAACTCCGTGCCAGCAGCCGCGGTAATACGGAGGGTGCAAGCGTTAATCGGAATTACTGGGCGTAAAGCGCACGCAGGCGGTCTGTTAAGTCAGATGTGAAATCCCCGGGCTTAACCTGGGAACTGCATTTGAAACTGGCAGGCTTGAGTCTCGTAGAGGGGGGTAGAATTCCAGGTGTAGCGGTGAAATGCGTAGAGATCTGGAGGAATACCGGTGGCGAAGGCGGCCCCCTGGACGAAGACTGACGCTCAGGTGCGAAAGCGTGGGGAGCAAACAGGATTAGATACCCTGGTAGTCCACGCCGTAAACGATGTCGACTTGGAGGCTGTTCCCCTGAGGAGTGGCTTCCGGAGCTAACGCGTTAAGTCGACCGCCTGGGGAGTACGGCCGCAAGGTTAAAACTCAAATGAATTGACGGGGGCCCGCACAAGCGGTGGAGCATGTGGTTTAATTCGATGCAACGCGAAGAACCTTACCTGGCCTTGACATCCAGAGAACTTAGCAGAGATGCTTCGGTGCCTTCGGGAACTCTGAGACAGGTGCTGCATGGCTGTCGTCAGCTCGTGTTGTGAAATGTTGGGTTAAGTCCCGCAACGAGCGCAACCCTTATCCTTTGTTGCCAGCGGGT
>NZ_JBXUNM010000017.1:0-25684 GCF_057197005.1 Pantoea sp. SYBGC1
AGGGTCTGCGCTTCGCAATCCGCGAAGGCGGCCGTACCGTTGGCGCGGGCGTTGTTGCTTCTGTTATCGCTTAATTGTGTTAACGCCGGCAGCGGTTTTTTACTGCTGCCGTAGCAATCAGAAAGAGCACTTCGGTGCTCTTTTTTTTGCCTGCCAAAAACCAGCGTACCAATCGATAACCCTATAAACGCTGCGTTGTAATAACAACCATTCTCATTTACACTTTGATCAGAAATTGTACCGGAGTCGAATCTGAAATGTACGTTTGTCTGTGTAATGGTGTAAGTGATAAAACGCTGCGTGATGTGGTGCGCCGCTATCAGCCAAAATCGATCCAGCAGCTGCGCCAGCTGGTCCCTGTCGGGAAGCAGTGTGGTAAATGCATTCGGGCAGCGCGTGAAATCATGGATGATGAACTGCAGCATGCACCGCTCTATAGAGAGATCGCCTGACATTACGCGCAGAATGTCGTAATACCCACAAAAACTGTCACGCCTTTTTGACTTCTTTCTCCCTGCATCTACTATCTGGTTAACTGAAGAGGGGAGGGGTGATATGAAGGGCGACGTCAAAGTCATTGCACATCTCAACAAACTGCTTGGAAATGAGCTGGTCGCGATTAACCAGTATTTTCTGCATGCGCGCATGTTTAAAAACTGGGGGCTGATGCGCCTCAACGATATCGAATACCACGAATCGATCGATGAGATGAAGCATGCCGACAAATACATTGAGCGTATTCTCTTTCTCGAAGGTATCCCCAATCTGCAGGATCTGGGACGTCTGCGCATAGGTGAGGATGTACCTGAAATGCTGCAGTCCGATTTGCAGCTGGAGCTGGAAGGTGCAAAAGACCTGCGTGAAGCTATTGCCTGGGCGGATAAAGTTCACGATTACGTGAGTCGGGATATGATGATTGAAATTCTGGCTGATGAAGAACATCACATCGACTTCCTGGAAACCGAACTCGATCTGATTCAGAAAATCGGCCTGCAGAACTATCTGCAGTCGCAAATCAGCGAAAAGGCGGACGAATAGCGGCCTGCGCATACCTGTTCTGTAAACCCGCCCGGCAGTCATGCCCGGCGGGTTTTCTTTTGCCTGAATTTTTATGGTTAAAAACAGAGCACGGGTTGCTTCCTGAGCGTAATTACGTATAATACGCCGGCCTGCCGACATTGGTATGGCGCGATTCGAGCAGAATCGCAGGCGACAGTGCTAGGTGTGTCGCCTGACAATACTCCCAATTGGGGAGTTATATGCTGAACGATTACACTCCCCCATCAATCGTAATGGGTGCGGGTAGTAATTTTTTTCGTTTATAAAATGTTTGGAGCCTTGGTCTCATGTCGAACCAAAGAATCCGTATCCGTCTTAAAGCGTTTGATCATCGTCTGATCGATCAATCAACCGCGGAAATCGTTGAGACTGCCAAGCGCACTGGTGCGCAGGTTCGTGGTCCAATTCCGCTGCCAACCCGCAAAGAGCGCTTCACCGTTCTGATCTCTCCGCACGTTAACAAAGATGCGCGCGATCAGTACGAAATCCGCACTCACAAGCGTCTGGTAGACATCGTTGAGCCAACTGAAAAAACCGTTGATGCTCTGATGCGTCTGGATCTGGCTGCCGGTGTTGACGTGCAGATCAGCCTGGGTTAATCAGGTCATCGAGCGATTGAGAGGTTGATACAATGATTGGTTTAGTCGGTAAAAAAGTGGGCATGACTCGCATCTTCACTG
Organism: Pantoea sp. SYBGC1; assembly: GCF_057197005.1. NCBI lineage: Bacteria > Pseudomonadati > Pseudomonadota > Gammaproteobacteria > Enterobacterales > Erwiniaceae > Pantoea > Pantoea sp. SYBGC1. The sequence goes on from NZ_JBXUNM010000017.1 coordinate 1,740, forward strand.
AAGAAGGCGTTTCAATCCCAGTAACCGTAATCGAAGTTGAAGCAAACCGCGTTACCCAGGTCAAAGGTCTGGAAAACGATGGTTACCAGGCGATCCAGGTTACCACCGGTGCTAAAAAAGCAAACCGTGTGAGCAAGCCGGAAGCAGGTCATTTTGCTAAAGCTGGCGTTGAAGCTGGCCGTGGTCTGTGGGAATTCCGCACCGAAGGTGAAGAGTACTCCGTAGGTCAGAGCATCAGTGTTGAAATTTTCGCTGACGTTAAAAAAGTAGACGTTACCGGTACCTCTAAAGGTAAAGGTTTCGCAGGTACCGTTAAGCGCTGGAACTTCCGTACCCAGGACGCTACACACGGTAACTCCTTGTCTCACCGCGTTCCGGGTTCTATCGGTCAGAACCAGACTCCGGGCAAAGTGTTCAAAGGCAAGAAAATGGCTGGTCAGCTGGGTAACGAGCGCGTAACCGTTCAGAGCCTGGAAGTAGTACGTGTTGACGCTGAGCGCAACCTGCTGCTGGTCAAAGGTGCTGTTCCGGGTGCAACCGGCAGCGACCTGATTGTTAAACCAGCTGTGAAGGCGTAAGGGGATAGCAATGGAATTAGTACTGAAAGACGCGCAGAGCGCGCTGACTGTTTCCGAAACTACCTTCGGTCGTGATTTCAACGAAGCGCTGGTTCACCAGGTTGTTGTTGCTTATGCCGCAGGTGCTCGTCAGGGTACTCGTGCGCAGAAGACTCGTGCTGAAGTAACTGGTTCAGGCAAAAAGCCGTGGCGCCAGAAAGGTACCGGCCGTGCGCGTTCAGGTTCTGTTAAGAGCCCGATCTGGCGTTCAGGTGGCGTGACCTTCGCTGCTCGTCCACAGGACCACAGTCAAAAAGTTAACAAAAAGATGTACCGCGGCGCGCTGAAAAGCATTCTGTCCGAGCTGGTACGTCAGGACCGTCTGATCGTTGTCGAGTCGTTCTCTGTAGAAGCACCGAAAACCAAGCTGCTGGTACAGAAACTGAAAGACATGGCGCTGGAAGACGTGCTGATCATCACCGGTGAACTGGATGAAAATCTGTTCCTGGCTGCGCGTAACCTGTACAAGGTTGACGTGCGTGACGCAGCAAGTATCGACCCAGTTAGCCTGATCGCCTTCGACAAAGTCGTTATGACTGCTGAAGCAGTTAAGCAAGTTGAGGAGATGCTGGCATGATCCGTGAAGAACGTCTGCTGAAAGTACTGCGCGCGCCGCACGTATCTGAAAAAGCATCAACCGCGATGGAAAAAACCAACACCATCGTTCTCAAAGTTGCGAAAGATGCGACCAAAGCAGAGATCGTTGCTGCTGTTGAGAAACTGTTCGAAGTAGAAGTTAAAGACGTAAACACCCTGGTTGTTAAGGGTAAAGTTAAGCGTCACGGACAGCGTATCGGTCGTCGTAACGACTGGAAAAAAGCTTACGTTACCCTGAAGGAAGGCCAGAACCTGGACTTCGTCGGCGGCGCTGAGTAAGTCGGAGGAGAAAGACAATGGCAGTTGTTAAATGTAAACCGACATCTCCGGGTCGTCGCCACGTAGTTAAAGTGGTGAACCCTGAGCTGCACAAAGGCAAACCATTTGCCGCGCTGGTTGAAAAAAACAGCAAATCCGGTGGTCGTAACAACAATGGTCGTATCACTACCCGTCATATCGGTGGTGGTCACAAGCAGGCTTACCGTATTGTTGACTTCAAACGCAACAAAGATGGTATCCCGGCAGTTGTTGAGCGTCTTGAGTACGATCCGAACCGTTCTGCGAACATCGCACTGGTTCTGTACAAAGATGGCGAGCGCCGTTACATTCTGGCCCCTAAAGGCCTGAAAGCTGGCGACCAGATTCAGTCTGGCGTTGATGCTGCGATCAAAGCAGGTAACACCCTGCCGATGCGCAACATCCCAGTTGGTTCTACCGTGCATAACGTAGAAATGAAACCAGGCAAAGGCGGTCAGATTGCTCGCTCTGCTGGTGCTTACGTGCAGATCGTTGCGCGTGAAGGTTCTTACGTGACCCTGCGTCTGCGTTCAGGCGAAATGCGTAAAGTCGAATCTGACTGCCGCGCAACCCTGGGCGAAGTCGGTAACGCTGAGCACATGCTGCGCGTTCTGGGTAAAGCCGGTGCAGCCCGTTGGCGCGGTGTTCGTCCTACCGTTCGCGGTACTGCGATGAACCCAGTCGATCACCCGCACGGTGGTGGTGAAGGTCGTAACTTTGGTAAGCACCCGGTTTCACCGTGGGGCGTTCAGACCAAAGGTAAGAAGACCCGTAGCAACAAGCGTACTGATAAATTTATCGTACGTCGCCGTAGCAAATAATTTTAGAGGATAAGCCATGCCACGTTCTCTCAAGAAAGGTCCTTTTATTGACCTGCACTTGCTGAAGAAGGTAGAGAAAGCGGTGGAAAGCGGTGACAAGAAGCCCCTGCGCACTTGGTCCCGTCGTTCAACGATCTTCCCTAACATGATCGGTTTGACCATCGCTGTCCATAATGGTCGTCAGCACGTTCCAGTCTTTGTTTCCGACGAAATGGTTGGTCACAAGCTGGGCGAATTCGCACCGACACGTACTTATCGCGGCCATGCTGCAGATAAGAAAGCCAAGAAGAAATAAGTAGGAGGAAGAGATGGAAACTATTGCTCAACATCGCCATGCTCGTTCTTCTGCTCAGAAGGTTCGCCTGGTGGCAGACCTGATTCGCGGTAAGAAAGTGTCGCAGGCTCTGGATATTCTGACTTACACCAACAAGAAAGCGGCTGTACTGGTTAAGAAAGTCCTGGAATCTGCCATTGCTAACGCCGAACACAACGATGGCGCTGATATCGACGATCTGAAAGTTGCGAAAATTTTCGTAGACGAAGGCCCAAGCATGAAGCGCATTATGCCGCGTGCAAAAGGTCGTGCAGATCGCATCCTGAAGCGCACCAGCCACATTACTGTGGTTGTGTCCGATCGCTGAGACTCTGGAGACTAGCAATGGGTCAGAAAGTACATCCTAATGGTATTCGCCTGGGTATTGTAAAACCATGGAACTCTACCTGGTTTGCGAACACCAAAGAATTCGCTGACAACCTCGACAGCGATTTTAAAGTACGTCAGTTCCTGACTAAAGAACTGGCTAAAGCGTCTGTATCTCGTATCGTTATCGAGCGTCCGGCTAAGAGCATCCGTGTGACCATTCACACCGCTCGCCCGGGTATCGTTATCGGTAAGAAAGGTGAAGACGTAGAAAAACTGCGTACGGTCGTCGCGAATATCGCTGGCGTTCCTGCTCAGATCAATATCGCCGAAGTCCGTAAACCGGAACTGGACGCTAAATTGGTTGCTGACAGCATCACTTCACAGCTGGAGCGTCGTGTGATGTTCCGTCGTGCTATGAAGCGTGCTGTACAGAACGCAATGCGTCTGGGCGCTAAAGGTATTAAAGTTGAAGTCAGCGGCCGTCTGGGTGGTGCTGAGATCGCACGTACCGAATGGTATCGTGAAGGTCGCGTACCGCTGCACACTCTGCGTGCGGACATTGACTACAACACCTCTGAAGCGCACACCACTTATGGTGTAATCGGCGTTAAGGTATGGATCTTCAAAGGTGAGATCCTGGGTGGTATGGCTGCTGTTGAACAACCGGAACCGGCTGCTCAACCTAAAAAGCAGCAGCGTAAAGGCCGTAAGTAAGGAGAGTCGCTGATGTTACAACCAAAGCGTACAAAATTCCGTAAAGTGCATAAAGGCCGTAACCGCGGTCTGGCGCAGGGTACGGATGTTAGCTTCGGTACTTTCGGTCTGAAAGCTGTTGGCCGTGGTCGTCTGACCGCTCGTCAGATCGAAGCAGCACGTCGTGCTATGACCCGTGCAGTTAAGCGTCAAGGTAAGATCTGGATCCGTGTATTCCCGGACAAACCGATCACCGAGAAGCCGCTGGAAGTGCGTATGGGTAAAGGTAAGGGTAACGTTGAGTATTGGGTTGCCCTGATTCAGCCTGGCAAAGTCCTGTATGAAATGGACGGCGTACCGGAAGAGCTGGCCCGTGAAGCCTTCAAGCTGGCAGCAGCAAAACTGCCTATCAAAACCACCTTTGTAACTAAGACGGTGATGTAATGAAAGCAACTGAGCTGCGTGAAAAAAGCGTTGAAGAGCTGAACACTGAGCTGCTTAACCTCCTGCGTGAGCAGTTTAACCTGCGCATGCAGGCAGCATCTGGCCAGCTGCAGCAGACCCATCTGCTGAAGCAAGTTCGCCGTGATGTTGCGCGCGTTAAGACTTTACTGACTGAGAAGGCGGCGTAATGACCGATAAAATCCGTACTCTGCAAGGTCGTGTTGTTAGTGACAAAATGCAGAAATCTGCTGTTGTCGCTATCGAACGTTTCGTGAAGCACCCGATCTACGGTAAATTCATCAAACGTACGACTAAGCTGCACATCCATGACGAGAACAATGAGTGTGGTATTGGTGACGTGGTTGAGATCCGCGAAACCCGTCCACTTTCCAAGACTAAGTCCTGGACTCTGGTTCGCGTTGTAGAGAAAGCGATTCTGTAATAGAATTCGTTTCCTCTAAAAACAAAATGAACGGCTCTCGCGAGCCGTTCATTTTTTCTACCCATCTGCGAGATCCGGTGTTATAATGCCGCGCCCTCAATTATGGGGCTTTTTAACGACCTGAGGTTTGGGTCCCGAAGTAGTAGTTGACATTAGCGGAGCACTAAAATGATCCAAGAACAGACTATGCTGAACGTCGCCGACAACTCCGGTGCACGTCGCGTAATGTGTATCAAGGTTCTGGGTGGCTCGCACCGTCGCTACGCAGGCGTCGGCGATATCATCAAAGTGACCATCAAGGAAGCAATTCCTCGTGGCAAGGTGAAAAAAGGTGATGTCCTGAAAGCGGTAGTGGTGCGCACCAGGAAGGGTGTTCGTCGCCCGGACGGTTCTGTCATTCGCTTCGATGGCAATGCATGCGTTATTCTGAACAATAACAGTGAGCAGCCAATCGGAACGCGTATTTTTGGGCCGGTAACTCGTGAACTTCGCAATGAAAAGTTCATGAAAATTATCTCTCTGGCACCAGAAGTACTCTAAGGAGCGAGCAATGGCAGCTAAATTCCGTCGTAACGACGAAGTTATTGTTCTTACCGGTAAAGACAAAGGTAAGCGCGGTAAAATTAAGAACGTCCTGACTTCTGGTAAAGTCATCGTTGAAGGTATCAACCTGGTTAAGAAACACCAGAAGCCGGTTCCGGCTCTGAACCAGCCAGGTGGCATCGTTGAAAAAGAAGCTGCAATTCAGGTTTCTAACGTTGCAATCTTCAATGCGGCAACCGGCAAGGCTGACCGTGTAGGCTTTAGATTCGAAGACGGCAAAAAAGTCCGTTTCTTCAAGTCTAACAGCGAAACTATCAAGTAATTTGGAGTAGTACGATGGCGAAACTGCATGATTACTACAAAGACGAAGTAGTCCAGAAACTCATGACAGAGTTTGGCTACAATTCTGTCATGCAAGTCCCTCGGGTCGAGAAGATCACCCTGAACATGGGTGTTGGTGAAGCGATCGCTGACAAGAAACTGCTGGATAACGCAGCAGCCGATCTGGCAGCAATCTCCGGTCAAAAACCGCTGATCACCAAAGCACGCAAATCAGTTGCAGGCTTCAAAATCCGTCAGGGCTATCCGATCGGCTGTAAAGTAACTCTGCGTGGCGAACGCATGTGGGAGTTCTTTGAGCGTCTGATCACTATTGCTGTACCACGTATTCGTGACTTCCGCGGTCTTTCTGCGAAGTCTTTCGACGGTCGTGGTAACTACAGCATGGGCGTACGTGAGCAGATCATCTTCCCAGAAATCGACTACGACAAAGTCGATCGCGTTCGTGGTTTGGATATTACCATTACCACTACTGCGAAATCTGATGATGAAGGCCGTGCACTGCTGGCTGCCTTTGACTTCCCGTTCCGCAAGTAAGGTAGGGTTACTTAATGGCTAAGCAATCTATGAAAGCACGCGAAGTTAAGCGTGTGAAATTAGCAGACAAGTTCTTCGCAAAACGCGTTGAGCTGAAAGCAATCATTTCTGATGTGAACGCATCTGACGAAGATCGTTGGAATGCCGTTCTCAAGCTGCAGAGTCTGCCGCGTGATTCCAGCCCTTCCCGTCAGCGTAACCGCTGCCGTCAGACAGGTCGTCCGCACGGTTTCCTGCGGAAGTTTGGGTTGAGCCGTATCAAGGTCCGTGAAGCCGCTATGCGCGGTGAAATCCCGGGTCTTAAAAAGGCTAGCTGGTAATTGTCACCATTTGAATCACGGGAGTAACACAGATGAGCATGCAAGATCCGATCGCGGATATGCTGACCCGTATCCGTAACGGTCAGGCCGCGAACAAAGTTGCGGTCTCTATGCCTTCCTCCAAGCTGAAAGTGGCAATTGCCAACGTGCTGAAGGAAGAAGGCTATATTGAAGATTTTAAAATCGAAGGCGACATCAAGCCGGAACTGGAACTGACTCTTAAGTATTTCCAGGGTAAAGCTGTTGTAGAAAGCATTCAACGTGTTAGCCGTCCTGGTCTGCGCATCTATAAAAGAAAAGATGAGCTGCCAAAAGTGATGGCTGGTATGGGTATTGCTGTAATTTCTACCTCTAAAGGTGTCATGACTGATCGTGCAGCGCGCCAGGCTGGTCTTGGTGGCGAAATTATCTGCTACGTAGCGTAATCGGAGGAATAAAATGTCTCGTGTTGCAAAAGCACCTGTCGTTATTCCTGCCGGCGTAGAGGTAAAACTCAACGGTCAGGAAGTTTCGATCAAAGGCAAAAACGGCGAGCTGACTCGTACTATCAACAATGCTGTTGAAATCAAGCAGGAAGACAACACCCTGACTTTTGCTCCACGCAAAGGTTATGCGGATGGTTGGGCACAGGCAGGTACTGCTCGTGCACTGCTGAACGGCATGGTTATCGGTGTTACCGACGGCTTCACTAAGAAGCTGCAACTGGTTGGTGTTGGTTATCGTGCAGCTGTTAAAGGCAACTCTGTGAGTCTGGCCCTGGGCTTCTCTCACCCTGTTGAACATGCACTGCCGGCCGGCATCACTGCTGAATGTCCGACTCAAACTGAAATCGTGCTGAAAGGCGCTGATAAGCAGGTTATCGGACAGGTTGCAGCTGATCTGCGCGCCTACCGTCGTCCTGAGCCTTACAAAGGCAAGGGTGTTCGTTACGCCGACGAAGTCGTGCGTACCAAAGAGGCTAAGAAGAAGTAAGGTAACACTATGGATAAGAAATCTGCTCGTATCCGTCGTGCGACCCGTGCACGTCGCAAGCTCAAAGAGCTGGGTGCTACTCGCCTGGTGGTACATCGTACCCCGCGTCATATTTACGCACAGGTAATCGCCCCGAACGGTTCCGAAGTTCTGGTTGCTGCTTCTACTGTAGAAAAAGCTATCGCTGAACAACTGAAGTATACCGGTAACAAAGACGCCGCTGCAGCTGTAGGTAAAGCTCTGGCTGAGCGCGCTATCGAAAAAGGCATCAAAGATGTTTCTTTCGATCGTTCCGGGTTCCAATATCATGGTCGCGTCCAGGCACTTGCAGATGCTGCTCGTGAAGCTGGCCTTCAGTTCTAAGGTAGAGGTCTAAGATGGCACACATCGAGAAACAAGCTGGCGAACTGCAGGAAAAATTGATCGCGGTAAACCGTGTTTCTAAAACTGTGAAAGGTGGTCGTATTTTCTCCTTCACCGCACTGACTGTAGTGGGTGATGGTAACGGCCGCGTAGGTTTTGGTTACGGCAAAGCGCGTGAAGTTCCAGCAGCGATCCAGAAAGCGATGGAAAAAGCCCGTCGCAATATGATTAACGTCGCGCTGACTCACGGCACCCTGCAGCACCCTGTAAAAGGTGCACACACGGGTTCTCGTGTGTTCATGCAGCCGGCTTCTGAAGGTACCGGTATCATCGCCGGTGGTGCAATGCGCGCCGTCCTGGAAGTCGCTGGAGTTCATAACGTTCTGGCTAAAGCATATGGTTCCACCAACCCGATCAACGTGGTTCGTGCAACTATTGATGGCCTGGGCAATATGAAATCTCCGGAAATGGTCGCTGCCAAGCGTGGTAAATCCGTTGAAGAAATTCTGGGGTAATCACGATGGCTAAGACTATTAAAATTACACAAACCCGCAGTTCAATCGGCCGCCTGCCTAAGCACAAAGCCACTCTGATTGGCCTGGGTCTGCGTCGTATTGGTCACACCGTTGAGCGTGAAGACACGCCTGCTGTACGCGGTATGGTCAACGCGATTTCCTACATGCTGAAAGTGGAGGAGTAAGAGATGCGTTTAAACACTCTGTCTCCGGCCGAAGGGTCTAAACACGCTTCCAAGCGTCTGGGTCGTGGTATCGGTTCTGGCCTCGGCAAAACCGGCGGTCGTGGTCACAAAGGTCAGAACTCACGTTCTGGCGGTGGCGTACGTCGTGGTTTCGAGGGTGGTCAGATGCCTCTGTACCGTCGTCTGCCGAAGTTCGGCTTCACTTCACGCAAATCATTCGTGACGACTGAAGTTCGTCTGTCTGATCTGGCGAAAGTGGAAGGCGGTATTGTTGACCTGAACACGCTGAAAGCAGCCAACATCATCGGTGTTCAGATTGAATTCGCGAAAGTGATTCTGTCTGGTGAAGTTACTACACCGGTAACGATTCGTGGACTGCGTGTCACCAAAGGTGCTCGTGCTGCAATCGAAGCTGCTGGCGGTAAAATCGAGGAATAAGTAGCAGATGGCAAAGCAACCGGGATTAGATTTTCAAAGCGCCAAAGGGGGCTTTGGTGAACTGAAGCGCAGACTATTGTTTGTAATCGGTGCACTGATTGTCTTCCGCATTGGCTCTTTTATTCCAATCCCCGGTATCGATGCCACTGTACTTGCCAAACTGCTTGAGCAACAGCGTGGCACCATCATTGAAATGTTCAACATGTTCTCTGGTGGTGCTCTCAGTCGTGCCTCAATCTTCGCGCTGGGTATTATGCCGTATATTTCGGCCTCTATTATTATCCAGCTGCTGACGGTGGTTCATCCCGCCCTGGCAGAGATTAAGAAAGAGGGTGAGGCTGGCCGTCGTAAGATTAGCCAGTACACCCGCTACGGCACTCTGGTTCTGGCCATATTTCAGTCGATCGGTATCGCTACCGGTCTGCCGAATATGCCAGGAATGCAGGGCCTGGTGTTAAATCCGGGCTTCGCATTCTACTTTACCGCTGTTGTGAGTCTGGTTACCGGGACAATGTTCCTGATGTGGCTGGGCGAACAGATTACTGAACGAGGTATCGGTAACGGTATCTCAATCATTATCTTCGCAGGTATTGTTGCGGGTCTTCCGCCGGCCATTGGCCATACCATCGAGCAAGCGCGGCAAGGCGACCTGCACTTTCTTCTGTTGCTGTTGGTTGCAGTTCTTGTATTTGCAGTGACGTTCTTTGTTATTTTCGTTGAGCGTGGCCAGCGTCGTATCGTGGTCAACTACGCTAAGCGTCAGCAGGGGCGTCGTGTATATGCTGCACAGAGCACACATTTACCGTTGAAAGTGAATATGGCAGGTGTCATTCCAGCTATCTTCGCTTCCAGCATTATTCTGTTCCCGGCAACGATAGCATCCTGGTTCGGGAGCGGTAGTGGTTGGAACTGGCTGACAACAATTTCGCTGTATTTGCAGCCAGGACAGCCGCTTTATGTGCTACTCTATGCGACTGCAATCATCTTCTTCTGTTTCTTCTATACGGCGTTGGTGTTTAACCCGCGTGAAACAGCAGATAACCTGAAGAAGTCTGGTGCATTCGTACCGGGAATTCGTCCGGGAGAGCAAACGGCGAAGTATATCGATAAAGTTATGACACGACTCACCTTAATCGGTGCGCTGTATATTACTTTTATCTGCCTGATCCCGGAGTTCATGCGTGATGCCATGAAGGTTCCCTTCTACTTCGGCGGTACTTCACTGCTGATTGTAGTGGTCGTCATCATGGACTTTATGGCTCAAGTGCAAACTCTGATGATGTCTAGTCAGTATGAGTCTGCATTGAAAAAAGCTAACCTGAAAGGCTATGGCCGTTAATTCAGTAGCTTGAGAAGTTACGGAGAGTAAAAATGAAAGTTCGTGCTTCCGTCAAGAAATTATGTCGTAACTGCAAAATCATTCGTCGCGACGGTGTCGTACGTGTGATCTGCAGCGCCGAGCCTAAGCATAAACAGCGCCAGGGCTGATTAAGTCACATATTTTTCTTGCAAAGTCGGGTTGAGCTGGCTAGATTAGCCAGCCAATCTTTTGTATGTCGATGCGTTTCCATTTGAGTATCCTGAAAACGGGCTTTTCAGCATGGTTCGCATTTATTTAATTATAGGAGTGCATAGTGGCCCGTATAGCAGGCATTAACATTCCTGATCATAAACATACCGTTATCGCATTAACTTCGATCTTCGGTATCGGCAAAACTCGTTCCAAAGCTATCTGCGTTGAAACGGGCATTGCTGAAAATGTTAAGATCAGTGAGCTGTCTGAAGAACAGATTGATCAGCTGCGTGAAGCAGTTGGTAAATTCGTTGTTGAAGGTGATCTGCGCCGTGAAATCACCCTGAGCATCAAGCGTCTTATGGACCTTGGTTGCTACCGTGGTTTACGCCATCGTCGTGGTCTGCCGGTTCGCGGTCAGCGTACTAAGACCAACGCACGTACCCGTAAGGGTCCGCGTAAACCGATCAAGAAATAATCGGGGTGAGTAAATAATGGCAAAGGCACCAGTTCGTGCACGTAAGCGTGTAAGAAAACAAGTCTCAGATGGCGTGGCTCATGTCCATGCGTCTTTTAACAACACCATCGTAACCATTACCGATCGTCAGGGTAACGCGCTGGGTTGGGCAACCGCCGGTGGTTCCGGTTTCCGCGGTTCACGTAAATCTACTCCATTCGCTGCTCAGGTCGCTGCAGAGCGCTGTGCAGAAGCGGTAAAAGATTACGGTATTAAGAACCTGGAAGTTATGGTTAAGGGTCCAGGTCCAGGCCGCGAATCTACGATTCGTGCTCTGAACGCTGCTGGTTTCCGCATCACGAATATTACTGATGTGACTCCGATCCCTCACAACGGTTGTCGTCCGCCGAAAAAACGTCGCGTATAACGCCCCGTTTTTTAGGTTAGTTGGAGAAAGAAAATGGCAAGATATTTGGGTCCTAAGCTCAAGCTGAGCCGTCGCGAGGGTACCGACTTATTCCTTAAGTCTGGCGTTCGCGCGATTGATTCCAAGTGCAAAATTGAACAAGCCCCTGGTCAGCATGGTGCGCGTAAACCGCGTCTGTCTGATTACGGCGGTCAGTTACGTGAAAAGCAGAAAGTTCGTCGTATGTACGGCGTGCTGGAGCGTCAGTTCCGTAACTACTATAAAGAAGCAGCACGTCTGAAAGGCAACACTGGTGAAAACCTGTTAGCTCTGCTGGAAGGTCGTCTGGATAACGTAGTTTACCGTATGGGCTTTGGCGCCACTCGTGCAGAAGCACGTCAGCTGGTTAGCCACAAATCTATTCTGGTAAATGGCCGCGTTGTTAACATCGCTTCTTATCAGGTATCTCCGAATGATGTCGTAAGCATCCGTGAGAAAGCCAAAAAGCAATCTCGCGTGAAGGCCGCTCTGGAGCTGGCTGAGCAGCGTGAAAAGCCAACCTGGCTGGAAGTTGATGCGACCAAGATGGAAGGTGTGTTCAAGCGTATGCCTGAGCGTACTGATCTGTCTGCGGACATTAACGAACACCTGATCGTCGAGCTTTACTCTAAGTAAAGCTTAGTACCAAAGAGAGGACACAATGCAGGGTTCTGTGACAGAGTTTCTAAAACCGCGCCTGGTAGATATCGAGCAAGTGAGTTCGACGCACGCCAAGGTGACCCTTGAACCATTAGAGCGTGGCTTTGGCCATACTCTTGGTAACGCACTGCGCCGTATTCTGCTTTCTTCCATGCCGGGTTGCGCGGTGACCGAGGTTGAAATTGATGGCGTGCTGCACGAGTACTCCACCAAAGAGGGCGTTCAGGAAGATATCCTGGAAATCCTGCTCAACCTGAAAGGGCTGGCGGTAAGAGTTCAGGGTAAAGATGAAGTCATCCTTACTTTGAATAAATCTGGCATTGGCCCTGTGACTGCAGCCGACATCACCCATGATGGTGATGTCGAAATCGTCAAGCCGCAGCATGTGATCTGCCATCTGACCGATGAAAACGCATCTATTAGCATGCGCATCAAAGTTCAGCGTGGTCGTGGTTATGTGCCGGCGTCTGCCCGAATTCATTCGGAAGAAGATGAGCGCCCAATCGGCCGCCTGCTGGTCGACGCTTGCTACAGCCCTGTAGACCGTATCGCCTACAATGTTGAAGCAGCGCGTGTAGAGCAGCGCACCGACCTGGACAAGCTGGTCATCGAAATGGAAACCAACGGCACAATCGATCCTGAAGAGGCGATTCGTCGTGCGGCCACCATCCTGGCAGAACAACTGGAAGCTTTCGTTGATTTACGTGACGTACGTCAGCCGGAAGTGAAAGAAGAGAAACCAGAATTCGATCCGATCCTGCTGCGCCCTGTTGACGATCTGGAATTGACTGTCCGCTCTGCTAACTGCCTTAAGGCAGAAGCTATCCACTACATCGGTGATCTGGTACAGCGTACTGAGGTTGAGCTGCTTAAAACGCCTAACCTCGGTAAAAAATCTCTTACTGAGATTAAAGATGTGCTCGCTTCACGTGGTCTGTCTCTGGGCATGCGCCTGGAAAACTGGCCACCAGCAAGCATCGCTGATGAATAACCCGATCACAGGTTAAGGTTTCACTGAGAAGGATAAGGTCATGCGCCATCGTAAGAGTGGTCGTCAACTGAACCGCAACAGCAGCCATCGTCAGGCTATGTTCCGCAACATGGCTGGTTCTCTGGTTCGTCATGAGATCATCAAAACGACTCTGCCGAAAGCCAAAGAACTGCGTCGCGTAGTTGAGCCGCTGATTACTCTTGCCAAGACCGACAGCGTAGCTAATCGTCGTCTGGCATTCGCCCGCACTCGTGATAACGAGATCGTGGCAAAACTGTTTAACGAGCTGGGCCCGCGTTTCGCGAGCCGTGCCGGTGGTTACACTCGTATTCTGAAGTGTGGCTTCCGTGCTGGTGACAACGCTCCGATGGCTTACATCGAGCTGGTTGATCGTCCAGAAGCTCAAGCAGAAGCTGCTGCAGAGTAATCTGCAGTATCGTAGAAAACCCGCTCCGGCGGGTTTTTTATTGTCTGAAATTTGTCATCCGCTATGATTTCCTGAGTCATTGTCAGATATCGACAGGAGAGCGCTATGTGGTTAATCGATCAACTGGCTGAACAGCACATTCGTGAAGCTCAGGCAAAAGGCGAACTAAGCAATCTCCCCGGTGAGGGTGCGCCGTTACAGCTGGATGATGACAGCGCGGTTCCCCCTGAACTGCGTACCGCATATCGTCTGTTAAAGAATGCCGGCTATCTTCCGCCTGAGCTCGAAGCGCGGAAAGAGGCGCTTGAACTTCATAAGCTGCTGCAGACGCTTGAGGCAGAGGAACCTTCTCACGCTGAAATATCCCGGCGCCTCATACTCCTCGAAAATAAACTGCAGCAGGCTGGCCTGAGTACCGAATTTTTATACAGCCCTTATCGTGCTGATATTGCACAACGTCTTAAGCAGGGTGAATAGTATGTATCGCATTGGTCAACTCGCCCGGCTTGCGGAAGTGACGCCGGATACCATTCGCTTTTATGAAAAGCAGCAGCTGATGGAGCACAGGATGCGCACCGAAGGCGGCTTTCGACTTTACAGTGATAAGGATCTGCAGCGTCTGCGGTTTATTCGTTACGGACGTCAGCTTGGCTTCACTCTGGAAGCGATCCGGGGATTACTGTCTATCAGGATCGAACCCGATCATCACACCTGTCAGGAGTCGAAAGCGATCGTGGCCAGCAGGCTGGAAGAGGTTGATCATGTTATCGCTGAACTGCAGATCATTCAGCGCTCACTGCAGCGGCTGGCGCAAACCTGCTGTGGCGAGCAACACAGCTCCGCCTGTTGTTCTATCCTTGAAGCGCTGGAGACTGGGAACGATCCGCAGCCAGAAGCGTGCTGCGGTAAAGATTGCAACGCCGGACAGAAAGAGTAAAGTTACCTCCGAAATTTATCAGGAGAAAGGTATGAGTCACTATCAGCATCGCAAAGGGATCATCAATGATAATGCGCTGGAGGCGTTACTGCACGACCCGCTTTATCGTCAGCGGATCGAGCGTAACCAGAAAGGTAAGGGTAGCTATCGGCGTAAAGAGAAACATGCAAAGGGACAGCTGCGGGAGGCCAGCGATAAGCAACACTGTTTATCACTGGCCTTTTGCTATGACATAAAAAAAGCCGCCTGAGCCAGGCGGCTTTTTTGTCAGATCTTTGTATTCTGCTGCTTCAGCAAATCGCGGATTTCCGTCAGCAGCACTTCTTCGCTGGAAGGCTTCGGTGCCGGCTTCTCTACTTCTTTTTTGGTATAGAGTTTGTTCATTACTTTAATCGCCATGAAAATCGCGAATGCAATAATGACAAAATCAAATACGGTCTGGATAAAATTGCCATACTCCATTACGACAGCAGGAACATCACCCTCTGCCGGTTTCAGCACCCATCTGAACTGTTTAAAGTCCACGCCGCCAATCAGCAGGCCCAGCGGAGGCATGATGATATTCGCCACTAATGATGAAACAATTTTACCAAACGCAGCACCAATCACGACACCGACTGCCAGATCCACTACGTTGCCACGCATAGCGAAATCGCGAAACTCTTTGAATAAACTCATGGTTATCTCCCTTGCCTAAGCCAATCGCTAAAGTCTAACAAACCTTAGCGCATTTTCCATTATTGCAGCGCATTAAAGCGAGGCCGTGAAGGGAGATGCAGTCCAGCGATTATCAGAGGAAAAACGGGCTGGGCTGGAACAGTCGTTCTACATCCGGCACAAATTTTTTGTCTGTCAGAAACATGATTACATGATCACCCTGTTCGATTCTGACGTTTGCATTAGCAATAATTACCTCATCACCGCGCACGATGGCGCCAATCAGCGTGCCGGGCGGTAATTTAATATTCTCAATCTGCCGGCCAACCACACGTGACGTGCTCTCGTCGCCATGTGCAATCGCTTCAATCGCTTCTGCAATGCCGCGGCGCAGCGACGAAACGCCCACAATATCCGCCTTGCGCACATGGCTCAGCAGGGCAGAAATAGTGGCCTGCTGTGGTGAGATGGCAATATCTATTACGCTGCCCTGCACCAGGTCAACATAGGCGCGACGCTGTATCAGCACCATGACTTTTTTCGCCCCCATCTTTTTAGCCAGCATGGCTGACATAATGTTGGCTTCATCGTCATTGGTCACGGCAATAAAAAGATCAACCTGGTCCACATGCTCTTCAGCCAGCAACTCCTGATCGGAGGCGTCGCCATAAAATACGATGGTGTCCTGCAGGTTTTCTGCCAGTTCAGCGGCGCGCTGCTGATTACGCTCGATAAGTTTAACGCTGTAATGTTTTTCCAGCCGCTGCGCAAGACCAAAACCGATGTTGCCCCCGCCTACCAGCATGATGCGTTTGTAAGGCTTTTCCAGCCGCTGCATCTCGCTCATTACCGCGCGAACATGCTGGCTGGCAGCAATGAAGAACACTTCATCACCCGCTTCTACAATGGTTGATCCCTGCGGACGAATAGGGCGATCCTGACGAAAAATAGCTGCAACCCGCGTATCGATGTGCGGCATATGCTCGCGCATGATAGAGAGCGGATTGCCGACCAGCGGGCCGCCATAATAGGCTTTAACCACGGCAAGGCTTACTTTCCCTTCCGCAAAGTTGACCACCTGAAGGGCGCCAGGATACTGGATAAGACGATAGATATTGTCGATAACCAGCTGTTCAGGAGAGATTAAGTGGTCAATGGGCACCGCTTCCGGTGTAAACAATTTGTCGCCATCGCGCAGATAGTCCGCTGCACGAATACGCGCAATACGGTTTGGCGTGTTAAACAGCGAGTAAGCTACCTGACAGGCGATCATATTGGTTTCGTCCGAGCTGGTTACGGCAACCAGCATATCGGCATCTTCTGCGCCCGCTTCGCGCAGCACACGCGGATGAGAACCGTGGCCGTGAACAACGCGCAGGTCAAATTTGTCCTGCAACACGCGTAAACGTGAAGGGTCGCTGTCTACCACGGTGATGTCATTGTTTTCACCCACCAGATTCTCTGCCAGCGTACCGCCGACCTGACCGGCTCCGAGGATAATAATTTTCATCGCTCTGTTGCTCTCATTAGCGTGCGCCGCACTATTTTTTTATCAGCTTAGCGTAGAAAAAGCCGTCACCGCCGTCAGCGTGCGGAAAGACCTGCCAGCCATATTCATCTCCCTGCGGCAGTGGCACCGCGATGGCATCCTCATGGTCGGCAAGAAACGTGCGGATTTGCTCATGGTTCTCTTCCGGCAATACTGAACAGGTCGCATACAGCAGCGTGCCGCCTGATTTCAGACGTGGCCAGATGGCATCAAGGATTTCACGCTGCAGTGCTGCCAGCTCCGCAATATCCCGATCGCGGCGCAGCCATTTGATATCAGGATGGCGACGTATCACGCCGGTTGCAGAACAGGGCGCATCAAGCAGAATACGGTCAAATGTCAGATCGTTACACCAGGCCGCAGGGGTACGGCCATCGCCCTGACGCACCTCTGCAGTCATGTTCAGGCGCAGCAGGTTTTCCCGCACGCGGCTCAGGCGCTGCTCATCGATATCAACTGCCATCACACTGGCCTGCGGTGCCACTTCCAGGATATGTGTGGTTTTACCGCCCGGTGCTGCACAGAGATCCAGTATATGTTCGCCCGGCTGAGGTTCGAGCAGCAGTGCACAACGCTGCGCAGAAAGATCCTGAACCGTAACCCATCCCTGATCAAACCCCGGCAGCTGGCTTACAGGTGCCGGTGATTCCAGACGTACAGCATCCGGCGCATCGCCGCAGATGCCATTTTTATCCGCCTGATTCAGCAATGCCAGCCAGGCATCACGCGTATGATGCTGGCGATTGACGCGTAACCACATTGGCGGACGCTGATTGTTGGCCTCGGTAATCGCCTGCCACTGCTGCGGCCAGGCGTGCTGAAGGCGTTTCAGTAACCAGCCAGGATGCAGATAGCGTTGCGGTGCCTGATCCACTTCTGCCAGCAGGCTCTCCTGCTGACGCTGAAACTGGCGTAACACACCATTCAGCAGCCCTTTCAGGTTAGCCCGCTTAAGGACTTCTGCGCCGGCAACGGTTTCCGCCAGCGCGGCATGCGGCGGGATCCGCGTATAAAGCAGCTGATAAAGGCCAACCATAATCAGGTAGTGCAGCACGCGCTGTTTACCGGTTAACGGGCGCTCCATCAGCTTGCCGATCAGTGCTTCCAGCTGGGGTAATGTGCGCGTTACGCCAAAGCACAACTCCTGCAGCAGGGCGCCATCTTTGTCCGCCACGGTTTTTTGCGCGGCAGGAAGGATAGCGCTGAGCGATTCGCCTTTATCCACCACACGTTCGATCAGTTGCGCCGCCAGGCTGCGCAGGTTAGTCGCTTTTTTCATAGTATTTCATCAGGCAATTGGGCCCGGCGCGAGCCGGGCGACAGGATCAGGCCAGAACGGTTCCGGGAGTGAACCATTCGCGACGTGAATTGAGCAGGTCCTGAGCTGACATAGGTTTTTTGCCAGCTGGCTGCAGGGATAACAGGTTTAAAACACCATCTGCGGTTGCGATCTGAATGCCCTGTTTATCGGCGTGCAGGATTTCGCCCGGCTGTTTATCCTGATGCGGCAGCACCGTTGCCTGCCAGACTTTTACCGGTTGATCATCGATAAGAAAATAGCTTACCGGCCAGGGGTTAAAGGCACGGATGCAGCGCTCAAGCTGCGCCGCCGGCAGCGTCCAGTCCAGCCGGGCTTCCTCTTTGCTGAGCTTTTCAGCGTAGGTCGCCAGAGCGTTGTCCTGGATTTCCGGCTGTGCGCGATTGGTCGCCAGCATATTCAGCGTCTGCAGCAGGCCCTGCGGCCCCAGTTCAGCCAGACGATCGTAAAGCGAAGCGCTGGTATCCTCCGGACCAATCGGGCAGTTGAGTTTGAGCAGCATATCGCCTGTGTCGAGGCCTGCATCCATCTGCATAATGGTCACACCGGTTTCGCTATCGCCAGCCCAGAGTGCACGCTGAATCGGCGCCGCGCCGCGCCAGCGTGGCAGCAGCGAGCCGTGAACGTTCACGCAACCGAGACGGGGCATTGAAAGCACTGCCTGTGGCAGGATCAGCCCGTAGGCCACGACGACCATGATATCTGCCTGCAGATCGGCTACCAGCTGCTGGTTCTCTTCCGGCCTGAGGGATTTGGGCTGAAAAACCGGTATACCGTGCGTCTGGGCTAACACTTTTACCGGGCCGGGAGTGAGTTTGTTGCCGCGTCCGGCAGGACGATCGGGCTGGGTAAAGACGCCGGTTACCTGATGCTCAGATGCAAGCAGCGCGTCAAGGTGACGCGCTGCAAAGTCAGGTGTACCGGCAAAAATAATTTTCAACGGTGCAGACACAATTTAGCCTTCTGTTCGCTCTCAGGATGCGCGGGTATTCTGGCGAGCCAGTTTTTCCAGTTTCTGTTTAATACGCTGGCGTTTCAGCGGTGACAGATAATCGATAAACAGTTTGCCGTCCAGATGGTCAATCTCATGCTGAATACAGATTGCCAGCAGGCCATCCGTTTCCAGTTCAAAGCTGTTACCGTCACGATCCAGCGCGCGAACTTTGACGCGCTCGGCGCGCGGCACAAATGCACGCTGTTCCGGAATAGAAAGGCAGCCTTCCTCGATACCGGTCTCGCCACTTTTTTCCAGCAGCTCCGGATTGATAAGCACCAGGCGCTCGTCTCGATTTTCAGAGACATCGATAACGATAATACGCTGGTGGATATCAACCTGTGTAGCCGCCAGACCGATGCCTTCTTCGGCATACATCGTTTCAAACATATCATCGACGATACGCTGAACCCCTGCGTCAACTGCTGCAACCGGTGCAGCAATTTTGCGAAGGCGATCGTCAGGAAAATGTAATACCTGCAAAACTGACATAAATATCCAGATCTATATGCGTTAAAGAAAAGATTACTGGTTCATATTGTAGACTTTTCAGGGCCCGATTGACAGCATTGCACGGCACAGACACGGCGGTCATGGAAGGCAAAATGGAAAAGCTGGAAAGAGTGCTCAGAGCAGCAAACGTACGGGGCCTGAGCGGTCACAAAGCGCACCGCTTTATGACGGCGTTAAAGGCTGCTGACAGAGTGGATGATGAGTGGCTGCGCGTTCAGGGAATGAGTGAACAACAGCGGCAGCACTACCTGACGCTGTGCCCGCGCCAGCGTGATAACACACTGGCGTGGCTGGAGCAGCCGCAGCATAGCCTGATTGACTGCACAGATGCTCGTTATCCGGAGCGGCTCAAAGAGACCGCGCGCTACCCGACCGCGCTGTTTGTCGCTGGCGATGCAGCAGCGCTTACTCAGCCTCAGCTTGCCGTGGTCGGCAGCCGCAACTGCTCACTTTACGGGAAAGAGTGGGGAGAGTGGTTTACGCAGCAGCTGGCTGTAAGTGGTCTGGCTATTACCAGCGGACTGGCGCGCGGTATTGATGGTATTGCGCATCGTGCCGCGCTGGCTGCCGGAGGAAAGACGCTGGCGGTACTGGGCAGTGGATTACAGTGTCTCTATCCAAAGCAGCATCAGGCGCTGGCCTGCGACATAATCAGCCACGGCGGTGCACTTATTTCTGAACTGCCGCTGACGTGTGCGCCACATGGCGTGAACTTCCCGCGACGTAACCGCATTATCAGTGGCTTAAGCTATGGCGTGCTGGTGGTAGAGGCGTCGCTGAAAAGCGGTTCGCTGGTGACGGCGCGTTATGCACTTGAGCAAAACCGCAATATTTATGCGCTGCCCGGTGCGCTGGGTAACGCCGGCAGTGAAGGCGTGCACTGGCTGATACAGCAGGGCGCACTGCTGGTTGCTCATCCCAATAATATTCTGGAGGATCTGTACTCTACGCTGCAGTGGCTGCCCGTAAACCAATCGGACACAATTTATTCACAACTCAGTGACGATGTTCCATTGCCATTTCTCAGCGCGTTGGCTAACGTAGGTGATGAGGTTACACCTGTTGACGTCGTCGCTGAACGTGCCGGCCAACCTGTGCCAGTCATCGCTGCACAATTGCTCGAACTGGAGTTAGCAGGATGGATCGCAGCTGTACCCGGCGGCTATGTCCGATTGAGGAGGGCATGCCATGTTCGACGTACTTATGTACTTGTTTGAAACCTATATTCATAACGAAGCTGAGATGCGCGTTGATCAGGATAAACTCACTGATGATCTAACCGACGCCGGTTTTCACCGTGAAGATATCTATAATGCGCTGAACTGGCTTGAACGGCTGGCGGATTACCAGGAGGGGCTGGTCGCACCGGTATTACTGGCAAACGATCCTCTCTCTATGCGTATCTACACTGAGGAAGAGAGCCAGCGTTTAGATGCAGAGTGTCGCGGTTTCGTGCTGTTCCTTGAGCAGATTCAGGTACTGAACATGGAAACGCGGGAAATGGTTATCGAACGGGTCATGGCGCTTGATACGCTGGAGTTCGATCTGCAGGATCTGAAATGGGTGGTGCTGATGGTGCTGTTTAATATTCCGGGATGCGAAAATGCCTATCAGCAAATGGAAGAACTGTTATTCGACGTCAATGAAGGTATGCTGCATTAATCTGTAATGAATACCCCGGGTAATATGAATAAATCAGCGCTGTTTAGCGTGCGCAAACAGGAACCCTGCCCCGCGTGCGGGGCAGAATTAGTCATACGTTCTGGCAAAACAGGCCCGTTTCTGGGCTGTAGTAACTATCCCGCCTGCGACTATATCCGGCCGATGAAAAATCAGGCGGATGGCCATATCGTTAAGGTGCTGGAAGGACATGCCTGCCCGCAGTGTGGTGCAGACAAAGTACTGCGTCAGGGGCGGTTTGGCATGTTTATCAGCTGCAGTGGTTATCCGGAGTGCCACTGTACGGAAGCCGTTGATAAACCTGACGTGACGTCTATTGCCTGTCCGCAGTGCGCCAGCGGTAAGCTGGTCCAGCGACGCTCGCGCTATGGCAAAACGTTTCACGCCTGCGATCGCTATCCTGAGTGTCAGTTTGCGATTAACGCTACGCCGGTTGACGGCACGTGTCCGCACTGCCAGTTCCCCTTACTAATAGAAAAGAAAACTGCACAGGGCGTCAGGCGTTTCTGCGCCAGTAAACGCTGCGGCAAGCCCGTTGTGCCAGATGAAGAGTAACCATGAACCAGTCTCAATCTATTCCAGGAAGCGCTGACTTCTGCATTGAACAGCTAAAGCAGCAGCGCGTAATCGCCTATCCCACCGAAGCCGTATTTGGCCTTGGCTGCGACCCTGACAGCGAACGTGCAGTGATGGCGCTGCTGCAGCTGAAACAACGTCCGGTCGAGAAAGGATTGATCCTCATTGCCGCTGACTATACCCAGCTGACGCCCTATATTGACGATGAGCAACTGACAGCGGAGCAGCGCGAACGTATGTTTGCCTCCTGGCCTGGTCCGGTAACCTGGGTGGTGCCGGCAAGATCCAGCACACCACGCTGGCTGACGGGGCGCTTCAATTCACTGGCAATCCGCGTCAGTAATCACTCTGACGTTCAGGCATTATGCCGTGGTTTTGGCAAACCGCTGGTCTCTACCAGCGCAAACCTGACCGGCATGCCGCCCTGTCGCACCGCTGCTGAAGTCACTGAGCAGTTTGGCGTTGCGTTTCCGGTGCTGCAGGCAGCCACCGGAGGACGTCTTAACCCTTCAGAGATCCGCGATGTACTCAGCGGTGAACTGATTCGCCAGGGCTGACAGATGGAAAACTTCGCCGTTTTTGGCCATCCGATTGCGCACAGTAAGTCCCCCTTTATTCATCGCGAATTTGCGCGGCAAACCGGTATAGCTCACAGCTATGGTCAAATCTGCGCGCCGCTGGATGCTTTTCCGCAGACGCTGCGCGCCTTTTTCGCTGCGACGGGGAGGGGGGCTAACGTGACCCTGCCGTTTAAACAGCAGGCGTGGTCGCTGGCTGACGCGCTGAGTGAGCGCGCCAGGCTATCTGGCGCAGTGAATACGCTACATAAGAGAAGTGATGGCTCGCTTTTCGGGGATAACACCGACGGGATCGGCCTGCTCAGCGATCTGCAAAGGCTGGAGATGATCCAGCCAGGCGATCGGATCCTGCTGGTCGGTGCAGGGGGGGCTGCGCGCGGTGTGATCCAGCCACTGCTTGCCGCCGGCTGCTCGCTGGTGGTGGTAAACCGCACCGCCAGCCGTGCTGAAGAGCTGGCGCAACAGTTTAGTCACTGCGGAGAGATCGAGGCAGTAAACTTTGCCCGGCTCAGTGCACAGGCTTTTGATCTGATTATCAATGCCACCTCCAGCGGTGTTGCAGGCGACATCCCACCTTTACCTGCCACGCTAATTGAGCGTGGGGTACGTTGCTATGACATGTTTTATCAGCCGGGCCTGACGCCTTTTCTTCTATGGTGCCAGCAGAAGGGCGCTGACGTCGTGGCGGATGGCACGGGCATGCTGGTGGGACAGGCTGCACACGCTTTTCATCTCTGGCACGGTGTCATGCCGGAGATAACGCCGGTGATCGATACGTTAAAGCGAGCCATGCAGCCATGAATCAGGCGATTCATTTTCCTGAACGGGAATGCTGGGATCGGCAGCAGCAGGCAGTCATCTTTCCTGCTCTGGTCAATGGCATGGGAATCACCTGTGCTATTTCTCAGTCCGCGCTTCATGCACGTTTTGGTGAGGGAGAGGCGATGGCGCTGTTCTGCGCACATCGCTGGGATATAGAAGAGGAAGCTGAAAAGCTTATTCTGACGGACGCCATCAGCGATCAGGGCTGGGTCTGGCTCTCCTGATTCAGATAATCATCTTTCCATTTGACGTAATTGCCGGATGAGTAAAGCAGGCCGGCAATTTCAGCGTCAGTAAGCGGGCGAATCTGTTTCACCGGACTACCTAAATAGAGATAGCCGCTAACGAGACGCTTGCCGGGGGGGACCAGACTGCCCGCCCCGATCATGACATCCTCTTCAACGATGGCCCCGTCCAGTACGATTGAGCCCATGCCGACCAGCACGCGATCGCCGATAGTACAGCCATGCAGCATCGCCTTATGCCCGACCGTCACATCTTCGCCAATGAGTAAAGGATAACCCTGGGGATTGGTGGCTGACTTATGCGTGACGTGCAGAACGCTGCCATCCTGTATATTGCTTCTTTTACCAATGATGACGTGATTAACATCACCGCGGATCGCGACCAGCGGCCAGATACTGACATCATCATCTAACCGGACATCACCCACAACAACGCTGCTGCTATCTACCATGACACGCTCGCCGGTTTGCGGAAAAGAGTACTTATAGGGGCGCAGGGCTACAGACATGATCTTTCTCCTTTATCAATTATTCCCAGCGTGCAGCTAAATGCAGTGCTGAACAAGGTGAAATTTAACCGGATCGCTCGCGATCGCAGCGAAAAGAACAGAAACTCGCCACTCAGTAAAAAAGATCGAAAAAAGGGGTTGTGCAAAAAATTCGGATCCCTATAATGCGCCACCACTGAGACGGCAAAGCGGCAACGCAGACGGGCTCAGCAGGGCGTGAAGCGATTCACCCCGCCGGAGAAAAACGCTGAAAAAAGTGGTTGACTCCGGAAGAGGAAAGCGTAATATACGCCACCTCGCAGCAGACG
>NZ_JBXUNM010000018.1:0-22179 GCF_057197005.1 Pantoea sp. SYBGC1
CTGGCGGGCGGAACCCCCTCAGTGCCGCGTGCTGCTTAGCGCGCAGCCCTGCGCTGGCGGGCGGAACCCCCTCAGTGCCGCGTGCTGCTTAGCGCACAGCCCTGCGCTGGCGGGCGGAACCCCTCAGTGCCGCGTGCTGCTTAGCGCACAGCCCTGCGCTGGCGGGCGGAACCCCCTCAGTGCCCCGCGCTGCCCAGCGCACAGCCCTGCGCTGGCGGGCGGAACCCCCTCAGTGCCCCGCGCTGCCCAGCGCACAAATTCCGCGCTGCTAAGCGCCACTCCCGCTAAGCCACTCCCGCACGGGCAGAAAATCCGTATAGAGCTGCGCTTCCGGTGAGCCGGGCTCGGGCTGATAGTCATATTCCCAGCGCACCAGCGGCGGCATCGACATCAGAATTGACTCGGTTCTGCCGCCAGTCTGCAGACCAAATAGCGTGCCGCGGTCCCACACCAGATTAAACTCAACGTAACGCCCGCGGCGGTAGAGCTGGAACTGGCGCTCGCGATCGCCCCACGGCAGCGCTTTACGGCGTGCAACAATCGGCAGATAGGCCTGCAGATAGCCGCGGCCGACCGCCTGCATAAAGGCAAAGCAGCGGTCAAAGTCTGGCGTGTTCAGATCGTCATAAAACAGACCGCCGATACCGCGCTGCTCATTGCGATGCTTCAGGTGGAAATAGTCATCACACCATTTTTTATAGCGCGGATAAACATCCTCGCCAAACGGCTCGCAAAGGTTAGCTGCGGTCTGATGCCAGTGCACGGCATCCTCGGTAAAACCGTAGTAGGGCGTCAGGTCAAACCCGCCGCCGAACCACCAGACCGGATCGGCGCCGGGTTTTTCAGCGATGAAAAAGCGCACGTTAGCGTGGCTGGTCGGCACATAGGGGTTTTCCGGATGCACCACCAGTGAAACGCCCATCGCCTCAAAACTGCGTCCGGCAAGCTCCGGACGATGCGCGGTGGCTGAAGCGGGCATCTGGTCGCCATGCACATGGGAAAAGTTGACTCCGGCCTGCTCAAACACCGTGCCGTTACGCAGAACCCGGCTGCGTCCGCCGCCGCCGCCGGGACGCTGCCAGCTATCTTCGGCAAACGTTGCGCCGCCATCCGCTGCGGCCAGTTGATTGCAGATCTCATCCTGCAGCGTCAGCAAAAACGCCTTAACGCGTGAAATATCGGGATTGCTCATGCGTCACTCTCTCTGTAAATGTGCCGTAAGCTTACCACAGCCCGGGATCACGCCTGGCGACGATCGTATGCGGCAAAATAGTTAACAATTCCGCTGGCAATGGCGGTGGCGATCTTATGGCGAAAGGCGGTAGTGCCCAGCAGCTGCTCTTCACGCGGATTGGTAATAAACGAGGTTTCAACCAGCACGGAGGGAATAGAGGGCGACTTCAGCACGGCAAAGGCGGCCTGCTCGGTATGCTGACTGTGCAGATGATGCACCGGGCGGATCTGGTCCAGGACATGCTTGCCCAGCGTCAGGCTGTTGCGAATCGTATCGGTCTGCACCAGATCAAACAGAATCTCATTCAGATAGTGATCTTTCTGCTGTACGGCGGCACCGCCTGCTTTATCTGCATCGTTTTCACGCTGCGACAGATAGCGTGCCATTGCGCTGCTGGCGCCGCGATTAGAGAGGGCAAATACCGAAGCACCGTTGGCATCCGGGCTGGTAAAGCCGTCAGCATGCACCGACATAAACAGGCTCGCGCCGTGCTGATGTGCAATCTCCACCCGCTGATAGAGAGGAATAAAGTGGTCACTGTCGCGCGTCAGTCGCACCTCAATATGCGGATGTGACTGCAGCAGCGTGCGCACGGTATTGGCAATCTCCAGAACAATATGCTTCTCCTCCGCGCCCTCCTGTCCCACCGCGCCGGAATCGATACCGCCATGACCGGGATCGATCATCACAATGCGCTTACCGCTGGCAGCAGGCTTCGGCGCGGTATGACGCGGCGCCGCTGTGATCTCTGCCCGCGTCTCCTTCGCCTGAATTGCGCGCGGCGAAAGCACCGCCAGCGCCAGCCCCGAAAGAATCAGCTGGCGACGGTTAGTCAGGCGTGAAAGCAGTGAAATCTTTTTCATTTACAGGTCCCTGGCAGAGAAATAAGCCCAGTGTTATAGCGTAACCGTCGCAGCACGGCGACCCCGCAACCATTTCAGCGTATTACTTTGTATTGCACGGTGCTAACCCGGATTTAGCCGCTTTTTTCTGCCATTGCGGAGCAGGAGGGTTGCGCCACGCAAAGAATGCGTGATAATCAGCGAATTATGCCGATCAGCAGGATACGTCGATGGAAATTCGCTCTTTCCGCCAGGAAGATTTTGATGAAGTAATCACGCTCTGGGAGCGTTGCGATCTGTTACGCCCGTGGAACGACCCGGAGCTGGATATCGAACGCAAAATGAATCATGACCCGGAACTGTTTCTGGTCGCTGAAGTGGGCGGCGAAGTGGTTGGCACGCTGATGGGCGGCTATGACGGTCATCGTGGCTCAGCCTACTATCTGGCTGTGCATCCCGACTATCAGGGGCGCGGCTTTGCCAATGCGCTGATGAACCGGCTGGAGAAAAAGCTGATTGCGCGCGGCTGCCCGAAAATTCATCTGATGGTGCGGGAAGAGAACGATCAGGTCGTCGCATTCTATGAAAAGCTCGACTATGAACCCGTGGAGGCGCTGCTGCTGGGCAAGCGGTTGATTGAAGATCGCGAATATTGATTGATCCGGCCGGCTAAACTTTTTGCCTTCGCGTGACTCCAAGAGGCACGCAATAAAGTTGAAACCATGGAGTTAGCATGAAAGCTGTACGTTTTGCGGCGCTCGCGGCGGCGCTGGCCGTGTCGGGCTGCGCCACTACCGGCCAGGGCCCGGCAGAGCATGAGAGCCACTGGTATAACCCGCTGACTTACCACTGGGCCGCGCTCAACCCGCTAAGCTGGTTTGGCGGTTCTCTGCAGGTCACTGAGCAGGGTGTGGCGGGTCTCAATGGCAGCACCCGGATGAGTGAATCGGCTATTTCGCAGGCGCTGAATGATGATTACCAGTTGCGGCAGGGTATGCGCAGCGAGCAGGGCGAGGTGGCTGAGTTCTGGCAGGCGCTGCAGGATGGCAAGGTGAAGCTGATCATCAGCGGTAAACCCACCGTTGAACGGATCGAGGTGCTGGATGCGGCGGCGGAGAGCAGCAGCGGCAGTAAAATCGGTGACCGCTTCAGCGATACGTTCACGAAAGCTTTCAACAACTGCAAAATGGTCGCAGGACTCGATGCGCATGACGTTGAGTGCCGTGCGCCGGGAAGTCAGCACATCTCTTACGTCTATAGCGGCAAGTGGCACGGCCCGGCGGGTCTGATGCCTTCAGATGAGACGCTGAAAAACTGGACGATCAGTAAAATTGTCTGGCAGCGCTAACCCTGCCGGGGGCCGCTTTTACGCGGCCCGCACCCGCCTGCGTATATTTCTGAAAACCTGCTTTTCTCTGCCGATCGCTTATGCCTTTTTCGACTTTTAAATCCCCAAAAGATATATAAAACCGTTACTGTTTTCCGGGAAGTTATAAATACACTGACAGCATCTACTGGCCCAGGCTGGATTTCTATTTATCAGGGTGCTGCATGACACTTCCGGTTTTGAAAACATGGCTTAGCGGCGTGGCGCTGTCACTGTCGCTGGCAGCGGCGGCGCAGGCAACGGAGCTGCTGAACAGCTCGTATGATGTGTCACGCGAACTCTTTGTGGCACTTAACGTACCTTTTGAACAGCAGTGGGATGCGGCACACCCTGGCGATAAACTCACGATTAAGCAGTCTCACGCCGGCTCATCCAAACAGGCGCTGGCGATCCTGCAGGGGCTGCGGGCAGATGTCGTTACCTACAATCAGGTCACTGATGTGCAGGTGCTGCATGATAAAGGCAACCTGATTGCCGCTGACTGGCAAAGCCGTCTGCCAAACAACAGCTCACCGTTCTACTCCACCATGGCGTTTCTGGTGCGCAAAGGTAATCCAAAGCAGATCCATGACTGGGCCGATCTGGCGCGCGACAACGTAAAACTGATTTTCCCGAATCCGAAAACCTCCGGCAACGGTCGCTATACCTATCTTGCCGCCTGGGGCGCAGCGGAAAAAGCTGACGGCCAGGATCGCGCTAAAACTGAAGCCTATATGCAGAAGTTTTTAAAGAACGTTGAGGTGTTTGACACCGGCGGGCGCGGCGCGACCACCACGTTTGCTGAACGCGGTCTGGGTGACGTCCTGATTAGCTTTGAGTCAGAAGTAAACAATATCCGCAATCAGTATGGCAAAGATGATTATGAAGTGATTGTGCCGCGTACCAACATCCTGGCGGAGTTTCCGGTTGCCTGGGTGGATAAGAATGTGGCGCACAACAACACCGCTGACGCAGCTAAAGCGTATCTGAACTATCTCTACACGCCAGCGGCTCAGGCGATTATCACCCGCTACTACTACCGCGTGAACAATCCGCAGCTGATGGCAGAACAGAAGGACCGTTTCCCGCAGACCACACTGTTTAACGTTAATGAGGCGTTTGGCGGCTGGGAGCAGGTAATGAAAACGCATTTCGTCAGCGGCGGCGAGCTGGATAAATTACTGGCAGCGGGGCGCGGCTGATGTTTGCTACAGCACAAAAACGCGTCCTGCCGGGTTTCGGCCTGAGCCTCGGCACCAGCCTGCTGTTTACCTGCCTGATTCTGCTGCTGCCTATCAGCGCGCTGCTGATGCAGCTGTCGCAGATGACGCTGGCGCAGTACTGGGCGGTGATCTCCAGCCCGCAGCTGGTAGCGGCTTATAAAGTAACGCTGCTGTCAGCCGGCGTCGCGTCGCTGTTCAACGCGGTGTTTGGCATGCTGATGGCGTGGATCCTGACCCGCTATCGTTTTCCGGGGCGTACGCTGCTGGATGGCCTGATGGATCTGCCGTTTGCCCTGCCGACGGCGGTAGCGGGGCTGACGCTGGCCGGACTCTTTTCCGTTAACGGCTGGTATGGTCAGTGGCTGGCACATTTTGATATCAAAGTCTCTTATACCTGGATTGGTATCGCGGTAGCGATGGCCTTTACCAGCATTCCGTTTGTAGTGCGTACCGTTCAGCCGGTACTGGAAGAGCTGGGCCCGGAATATGAGGAAGCGGCGGAAACGCTGGGTGCCACGCCGTGGCAGAGCTTCCGGCGCGTGGTGCTGCCTGAGGTGGCTCCGGCGCTGCTGGCCGGAACGGCGCTTTCGTTTACCCGCAGCCTCGGGGAGTTTGGTGCGGTGATCTTTATCGCCGGCAACATTGCCTGGAAAACGGAAGTGACGTCACTGATGATTTTTGTTCGTCTGCAGGAGTTTGATTACCCGGCCGCCAGCGCTATCGCCTCGGTGATCCTTGCCGCCTCGCTGCTGCTGCTGTTTGCCATTAATACGCTGCAGAGCCGCTTTGGCCGTCGCCTGGGAGGTCACTAATGGCGGAGATTTCACACCTCAATCGCGCTGAGCGTGAGCCCTTTAACTGGGGCAAATGGCTGCTGATTGGCACCGGCGCACTGATATCGATACTGCTGCTGGTGGTACCGATGATCTCTATCTTCTGGGAGGCGCTGGCGCAGGGCGTGGGCCAGGCGTTCAGCAACCTGCAGGATGGCGACATGCTGCACGCGATCTGGCTGACGGTGCTGGTTGCGCTCATTACCGTTCCGGTAAACCTGGTGTTTGGCACGCTGCTGGCGTGGCTGGTCACCCGCTTTACCTTTCCGGGACGGCAGCTGCTGCTGACGCTGTTTGATATTCCGTTTGCGGTATCACCGGTGGTGGCGGGCCTGATGTATCTGCTGTTCTGGGGCGTTAACGGCCCGGCTGGCGGCTGGCTCGATGCCCACAATATTCAGATTATGTTTGCCTGGCCCGGCATGGTGCTGGCGACCGTATTTGTCACCTGTCCGTTTGTGGTGCGTGAGCTGGTGCCGGTGATGCTGAGTCAGGGGAGTAACGAAGATGAAGCTGCGGTGCTGCTTGGCGCCTCGGGCTGGCAGATGTTTCGTCGCGTAACGCTGCCCAACATTCGCTGGGCGCTGCTCTACGGCGTGGTACTGACCAACGCGCGCGCTATCGGTGAGTTTGGTGCGGTGTCGGTAGTATCAGGATCGATTCGCGGTGAGACCTATACGTTACCGCTTCAGGTTGAATTACTGCATCAGGATTACAACACCGTGGGCGCATTCACTGCCGCCGCGCTGCTGACCCTGATGGCAATTGTGACGCTGTTTCTGAAAAGCGTGGTGCAGTGGCGATTAGAGCATCAGCAGAAGCGCCAACAGGAGGAAAATCATGAGCATTGAGATCAAACAAATTAATAAAGCCTTTGGCCGCACCCCGGTGCTGAATGATATCTCTCTGGATATTCCTTCCGGCGAAATGGTGGCGCTGCTGGGCCCTTCCGGCTCGGGTAAAACCACGCTGCTGCGTATCATTGCCGGGCTGGAGCATCAGAACAGCGGACAGATCTATTTTCATGGCAAAGATGTCAGCCGCATTCATGCCCGCGATCGCCAGGTGGGATTTGTTTTCCAGCACTATGCGCTGTTCCGCCACATGACGGTGTTTGACAATATCGCCTTTGGCCTGACGGTGCTGCCGCGCCGCGAGCGCCCCTCAACCGCTGAGATCAAACAGCGCGTCACGCGCCTGCTGGAGATGGTACAGCTGGCGCACCTGGCAAACCGCTTTCCGGCTCAGCTCTCTGGCGGACAGAAGCAGCGCGTGGCGCTGGCGCGAGCACTGGCGGTAGAACCACAGATCCTGCTGCTGGATGAGCCGTTCGGCGCGCTCGATGCGCAGGTGCGTAAAGAGCTGCGCCGCTGGCTGCGTCAGCTGCATGAGGAGCTGAAATTTACCAGCGTGTTTGTTACGCACGACCAGGAAGAAGCGATGGAAGTCGCGGACAGCGTGGTCGTAATGAGCCAGGGGAACATTGAACAGACAGGTTCCCCGGATGAAGTATGGCGTGAACCCGCTACCCGCTTTGTGCTGGAGTTTCTGGGCGAGGTCAATCGCTTTGAGGGCGAAGTGCACGGATCGCAGTTCCACGTTGCCGCCCATCACTGGCCGCTGGGCTACACGCCAGCGCATCAGGGCCACGTTGAACTCTTCCTGCGCCCGTGGGAAGTAGACGTGTCGCGGCAGAGCAGCCTGGAGACGCCGCTGCCGGTGCAGGTGCTGGAAGTGAGCCCGCGCGGACACTTCTGGCAGCTGGTGGTCGAGGCCGCTGGCTGGCACGCTGAGCCGTTTACCCTGATTTTTGAAGGTGAGCAGGCGGCCCCGGTACGCGGCGAGCGTCTGTTTGTCGGTCTGCAGCAGGCCCGCCTCTATCAGGGCAATACCCCGCTGCGCCCGGTTGCCTTTGCCGAGAGCGCCTGATATTTTGACAACTCTTTCGGGCGGGACTTTCCCGCCCGTTTTTATTGCCTCTCTTGCGCCTGGAAAAAAATCGTGACCACTCTGGAAAATACCATCGGTAATACGCCGCTGATCAGGCTGCAACGCCTGTCGCCTGATAACGGCAGCGAAGTCTGGCTGAAGCTGGAGGGGAATAACCCGGCTGGCTCAGTGAAAGATCGCGCGGCCTGGTCGATGATTCATCAGGCGGAGCTGCGCGGTGAAATCAGGCCCGGCGACCAGCTGATTGAAGCCACCAGCGGTAACACCGGTATTGCGCTGGCGATGATCGCCGCGCTCAAAGGGTATAAGCTGCGGCTGCTGATGCCGGAGAACATGAGCCAGGAGCGGCAGGATGCGATGCGCGCTTACGGGGCCGAGCTGGTGCTGGTTACGCGTGAGCAGGGCATGGAAGCCGCACGCGATCTGGCGCAGGCGATGGCCGATCGCGGCGAAGGCCGGGTGCTCGATCAGTTTAACAATCCCGATAATCCGCTGGGTCACTATCTCACCACTGCGCCGGAAATCTGGCAGCAGAGCGGCGGGCGCCTGACGCATTTTGTCTCCAGCATGGGCACCACCGGTACCATCAGCGGCGTGGGGCGCTTTCTGAAAGAGCACGCGCCGGCGGTTAAAGTGATTGGCCTGCAGCCGCAGGAAGGCAGCGCAATACCCGGTATCCGCCGCTGGCCTGAAGCCTATCTGCCCGGCATTTATCGCCCTGAGCTGGTAGACGAGGTGATGGATATGGGGCAGCGGGAAGCGGAAGAGACGATGCGCGCGCTGGCGCAGCGTGAAGGGCTGTTCTGCGGCGTAAGCTCCGGTGGCGCCGTGGCGGGAGCGCTGCGCATCGCCCGGGCGCAACCCGGCAGCGTCGTCGTGGCGATCGTCTGCGATCGCGGCGATCGTTATCTCTCCACCGGTGTCTTTCACTGACAGCATCTGTCCGGTCAGCCTGCTGCGCTGACCGGCTTGC
Organism: Pantoea sp. SYBGC1; assembly: GCF_057197005.1. NCBI lineage: Bacteria > Pseudomonadati > Pseudomonadota > Gammaproteobacteria > Enterobacterales > Erwiniaceae > Pantoea > Pantoea sp. SYBGC1. Next base: position 8,422 of record NZ_JBXUNM010000018.1, read on the forward strand.
CGCTTCTGTATCCGCGCATCTGACTGTAAGGATCGCGTAAATCCTGCTGCGTTTCTCCCGCAATCGGCACAAAATAGCACCACTTTAGCTGAGAGAAACCGATGAAAATCCTGCTTGTTGATGATGACGCTGAGCTGGGCACCATGCTCAGCCAGTACCTGCTTGCTGAAGGCTTTGAAACGCAGCTTGCCCTGACCGGCAGCGCCGGGATTGAGGGGGCACTGTCAGGCAGCTACAGCGCCATGATCCTGGATATCATGCTGCCTGATATGAGCGGCACCGACGTGCTGCGTCAGGTGCGCCAGAACAGCCGCCTGCCGGTGATCATGCTGACGGCAAAAGGCGACAATATTGATCGCGTGATTGGGCTGGAGATGGGCGCGGATGATTATGTTCCGAAACCCTGCTATCCGCGCGAGCTGGTGGCGCGCCTGCGTGCGGTTTTGCGCCGCGTGGAGGAGCTGCCGGCGGTGGCGGATAAAAAGGAGCCGCTCTGCCTGGGTGACCTGACGCTCAACCCGGCGACCCGCGTTACCGCATGGCAGGGCAGGGCGCTGGAGCTGACCGCGTCAGAATTTAACCTGCTGCAGCTGCTGCTGCGGGCGCCTGAGCGGGTGGTAACCAAAGATGAACTCTCTGAACAGGGGCTGGGGCGGTCGCGGGAAGCTTACGATCGCAGCGTTGATGTTCATATCAGCAATATCCGGCAGAAACTGGCGGCGCTGACAGCCGAGAGCGTAACGATTGAAACCGTGCGCAGTATTGGCTATCGCATCCGATGAAGCGCAGCTATCGCGGGCGCATGTTCTGGAAAATCCTGCTGGGCTTCTGGCTGGTATTTCTGATTATCAGTCAGCTGCTCTGGCTCGGCTTTGCGCTGTCGGGCAGCCGGCATGAGCCGCCCGACATTGCCGCGGTACGGCGCATTGTGAATCTGCAGATGGCCTCCGCGGTCTCTGTTCTTGAGCGCGGCGGTCCGGCGGCGCTTGACGACATGATGGCTGACTGGTCTGCGGAAGATCGGCAGTTTTTCTCGGTGCTGCCACAGCGTGCGACGGCGCCGCGCGCAGCTGGCAGGACGCAGGCAGCGTTTGGCGCGCCGTTTCACGGCCCCATTCCGGATGTGATAGTGCGTCAGGTAACAGACGCAGACGGTAACGGCTGGGAGCTGCGTTATGATGTCAGGGCGCTGCGGCGCGACAGCACCATAGGCGAGCGCCCGCGCCGCATTCTGAATATTCCGCAACCGATGTTTATCTTCGCCGGTGCGCTGGGGCTGCTCTTCAGCCTGCTGCTCGCCTGGAATCTTACGCGCCCGATGCGCCAGCTGCGCGAAGGATTCGCCCGCGTGGCCAGTGGCGATCTCTCGGTGCGGCTCTGGCCGCTGATGCGCCGGCGTCACGATGAACTCTCCAGCGTGGCGCACGATTTTGATGCCATGGTAGAGCGGCTTGATACGCTGATTAACGCCCGCGAGGCGCTGCTGCACGATATCTCTCACGAGCTGCGTTCACCGCTGGCGCGCCTGCAGCTGGCTACCGGGCTGGCGCGTCAGACGCCGGCAACGGTCGCGGTCTCGCTTAACCGCATTGATGAGGAAGCGCGTCGCCTCGACAAGATGATTGGCGAGCTGCTGACGCTGTCACGCGTCAGTCACGAAAGCCTGCCGGGCGAAGATTACTTTGATCTTCTCGGGCTGCTGGAGGTGGTGATAACCGATCTGCGCTATGAAGCGCAGCTGACTGGCGTACTGGTGGAGTTTACCGCCGATGAGACGGCTGACTATACGGTGCGCGGTAACGCCGAGCTGATCCGGCGCGGCGCGGAGAATGTATTGCGAAACTCGCTGCGTTTTTCGCATCAGGGACAGGTGATCCGGGTAGATCTGCACGCGGAAGCCGCCTGGCTGACGATCTGCATCCGCGATAGCGGACCTGGCGTCGATCACAGCAAACTCTCCAGTATCTTCGATCCCTTTGTGCGGGTAAACACGCCGCTGGCCGGAAAAGGTTACGGCCTCGGGCTATCTATCGTCCGTAAGGTGATGCTGGCTCATCATGGCGAAGTTCAGGCGCAGAACGTGCCGGAAGGTGGCCTTGAGGTGATCCTCAGGCTTCCGCACTGGCGCAAAGCGTAGCGAAAACAAAAACGGCACCCATCGGGTGCCGTTTTCAGAGAGTGCTAACGTCCGTTATTTTTTGATACGAATAACCGGCGTTTCGCCAACGGTTACCTGACCGGAAAGCTTGGTCAGATCTTTGATCTCATCCATATTCGAGATCACAACCGGTGTCAGCGTGGATTTCGCTTTCTCTTCCAGCAGCGGCAGATCGAACTCGATCACAACGTCGCCTTTTTTCACTTTCTGACCTTCTTCGGCGATACGTTTGAAGCCTTCACCTTTCAGCTCTACCGTATCGATACCGAAGTGGACAAACAGCTCAATGCCGTTGTCTGATTCAATGGAAAACGCGTGGTTAGTTTCAAAAATCTTGCCGATAGTGCCATCAACCGGTGCAACCATTTTGTTGCCAGTCGGTTTGATTGCGATACCATCGCCCACGATTTTCTCAGCAAACACGACATCAGGTACGTCTTCAATATTGACAATTTCGCCTGACAGAGGCGCAACAATATCAATAGTCCCTGACGCGCTCTCTGATTTTTCGCCAAAAAGTTTAGAAAACAAACCCATGATCTTCTCCTAAGCAGTATTTTGGGGCCAGCATCACGTGGATCAGCAGAGCGTTTTTTCTTTAATGAACTTGTTGACCAGATTCATCAAATCTTCCGCTGTGGGTTGAGCCAGAGCCTGCTCTGCCAGAGCCTTAGCATCTTCGTAATTGGTATTACGAATGATTTTCTTGATGCTCGGGATCGAAATGGCACTCATGCTGAATTCGTCCAGCCCCATTCCCAGTAACAGTAGTGTAGCACGTTCATCACCCGCCAGCTCACCACACATGCCGGTCCATTTCCCTTCGGCATGTGATGCGTCGATCACTTGCTTAATGAGGCCAAGTACAGATGGCGTCATTGGGTTATAGAGGTGTGAAATCAAATCATTACCACGATCGACCGCCAGAGTATACTGCGTCAGGTCATTTGTCCCAATACTAAAGAAGTCGACTTCTTTCGCCAGATGACGGGCGATAACGGCTGAAGCCGGGGTTTCCACCATGATGCCCACTTCAATGGACTCATCAAAGGCTTTACCCTCTTCACGCAGCTGCGCTTTCAGGGTCTCCAGCTCCGCCTTCAGGAAGCGCACTTCTTCCACCGAGATAATCATCGGGAACATGATACGCAGCTTGCCAAAAGAGGAGGCGCGCAGAATGGCGCGCAGCTGGGCATGGAGGATCTCTTTACGATCCATTGCGATACGAATCGCACGCCAGCCGAGGAACGGGTTCTCTTCTTTCGGCAGGTTCATGTAAGGCAGATCTTTATCGCCGCCGATATCCATCGTGCGCACGATAACTGCCTGAGAACCTACGGCTTCTGCGACGGCTTTATAGGCCTGAAACTGTTCCTCTTCTGAAGGCAGCGAATCGCGGTCCATAAACAGGAATTCGGTACGGTAGAGGCCCACGCCTTCTGCACCATTACGCTCGGCACCCGCCACGTCGCGAACGGTACCGATGTTGGCGCAGACTTCAACCTGATGACCATCCAGCGTAATGGCAGGCAGATCTTTCAGCTTAGCCAGCTCATGTTTCTCAGAAAGGTACTGGGTCTGAATTGCTTTCAGCTCTTCCTGTTCCGCTTCAGTCGGATTGACATAAATTTTGTTGTTTACGCCATCCAGAATCAGAAAATCACCGTTTTTAACGGTGGTGGTCACGCTGCCGGTGCCGACAATCGCAGGCAGTTCCAGCGAGCGCGCCATGATAGAGGTGTGCGAAGTGCGTCCACCCAAATCGGTGATAAAGCCCAGCACCTTTTTCAGGTTAAGCTGTGCGGTCTCTGACGGGGTAAGGTCTTTGGCGACCAGAATCGCTTCTTCAGCAATCGAGCTGAGATCGACTATATGCAGGCCAAGAATGTTCTGCAGCAGGCGTTTACCGATATCACGCACGTCCGCTGCGCGCTCTTTCAGATACTCATCATCGAGCTCTTCCAGCGCTTTAGCCTGGCCTTCAACCACAGAGTGGGCTGCAGCGTCAGCGGTGACATGATCTTTTTTAATCAGGTCAATGATTTCCTGCTCAAGCTCTTCGTCTTCCAGCAGCATAATGTGACCTTCAAAGATCGCCGCTTTCTCTTCACCGAAGGTTTCACCGGCTTTGACGCAGATCGCCTGAAGCTGTTCTGCTGCTTTGCTACGTCCATCAAGGAAGCGCTGAACTTCCTGATCAACCTGGTCGTCTGTAATCTTTTTACGATTGATGACGATCTCATCTTCTTTCAGCAGCAGTGCTTTGCCGAAAGCGATACCCGGTGATGCTAAAATGCCTGAAATCATAACCCTACCTTTTTATCACGATGGCTCGTTGACCCGATGCATTGCCATTGTCGTGGAGCAGTATTCTGGTGAAGCGATATCGCGGACGGGTTGTCCGCGATCAAGATAGTTGCACTCAATGGGGCAAAGGAGTCGATTTAGTGGTGACCGCGCGAATTTACTCGAGCTCGGCCATCAGCTTAACCAGATGTTCAACCGCCTGCTGCTCATCTTCACCTTCAGCAGAGAGCGTGACAACGGTTCCCTGAGTCAGACCCAGCGTCTGCAGCTTAAACAGGCTCTTTGCGCTGGCAGATTTGCCGTTGGAAGTCACAGTGATTTCTGACTGGAACGCCTTGGCTTCTTTGACGAACTGTGCAGCAGGACGCGTGTGCAGACCGTTTGGTGCGGTAATGGTAACTTCTTGCTGGAACATGCTATTTCCCCAACTTTTTCAGGTTTGGTGTTATGGATCTAAAGTCTAGCCTGGAGCCGTAACTTTAGCCTGTGTAGGTGCGCTGGTATGGCATCATGCTGACCAGAAAAGGGCGCTCTGATGAATAAGCCATCTTTGCAATGACGGATCAACAACTGCGTTTGTTCGTCACCGGGTTAATTATGCCGTGATTCGCCATTTCGCCAAATCAGTAAATCGATTCAGCTTGATCCACTTCAAGGGCAGATTAATTTCAGGCACCGAAATAATTGGCAGCTTAAATACCAGAGCGACATCACTGAAATCAATCTGCCCGGTGGTGAAAGTGAGATCTGCGCCACAAAAAAGCACCCGAAAGGGTGCTTTTTTCGACACTTTAAGACTTTGACGATTACTGCTGCAGCTCTTTTTCCGTGAACAGATCGGCAAAGAGTGCGGTGCTGAGATAGCGTTCGCCGGAAGAGGGCAGGATCACCACAATATTCTTATTTGCGAAGGCTTCATCTTCCTGCAGCTTCAGCGCAGCAGCCACCGCCGCACCCGATGAGATGCCGGCAAGAATACCTTCCTCTTCCATCAGCTGACGCGCCGTGCTGATCGCTTCATCATTGGTGATGGCAATAACCCGATCGACCAGCTGCAGGTCAAGGTTACCGGGAATAAAGCCTGCGCCGATGCCCTGAATTTTATGCGGACCCGGTTTGATCTCTTCACCCGCCATCGCCTGTGCGATAACCGGCGAGTCGGTCGGCTCTACCGCCACGGTAATCAGCGCTTTCTTGCCTTTGGTATTCTTGATGTAGCGACTCACGCCGGTCAGCGTGCCGCCGGTTCCTACACCGGCAATAAAAACATCGACTTCGCCGTCGGTATCTTCCCAGATTTCCGGCCCGGTTGTTTTTTCATGAATCTCCGGGTTAGCCGGGTTGCTGAACTGCTGCAGCAGAACATATTTATCCGGATCGCTGGCAACAATCTCTTCCGCTTTGGCGATGGCGCCTTTCATGCCTTTTGGCCCTTCAGTCAGCACCAGATTGGCACCCAGCGCTTTCAGCAGCTTGCGACGTTCAATTGACATCGTCTCTGGCATAGTCAGCGTTAACTTGTAGCCGCGTGCAGCGGCGACGTATGCCAGGGCGATACCCGTGTTACCGCTGGTCGGCTCAACCAGTTCTACGCCAGGCTTCAGAATTCCGCGTTTTTCTGCATCCCAAATCATATTGGCACCGATACGGCACTTGATGCTGAAGCTCGGGTTACGCGACTCGACCTTCGCCAGAATACGTCCGTTACCGATGCGGTTCAGTCGAACCAGCGGCGTATGACCAATTGTCAGCGAGTTGTCTTCGTAGATCTTACTCATTGCCCGTCCTTAACTGTATGAAATATTGGGAACCCTTTGAGGATACCTGTTCTGTCTCCGCGCGGAAGGAAAGAAATAGTATATCTATATAGCCCCTGACCATAAGCCGTGCGGAAAAATGCATAAGCCTGGATCGCTGCGGTTAATAGCGAGCTAAATCAGCACGATAGCGATCGACCCACATCGCGGTTGCACCGCATACGGCCACCGGCATAATCACCAGATTCAGAATGGGTATCATGGTAAACAGGCTGACCATCGCGCCAAACTGCATATTGGCGACTTTATGCCGCCGCAGGGCAGTGCGCATATGCGGAAAGCTGACCTTATGGTTGTCAAACGGATAGTCGCAGTACTGGACAGAAAGCATCCATGCGCTGAACAGAAACCACAATACCGGCGCCACTATCTGACCAAAGCCAGGGATAAAATAGAGCAGCAGCAGGCCCAGCGCACGCGGCAGGTAGTAACCCAGCTTCTGCAGTTCACGTTTCATAATACGCGGCAGATCTTTAAGCAGGCCCATCCAGCCGCTGTCAGGCAGCGGCCTGCCGGTGAGTTGTCCCTCCAGCTGTTCGGCCAGCAGGCCGCAAAACGGTGCAGCAATCAGGTTGGCGAGCGTGGAAAAAAAATAGCCAAACACCAGCACGATTGAAATCACTGAAAGCGGCCAGATGAGATAGCTCAGCCACTGTAGCCAGTCGGGCACGTGTGAAAGCAGCTGAGGGATCCACTCTCCCAGCCGGCGGAACAGCCAGTAAAACGCGCCGCCGAGCAGCAGCACATTTACCAGCAGCGGCACAATGACATAGCGGCGGATCCCCCGCATATGCACCAGATTCCAGCCGCGGGCAAAGTAGTGAAGACCATTAAATGATGAGACTGAATTCTCTGCGGGCATAACAAGCCTTTCTCCTGTAAGTAGCGGCATCAACATCATACCCTGGCTTTTCCTGGTGAGCTGGCCTGCTTTGTGCGAAAAAACAGCGAAAAAGCGTCGGCTGGCTATCTTATTTGTCAGAAAATAGTGCGCAGACTTGCACTTGTGTAGCAGGGCAAATACAGTTAGAGGATAAAGTTTGCCGTGGTGGCAAGGTATTGGAACAACAGAGAATACAATGATGCAGGATTTGCGTCTGATATTAATCGTTGTTGGCGCGATCGCCATAATAGCGCTGCTTCTTCACGGACTGTGGACCAGTCGTAAAGAGCGTTCGTCCGTATTTCGCGATCGCCCGCACAAACGTCTCAAACAGCGCGATGACGCGGATGACGATCTGCTGAGTGATGAAGAGGATGGCGTCGGTGAAGTGCGCGTCCATCGTCAGCATGACGACAGTGATGAGCCTGTGTTCACCGCGCCGCCAGCCAAACCGGCCGCGCCGCGTGCGCCGGAGCCGGCACGCCAGCCCTTCACACAGCATGAAACCCCGCTGACGGGCGATCCGCTGCTGGACAGCAAGCCTGCGCCTGCGCAGCCCGCGCCACAGCAGCCTGTTTCTCCGCCGCCTGTACAGCAGCCCGCTGCGCCTCAGCCGGTTGCGAAACCGCAGCCTGCGCCGGTACAGGCCGATCCGCTGCTGGATAACGAACCTCTTCCTGCGGTACAGCCCGCTCCGGAATTCAGCGCTGCACCTGAGCCTGAAGCCGTACCTGAGCCTGAAGCGACACCGGCGTCACAGGACGCTGCGCCGCAGCCTGCAGCGCCCGGCAGTAAAAAAGAGACGGTGCTGGTTCTGCACGTTGCCGCTCATGCAGGCGGTGCGCTCAATGGTGAAGCGCTGCTGCAGGGCGTATTGCAGGCGGGTTTCCAGTTTGGCGAGATGAACATTTTCCACCGTCATCTGAGTCCGGCCGGCAGCGGTCCTGTTCTGTTCAGTCTTGCCAACATGGTGAAGCCGGGTTCCTTCAACCCTGACACCATGGGCGATTTCACTACGCCTGGCGTCTCAATGTTTATGATGGTGCCATCCTACGGCGATGCGCATCAGAACTTTAAACTGATGCTGCAGTCAGCCCAGCGTATTGCCGATGACGTCGGCGGCGTAGTGCTGGATGACGAGCGTCGCATGATGACGCCGCAGAAGCTTGAGACGTACAAAGCCCGCATTCGCGAGGTGGTTGGCGGCTAACCGCTACGGCAGTATTACATGTTTACGCCTGCAGCCTGCAGCGTGAAACAGAGTCACTCTCAACCCCCGCCAGCCGGGGGTTTTTTATCGGATAAACGCTATGAAATCAGTTCAGGAGCAGATCGCAGCGCTCAGTACCACGCTGCGTCATCATGAGTATCTCTACCACGTGATGGATGCGCCGGAAGTCCCGGATGCTGAATATGACCGGCTGATGAATCAGCTGCGCGAGCTGGAGCGTGCGCATCCCGATCTGATTACGCCCGATTCACCTACGCAGCGGGTCGGCGCGGCGCCGCTGACCGCTTTTGAGCAGGTGCGGCATGAAGTGCCGATGCTGTCGCTGGATAATACCTTTGATGAGGCAGGGTTCCGCGCCTTTAACAAACGCGTACAGGATCGGCTCAAGAGCAGCGATGAGCTGACCTACTGCTGTGAACTCAAACTTGATGGTCTGGCGGTCAGCCTGCTGTATGAAAACGGCTTACTGGTGCGGGCCGCCACCCGCGGCGACGGCACAACCGGCGAAAATATTACCGCTAACGTGCGCACCGTCCGGGCGATCCCGCTGCGGCTGCAGGGCGACAATATTCCGGCGCGGCTGGAAGTGCGCGGTGAAGTCTTTATGACTGAAAGCGGGTTTGAAAAGCTCAATGAAGAAGCGCGGCGTACCGGTGGCAAAGTCTTTGCGAATCCGCGTAATGCGGCAGCCGGCTCACTGCGTCAGCTCGATCCCCGCATTACCGCCAGACGCCCGCTGACCTTTTTCTGCTACGGTTTTGGCCTGCTGGAGGGTGGCGAGATCCCGGCCAGCCACTGGGAACGCCTGCAGCAGTTTAAAGCCTGGGGGTTGCCGGTCAGTGAGCGGATAAAACGGGTTCATACCGCTGATGAAGCGCTGGCGTTTTATCATCATATTGAGCAGGAGCGGCCTGCGCTCGGGTTTGATATCGACGGCGTGGTAATCAAAGTCGATTCACAGGCGCTGCAGGAGCGACTCGGTTTTGTGGCGCGCGCGCCGCGCTGGGCGATCGCCTTCAAATTTCCGGCACAGGAGCAGCTGACCGTGGTGCGCGACGTTGAGTTTCAGGTCGGACGCACCGGCGCCATTACGCCGGTAGCGCGTCTCGAACCGGTGCAGGTCGCAGGCGTCATAGTAAGTAATGCCACCCTGCACAACGCCGATGAGATCGCCCGTCTCGGCCTGCGTATCGGCGACCGCGTAGCGATTCGCCGCGCTGGTGACGTGATCCCGCAGGTGGTCAGCGTGGTGGAGTCTGATCGGCCGGCTGACGCACGCGAAATTGTGTTTCCGCAGCACTGCCCGGTGTGTGGCTCTGACGTGGAGCGGGTAGAGGGTGAAGCGGTGACGCGCTGTACCGGAGGGCTGATCTGCGGCGCCCAGCGCAAAGAGGCGCTTAAGCATTTTGTCTCGCGTCGCGCCATGGATGTGGATGGCATGGGAGATAAAATTATCGATCAGCTGGTTGAGAAAGAGTATGTAAAAACGCCAGCCGATCTGTTTCGCCTGACGGCCGGTAAACTGACCGGACTGGATCGCATGGGACCGAAATCGGCACAAAACGTGGTGGCCGCACTCGAAAAAGCTAAACTGACGACGCTGCCGCGGTTCCTGTATGCGCTGGGGATCCGCGAGGTAGGTGAAGCGACGGCAGCTAACCTCGCCCGTCACTTTGGCGAGCTGGAGCGGGTGATGGATGCCGATCTCGATGCGCTGATTGCCGTGCCGGATGTGGGTAAGGTTGTTGCCGCTCACGTCCGCAATTTTATGGAAGAAGAGAGCAATCGTGAGGTGATCCGCGAGCTGACAGAAGAGATCGGCATTCACTGGCCTGCCGTCGCGGTGATCAAAGCAGAAGAGATCGACAGTCCCTTTGCCGGCAAAACGGTGGTACTTACCGGCTCTCTGTCGCAGATGAATCGCGATGATGCAAAAGCGCGTCTTGCCGCGCTGGGCGCCAAAGTCAGCGGCAGCGTATCAAAGAAAACCGATCTGCTGATCGCCGGCGAAGCGGCGGGCTCCAAGCTGGCGAAGGCGCAGGAGCTGGGTATTCCGGTTATTGACGAAGCGGAGATGATCCGCCTGCTGGACGCATAACATGGAGAAACAGCAGCTGCTGGCTATCGCCAGCACGGTGATGCCGTTTGGTAAATATCAGGGCCGGCTGCTGATCGATCTGCCGGAAGAGTACCTGCTCTGGTTTGCGCGCAAAAATGCGTTTCCGGCGGGTACGCTGGGTGAGCTGATGCAGCTGACGCTGGCGATTAAAATTGAGGGGCTGCAGGGGCTGATCGCACCGCTCAGGCGCCCCCCGCAATAAAAAAGCCCGCTTGCGCGGGCCGTTTTTTATGACTTCTGCACTTCTGGCTGCTGCGCCAGCCGCTTTTCATTACCTGCTTTATAGCGCTGGGCAATGAACGAGCAGATCATCAGCTGTACCTGATGAAAGATCATCAGCGGCAGCACAATAATGCCCACCGCACTGGCCGGGAAAAGAATATTAGCCATCGGCACGCCGTTCGCCAGGCTCTTTTTTGAACCGCAGAACAGTACCACAATCTCATCAGCCCGGCTGAAACCAAACAGCCGTGAGGCACCGATATTGATTGCCAGCGCAATCAGCAGCAGCAGCAGGCTGCCTGCCAGAATCCATAGCAGGGTATCGACGCCAACGCGATGCCAGATGCCATTTACCACCGCTTCACTGAAGGCTGAATAGACAACCAGCAGAATCGAGGTTTGATCGGTTTTGCCAATCAGGCTGCGATGCTTTTCCACCCAGCCGCCGATCCAGCGGCGGGAGAGATGACCGATAACAAACGGCACCAGCAACTGCATCACAATCTTACCAATCTGCTCCAGACCGTTACCCGGTGCCGCACTGTGCACGTTCATCACCAGATTGACCAGCAGAGGGGAAATAAACACGCCCAGCAGGCTGGAGGCGGACGCAGCGCAGACCGCCGCCGCAACATTCCCGCCTGCCATAGAGGTAAAGGCGATAGAAGATTGTACAGTGGCAGGCAGAATGCAGAGGTAGAGGAAGCCGGTATAGATTTCAGGTCCGACGTTAACCGGGTGCCACCAGACCAGCAGCAGCCCGAGCGCCGGAAAAATCACAAACGTGCTGCACATAATCCACAGATGCAGACGCCAGTGGCTGCTGCCGGCAATAATTTTCTCGCGCGACAGTTTGGCCCCGTGCATAAAGAAGAGCAGGGCAATAGCGGCAGTGGTGAGGTATTCAAAAAAGTCGACAAAACCGCCGCGTGCCGGCAGAAAGCTGGCCAGCAGCACGGTAATGATGAGTTTGATCATCATTGGATCGAGTCGTAAAAAGCCCATTGTTAACGTCCGGTTAAAAGAAAAAGTCTGGCAGAGATTGTGCGCTAAGCGCGTTTAGAAATAAAATTGATTTATTGCATTAATCTATGAGCAGAATCGATGAATTATACCTTACGCCAGCTGCGTACTTTTGTTGCTGTTGCCCGACAGGGAAGCTTTAGCCAGGCGGGGCAGCTGATAGGGTTAAGCCAGTCGGCGGTAAGCCATAGTGTGAAAGAGCTGGAGGCGGAAATAGGCGTGCGCCTGCTGGATCGCACGACGCGTGAAGTATTACTGACCGGGGCAGGGCAGCAGCTGGCAACCCGGCTGACGCGCCTGCTGGAAGAGCTGAATACCACGTTGCTGGATGTGCGCAGTTACGGCGAGCAGCGCAGCGGCACCGTACGGGTTGCGGCCAGTCAGACGCCCTCTGCGCATCTGATGCCGCAATGTCTGGCCAGCACGCAGCAGCACTATCCCGATATCCGCGTGATCCTGCACGACAGGGTGCAGCAGGCTGTGTTGCACAGCGTGCGTAATGCGGAAGTTGATTTCGGGATTGTGATTGGCCCGCTGGGTGACGCAGAGTTTGATGCCGAAGAGATCCTGCAGGAGCCTTTCCTGCTGCTCTGTCACCAGAATGATGCGCTGGCGCAAACCGAGAGCGTTACCTGGGCGATGCTGACAGATCGCAATATGGTACTGCAGGACTACGCCTCAGGCAGCCGGATGCTGGTGGACGCGATACTGCAGCAGCTCGCTATCAGTGTGAACGTGGTACAGGAGATTGGTCATCCGGCCACCCTCTATCCGATGGTGGAAGCGGGCATCGGCATCAGCATTTTGCCGGCGCTGGCGCTGCCGCTGCCTTCGGGACGCAAGCTGGTGGTACGCCGGCTTTATCCGGAGATGAACCGCAGTCTGATGCTGATTAAACGTAAAAACCGTTCGCTTACGCCCGCTGCGGAGGCGGTCTGGCAGGAAGTGCGTCAGCAGGCTGAACTGCTGACGCAGACTCGTTCACTCTATCCGGCGTTTTAGATATAGACGTCGAGCTGATTGTCTGGCGTTGGCCGGTTAATGCCATCGGCCCGGGCGCTCACCGGCTGCTCAGTCTGCTGCTGCTGTTCTGCCTTTTCCGCTTCGCGCTGCTGAATCTGAGCAATCTGTGCATAGAGCATCTGGATCTGGCTCTCGAGCATCTGCTGCTGTTCTGATTTTTGCTCCTGCGTCAGCGTATGATCGTCCGCCAGAGATTTGAGCTGGCTGGTAATCGCGGCGATCTGTTTATTAATAGCGGCAATCTCGGAGGCTGCCCCGCCTCCGCTGCTGCCCCCGGCCCCGATAGTGCTGATACCTGATATTGTCGTCATCATTTTCTCCTTGCCATTAACTCTGAAGGTTATCGGCAGCAGAAGTAAAGGCTTCAGCGTGCAGCCCGAATGTTGAGGGCCGCGCTGATTTAGGGGCGGCATATATCGCGTAAACCAGGGCCGCATAAATGCGGCCCCTACGTATCTTAAAACCGTAGGGGCGGCATTAATGCCGCCCAGGGTCGGGTATATCGCATAAACCAGGGCCGCATAAATGCGACCCCTACGTATCTTAAAACCGTAGGGGCGGCATTAATGCCGCCCAGGGACGGGTAGAGCGCATAAACCAGGGCCGCATAAATGCGGCCCCTACGTATCATGAAACCGTAGGGGCGGCATTAATGCCGCCCTGGGCCGGGTAGATCGCATAAACCAGGGCCGCATAAATGCGGCCCCTACAGGTGCGAGCAGAGCGGTTTGTTTGTAGGGGCGGCATTAATGCCGTCCTGGATGTTAATGCCACCCGAAAGAAACAAAAAAAGCGCCCATAGGGCGCTTTTTTCTGAATTTGGTGGGTCGTGCAGGATTCGAACCTGCGACCAATTGATTAAAAGTCAACTGCTCTACCAACTGAGCTAACGACCCGAAGTGGTGGGTGATGACGGGTTCGAACCGCCGACCCCCTCCTTGTAAGGGAGATGCTCTACCAACTGAGCTAATCACC
>NZ_JBXUNM010000019.1:0-14060 GCF_057197005.1 Pantoea sp. SYBGC1
GCGCCCCTACACAAATCCCGTAGGGGCCGCATTTATGCGGCCCGTTAAAACCAGGGCGCCATTAATGGCGCCCCTACACAAACCCTGTAGGGGCCGCATTTATGCGGCCCGTTAAAACCAGGGCGCCATTAATGGCGCCCCTACACAAATCCCGTAGGGGCCGCATTTATGCGGCCCGTTAAAACCAGGGCGCCATTAATGGCGCCCCTACGCGCCTCCGCAGGGGCCGTATTTATGCATCCCGTTAAACCAGGGCGCCATTAATGGCGCCCCTACACAAATTCCATAGGGGCCGCATTTATGCGGCCCGTTAAACCCAGAGCGCCAGGCTGGCGCATTGCGCGCGCATTTTTTATTATGACGCCACCGATATTTTGTCCCGGAAACGCCTGTGCCCTTCCATTTTGACATGCTGCTGGCGGTGTTCGATCGTGCAGCGCTGATGCTTATCTGCCTCTTTTTTCTTACCCGCACCCGGGTGTTGCGCCAGCTGCTGCAGAAAGATGAACACACGCTGAGCGAGAAAGCGATCGTCACCCTGATTTTCTCGCTGTTTGCGCTGTTCAGCACCTGGTCCGGCGTGGCGGTGGATGGCTCGCTGCTAAATGTCCGCGTCATTGCGGTGATGGCGGGCGGCATTCTGTTTGGCCCCTGGGTGGGCGTGACGACCGGCGTCATTGCCGGGCTGCACCGCTTCCTGATCGACATAGATGGCGTCACGTCAGTACCCTGCCTGATCACCAGCATTGTGGCCGGTATCGCCTCTGGCGTAATCAATCGCCGGGTCAGCAAAGAGCAGCGCTGGGGGGCCGGCATAGCGGGCGGCATGCTGTGCGAAGCGCTGACTATGCTGCTGATCCTGTTATGGGCAAAGCCTGCAGCGCTCGGCCTGACGATTGTCTCGGAGATCGCCCTGCCGATGATTCTGGGTGCCTCCAGTATCGGATTGATTGTGCTGCTGGTGCAGAGCGTGGAGGGAGAAAAAGAGGCGATCGCCGCCCGGCAGGCCAAACTTGCGCTGGAGATAGCGAATAAAACGCTGCCGCTGTTTCGTCAGGTAAACAGCGATGCGCTGCGCGAAGTGTGCGATATTATCCGGCGCGACATCCACGCCGACGCGGTTGCCATTACCAATACGCAGCAGATTCAGGCGTATGTCGGCTATGGTGAACAGAACTACCATAATGGCGATGATGGCATCAGCCCCACCACCGCACAGGCGATTGCCAGCGGGAAGATCATTATCAAAAACAACGACGAAGCGCATCGCACGCGTGATATTCACTCGATGCTGGTGATCCCGCTCTGGGAGCAGGGTCAGGTGACCGGGACGCTGAAAATTTACTATCGCCGGGCGCACCGCATTACCGGCTCGCTGAAAGAGATGGCTATCGGGCTGTCGCAGATTATCTCGACCCAGCTGGAGGTATCGCGCGCAGAGCAGCTGCGTGAAATGGCCAATAAAGCGGAACTTCGGGCCCTGCAGAGCAAAATTAACCCCCACTTTTTGTTTAATGCCCTGAACGCTATCTCTGCCTCCATCCGGATGAACCCCGATACTGCCCGTCAGCTGGTTATCAACCTGTCGCGCTATCTGCGCTATAACCTTGAACTCAATGAGGATGAGCTGATCGATATCAAGAAAGAGCTGTGGCAGGTAAAAGATTATATTGCCATTGAGCAGGCGCGCTTCGGCGATAAGCTGTCAATGATCTACGATATCGACGACGATCTGCACTTTACTCTGCCCAGCCTGCTGATTCAGCCGCTGGTGGAAAATGCTATTGTGCACGGCATTCAGCCATGCCGGGGCAAAGGCGTGGTGACGCTCAGCGTGAAAGATCTGGGCGATTGGGTGCGTATCGCCGTACGCGACACCGGACCGGGGATCAGCGACGAGGTGACCCGCCGCGTTGCGCGCAATGAGATGCCGGGCAATAAAATTGGCCTGCTGAATGTTCACCACCGTGTCAGACTGCTGACCGGCCAGGGGCTGATTATCATGCGCCACCAGCCGGGAACGGAAATCGCCTTTAGCCTGCCGAAAAACAGCCAGCCTCTCCCTGCCGCGCTCAGCGTTCAACCGGAAATAACAGTATGAAAGCCATAATAGTGGAAGATGAATTTCTGGCGCGCCAGGAGCTCAGCTGGATGATTCAGCAGCATAGTCAGATCACGGTAGAAGCAAGCTTTGATGACGGGCTGGATGTGCTGAAATATCTGCAGACGCATCGGGTCGACGTGATTTTTCTCGATATTAATATTCCGTCGCTGGATGGCATGCTGCTGGCGCAGAATATTCATCAGTTTACCCACAAGCCCCTGATTGTTTTTATCACTGCCTGGAAAGATTATGCGGTGGAGGCGTTTGAACTCGACGCGTTTGACTACATCCTCAAGCCCTACCATGAGGCGCGCATCATCACCATGCTGAACAAGCTGGAGGCCGCCACGCAGCCGCCGCCGCTGCAGAACAGCCAGGCTGTTACGCCGCAGACGGTGAACCTGCAGAAAGATGAGCGCATCATCGTTACCGATATCAACGATATTTACTATGTGGAAGCGCATGAGAAGCTGACGTTTGTCTATACGCGGCGGGAGGCCTACGTGATGTCAGTGGCCATCAGTGAGTTCTGCAGCCGGCTGCCGGAGACGCTGTTTTTTCGCTGCCATCGCTCTTACTGTGTGAACCTGAGTAAAATTCGCGAGATAGAGCCGTGGTTTAATAATACCTATCTGGTGAAGCTACGCGATCTGGAGGCGCAGGTACCGGTAAGCCGCAGCAAAGCCAGACCGTTCCGGCAGCTGATGCGGCTGTAAGGCGGACGACCCGCGCCGTCCGCCGCTGTGTCAGAGTACGCGGCCCAGCGCCTGACGCAGATGCGCGCCGGCCCCCAGCAGGCCGGGCTGATCGTGCGTGATCATATACACCGGAATATCGACCAGATAGTCGCGGAAACGTCCCTTATCTTCAAACGCCGCGCGAAAACCGGAGGCTTTGAAAAAGTCGAGGAAGCGCGGCACGATGCCGCCCGCAATATAAACGCCACCAAAGGTGCCGAGGTTCAGCGCCAGGTTGCCGCCAAAGCGTCCCATGATCACGCAGAACAGCGTCAGCGCGCGGCGACAGTCGATACAGGTATCCTGCAGCGCCCGCTCGGTCACATCTTTTGGCTTGAGGTTTTGCGGCTCGCGCGCGTCAGATTTCACAATCGCGCGGTAAAGGTTGACCAGTCCCGCTCCTGACAGCACGCGCTCGGCAGAAACGTGGCCCATCTCTGCACGCAGCACTTCGAGGATCTGATCTTCCTCTTCGCTGTTCGGCGCGAAATCGACGTGGCCGCCCTCACCCGGCAGACTGACCCAGCGCTGATTGACGTGCACCAGATGGCTGACGCCCAGTCCGGTGCCCGCACCGTAGATAGCGATCGGCTTATCTTTAACCGGCGCTTTGCCGCCAAACTGAATCACTTCGTTTTCCGTCAGCATCGGGATCGCCATAGAGACGGCGGTGAAATCGTTGATAATTTCCAGCGTGCTGAAGCCCAGATTCTGTTTCATCTGGCGCGTTGAGAATGCCCAGTCGTGGTTGGTCATCTCGACCCAGTCTTCGGTGATCGGACAGGCGATAGCGATACAGCCATCAGTCACTGCCTGCTGCTGTTCCGCCAGATAGAAACGGATAACGGCTTCAAGATTGTCGTAGTCTGATGTGGAGAATGTTTTGGCGTGTGAGATGGCGCCGGTCTCTACCTCACACAGCGCGAGACGAGCGTTGGTACCGCCCACATCGCCGACCAGGGCGTATTTTGTCATTCTTCTGCTGCTCCGCTTGGGTCATAAATAGTGGCAAACACTATAGAAGCCTGCCAATAAAACAACAACGCCCGCCGGTGAGGCGGACGCTGTTAATCCAGTGTGATGCACAGCCTGGCGATTGTCAGGCCATCTGTATAGAGGCAACTTTCTTAAACTGCACCACTATTACGCTGATGCAGGGCGGCGGTAACTTTGCGCAGCAGCGGCGGCAGATCCTGTTTTTCCATCACCACTTCAATCAGCGACAAACGCGCGGTTTTGCTGACCACCGCCATCGCCGCCTCCAGCTGCGCGGTTTCGCTGACCCGCCAGCTCTGCGCCGCCCCTTCCAGGCTCATCGCCTGCGGCAGTGCGGTCCAGTTCCAGCGCGCAATGTCATTATAACGCTGTTCCGGACCGTGGATGGCGCGCTCTACGGTATAGCCGTCGTTATTGATCAGGAAAATCACCGGGCGCTGGCCGTCACGCTGCATGGAGCCCAGCTCCTGAATAGTCAGCTGTGCTGAGCCATCGCCAATGATCAGGATCACCCGGCTGTCGGGCCGCGCCGTCTGCGCACCAAACGCCGCCGGCAGCGTATAGCCAATCGATCCCCACAGCGGCTGTACCAGCAGCTGCGCCCCCTCCGGCAGCTGCAGGGCCGCTGCGCCAAATGCCGCCGTGCCCTGATCGGCAAGGATAATATCACCCGGCAGCAGGAAGTGCTGCATTGCCTGCCAGAATGCCTGCTGAGTGATTATCCCTGCAGCAATCTGATCATTTTCCTCGCACTGCATGCTCTCTCCGGTCGGCCAGCGCGGGCAGTGATGCTGATAAACCGGCTGCAGCGCCGCCAGCGCCGCCTTCATCGGCAGCGTAAAGCGCTCGCCTGCCACGCAGCTGTGAAACGGCTGGATATCAATAACGTGTTCAGCGGAGAGCTGCTGGGTGAAGCCAGCGGTCAGCGTGTCGGTAAAGCGTACGCCCGCGCACAGCGTCACATCCGCGGCCTCAATCGCTTCGCGAATAGCCATGCTGCTGCCCGCCGCCGCGTAAGTGCCGACAAAACCGGGCTGCTGTTCATTGAGCACGCCTTTACCCATCAGCAGCGTTGCTGCCGGAATCGCGCGCAGCTCACGCAGTCCGGCCAGCTGTGCAGCTGCCCCCCAGCGTGCGGCGAGAAAATCAGCCAGCAGCGCCACGCGCTGTGCCGGTGCCAGCAGATGCTCAGCCGCCGCCGCAAAGGCTGCTGTGGCATCTGCGTTTTCACTGTGCGGCTCAGCACGTGCTGACGGCGGGGTTATCGCTGCCGCGGCCACGTCCACCGCCAGCAACAGGTAGCCCGGCCGATGCTCATGCAGCGCGGTGCTTATCACGCGATCGATCTCCGCCGCAGCGTTCTCTGCGGTAAGCACCGCTGTCGCGGCGTTGACCTCCTGCGCCATACGCAGAAAATGGTGAAAATCGCCGTCACCCAGCGAATGGTGCACGCACTCCCCCTGCTGCTGCACCCTCAGCGCCGGCGCACCGACAATCTGGATCACCGGCACATACTCGGCATAGCTGCCGGCGATGCCGTTAATCGCGCTCAGCTCGCCCACGCCAAAGGTGGTCAGCAGCGCTGCCGCGCCCTGACAGCGGCCATAGCCGTCAGCCGCGTAGGCGGCGTTAAGCTCGTTGGCACAGCCGACCCAGGCGATCGCCGGATGTGCGATCACGCTGTCGAGGAACTGCAGATTGTAGTCGCCCGGCACGCCAAACAGGTGACGGATGCCCGCCTCATCCAGCCGCTGTAACAGATAGTCGCTTACGGTGAATCTCTTCATCAGATGCTCCTTCCAGGGGAATGTTCTGGAGTATCAGCGATGGGTTTGAAATGAAGCGACTTTTTAACCGCGATTGCGCCAGGCTTAATGGCAAGCATTCGTTACGACATGATATCTCTCTGCAGAATGGGATCTTTCACGCTTTTTAGCGCAGTGTAAACGCATACACTAACCGGCCGAAATGCTCATTTCTATTGCAGGATAACCTTAAGCTATGCCTCTCTTTCCTCATCCCGATCGTTATCAGCAGATGCACTATCGCCGCAGTGGCCAGAGCGGGCTTAAACTGCCCGCTATTTCACTGGGGCTCTGGCACAACTTTGGCGACGCGACGCGCGTCGATACCAGCCGCGACCTGCTGCGCCACGCCTTTAACTGCGGTATCACCCATTTCGATCTGGCCAATAACTATGGTCCGCCGCCCGGTTCCGCAGAGAGCAACTTCGGTCGTATTTTACGGGAAGATTTCTCCGGCCTGCGCGATGAGCTGGTGATCTCCACCAAAGCGGGATACACCATGTGGGATGGTCCCTATGGTGACTGGGGGTCGCGTAAATACCTGATCGCCAGTCTCGATCAGAGCCTGAAACGCATGGGGCTGGAGTATGTAGATATCTTTTATCACCATCGTCCCGATCCGCATACGCCGCTGGAAGAGACGATGCGCGCGCTCGATCACTGCGTGCGTCAGGGTAAAGCGCTCTATGTTGCGCTCTCCAACTATCCGGCCGATCAGGCCGCACGCGCTATAGCGCTGCTGCGTGAGCTCGGCACGCCCTGTCTGATTCACCAGCCGCGCTATTCGCTGTTTGAACGCGGCCCGGAACAGGGCCTGCTGGATGTGCTGGGCGAACAGGGAACCGGCTGCATCGCCTTTTCACCGCTGGCGGGCGGCATACTGACCGATCGCTATTTAGCGGGCATCCCGCAGGATTCGCGTGCTGCCAGCGGCAGTAAATTCCTGAATGAGGACCAGCTTACCGCAGAGAAAATGGAAAAAGTGCGGCAGCTGCAGATGCTGGCGCAGCAGCGCGGGCAGAAGCTGGCGCAGATGGCGCTGAGCTGGGTGTTACGCGATCCGCGCATCACTTCAGTGCTGATTGGCGCCAGCAAAATCGCGCAGATCGACGACGCGGTAGCGATGCTGAGCCAGCCGGCGCTGACCGCTGAAGAGCTGCAGGCGATCGATCAGATCCTGATGTAACCGCTCTCTTTTACGGCAGCAGGCGGGGTTAACCGACCGCATATTCTGCTGCCGTCGTGCTTTTTCAGACTAAATCTCAAGGCTAGGCTGGTCCGATGTGGCACACTGGTCTGACGATAGCAGTGATAAGCTGTCACAAGGAGATAACATGAAATCTGTACTTTTCGTTGCCGTTTTGCTGGCAACATTATCGCCGCTGGTGCCACACACAGCCCATGCTACCAGCGCTACCATCGATCTTGCCCCCGGCGTCAGTTTACAGCTGGGAGAACGCGACCGTCGCGGCTATTACTGGGATGGCGGGAACTGGCGCGAACCGCGCTGGTGGAACGACCGCTACCAGTATAATGAACATCGCTGGTGGCGCCATGAAGAGTGGAAGCGTCATAAGGCGTGGGAGCGCGACCGCGAACATGAACGACGCCGGCACGAGCGGGAACGCTGGCGCGAACAGGATCGCCATCATGAACGGGAACGTCGCGCGCACTGGCGACACGATGGCCCGCCACATCATCATGACCACCATCACTGAACCCCTTCCCGGCGCTGTCGCGCCGGTTTTTACGCTACCAGCCGAGCGCCTCACCCACCAGTAAATAGATATTCAGCGCCACGACCAGCATCACAATCAGGCGGCCGGTGTTCTGCATCAGGCGGGAGTTGACCAGTTCATCACCCATCAGCTCACGATTTCCGGTAAACGCCAGCAGCGGGATCAGCGCCAGGGCGATGCCAAAACTCAGCAGTACCTGACTCATCACCAGAATGCGCGTCGGGTCCCAGCCAGCCCAGATAACAATAAATGAGGGCAGCATGGTAATCACCCGCCGGACCCACAGCGGAATATGAAACCGGATAAAACCCTGCATCACCACCTGCCCCGCCAGGGTGCCGACCACCGTAGAGGAGAGTCCGGCCGCCACCAGGCTCAGTCCAAATACAATCGCTGCAGCCTGTCCAAGCAGCGGCTCCAGCGTCAGGTATGCCTGATCCAGATCGACAATGGAGGTATGTCCGCTGAAGTGAAACGCTGCCGCCGCCGTGGCCATCATGGCCAGGTTCACGAAACCGGCGATGGTCATCGCGATCGCCACATCCAGCTTGGTGGAGGAGTAGCGTTCGGCTTTGGTGCCTTTATTACCGTGCTGAGTCAGCGCCGAGTGCAGATAGATAACGTGCGGCATAATGGTGGCGCCCAGTACGCCGGCTGCCAGAAATACCGCATCAGACCCTGGTAACGAAGGCAGGGCCATCCCGGTGACGAGCTGGCTGACGCTGGGCTGGGAGAAAAAGAGCTCAACGATATAGGCCGCGGCAACAAACAGCAGCAGGCCACCAATCACCCGCTCCAGCGGTTTCTGTCCGCGGCTTTGCAGCATCAGGATCAAAAAGGTCGCAATGCCGGTCAGCACGGCGCCCTGCAGCAGTGAGATGCCCAGCAGCAGCTTAAAGCCCAGCGCAGCACCGATAAACTCTGCCAGATCGGTCGCCATCGCGATGATTTCGGCCTGCACCCAGTAGAACCAGACGGCGGGACGCGGGAAACGGTCGCGTATGTGCTCCGCCAGGTTTTTACCGGTTGCGATCCCCAGTTTGGCTGACATCAGCTGGATCAGCATCGCCATGACGTTTGCCCAGACCACTACCCACAGAAGCTTATAGCCATAGGCGGCTCCTGCCTGGATGTTGGTGGCAAAGTTACCCGGATCGATATAACCGATAGCGGCGATAAACGCAGGCCCCAGCAGGGCGAGCTTGAGTTTTCTGGCTCCGCGGGCGGCGCGCTCTGCGGTGCGGCTTTCTGACATAGTGTGATCCTGTCCTGACGCGTGTAGACCCCACTGAGTTTAGGGAGCCTTACAGGCGAGTGAAATCTGGTTATATTTATCGCAGTAATAGATAGTGCTATAAAGTATAGCCAATGCTATACATCAACGCAAAGATCGGCCTCTGACAAAGCATAGAACGGTTTTACTCTACGCCCGGAACAAATTATAAACAATCTCTGTGTGGATAAATTGTGTGAGCGGTTTGTTACGGCGATGTGAGCAGGCAGAGTTATCCGCAAAAAATTGCGATACTGAATACTTATAATGCGGGTTTGATCTCGTTTTTAAGTAACGTGTTACATAGAATACGCAGCAAAATACAACCCTCCTCAAATTTGGAGCCGATATGTCCCATATTTTGCATTTCCTTTTAGCACTGGTGGTCGTCGGCGTGCTGGCCCTGCTGGTCAGTCACGACCGTAAAAGTATTCGCTTTCGCTATATCGCACAGCTTTTAGTGATTGAACTCCTGCTGGCGTGGTTTTTCCTGACCTCTGAAGCCGGACTGGGCTTTGTTAAGGGCTTTGCCAGCATGTTTGATTACCTGCTGAAATATGCAGGCGAAGGCACCAATTTTGTGTTTGGCGGCATGAACGAAAAGGGACTCGCCTTCTTCTTCCTTAATGTTTTATGCCCTATCGTCTTTATTTCCGCGCTGATCGGTATTTTGCAGCATTTCCGCATTCTGCCGTGGATCATCCGCGGTATCGGAACCGTGCTGTCAAAAGTCAACGGCATGGGCAAACTGGAGTCTTTTAACGCCGTCAGTTCTCTGATTCTGGGACAGTCAGAAAACTTCATCGCGTATAAAGATATTCTCGGCAAAATGTCGCAGCGTCGTATGTACACCATGGCGGCTACCGCTATGTCGACCGTATCGATGTCCATTGTGGGCGCCTACATGACCATGCTGCAGCCAAAGTATGTGGTTGCCGCACTGGTGCTGAATATGTTCAGTACCTTTATCGTTCTGTCGCTGATCAACCCGTATCGCGTAGAGAATGAAGAAGATCTGCAGCTGCAGGATCTGCATAAAGGTCAGAGCTTCTTTGAGATGCTGGGTGAATATATTCTTGCCGGATTTAAAGTGGCGATTATCGTTGCGGCTATGCTGATTGGCTTTATTGCCCTGATCTCCGGCCTGAATGCGCTGTTTGACCTGATTTTTGGTATCAGCTTCCAGGGCGTGCTGGGCTATGTATTCTATCCGTTTGCCTGGGTGATGGGTGTTCCGGCGCATGAAGCGCTGCAGGTAGGCAGTATCATGGCCACCAAACTGGTCTCTAACGAATTTGTGGCGATGATGGATCTGCAGAAAGTTGCAGGCCAGCTGTCACCTAACGCAGAGGGTATTCTTTCGGTGTTCCTGGTATCGTTCGCTAACTTTTCATCCATCGGGATTGTGGCTGGCGCGATTAAAGGACTGCATGAAGAACAGGGCAATGTGGTATCACGCTTTGGCTTGAAACTGCTCTACGGTTCAACGCTGGTCAGCGTGCTCTCAGCTGCCATTGCCGGTCTGGTACTCGCTTTCTGATTATCAGGGCGGGCTTCGGCTCGCCCTGCTCTCCTGCTCAGCCGATACGCCTTCCGCACCACGCTTTCCGCTTTTCTCTGCGCTTTCTGCACATCACTGATTTTCACCAACGGAATAGCTGCCGCTTTAAAGCGTGAGTTGCAGGGAGCAGAACTGACAGAAAAAGGTCATTCAGGAAGAGATTTATCGCAGTAACGGGACGCTATTCAGAGCAACAACGAAGATTTGGTGGAGATAAGCGGGATCGAACCGCTGACCTCTTGCATGCCATGCAAGCGCTCTCCCAGCTGAGCTATACCCCCACATCTGGAATCATTCTTTCGGTTCAAACCGTTGGGAGCGGTTTGGTGGAGCTAAGCGGGATCGAACCGCTGACCTCTTGCATGCCATGCAAGCGCTCTCCCAGCTGAGCTATAGCCCCGTACCGAAAAAACTGCCGGGCAGACCCGACGGACGGCATAATATGAAACCGCCCTGAGTGTGTCAACGGCAAATTCTCGTTCTGTGTGCAATCGCTGAAAAAGACGGCAAACCCGTGTTGTAGTGATCTTTTTTTCGCCATTTATGCCCTCCCGCTGCTGCTGGCGACCAAAAAGCAGCGCGCTGGCGGGTTAAATTCAGGTTAAAGATGTTAGCGCCAGGCTTGTTTTCGTTAATGGTCCGTGTAAAACTTCGCACGCTAATTAACCGGTTGACCTGCCAGGGTTAGCTCCTTAATAACCGGTAAAAATCATCCCATTGTTTAATAAAAGAAAAAGAGAATTATGTCGCTACATACTCCCAAAGAGATCGCCCAGCTGGCGATTCAGGCTGGCGTGGCTAAAAGCCGCCTGCCCGTTTCAACCTTATTAATCCTTGGCTTTATGGCCGGTGCCTTTATCGCTACCGGCTTCCTGCTTGATCTGCACGTCATTAACCAGCTGCCTGCTGAATGGGGCTCATTCTCCAGCTTCCTGGGCGCTGCCGTATTCCCGGTTGGCCTGATCCTGACCGTGCTGGCTGGCGGTGAGCTGCTGACGGGCAATATGATGACGCTGCCGGTGGCGTGGTTTGCCCGCCGTATCAGCGCCCTGAGCGTCCTGCGTAACTGGTTCTGGGTTACGGTTGCGAACTTTATGGGTAGCGTCGCCGTCGCCTGGTTCTTTGGGCATATGCTGGGCATGACGGAAGGTGACTACCTGAAAAAAACCGTTGCGATTGCGCACGCTAAAGTCAGCGCCGATTTCCTGCATGCCTTTATCTCTGGCGTGGGCTGTAACTGGCTGGTCTGCCTGGCAGTATGGCTGGCGTTTGCCAGTAAAGATATGGTGGGCAAGATCATGGGGATGTGGTTCCCGGTAATGGCGTTCGTGGCCATTGGTTTCCAGCACGTCGTGGCGAACATGTTTATTGTGCCGGCGGCTATCTTTGCGGGTCAGATGAGCTGGGCCGAGTTTGCGCCTAACGTTATTGCCGTATTCCTTGGCAACGCCGTAGGGGGAGCTATCTTCGTTGGTCTGACCTATTTCCTGGCCTTCCGTCCTGAGCAGGCAGTTGCACGCGAAGCGTCGTAATCTATTAATGTCTTTTATTGGTCGTAAAAAGCATTTTCTGTCCGGATTACTTTTCCCAGTAACGTTTTGTTGTAATATGTAGAGCTAATGTATTCAACAGGGACAGCATCGTGAAAAAGGAATGGCTAACCCCCGAAGAGCTCGCGCTTGAAACGGGCTACAGTCGGCAGACGGTGAACAAATGGATCAAACGCGAAAACTGGACCACCACGCCTAAGCCCGGTGTACAGGGCGGCAAAGCGCGTTTGATCCATATCGATGAGCGGGTGAAGAGCTTTATTCAGTCCACCCGCCATGCGAGTGAACCGGCAGCGAATTACGCCGCTCAGCAGAATACGTTACCTGCGTTATTAATAAATTCTGTCCAGCAAATGACGCAGACAGAACAGGACCAGCTCGCCGCCCTTTTACTGCGTGAAGGGATCCGCGGTGTTCTGGAAAGGCTGGGTATTCAGGATGCATAAAAAAGCCGGAGGCGATTGCTTCCGGCTTTTTTGTTATGCCTGATAACGCTCCCGCAGCGAGCGAGAGCGGTAAGCTATCAGGCGTTAGCTTCGCGCTCAGCAATAAATGCCAGCGCTTTATCAATCCGCGCGACGCTGCGGCTGCGGCCAATCGCTTCCACGGTCACATCCAGCGCCGGCGACTGCCCTGCTCCGGTAACGGCAACACGCAGCGGCATGCCCACTTTCCCCATACCCAGCTCAAGTTCATCCGCCGCGCTCTGAATCGCATGGTGAATCTGCTCTGCATTCCAGTCGCTGTCGCTCAGTGCAGCCAGCTTGTCACGCACCCGCTCCAGCGGCTGACGCGCAACCGGACGCAGGTGCTTCTTCGCGGCATCCGCATCAAAAGCGTCAAACTCTTCATAGAAGTAGCGGCAGGAAGCGGCAATCTCCACCAGCGTTTTGCAGCGGTCGCCCAGCAGCGTCACCAGTTTTGCCAGTTCAGGCCCGGTGCGGGTATCGATCTGCTGCTGTTCAATGTGCCACTGCAGATGCGTCGCCACATACTCTGGCGGCAGCGTAGTAATATAGTGGTGATTCAGCCACTGCAGTTTTTCAGTGTTGAAAGCGCTGGCTGATTTGCTGACCGCATCCAGCGTAAACAGCGATTTCATCTCAGGAATGCTGAAGATCTCCTGATCGCCATGAGACCAGCCCAGACGAACCAGATAATTCAGCAGCGCCTCCGGCAGATAGCCATCGTCACGATACTGCATCACGCCTACCGCGCCATGACGCTTGGAGAGTTTTTTACCATCATCACCGAGGATCATGGAGACGTGCGCATAGACAGGAACCTGCGCGCCAATCGCTTTCAGGATGTTGATCTGACGCGGTGTGTTATTGATGTGATCTTCACCACGGATAACGTGCGTGATCCCCATGTCCCAGTCATCCACCACCACACAGAAGTTGTAGGTCGGTGAACCATCAGTACGACGAATGATCAGGTCGTCCAGTTCCTGATTGCTGAATTCAATCGGGCCACGGATCTGATCGTCAAAAATGACAGAGCCATCCTGCGGATTGCGGAAACGGACCACGCAAGGCTCATCAGCGGCGTGATGTTCATGGCTGTCGCGGCAGCGACCGTCATAGCGTGGCTTTTCACCATTAGCCATCTGCTCTTCACGCAGTGCATCAAGTCGCTCGCGGGAGCAGTAGCACCTGTAGGCGGTGCCCGCTTCCAGCATCTCATCAATGACGTCGTTGTAGCGGTCAAAACGTTTGGTCTGATAGTAAGGACCTTCATCCCAGTCAAGGCTCAGCCAGTTCATACCATCCATAATGGCTTCGATCGCTTCCGGCGTGGAGCGCTCCAGGTCAGTGTCCTCAATACGCAGGACAAACTCGCCTTCGTAATGACGTGCAAAAAGCCAGGAGTAAAGCGCGGTGCGGGCGCCTCCAACGTGCAGATAGCCGGTCGGGCTGGGGGCGAAGCGGGTTTTAATTTTCATTCAGCATTGCCTTAGATGCGCAGGTTTTCCTGTCTGGATGACAAAAAAACGGGTTAACGCGAAAAAACAGTGCGCACATTCTAGCAGGTGGAGATGATTCCTCAATCACTCTCACCGTTGCTACCGCAGCGCAAACGGCTTTTTCTGCTAATAAAACCAGCACATTGGCTAAAACCCCCGCAGGGTGACTATTTTTAAAGCGAACAAACATTTTAATTTTAAAAAGCGTTGACTCACTTCGAAGGATCCCTATAATGCGACTCCACACAGCGGGGGTGATTAGCTCAGTTGGTAGAGCATCTCCCTTACAAGGAGGGGGTCGGCGGTTCGAACCCGTCATCACCCACCAC
>NZ_JBXUNM010000020.1:0-4123 GCF_057197005.1 Pantoea sp. SYBGC1
GTAGGGAACTGCCAGGCATCCATCCAGTAAGAGAGCCCTGAACACGCGTTCAGGGCTTTTTTACGTCCGCAGAAAAGCAAAAATTCCCTGCTAAAACCATCAAAACTCCCACTCCTGTTTAGTCAATCGGGTAAACTACGGCCAGATCACTCAGTAAAGGCCGTGAAATGTTCACCCCAGGTACCTCTCTCAAAGCATGTAACACGCTCGGTCTTGAGATCGACGCGCAAACACTGGTTATCGCGGATAGCGCAGAAGCCATCACCACAGCGTGGCAATCCAGCCAGCAGCGCAATCAACCCTTTATCATCCTCGGTGAAGGAAGCAATGTCCTGTTCCTCGAGGATTTCAACGGCACCGTCGTTATCAATGCCATTAAAGGTATTCAGCCTGAAGAGCATGAAGAAGCCTGGCATGTGCACGCTGGCGCCGGTGAAAACTGGCATGAGTTAGTGGAATATACCCTGAAAAAAGGGATCCCTGGTCTGGAAAATCTGGCGCTCATCCCTGGTATGTCAGGCTCCGCTCCGATCCAGAATATCGGTGCCTATGGCATAGAGTTCAAAGATGTCTGTCACTATGTCGATGTACTCCATCTGCCTACATCAGCCACTAAAAGGCTCTATCGTGAAGAGTGCGGCTTTGGCTATCGCGATAGCATATTTAAACACGCGCTCAAAGATGATTACGTCATCGTCGCGATCGGGCTGCGCCTGATGAAAGCGTGGAAACCGGTACTGAGTTATGGCGATCTGGCAAAACTTAACCCGGCGACAACTACCGCCTGGGATGTCTACCATGCCGTATGCCAGATGCGTCAAAGCAAACTGCCCGATCCGCGCGTTACCGGCAATGCGGGCAGCTTCTTTAAAAACCCGCTGGTTTCAGCTGAGCAGCTGACAGAGCTGCTCGCGCAGTGGCCTGCGATACCGCACTATCCTCAGCCTGATGGCGAGGTAAAACTGGCGGCAGGCTGGTTAATCGACCAGTGTCAGCTTAAGGGCTTCAGCGTAGGTGGCGCCGCCGTACATCGCCAGCAGGCGCTGGTTCTGATCAATCAGGATCGCGCTACGCCACAGGAAATTGTCGCGCTGGCACATACGGTGCGGCAGCACGTGGGCAAGAAGTTCAATGTCTGGCTGGAACCTGAAGTGCGTTTTATCGGCGCAGATGGCGAGCGTAATGCAGTTGAGGTTATTGCATGAAGGATCAGAGCGTTCCTCTCAAGCTGGCCGCGTTACTGGCTGACGGTGAATTTCATTCAGGTGAACATTTGGGTGAAGCGCTGGGCATGAGCCGCGCTGCAGTTAATAAGCACATACAGACTCTGAAAAGCTGGGGTCTGGATGTCTTTACTGTGACAGGGAAAGGCTACAGCCTGGCTGCGCCTCTGCAGCTGCTGGATGAAGCGCTTATCCAGGCTCATCTGGAGACCCCGGGCATCGCCGTTATTCCGGTTATAGACTCAACCAACCAGTATCTGCTTGATCGTATGAATCAGCTTGAGTCGGGTTTCGCCTGCGTTGCAGAGTATCAACAGGCAGGACGCGGACGCCGCGGACGTAAGTGGTTTTCGCCTTTTGGAGCCAACCTCTATCTGTCGATGTACTGGCGTCTGGAGCAAGGGCCTGCTGCTGCGATGGGGCTGAGCCTGGTCATAGGGATTGTCATGGCGGAAGTGATTCAGTCGCTTGGCGCTGAGAATGTTCGTGTGAAGTGGCCAAACGATCTCTATCTTAACGATCGTAAACTGGCTGGTATCCTGGTTGAACTCACCGGCAAAACCGGTGATGCGGCGCAGATTGTTATGGGCGCGGGCATCAATCTGGGGATGCGGGGCGAAGGCACTTCAGAAATCAATCAGGGCTGGATCAACCTGCAGGAAGCGGGCGTGACTATCGATCGCAATCAGCTGGCTGCCAGTATCATCAACAGCCTGCGTGCGGCGTTACCGCTCTTTGAGCGCGACGGTCTGGCTCCCTTTGTTCACCGCTGGGAAAAACTGGATAATTTTATCAATCGTCCGGTTAAATTACTGATTGGTGAGCGCGAAGTTTACGGCATTGCGCGCGGGATAGATAAGCAGGGCGGCTTACTGCTGGAACAGGAGGGGGTAATTAAATCCTGGGTTGGCGGGGAGATCTCACTCAGGCCAGATAACGCCTAGCCACAGCACTATGATACAAGCCCTGCACGCAGGGCTTTTTGCTGTTACTTCCTCAGCCTTACGCTCTGAACGGCGTGGTTAGCCTCTTTCGTCATAATCAGGCTGGCACGCTCACGCGTTGGCAGAATATTTTCTTTCAGGTTAAGACCGTTTATTTCCTGCCACAGCCCGCGTGCAATGTTGACGGCATCCTCTTTCGGCAGCTGTGAATAGTGATGAAAGTAGGAGTCAGGATCGCTGAAAGCACCTTCACGAAATTTCAGGAAACGGTTGATGTACCAGTGTTCCAGTAAGGTTTCCGGGGCATCCACATAGATTGAGAAATCCACAAAGTCAGAAACAAATACGTGATGCGGATCGTGCGGGTAGTCCATACCGCTCTGCAGCACGTTAAGCCCTTCCAGAATCAGGATATCAGGCTGCTCAACCACTTTATCGCCATCAGGGATGACATCATAAATCAGATGCGAGTAGACCGGTGCCGTAACCTGGCTGGCGCCCGACTTGAGATCGGAAACAAACTCTACCAGGCGATGCATATCGTAGGACTGCGGAAATCCTTTCTTTTTCATCAGACCGCGCTCTTTCAGCACGGCATTCGGATGCAGGAAACCATCAGTGGTGATCAATTCTACTTTGCGATGTTCCGGCCAGCGGCTCAGCAGCGCCTGCAGCACGCGTGCCGTCGTGCTTTTTCCGACGGCAACGCTGCCGGCAATGCTGATGATATAAGGGATCTTTTGCCCGTTAGTACCGAGAAACTGTTCCAGTACGGCCTGACGTCGTAAATTAGAACTAATGTAGAAGTTCAGCAGACGTGACAGAGGAAGATAGATCTCAGCGACCTCATCCAGGGAGAGATCTTCATTAATACCGCGCAGGCGCTCAACTTCGCGCTCATCCAGCGTCATAGGCACTGAGTCACGCAGCGTAGCCCACTGCTGCCTGTCAAACTGCAGATAAGGGGTGGTCAGTGGCGTTGTTTTTCTACTCATAAGCATATATCTGACCGCAAAGTCTGGTTCATCCCTGCCTCATCATGAAGCGTCCTGAACGCGATTGCGCGTCATAGAAGATAAATTAACGGGAACAGTGGGCAGGAGGTTAACACCAGTGTCACTTTAAACAGAAGCAAAATGATGATCCTGCTAGCGCTTTCGCAGAATACACCACAATTTTTTGTCTGATAGAATGAAAAAAGCAGTTTCTCTATCAGCTCCTAAAAAAACCCAGTAAATAGTTTAACCCCGGGCGGCTTAGCTCAAGAGAAAACAGAGTATAGCTGCTGAACGCGGCGGTGAACATTTGTACCAGGTGTGAGTAAAGAAGCGGCAGTAATGGCTGCTGTTGAGAGATTTTGCACAAATAGTAAGCAAAAGAATAAAAATGATGATTTTCTTGTTGCATCTCGGAGCCGGTCTTCCTAGAATGCGCGTCACTTGATGCCGGCTTAGCTCAGTTGGTAGAGCAACTGACTTGTAATCAGTAGGTCACCAGTTCGATTCCGGTAGCCGGCACCATCAAGTAGGTGGGATTCCCGAGCGGCCAAAGGGAGCAGACTGTAAATCTGCCGTCACAGACTTCGAAGGTTCGAATCCTTCTCCCACCACCATCTCAGCCTCCTGGTTGGGCATCAGGTAAGAGTTTACCTGATGGGTGAGTTCAACTCTCTCACCTCCGGATTCAGATTGCACATCTGTGTGGTCAGGGTCAGTCGGAAACTCTGACTGGCTCGAATAGTAAAAGGTCTTCTTTTATTATTCAAAAGCTACAGAAAGAACAGGTAGCCGAGTTCCAGGATGCGGGCATCGTATAATGGCTATTACCTCAGCCTTCCAAGCTGATGATGCGGGTTCGATTCCCGCTGCCCGCTCCAGATGTGCTGATATGGCTCAGTTGGTAGAGCGCACCCTTGGTAAGGGTGAGGTCCCCAGTTCGA
Organism: Pantoea sp. SYBGC1; assembly: GCF_057197005.1. Classification (NCBI taxonomy): domain Bacteria; kingdom Pseudomonadati; phylum Pseudomonadota; class Gammaproteobacteria; order Enterobacterales; family Erwiniaceae; genus Pantoea; species Pantoea sp. SYBGC1. The sequence goes on from NZ_JBXUNM010000020.1 coordinate 4,107, forward strand.
CTCTGGGTATCAGCACC
>NZ_JBXUNM010000022.1:0-1157 GCF_057197005.1 Pantoea sp. SYBGC1
ATGCCGGGAACTCAAAGGAGACTGCCGGTGATAAACCGGAGGAAGGTGGGGATGACGTCAAGTCATCATGGCCCTTACGGCCAGGGCTACACACGTGCTACAATGGCGCATACAAAGAGAAGCGACCTCGCGAGAGCAAGCGGACCTCATAAAGTGCGTCGTAGTCCGGATCGGAGTCTGCAACTCGACTCCGTGAAGTCGGAATCGCTAGTAATCGTAGATCAGAATGCTACGGTGAATACGTTCCCGGGCCTTGTACACACCGCCCGTCACACCATGGGAGTGGGTTGCAAAAGAAGTAGGTAGCTTAACCTCCGGGAGGGCGCTTACCACTTTGTGATTCATGACTGGGGTGAAGTCGTAACAAGGTAACCGTAGGGGAACCTGCGGTTGGATCACCTCCTTACCTGAAGATACCTTCCCGCGAAGTGCTCACACAGATTGTCTGATGAAATTTAAAGAAGCAGTAAAACTCTCTCCAGGCTTGTAGCTCAGGTGGTTAGAGCGCACCCCTGATAAGGGTGAGGTCGGTGGTTCAAGTCCACTCAGGCCTACCAAATTCTCCCGATTTCTGCGTTATGACAACGGCTCGCATAGTTCACTATGCTTCGCGTCGTCACGCCTCGAACTCGACAGAATTGGGTGAAGGGTTTTGCGAATCATTGGGGCTATAGCTCAGCTGGGAGAGCGCCTGCCTTGCACGCAGGAGGTCAGCGGTTCGATCCCGCTTAGCTCCACCATCAACGTCCCCGCGTTGATATTCAACTTCTGAATGCATTTTCGAGTGCATTGCGAAGTTATTGCTCTTTAACAATCCGGAACAAGCTGAAAATTTGAAACGACCGCGTCCGGCCACCCTCCGTAATAAGGGTGGCAGAACGATGCGGCCGGGTCTCAAGATTATCGCGATTCACGAGCGTTCAAAACGCCTGTGGGTTGTGAGGTTAAGCGACCAAGCGTACACGGTGGATGCCCTGGCAGTCAGAGGCGATGAAGGACGTGCTAATCTGCGAAAAGCGCCGGCAAGGTGATATGAACCGCTACAGCCGGCGATGTCCGAATGGGGAAACCCGGTGCACTCAGTGCATCATCGCAGCATGAATACATAGTGCTGCGAGGCGAACCGGGGGAACTGAAACATCTAAGTACCCCGAGGA